>DASSPN010000078.1:0-14616 GCA_035699605.1 Nocardioidaceae bacterium | reverse complement strand
ACGTGCTCAGCAACCTGGTCATGGGTGAGGTACAGGTGTCCGTTGCCCTCGACGTCGTCCGTGTAGGCCTCGTGGAGGGCAGCCGTACGAGACCCGATCGCTCCGTCTATGCACAGATCTCCGGCTGCCCCCGCAACGCCGAGCTCGAGCGCCGAGGGGACGTCCAGCGCGCCCCAGTAGGGCACCACGTCGGGGAGCACACCCTCCAGCTCACGGATGATCGTGAGGTCGTCCGCCGGGTTGATGTGGGGTGCCGAGATCTCGTGCACCATCCCGATGCCGTGGGACGCGGCGGCGGTCAGTGCGGCTCGAATCGCCTCGGTGCGCGCCGCGCGCGTGGTGCTTCCGGCGAGCGCGGCCCGGACGGCGTGATGGTCGTCGCGCTCGACACGTCCGGAGAAACCGCCGACACCGGTGACGACCGCCGAGTGCATGTCGACGCGGGTGACGTACGCCGGGCGCCCGCCGGTGGCCCGCGCGAGCTCCTCCCCCGTGAAGATGCGGTGGCCGACCCAACGAGTCTCGTCCCAGCCGTGGCCCAGCACGAGGTCCTGTGGCGACGCACTCAGGAGGTCGAGGGCCTCCTCAGCGCTTCGCGCCGCGGACAGGTCCACACTGGCGGCGTTGAACCCGGTCTGCGCGAGGTGGACGTGCGAGTCGACGAATGCCGGAGTGACGAGCCGTCCTTCCAGCTCGACGACCCGGGTGGCGTCGTCCCGGAAGTGGTCGGCGGCGTCGTCGTCGCCCGTCCAGACGATCTGGCCGTCCTCGACGGCAACGGCGGTGGCGTGGGGGTCGGCGGGCGTGTGGACGTAGCCACCGCGCAGGAGGATGCGAGTCACGCGTCCATTCTCCGCTGGAACAGGTCGCGAACACCGGCGTGGCCCCGCAGGAGCGACAGGGCGTAGTCGGCGTGGCCGGGGACGTAACCGTTCCCGACGAGCATCGTGACGTCAGCCGCAAGTCCCTCCGCGCCCAGGGCAGCCGCGGAGAAGGAGGTCGCCATCGAGAAGAAGACAACGGTGCCACCGTTACGCGTGGCGAGGATCGCGCCGCCCTCGCATCCGGGCACGTCGACGCACACGACCGTGACGTCCACCTGCTGCCCGATGGCGTCCCGAAGGGCCACCGGATCGCGTGCGTCGGCGATGGCGATCGTGTCGGCAAGACCCGTCGGAGCGAGCAGCTCGGCCTCCCCCCGGTGCGGGACCACGGCGACAGTCCGGGCCGCGCCGGCGTCGCGGGCGGCTGCCAGGGCCAGCGACCCGGACTTGCCGGCGCCCCCGATCACGGCCACCACGGGTTGTCCTTGCGTTGAGGCTCCCGAAACGTAGCCCCGGACCACGCGTGCCGTCAGAGCCGGTGCGCCGCAGACGTCCATGACCGCCAGGGCGAGCTCTGCCGGAAGGTCGTCGGGCAGCGTGGCGGCGATCGAGCGCCCGAAGAGGATCGCGTAGCCGTCGGTGGGCACCTGCTCCGACGTGCCGTCCCAGGCCGCGAGACCGTCCTGGATCACGAGGGGCGTCAACGTGAGCGAGACCAGGGTCGCCACCCGGTCCCCCACCGAGAGACCCAGGGGCGAGTCCGCGCCCACCTCCTCGACGGTGCCGATGAGCATGCCGCCGGACCCGGTGACCGGGTTCTGCATCTTCCCGCGCGTCTCCACGATTTCCAGCACCGCCTGGCGCACCTTGGCCGGCTCGCCGTACTGCTCGCTGAGCTGACGAAAGGAGGCCGCGTCGAGGTTGAGCCGTTCGACCCGCACCCGCACCTCGTCGGACCACAGCTCGGGCCGGGTGTCGAGGCGCACAGCAGCCTGCGGCAGGACGCCAGCGGGCTCCAGGACGCGATGGAGTCCGGTCGGGTCGCCGATCACCGGGCGGTCCTCCTGTTCATGCGACTTCATGATGCAAATAATCCGGTGAGTGGTTCGACAGGCCGGATATTCTTTGTCTACTCTGGCAGAAGAGGCGCGCGTCACACAACACGACCCGCGCTCCCGACCGGACTGCCCACGATCCAAGGACAGGCATGAGCATCGAGACCGCCATCGGCCTGACGACGGGCCAGCCCTACGCGTACCAGCGCGTGGAGCTCGTCGAGCCGGACTGGACCCGTTTCCCGGGGTGGAAGGACGTCACCCGCCAGGAGTGGACATCGGCGCAGTGGCAGCGTGCCCACTGCATCAAGAGCGTCAAGCAGCTCCGCAGTCTCATGGGCGACCTGCTCGACGAGCGCTTCTACGCCGACCTCGAGCGGGACCAGCAGGAGCGGGCGACGATGTCGATGCTCGTGCCGCCACAGATGATCAACACGATGTGCGCGCGCGAGGTGCCCACCACCGAGGCCTTCTACGCCGACCCCGTCCGGCACTACATGCTGCCGGTGTTCTCCGACCGGCGCACGGACTGGCCGTCACACCCGCACGCCACGCGGGACTCTCTCCACGAGCACGACATGTGGGTCGCCGAAGGCCTCACGCACCGCTACCCCACCAAGGTGCTGGCCGAGCTCCTCCCGACCTGCCCGCAGTACTGCGGCCACTGCACGAGGATGGATCTGGTCGGCAACTCCACCCCTGTGGTCGACAAGCTCAAGTTCGAGCTCAAGCCTGTCGACCGTCTGGACGCGGTGATGCGCTACCTCAGCGGTACGCCGCAGGTCCGCGATGTCGTGGTGTCGGGCGGCGACGTCGCGAACCTGCCCTGGGCGCGACTGGAGGACTTCCTCACCCGCCTCCTCGAGATCGAGAACATCCGCGACATCCGTCTGGCGACCAAGGCTCTGATGGGTCTCCCCCAGCACTGGCTCCAGGACGATGTGGTCGAAGGCATGGGCCGCGTCGCCTCGTTGGCGCAGTCGCGCGGGGTGTCCTTGGCGATCCACACACACGTCAACCACGCCAACTCCGTGACCCCCCTGGTGGCCGATGCCGCCAAGAAGATGCTCGAGGTCGGCGTCCGTGACGTCCGGAACCAGGGAGTGCTCCTGAACGGAGTCAACGCCGACCCGCACGCCCTCCTCGATCTGTGCTTCGCGCTGCTCGACGGCGCCCAGGTCATGCCCTACTACTTCTACATGTGCGACATGATCCCGTTTTCGGAGCACTGGCGGGTCTCCGTCGCCGATGCCCAGCGGCTGCAGCACCACATCATGGGGTACCTGCCGGGCTTCGCGACTCCGCGCATCGTGTGCGACGTCCCGTTCGTCGGGAAGCGCTGGGTGCACCAGCTCGCGGACTACGACCGCGAGCTGGGGATCTCCTACTGGACGAAGAACTACCGCACGTCCATCGAGGCCGACGACAACGACGCGCTCAGCCGCCACTACGCGTACTACGACCCGATCCACACGCTCCCGGACGCCGGTCAGGCGTGGTGGAAGCAGCACGCCGGCGTCGATCTCGCGGAGGCCGAGCGACAGGCCGCGGCGTCGCGACAGGCAGCCGAGCGGCAGACGCTGCTGGTTCCCTAGCGGGTCCGGGTGATCGTGTCGACCAGCCGGGCGATCGGCGAGCCGAGGTCCCACGTGTCCGCCAGCGCGATCAGTGCGTCGTGGTCGACCGGTGTGGGCGGCAGCGCGTAGTCCTGCTCGGGAAGATCGACGTCCAGCGCGACCTTGCACACGGTCGGGGCCACTGCGAGGTATCCGGACGCGTCGACCAGCTTCCGTCGGGGGCCGGGCGCCAGGTCCGAATCGGGGTCCGCCGCAGCGGCGAGCAGGGCGTCCATGTCGGGGAACTTCGACAGCAGGCCCGCTGCCGTCTTCTCGCCGACTCCGGCGACACCGGGCAGCCCGTCGCTGGCGTCTCCGCGCAGCGCGGCGAAGTCGGCGTACTGCGACGCGGCAACGCCGTACTTCTCGCGCACGACGGCGTCGGTGACCCGCTCGTGCTTGGAGACACCGCGGGCGACGTACAGGACGCGCACCTCACGGGAGTCGTCCACGACCTGGAAGAGGTCCCTGTCGCCGGTGACGACGTCGGTGGGCATCGTCGAGCGAGCGGCCAGCGTGCCGATCACGTCGTCGGCCTCGTAGCCGTCCGCGCCGACCACGGCGATGCCGAAGGCCGCCAGGACGTCGAGGATGATCGGGATCTGGACCTCCAGAGGGTCGGGAACCACCTCGACATCCGGGCCGCCTGACACGACGTACTCGACGCGGTGTGCCTTGTACGACGGGATGAGGTCGACCCGCCACTGCGGCCGCCAGTCGTTGTCCCAGCAGCACACGAGGTGGGTCGGGGAGTACTCCCCCACCAACCGGCTGATGAAGTCCAGGAGCCCGCGGACGGCGTTCACCGGGGTGCCGTCGGGCGCCCGGAAGCTGTCCGGAACGCCGAAGAATGCTCGGAAATAGAGCGATGCAGTGTCGAGAAGCATCATGCGCGCAGCCACGACCGGAAGTCTTGCATGCGGTCAGGTCCTCGTTGGAACGCCACCGGGCCGCTAGCCTTTCGCTCGTGGAAGACCTCGACCAGCGCATCCTGACGCTTCTCGCCGCCGACGGCCGGATGTCCTTCACCGACCTCGGCAAGGCGACGGGCCTGTCCACCTCAGCCGTCCACCAGCGGGTCAAGCGGTTGGAGTCGCGCGGCCTGATCAAGGGGTACGGCGCCACCATCGACTACGAGCAGATCGGCCGCCCGCTCACTGCCTTCATCTCCATCCGGCCGATCGACCCGTCGCAGCCCGACGACTCACCGGATCGGCTGTCGGGCGTCTCCGAGATCGAGTCCTGCTGGTCGGTCGCCGGCGACGAGTCCTACATCCTGAAGGTGCGCGTCTCGACGCCCACCGACCTCGAGGACCTGCTGGCGCGGATCCGAGCGGCTGCGAACGTGTCCACCCGGACCACGATCGTGCTGTCGACGCCGTACGAGAACCGGCCGGTCAGCTAGTCAGGTCTCAGCGGGCGACCTCTGCCCGCTGGGCGGGCAGGCTCATGGGGGCGGTCTGCTTGCGGATGACGTTCGCAACCTTGTCGGCGTGGTCGCGGATCAGGTCGAACGACGGCAACCCGTCGACGAGCTGGTCGTAGGTGCGCGAGTCGGTGACCCGCCCCAGGTTGGCCTGGATGGTGATCTGGGAGGTGCCGACGGCGGCGCGCAGCGTCTCCACAGCCGCGGCCAGCTCGACGCGGGCCTTCGGAGTGCGGACCACGAGGAGCGACTCGCCGACACGCAGCAGAGCGTGGCTGACCTCGACCAGGGTCGCGGTGGCGCGGATGACACCGGTCAGGCTGCTGATCAGGACGCGGTCCGGGTCGGCCCCCGTGACCCGCGACTGGTCCGCGTCCGCAGCGAGCTGCGAGACCTGCTCGTCGAGCTGCTGCACGAGCTCGGTGAGGATGAGGGCCTGGTAGCGGGCGGAGCCCACGATGTCGTACTCACGCAGGGTCAGGCCGGTGCGGTCGTCCGCGACGCGCGAGAGCATCTGGGCGGCTGCCATCGCCTGGCGGAAGGGGGTCAGCGTCTCGGCAGGACCGCGCCCGCGCAGGACGAACTGATCCATCCACGTCTGTGGGCGAAACGACACCGAGAGGCCTCCCTGACCGCCGGAACAGCGATCCTCCTCCACAAAGGCCGCACTTCCGTAGGGGAAGGATAGACCGGCGCTAGGTGACTGCGAAAACGGGGTCAGTTCGCAAAACAGCGCATCCCGGGCGGTCCCGGGCGTGTCGCGACGTTCAGTCGCTCACCGAGGAGTACGCGACCACGCCTCGCCGCAGGGCCTGGGCGGCCTGGCGTGCCGTCGTCCGAAGCTTCGACTCGCCTGCGGCGTCCGCTATCTGGTCCGCGAGGTCCAGCAGCTGCTTCACCCAGCGGACGAAGTCACCCGCCGCCAGGTCGGTCTCCGACAGCACCTCCTCCAGCTCGGAGCCACTGGCCCACAGGTACGCCGCCCAGGCGAAGCCCAGGTCCGGCTCCCGCAGGAAGTCGAGGCGGTTCTCCTTCTCGAGCGCGTCGAGCTCGCCCCAGAGCCGGACCATCCTGGCCAGCGTCTCGCGCACCGGCCCCTTCGGCAGGCGCGGAGCGGAGGCGTCGTCGGCGCGGCGGGCCTCGAACACGAGGGCCGAGAGCGCGGCCGCGAGCTCAGCCGGGTTGAGGCCGTCCCAGAGACCGGCGCGCAGCGACTCGGCTGCAACGAGGTCCATGTCGGTGTAGATGCGCATCAGCCGGGTGCCCTCGGCCGTGACCTCGTCGTCCTCGAGATAGCCCAAGGACGTGAGGACGTCGCAGACCCGGTCGAACTGCCGGGCGATCGTGTTGGTCCGGGATTCGATGCGACGCTCGAGCACCTCGGTGTCGCGCTTGAGCTTGAACCAGCGCTCCGCCCAGCGGGCGTGGTCCTCTCGGTCGGGGCACGCGTGGCAGGGGTGCGCCCTGAGCGCGGAGCGGACGCGGCCGATCTCCTGCTCGTTGGCTTCGTCTACCCGGGACCGCCTCGGCCGCGCCTTGGCGGGAGGCAGGTCGCGCGTTCTGGTGCGGAGCGCAGCAGCGAGATCCCGCCGCTGCTGGGGGTTGCGACCGTTGAAGTTACGCGGCACGCGCATCCGCAGCAGCGACTGCACCGGCTGGTTGAAGTCGACCATCGACAGCCGTCGTGCGTGCCGGTCGACGGTCACGACGTACGGCCTGGGGCCTTCCCGGTCCGAGTGGGTCCCCGGATCGATCACGATGGCCATCCCGGCGAACTTCCCCACCGGAACGTCGATGACGTCCCCGGGCTTGAGCGCCATCAGGGACGCGACGATGTCGTCGCGCTGGTCCGACCGGCGGGTGCGGGCCGCCGAGTTCTCCAGGTCCTTCAGCTGCCGTCGGAGGCCGGCGTACTCCATGAAGTCGCCGAGGTGGCAGGTTGCCGCCTCGGCGTACCCCTCCAGCCCCTCGTGGGCCTTGCGGGCCTGCCGGGCGAGCCCGACGACGGCCTTGTCGGCCTGGAACTGCGCGAACGAGGACTCGAGAAGCTCGCGCGCCGTCGCCCGGCCCACCTGGTGCACGAGGTTGACAGCCATGTTGTACGACGGGCGGAACGACGACTTGAGCGGGTAGGTGCGGGTCGACGCGAGACCGGCGACCGTGCGTGGGTCCATCCCCTGCTGCCACAGGACGACGCCGTGTCCTTCGACGTCGATGCCGCGCCGCCCGGCGCGGCCGGTCAGCTGGGTGTACTCCCCCGGCGTGATGTCGGCGTGGGTCTCGCCGTTCCACTTGACCAGCTTCTCGATCACCACGCTGCGCGCGGGCATGTTGATCCCGAGCGCGAGCGTCTCGGTCGCGAACACCACCCGGCAGAGCCCGCGCTCGAAGAGGATCTCGACGCACTCCTTGAACGTCGGCAGCATGCCCGCGTGGTGCGCCGCCACGCCGCGCGTCAGGCCGTCGAGGAAGTCGTGGTAGCCGAGGACGTGCAGGTCCTCCTCCGGAATGTTGCGGCAACGCTCCTCGACGAACGCGTGGATCTCGTCGCGCTCGTCGGGCGTGGTCAGCCGCAGGTTGGCGGCCAGGCACTGCTGGACGGCTGCGTCGCAGCCGATCCGGCTGAAGATGAAGTAGATCGCCGGGAGCAGCCCGTCGCGGTCCAGGCGGTCGACGACCTCGAAGCGGCTGGGGATCCAGGCGCGCCGCGTGGGGCGCTCGCCGCGGGGGGTGCGCCGGTCCTTGATCCGGCGGGACGCCCAGTCGTCGCGCGCCACCTTGGTCAGCTCGGGGTTGACCTTCGCGTCCGGGCCGGTCTCGTCCGCGTCGGCGAAGAGGTCGTACATCCGGCGCCCGACCAGGACGTGCTGGAACAGCGGCACCGGTCGCCGCTCCTCGACGATCGTCGTGGTCTCCCCGCGGACGGTGGACAGCCACTCGCCGAACTCCTCGGCGTTGCTCACGGTTGCGCTGAGGGAGACCACCGAGACCGACTCCGGGAGGTGGATGATCACCTCCTCCCAGACCGCTCCGCGGAAACGGTCGGCGAGGTAGTGCACCTCGTCCATCACGACGAAGCCGAGACCGCTGAGCGTGTTGCTGCCCGCGTACAGCATGTTCCGCAGCACTTCGGTGGTCATCACGACTACCGGCGCCTCGCCGTTGATCGTGTTGTCGCCGGTGAGCAGGCCCACCTTGTCGGCGCCGTACCGCCTGGTCAGGTCGGCGAACTTCTGGTTCGAGAGGGCCTTGATGGGGGTGGTGTAGAAGCACTTGCGACCCTGCTCGAGGGCGAGGTGGACGGCGAACTCGCCGACCAGGGTCTTGCCCGACCCGGTCGGAGCCGCCACCAGGACCCCGCGACCGGCTTCCAGCTCCTTGCAGGCGCTGACCTGGAAGCCGTCGAGCTCGAAGTCGTACAGCGAGGCGAAGGACGCGAAGATCGGTGACTGCTGGTCTCGCCGGAACCTGGCGTACGCCTCCGACGGGCTGCTCATGACAGTGACAGTACCCGCAGGGCGCGAGGTACCACCTCCACCGTGAGCGGCAACGCGCCGAAGCGCTCCCCGTCGGCATACGCCACGATGTCCGGTGCCGTCACGGTGACCCTCCGAACCAGGTGGTGCTCGTATGACGGGTGCCTCACATGAGTGCCGTTGAAGAGCCGGGGATAGGTCTTCACCAGGTGGGGCTTGCTCATCGGGCGGATGATCACCACGTCCAGGAAGCCGTCGTCGAGGACCGCACCCTCGGCCATCCGGAGCCCTCCGCCGTAGGACACCCCGTTGCCGACCGCGACCATCATCGCCTCGAGCTCGACCGTCCGGCCGTCGAGCTCGAGGACGTAGGGCACCGGCTGGAAGACCCGGAGCTCGGCCAAGGTGGCCAGGTTGTAGCGCATCTGGCCCCGCGGCCAGGTCATGGCGTTGGCTCGCTCGTTCACCTTCGCGTCGAAGCCCGCGGCGAGGACAGTCACGAAGTACTTCTCGCCGGCCCTGGCGAGGTCGATGCTGCGCGTGCTCCCGGCGGCCACGACGTCGGCGGCGGCTCCCGGGTCGTTGCGCGGCAGGTCGAAGTAGCGCGCCACGTCGTTGCCCGTGCCGGCCGGGATGATGCCCAGGGGTACGTCGGTCTCGGCCACCAGCTGGGTAGCGAGGTGGACCATGCCGTCGCCGCCGCACACGACCAGCGCCTCGACGCCGTCCGCCAGCGCTGATCGTGCGAGGTCCACGGCCTCGTCGACGGAGCGGCCCCTCAGGTCCCGGACGCTCAGACCCGCCGCACGGAGGCGTGGCAGGGCGATCGCGGCGGACCGTGCTCCTTTGCCCTTGCCGGAGGTGGGGTTCGTCAGGAGGGCGATCTCGCGGGCCACACGGGCACCCTATGGCTCAAAGCCGGTCGACCGGCGTTGCTTCGTCGTCGCCGAGGGTCTCCGCCTCGTCCCGGCGACGCCGTCGCCGGTCGGTGAACCGGGCGATGAGCTCGGACGCGAGGAACAGCAGCGTCATGGGAGCGGCCAGCATGATCATCGAGAACGGGTCCGTGGACGGCGTCGCCACGGCAGCGAAGATGAACGTGCCGAGGATGATCCACGGCCGGTGGTCGCCGAGCGACTTCGCCGACACGACCCCGGCGAGGTTGAGGAGGACGACGAACAGGGGGATCTCGAACGAGACCCCGAAGATGAGCAGCATCCGGGTGAAGAAAGAGAAGTACTCGCCGAACTCGACGAGGTTCTCCAGTCGATCGGGGGTGAAGCCGATCAACACCTCGAGACCCTTGGGTAGCACGTAGTACCCCGTGGCGACCCCGAGCGCGAACAGGGGGCCGGCCACCGCCATGAAGAGCTTGCTCCAGCGCTTCTCGTGGGCATGCAGGCCGGGCACGATGAAGGCCCAGATCTGGTACAGCCAGTAGGGGCTCGAGACCACGATCGCAGCCAGGCCGCTCAGCTTCAGCTGCAGCAGCAGCGGGCCTGCGGCGCCCTTGATGTAGGCGCTCGACTGCACCTCCTGGTCGAGCGCCTCCACCGCGTCCGTGTAGGGACCCATCACGGCGTCGAGCAGCTGGTCGTAGAAGAACAGCCCCACGACGAAGAACACCACGAACACCGCCACGGACCGCATCAGCCGAGCGCGAAGCTCCCTGAGATGGTCGGCCAGGGCCATCCGGCCACCGTCGCCGACGGAACCCTGCGGGGTCGCCTTGAAGAGGCGTACGACGCCGCCGATGCTCACCTGGTGTCAGAGTTCTTCGTTGCGCCGCTCGGGCTCGATCACGGGGGACGCCTCGCCGGTGGAGGGCTTGGCCTCGATCGCCGGCTTGTCGTCGTCGTCCATGAGGCCCTTGGTCTCGGCCTTGAAGATGCGGAGCGCCCGCCCGCTGCCACGGGCCAGCTCGGGGAGCTTCTTCGCCCCGAAGAGCAAGATCAGCACCAGCAGGATCAGGATGATCTCGGTCGGTCCCAGGTTTCCCATGACGTCCTCACTTCGGGCATCTCGTGCAGGTTCGAGTCTACGCCGGCGGCAGTGTGTAGTTCATGAGCGCCCTCTGCGCTGCCTGTCGGACGTCGTCTGCCCAGCCGGCCGGCGACACGATCGTCGCACGCCCACCGACCCGCAGCATCAGGCGGGTCAGCCAGCCCGGGTCACCCACCCGCATCCGCACCGTCATCGAGCCGTCGGGCTCGTCGACGGCCTCCTCGACCGGGTAGTACTCCGCCACCCAGCGCGCCCCCGGGGCCAGCAGCAGGGTCACCAGGGTGTCCTCCTCCGAAGCCTGGAAGATCCCTTCGGACAGGTCGCGCGGCCGGACGTCGGGGTGGTCGTCGACCGGGGTGTCGAGGATCTCGGCCTGGGACACCCGGTCGATGCGGAAGAGTCGCTGGTCGTCGGCCTGGTGGCACCACGCGTCGAGGTACTCGTAGCCGTCCTGGCTGCCGACCGAGAGGGGGTCGACCACCCGGTCCGTCGCCTCGTCGCGCGAGGGCACGTAGTAGACGAGACGCACCTGTCGTCCCTCGGCGATGGCCTGCTCGAACGTCGCCTTGAGTCCGCGGATCCTGGCCGCCGTACGGGGCAGCAGCACCTCGACCTGGGCTGCGATGGACTCCCCCGCGGCCGCTTCGATCTTGCCCAGGACGCGGTCGACGATCGGTCGCTCGTCGTCGGTGCTGCCCTCGCGGAGGGTCCGCAGCGCGACCATCAGCGCCGAGGCCTCCGTGCTGTCGAGCCGCAGCGGGCGGGTGAGGTACTCGGCGTTGGAGAGCCGGATGACCTCGTCACCGCCCCCTTCGACCGCATCCATGTCGATGTCGATGAGGTCGCCCATGCCCAGGCCAGGGAGCCCACAGAACCACAGCACCTTCAGGTCGCTGCGGATGCGTGCCTCGGACACCCCGAAGTCGGCGGCCACCTGCTTGATCGAGACCGCTTCCCGCGTCTGCAGGTAGGGCACCAGGGCGAGCAGGCGTCGCATCTGGTCGCGGGCACCGGTCTTCGCGGTGGTCATGCGCTCGCCACCTCCTTCAGGCCCTGGATGACCCAGTCCCGCAGCTCCGGAGGGTCGACGACGATCACGTGCTCGCCGTACGAGAGCACCTCGTCGACGAGAGAACCGTCGCGCCCGAAGGACACCTCGACGAGGTCCCAGCCCGCCGGCGCGTCTCCGACGGACGGCCGGGTGCGGCGGCGCAGACCGAGGGCGGCCCCACGGCGCACGAGTAGCCGAGCGGTCAGGTCCTGGGGAGCCGGCGCCAGGGCGCTGGTCAGCTCCCGGAGGTCTGTGCCGGGCGGTACGACGTACGCGCCGGGACGACCGTCCCGCTCCACGTCGCCCTGGACACGGGACAGGCGGAAGAGCCGCGGCTCGCCCCGGTCGGTGTCGAGCCCGACGACATACCAGCGACCGCGGTAGGTCGCGACCCCCCACGGCTGCAGGTGGCGCAGCTCGGACACCCGGTCCTCGGACTTGCGGTAGTGGAAGCGGACCGGCGTGCGGGTGCGAAGGCAGTCCCAGATCACCTCGAAGGTCGGCTCGTCGACCGCGAGCTGCGGCTGGACGACGTTCAGTGCCTCCCGGTCGACCTCGACCCCGGCCGCCTTGAGCTTCACCAGGGCATCCGAGGTGGCCGAGGCCAGGCCGGCGTGCTGCCACACCCGTGCCGCGAGACCCACGACCGCGGCCTCCTCGGGAGACAGCTCGATCTCCGGCAGCTCGAAGGCGGACCGGACGATGCGGTAGCCCTGGACGTCCTCGAACAGGGGGTCCGGGGACCCGACCTCGATCGGGACGCCGAGCTGCCGGAGGTCCTCCTTGTCCCGCTCGAACATCTTCTCGAACGCCTCGTCCGACGGGGCATCGCCGTACTCGGCGATCACCTGCCGAAGCCGCTCCTTGGAGACGTACGTGCGGGAGACAAGAAGGGTGATGAGCAGGTTGAGCAGTCGCTCGCTCTTCCGCGCGCTCACCGAGACGTGCCCCTCTCAGCCGTCGACGTCCAGCACGTCGAGCACGAAGACGAGGGTCGAGTTGGCGGGGATGCCGGCCTGCTCCCGGTCCCCGTAGGCCGCGTCGGGCGGCGCGATGATCAGGACGCGGCTGCCCTCGGTGACCCCGATGAGTCCCTCGTCCCAGGCCTGGATGAGGCTTCTGGCGCCAACCGGGAAGGTGATCGGATCGCCGGTGTAGGACTCGTCGAAGGGCTCCTTGCCCTTGAAGACCTCGCCGAAGTAGTCGAACTGCACCAGCCGGCCCTCGGTGATCGCGGGACCCGTGCCCTCGACCAGCGGGATCACCTGGACCTTGGTGGGCTTGGCCCCCACCCCCGTCCAGTCGAACCCGGTGACCACGCCGTCCTTCTCGACGACACCTGGAGTGCCCGCGGGCGGCTTCACGGCCTCTCCCTCGGGACCCGCCACGGGGCTGTCGGGCTGCACGGACAGCACGTCGAGCACGGCCACGACGGTGTCGGTAGCCGTCAGGTTGAACTGGGTGAGAGCCTCGGCGCCGACGACGTCCCCGGCCGGTGCGGCGAAAGCCACCCGGCTGCCGCGAGTGGTGCCGTCGATCGCCTCGTTGATCGCGGTGGCGAGGTCACCGATGAGGGCCGCGTCGGGCCCGATGGTCAGGGGCTGCTCGACCTCCCACGTGCTGGCGATCGGGTCACCGTCGGAGCCCTTCACCAGGGCGAGGTCGAGAAGCGTCTGCCGCTCCGGGTCCACCGTGGGGCCATCCCCCTCGGAGAGCACAGCGTTGACCTGCTCCTCGACGCTGAAGTCCTCGACCGTGATCGTCGGCGCGCTGCCGAAGTCACCGTCGATCTCGACGCCGTCGAGCGAGGTGGCCACCTCGTCGTTGCGGGCAGCGCCGCCGTCCTCGTCGGAGCCGGCACAGGCGGTGGCCAGCACCAGGAGGGGTACGACGGCGAGGGCCGTCAGGCGAGTGCGCACGTAGGGTTCACCTCATCTGCTTGGGAATCGGCCCCACGATATAGGGCAAAGCCGTGAAGCCCCTGTGAGCGTCCCCTACATCCCTTCGATGAGCCCTACATCCCTTCAATGAGCTTGTGCACCCGCTCGTCGTACGCCCGGAACGGGTCCTTGCACAAGACCGTCCGCTGGGCCTGGTCGTTGAGCTTGAGATGCACCCAGTCCACGGTGAAGTCCCGGCGGCGCTCCTGGGCTCGCTTGATGAACTCGCCGCGCAGCCGAGCCCGGGTGGTCTGGGGCGGCCGGGTCTTGGCCTCGAACACCGCCAGGTCGGTCGTGACCCGGGCGACCGCACCACGCTTCTCCAGCAGGTAGTAGAGCCCGCGGCCTCGGTGGATGTCGTGGTAGGCGAGGTCGAGCTGCGCAACGCGGGGGTGGCTCAGCGGCAGGCCGTTCTGCGCCCGGTAGCGCTCGATCAGCTTCCACTTGATCACCCAGTCGATCTCGCGCTCGACCAGGCCGAGGTCTCCGGACTCGACTGCCTTCAAGCCGCGCTCCCAGAGGTCCAGGGTGCGTCCGATCAGGGGGGTGTGCAGCTCGCGGCGGTCCACGAAGTCGCGAGCCCGGGTGAGGTACTCCTGCTGGATGTCGAGGGCGCTGGCCTCGCGGCCGTTGGCCAGCCGCACCTTGCGGCGACCCGTGATGTCGTGGGAGATCTCACGGATCGCCCGGATCGGGTTCTCCATCGTGAGGTCGCGCATCACGACGCCCTCTTCGATCATCCGCAGCACCAGGTCGCAGGAGGCGACCTTGAGGAGTGTCGTGGTCTCGCTCATGTTCGAGTCGCCCACGATGACGTGCAGTCGCCGGTAGCGCTCCGCGTCGGCGTGCGGCTCGTCACGGGTGTTGATGATCGGCCGGCTCCGGGTGGTCGCGCTGCTCACGCCCTCCCAGATGTGCTCGGCGCGCTGGGACACCGAGAACATCGCCCCGCGCGGCGTCTGGATCACCTTGCCGGCGCCGACGATGATCTGGCGCGTCACCAGGAACGGGATGAGTACGTCGGCCAGCTTGCTGAACTCGCCGTGCCGCCCGACCAGGTAGTTCTCATGGCAGCCGTAGGAGTTGCCGGCCGAGTCGGTGTTGTTCTTGAACAGGTAGACGTCGCCCGCGATGCCCTCGTCGTGCAGGCGTCGCTCGGCGTCGATCAGGAGGCCCTCGAGAACCCGCTCCCCCGCCTTGTCGTGGGTGACCAGGTCGACGATG
>DASSPN010000077.1:0-2385 GCA_035699605.1 Nocardioidaceae bacterium | reverse complement strand
CCTGTCCCTCTCGGGCGGGGCCGATTTCCGCGCCTTCGACCAGATCGACAACGCTCCCGAGGAGCGGCAGCGCGGCATCACGATCGCCATCAGCCACGTCGAGTACCAGACGGCGAACCGTCACTACGCGCACGTCGACTGCCCCGGTCACGCTGACTACATCAAGAACATGATCACCGGCGCCGCCCAGATGGACGGCGCGATCCTGGTCGTGTCCGCCGCCGACGGTCCGATGCCCCAGACGCGCGAGCACATCCTCCTGGCCCGCCAGGTGGAGGTCCCGTCGCTGGTGGTCTACCTGAACAAGGTGGACATGGTCGACGACGAGATGCTCGTCGACCTCGTCGAGATGGAGGTGCGCGAGCTCCTCACCAAGTACGAGTTCCCCGGCGACGACATCCCGGTCATCCGTGGCTCGGCCCTCAAGGCCCTCGAGTCGTCCAGCGACGACCCTGAGAGCGAGGACTACGCCTCCATCAAGGAGCTGATGGACGCGGTCGACTCGTACATCCCGACCCCGGCCCGCGAGACCGAGAAGCCGTTCCTGATGCCGATCGAGGACGTCTTCGGCATCAAGGGTCGTGGCACGGTCGCGACCGGCCGCATCGAGCGCGGCATCGTCAACACCGGCGACACCGTCGAGCTGGTCGGCATCCACGCCAAGGCGCGCCAGCTGGTGGTGACCGGCGTCGAGATGTTCAAGAAGACCCTCGACCAGGGCCAGGCCGGCGACAACGTCGGGCTCCTCCTCCGCGGCATCGAGCGCGAAGAGCTCGAGCGCGGCCAGGTGCTCGCCAAGGTCGGCAGCGTCAAGCCCGGTACGAAGTTCAAGGCCGAGGTCCTCGTCCTCTCCAAGGAGGAGGGTGGCCGCCACACGCCGTTCTACGCCGGGTACCGGCCGCAGTTCTACCTGCGGACCACCGACGTGACCGGCGCGATCATCCTGCCCGCGGGCGTCGAGATGATCATGCCCGGTGACAACGTCAACATCGACGTGGAGCTGATCACCCCGATCGCGATCGAGTCGGGTCAGCGCTTCGCGATTCGCGAGGGCGGTCACACCGTCGGCGCGGGCGTCATCACCGAGGTCGTCGGCTAGCCATCATGGCCAAGCAGCGCATCCGCATCCGGCTGAAGGCGTACGACCACAAGCTGCTCGACCAGTCGGCCGAGCAGATCGTGGAGACCGCGCAGCGGACCGGCGCCGACGTCGCCGGCCCGGTTCCGCTGCCGACCCGGATCGAGAAGTACACCGTCATCCGCGGCCCGTTCGTCCACAAGGACGGTCGGGAGCAGTTCGAGATCCGGACGCACAAGCGCCTCATCGACATCATCGACCCGTCGGCGAAGACGGTCGATGCGCTGATGCGGCTGTCGCTGGCGGCCGGCGTCGATATCGAGATCAAGATGTGAACTGCCTCGGGCGGGCCCCAGGGTCCGCCGCGAGGTCGTTCCGCCATCAGAGAGGGAACCACCACAAGTGCCGGCAGGATTGATCGGAAGGAAGCTGGGGATGATGCGCATCTTCGGCGACGACGGAAGCGTCGTCCCGGTGAGCGTCATCGAGGCGACCCCGAACACCGTCACGCGCCTCCGCACAACGGACCAGGACGGCTACGCCGCCCTGCAGCTGGGTGCCGGTGTCGCGCGCCGCTCGACGAAGCCGGTCGCCGGCCAGTTCAAGCACCTCGACAAGGATCAGCAGCGCCCGAAGCACGTCCGTGAGTTCCGCCTCGACGGGACCGACGAGTACGAGGTCGGGCAGCAGATCAGCGTCGAGCTGTTCGAGGCGGGTGAGCTGGTGGACGTGACCGGCGTGAGCAAGGGTCACGGGTTCACCGGCGTCATCGAGCGCCACAACTTCAAGCGCGGTCCGAAGACCCACGGGTCGGACCACCATCGCGCGCCGGGCTCCATCGGGGCCGGCACCTATCCGGGCCGGGTCTGGAAGGGCACGCGCATGGCGGGCCACATGGGCAACGAGCGCGTGACGGTCAAGAAGCTCAAGGTCGTGAAGATCGACGCCGAGCGGAACCTCATCCTGGTCAAGGGTGCGGTCCCGGGCGCGCGAAACGGCCTGCTGCTCGTGCAGAAGGCGAAGTGACGATGCCATCCACAACGATCCTCACGGCCGACGGGAAGGACGGAGGCAAGGTCGACCTTGCCGAGTCGCTCTTCGCCGCACCGGTCAACGAGGCACTCATTCACCAGGCGGTGCTCCGCCAGATGGCCGGCCGCCGGCTCGGAACCTCGAACACGCTGACGCGTGGCGAGGTCAACGGCGGCGGCAAGAAGCCATGGCGCCAGAAAGGCACCGGTCGCGCCCGACAGGGCACCAAGACCGCCCCGCACTGGAAGGGCGGCGGCGTGGTCTTCGGACCGCAC
>DASSPN010000076.1:0-7782 GCA_035699605.1 Nocardioidaceae bacterium | reverse complement strand
ACTACTCGCTCAGCGGGCTCATCCTGTCGGTGTCGACGTTCGCGTTCTGGGTGACCGTCATGAACTGGCTGACGTGGCGCAGCGAGCGCGCCCGCCGGATGATCGAAGGCGTCCCCCTGGTGGTCATCGACGACGGCAAGCCGGTCGAGGCCACGTTGAAGCTGGAGCAGATCCCCATGGCCGAGCTGTACGAGGCCGCCCGCCAGGAGGGGATCGAGGACCTGAAGGACGTCCGCCTCGGCGTCCTCGAGGTCAGCGGCCGGATCTCGTTCATCAAGCGGGATCAGGAGTCGTAGCCGCGCGCGGGCGTCCCGACCCGCGCGGTGGTACCGTCGAATGACAGCCGTGTAACTCGTCCACAGGGCGTGTGGACGACCCTGGGGACGACCGCTTGACCGCATCCATCGCGCACCTTCATCAACACACTGAATTTTCGATGCTGGACGGCGCGGCCCGGATCGGGGACGCCGTCACTGCGGCTGTGCGAGACGGCCAGCCGGCGATGGGGATCACCGATCACGGCAACATGTACGGCGTCCTCGACTTCTACGCCGAGTGCAACAAGCAGGGCATCAAGCCGATCATCGGCTGCCTGTTCCGCGGACAGGAGATCATCACGAGCCGCGGCGTGCTCGCCGTAGAGGACGTTGCGATTGGAGACCGAGTCCTGACACATCGCGGACGGTTCCGGCCCGTCGTGCGCGTCATGCGCCGTCGCTTCGTCGGAACGGCCTACGACGTGACGCTCGCGGGGCGAGGCGCAAGACGGCTGCGGCTGACGGAAGAGCATCCGATCCTCATCCGAACTCGCGATGGGATCGTCGATTGGCGAAAGCCAGGTGACGTCGACGCGGGCCGCTATCACTCGTACGTGTCCAGTCCAGGAACGCTGAACTGGCGAAGCTGGGTCTGCCTACCGAAGCTCGTCGACGCGGAAGTGCGGACGCTTGATCTCGTGCGGTTGCTGCCTGCGTCCTTCCTCGAGATCGACGGCCGCATCGCGATGGAGCAGCCCTCGAAGTACCGGCGTCGATCGATCTGGCCCGATGTCCCCGCCCAGCTCGATCTTGACGACGATCTCGCGTACTTCTTCGGTCTCTACACCGCTGAGGGATCGTTGGGTCATCGAGGCGCGGAGCTCACGGGGCAGATCACGCTCTCCTTCGGCCACGAGCACGACCACCACCTGGTCGGCGCCGCTGTCGCAACCTTCGAACGCTTCGGAGCGAGGGCCGCGGTACGGGCTCGACCCGAGAAGGGCCTGGTGGAGGTCGTTGGCAACTTGTTGCCGCTTGCACACGTCCTCAACGAGCTGTTCGGGAGCGGCGCGAAGGCCAAGCGAGTTCCGGAAGAGATCTTCAACGCGCCGCGTGAGGTTCGCCATGCGTTCCTTGAAGGTGTCCTGGACGGCGACGGAAAGCAGGTCTCGCCGGGCAATCCCACGGGCCGACGTGACCTGAAGACTGCCTCGAAGTCACTCGCTTGGGGTGTGCGTTCACTTCTGGCCGATCTCGGCCACTGGGCGTCGGTGACGCGTGGTCGTGGCTCGTCGAGTTCTGGCCTCGTGCGCGGCGAGTTCGATTGGTACATGGTCGGCTATTCGCCCAATCGTGCCTACAGGCGCACACTCGAGGATGGGTCGTTCGTGTACCGCCCGGTCCTCGCGGTCGAGCCCGTCGAAGTGGACGACGACGTCTTCAACTTCGAGGTGGACGAGGACAACAGCTACGTCTCCGACTTCGTGCTTCACAACTGCGAGGCGTACCAAGCCGACGAACATCGTTCGGAAAGGCCTGCGAGACGTGGGCGGGTCGACGACTCCGGTGGTGAGGTCGACGGTGGGAAGAAGCTCTACTACCACCTGCTGGTGTTCGCCGAGAACAACGTCGGCTACAAGAACCTGATCCAGCTCTCGAGTCGCGCGTATCTCGAGGGCTACTACATGAAGCCCCGCCTCGACTGGGAGCTCCTCGAAAACTTCAGCAAGGGTGTCATCGCCACGACAGGCTGCCTCGGCGGGCACGTGCTGCAGTCGCTGCTGCGGGGCGACGAGCAGGGCGCGCTGGAGAAGGCGGCGCGGCTGCAGGACATCTTCGGTCGCGACAACCTCTTCGTCGAGCTGCAGGATCACGGCCTGCCCGCGCAGCGGGAGACGAACCCGAAGCTGCTGGAGATCGCCAAGAAGATCCAGGCGCCGCTGCTGGCCACCAACGACAGCCACTACGTCAACCGCGAGGACCACCTCGCCCACGACGCGCTGCTGTGCGTGCAGACCGGCAGCACCATCGACGACCCGAAGCGCTTCAAGTTCGAGGGCGACGAGCACTACCTGAAGACGGCGCACGAGATGCGCTCCCTGTTCCGGGAGCTGCCCGAGGCGTGCGACAACACGCTCTGGATCGCCGAGCGCTGCAACGTCGAGATCGAGTTCGGCAAGCCCAAGCTGCCGGCGTTCCCGCTGCCCGATGGCTTCGAGGACGACAGCGCCTACCTGCGCCACCTGGCATACGAGGGGGCCAAGCAGCGGTGGGGGACCCTGCTCCCGTCGACCGTCACCGACCGGCTCGACTTCGAGCTCAAGGTCATCGGCGACATGGGGTTCTCGTCGTACTTCCTCATCGTGTGGGACCTGATCGCCCACGCCCGCCGCAGCGGCATCCGCGTCGGCCCCGGCCGCGGCAGCGCCGCCGGCTCGGCCGTCGGCTACTCGCTGCGCATCACCGACATCGACCCGATCAAGTACGACCTGATCTTCGAGCGGTTCCTGAACCCGTCCCGCATCTCGATGCCCGACATCGACATGGACTTCGACGACCGCTACCGGGACGAGATGATCCGGTATGCGGCCGAGAAGTACGGCCGCGACCACGTGGCCCAGATCGTCACGTTCTCGACGATCAAGGCGCGGGCCGCGGTTCGCGACGCGTCACGCGTGCTCGGCTACCCGTACGCCGTCGGCGACCGCATCGCCAAGGCCATGCCGCCGCTGGTGATGGGCAAGGACACGCCGCTGTACGCGTGCCTCGAGGAGCACGAGAAGTTCAAGGACGGCTTCCACGCCGCCCGCGAGCTGCGTGACATGTACGCCACCGACCCCGACGCCAAGAAGGTCATCGACGTCGCCAAGGGCCTCGAGGGCCTGCGCCGGCAGGACGGCATCCACGCCGCCGCCGTGGTGATCACCCGCGATCCGCTGACCGAGTACCTGCCCATCCAGCGCAAGCCGGAGGCGGGCAAGCCCATCGAGGACGCGCCGATCGTCACCCAGTACGAGATGCACGGCGTCGAGGACCTCGGCCTGCTGAAGATGGACTTCCTCGGTCTGCGCAACCTCTCGGTCATCGAGAACGCGCTCGACCTCATCGAGCGCACCACCGGGACGCGTCCCGACATCGACAACGTCGACCTCACCGACCAGAAGACGCTGGAGATGCTGCAGCGAGGCGACTCGATCGGCGTGTTCCAGCTCGAGGGCGGGCCCATGCGGGCGCTCATGCGGTCGCTGGCACCGACCAGCTTCGACGACGTCGCCGCCCTCGTCGCCCTGTACCGGCCGGGGCCGATGGCGGCCAACATGCACAACGACTACGCCGACCGGAAGAACGGGCGGAAGCCGGTCGAGTACCTCCACCCGGACGCGGAGGAGGTGCTGGCCGACACCCAGGGGCTGATGATCTACCAGGAGTCCCTGATGCGCGTCGCGCAGAAGTTCGGCGGCTACTCGCTGGCCGAGGCGGACAACCTGCGCAAGGCGGCGGCCAAGAAGATCCGGGCGATGATGCTCGCCGAGAAGGACAAGTTCATCGACGCCGTCGAGGCCAACGGCTACACCCGCAAGCTGGGCGAGCAGTGGTTCGACATCATCGAGCCCTTCGCCGACTACGCGTTCCCCAAGGCCCACGCGTACGGCTACGGCTTCGTCTCGTTCCAGACGGCGTGGCTCAAGGCCAACCACCCGGTGGAGTACCTCTCGGCGCTGCTGACGTCGGTGAAGGACAACCAGGACAAGGGCGCCGTCTACCTGAGCGAGTGCCGCACGATGGGCGTCACCGTCCAGGTGCCCGACGTGAACCGCTCCGAGTCCGACTTCGCGCCGGCCACCGATGCCGAGAGCACGATCCTGTTCGGCCTCTCGGCGGTGCGGAACGTGGGCGAGGGGCTCGTCGAGCTCATCATCCGGGAGCGGGAGGCCAACGGGCCCTTCGTCGACTTCCACGACTTCTGCGACCGGGTCGAGGTGTCGGTCCTCAACAAGCGGGCCATCGAGTCGCTCATCAAGGCCGGCGGCTTCGACTCACTGGGCCACGAGCGCAAGGGGCTGCTCCAGGTCCACGAGGTGATCATCGACCGGACGCTGGCCCGGCGGCGCAAGGAGGCCGAGGGCCAGTTCGACCTGTTCTCGTCGATGGGTGACGCCGACACCGCGCCCATCGAGGCCCGCATCGTCATCCCGACCGACGCCTTCGACAAGAGCGAGCGCCTCCAGTACGAGAAGGAGATGCTCGGCCTCTACGTGAGCGACCACCCGCTCAACGGCGTCGAGGGCCACCTGCGGCGCAAGTGCGACATCACGATCACCGAGCTGCGCGAGCTGGGCACCGGCGAGATGCGCACCGTCGGCGGCGTCGTCACCAACCTCCAGCGCAAGTACACGAAGAAGGGCGAGCTGATGGCCACCTTCGTGCTGGAGGACCTGGAGGCGGCCTGCGAGGTCATGGTGTTCCCCAAGACGATGGCCGAGCACGGCTACAAGCTGGCCGACGACCGCATCGTCATCGTGAAGGGCCGTCTCGACACCAAGGACGACGACCCGAAGATCATGGCGATGGACGTCACCATCCTCGAGGTGACGGCCGAGGCGCCGCCGCTCAAGCTGTCGTTCCCGCCCCACGCCCTGGACCCCCAGACGGTCGATCGGCTCAAGGCGATCCTCCAGCTGCACCCGGGCCCGTCGCCGGTCCACATCGCCCTGGGGGAGCAGGTGGTGCGGCTCTCGCCGGACTTCAACGTGGACGAGTCGAACGGGTTGCGGGGCGAGATCCTCGCCGCGTTCGGCGCGGACGTGATCAAAGCACCCGCCTGACCTGGGCTTTTGTCACATCCAGGCCTGACGCCTGTGTCACTCAGCGCGAGATCTGCGAAACTGGACCGTCACCGGGCCGACCGTCCTGGCCCGTCAGGTACTCGCGATCGGGGGATTGCACCGCAATGGCGATCGAGGTCGACACCAAGGACTGCACGGCGCTCACCGATGCCGAGCTCGAGGAGATGGCCGACATCTGCACCGACGGCCCCGCGCGCTACGGCATCGGGCTCCTGTCGAAGCAGCGCGAGGAGTGGGTGCTGGTCAGCCGGGCCCGCAACAACGGGGTCCTCCAGGGCTTCTCGTTCTCCACGCTCGAGCGCATCGGTGGCACGCCGTGCGTGCTCATCGGCATGGCATCGATCAAGCGCACCGCCAAGCGGGGTGACGTGCTCAAGGCGCTCATGCTCGACGAGCTGCGCCGGGCCGTGATGGCGTTCCCGGACGAGGACGTCCTCGTCGGCACCCAGACCGTCGACCCGTCGGGCTACGAGGCGTTCCAGTGCGCCCTGAAGCTCCAGGACGTCACCCCCCGCCCGGGCTACAACCCGACCGGTGAGGACCGCGCCTGGGGCCGCCGCCTGGCCAAGCGCTTCAACGTCGACGCCGGCTACGACGACCGGGCGTTCCGGACCAAGGGCGACGGCAGCCCGGCCTGCGTGCTCGACCACGAGACGCTCAAGCCGGAGAAGCTGATCCCGGGTCTGGCTGACCTGTTCAAGGGCCTCGACCTGGGCCGGGGCGACTCCCTGGTGGCCTTCGGCTGGGCCATGGAAGAGGACCTCCGCACGCTCAGCAAGTAACACCCGCGAGCGTTCCGCTCGCGACCATCGCGGTTGGGGCGGTTACCAGCGGGTAGACAGGGTCGCAATGAAGATCGGCCTGGTGCTGGGTGCTGGTGGCGTCGTCGGGATGAGCTACCACGCCGGGGCGTTGCACGCCCTGGTCGAGCACGGCGGTCTGGACCCGTCGTCGGCCGACCTGATCGTCGGCACCAGCGCCGGATCGGTCGTCGGCACGCTGCTGCGCTCGGGCTGGACGGCCGAGGACTGCTGGCGCTTCGCCCACGAGGAGAACCCGACCCGGCCCTTCGAGTCGCGTCGCGAGAGCGCCGGTCGCCGCGCTCGCCGCGCCGTCGGCTCCGCCTTCGTGGCCGGTCGCTCGATGGTGCGGGCACCGATGCCGCGCTTCCCCGGCTTCGTGGCTGACCGGTTCCCGGCCGGCGTGTTCGCCAACGACGCCATGCGGGCCGAGCTGGCGGAGGTCGTCCCCGACGAGTGGCCCGACGACCCGCTGTGGCTCGTCGCCGTCGACGTCCAGACCGGTCGCCGCGTCGTGCTGCGCAAGCGGGGCTCGACCGGCGCCACGCTGCAGCAGGCCGTCCTGTCCTCGTGCGCCATCCCCGGCATCTTCCCGCCGGTGCGGGTCGGCCGCCGCGTGCTGGTCGACGGCGGTGCCCACAGCTCCACCCACCTGGACCTGGCCGCCACGTGGGGGTGCGACCTGATCGTCGGCGTGGTGCCGATGGCGTTCGACCCGGCCCGGGCGCCGGGCAACCTGCACCAGCTGGTGCGGCGCACGCCGACCCGCGCGGTCGCGCGCGAGGCCCGCTTCGCCCGCTCCCGCGGCGCCAGCGTGCTGCTGGTGCGACCGAGCGCCGATGACCTCCGCGTCCACGGCACCGACATGATGCGACCGGCCGACACCGGTGCCATCGCCCGCGCCGCGTACGAGTCGACGGCTCGGCTGCTCGACACCCCGCGCTTCCGTCGCGTGCTCGACGGTGGCGGCAGCGTCATCGCTGCGTAGACCACTATTTTACCGCGCAACGACCTGTTGCATCCAGCGGTCCTGAGGCCTCACACTCGTCGACCCCCCCGGCCCGAGCGGCCGCCCGAGCGGGGAGCTGACGGAGGTGGACCATCGACGAGCTCGAGATCGAGCGGGAGCACCTGGACGCCGCGTACGAGCGGCTGCAGGAGCTGCGGGCCAAGGCCAAGCAGCTGGCGGGTGAGGCGCACTGGCGAGACGAGGACTACGTCGTCGACTCGCTGTTCGAGCGCGACGTCGTCGCCAACCAGGCGGCGCACCGGTTGGCGGTGCTGGACGTGCCCAAGGGGCGCATGGCGGTCGGCCGCATCGACACCGACGAGAACGAGAGCTGGTGCGTCGGCCGCCTGGCGGTGGCCGACGCTGCCGGCGACCCGCTGATCGTCGACTGGCGCGCCCCGGCCGCCGAGCCGTTCTACCGGGCGGTGGCCGGCGATCCGATGGGCGTCGTCCGTCGCCGACACTTCCGCTGGCGGGGCGACGAGCTGGTCGGGCTCGACGACGAGCTGTTCGACGCCGAGCGGGCTCGGCGCCGCGGGCTCGAGCTGGTCGGGGAGGGCGCCCTGCTTGCTGCGCTGGCCGCGCCCCGCACCGGCCGCATGACCGACGTCGTCGCCACCATCCAGGCCGAGCAGGACCGCGTCATCCGCCGGCCCAAGGCCGGCGTGCTCGTGGTGCAGGGAGCACCCGGCACCGGCAAGACGGCGGTCGCCCTGCATCGCGCCGCCTACCTGCTCTACGGCGAGCACAACGCGTTCAGCGAGCACGCCATCCTCTTCGTCGGCCCCAACGAGACGTTCCTGCGCTACGTCGAGGAGGTGGTGCCGTCGCTGGGCGAGGACCGCGTCGTGCTCGTCACGCCGGCCGAG
>DASSPN010000075.1:0-5946 GCA_035699605.1 Nocardioidaceae bacterium | reverse complement strand
GCCCCGGCGATCAGGTCACCGAGCCCCTCGTGGGTCAGGTCCCGCACCCCGCCGCCGGCCAGGGAGGTAAGCAGCTCGTCGACCGCGCAGGCCGCACCCTGAAGTGCGGGGGCGGTCGTCGAGTACATGCCCACACGCTAGAGGGGACCCCGGACACAACCACCCCCGAGAAACCCTTTATCCACAACGACTTGGGCGCCTCTTTGGATCACGTACCGGTCGGTGCTCGTTCGGCGGTGAGCATGGTCTCGGTGTCGGTGAAGCCGACCGAGCGGTAGACGCGGACGGCGAGGTAGTCCGGATCGGCGACCATCACCAGCGTCTGGCCACCAAGACGCTCCAAGGCTTCCCTGCCGGCGTGGTGAACGAGGGTTCCGGCGAGACCTCTTCCGCGTACGTCCGGGTGCGTCTCGACGCTTTGGTACCGGCCGAGGCCGTGTCCGGCGCCGACGATGCCGAGCTGGCTGACGAGGGCACCGTCGAGGAACGCGCCGAACCACCGGCCATGACCGGCCTCGACGAGCGAGCGGTCGGTCGCAGACTTCGCCTCGACGAACAACCGGTGGCGTTCGGCCGGGAACTGCCCCTCGTTGCACGCCATCCGCAGCTCGACGCTCTGCGCCCAGTCGGCGTCGGACTCCAGGGCGCGGTAGGTGGCCTCCCGGTTCGTCCGCGGCGGTTCGTGCACGGACGACGCCGTCATCACCGTCGCGGCGTCGACGTGCATCCCCCGGGCGGTGAACGGCGCGAGGTCCTCCTTGCTGCCGGTGGTGCCGTCGAAGCCCAGAGCGACGTGCGCCGCCTCCGGGTGCTCGGCGGCGAAGAGCTCCAGCCACCGGTCGGCCTCGCTCTCCCCAGGCACGTGGTCGAGGAGCAGGTAGTTGCCCCACCAGAAGGTCGGGTTGTGCGGGCTGGACACGACGAGATGGTCGCCACGGTCCTCGATGATGCTGCCGCCCAGACGCAGCAGCGCTAGGTCGGTGCGGAACCCCAGTGAGCGCACCTGCATGGCGGGACTCTCCCAGAACTCGGTCGCGTCGCCGGCCGAGGGGCCGCACACTCTTCTCACGTGGGCCACGTCGACGTCAACGGAGTCAGCTACTACCTGCCGGACGGGAGGTGCCTGCTCTCCGACGTCTCCTTCCGGGTCGGCGACGGTGCCAAGGTCGCGCTGGTCGGGGCGAACGGCGCCGGCAAGACGACACTGTTGCGACTCGTCGCAGGCGACATCGACCCGCACGAGGGGTCGATCGGACGCTCCGGCGGTCTAGGGGTCATGAGGCAGTTCATCGGAGGACTGCGAGACAGCTCGACGGTGCGCGACCTGCTCGTGTCCGTCGCGCCGACGCCGGTTCGCGAGGCCGCGAAGGCGCTCGAGCAGGCCGAGCTGTTGATGATGGAGCGCGACGACGAGCCGACGCAGATGCGGTACGCCCAAGCGCTGGCCGACTGGGCTGACGCCGGGGGTTACGACGCCGAGGTTCTCTGGGACACCTGCACGGTGGCCGCCCTCGGGGTGCCGTTCGAGAAGGCGCAGTGGCGCGAGGTCCGGACCCTTTCCGGTGGCGAGCAGAAACGGCTCGTCCTCGAGGCGCTGCTGCGCGGTCCCGACGAGGTCCTGATGCTCGACGAGCCGGACAACTACCTCGACGTGCCCGGCAAGCTCTGGCTCGAGGAGGCGCTGCGGGAGTCACCGAAGACGGTGCTGTTCGTCTCGCACGACCGCGAGCTGCTCGCGCGCTCCGCGACCCGCGTCGTGACGGTCGAGCTCGGTGCCGGCGGCAACACGGCGTGGACGCACGGCGGCGGCTTCGCGACGTACCACGACGCCCGCCACGAACGCTTCACGCGCCTCGAGGAGCTGCGCCGCCGCTGGGACGAGGAGCACGCCAAGATCAAGGCGCTCGTGCTCATGTACAAGCAGAAGGCGGCCTACAACGACGGCCTCGCGTCGCGCTACCAGGCGGCGATGACCCGTCTGCGGATGTTCGAGGAGGCCGGGCCGCCCGAGGCGATCCCGCTGCAGCAGAACGTCACGATGCGCCTCCGCGGTGCGCGGACCGGAAAACGTGCGGTCGTGTGTGAGGACCTCGAGCTCACCGGCTTGATGAAGCCGTTCGACCTCGAGGTCTGGTACGGCGACCGTGTCGCCGTGCTCGGGTCCAACGGCTCCGGCAAGTCACACTTCCTGCGGCTGCTCGCAGCCGGCGGAAGCGACCCGGACGTCGAGCACCGTCCGGTCGACGACTCGCGCATCGACCCTGTCGCGCACACCGGTCGGGCGAGGCTTGGCGCGCGGGTGCGTCCGGGGTGGTTCGCGCAGACCCACGAGCACCCGGAGCTGCTCGGGCGTACGTTGCTCGACATCCTCTGGCGCGGCGACGAGCACCGTGACGGCATGGGCCGCGAGCAGGCGTCGCGGGCGCTGGACCGCTACGAGCTCGCACACGCCGCCGAGCAGCGCTTCGAGTCGCTGTCGGGTGGGCAGCAGGCGCGCCTGCAGATCCTGCTGCTCGAGCTCTCCGGAGCGACGCTGCTGCTCCTCGACGAGCCCACGGACAACCTCGACCTGCTCTCGGCCGAGGCACTGGAGGAGGGGCTCGCCGCCTTCGACGGCACGGTCCTCGCGGTCACCCACGACCGATGGTTCGCGCGCGGCTTCGACCGGTTCCTCGTCTTCGGCGAGGACGGCACGGTGTACGAGTCCGACGAGCCCGTCTGGGACGAGGGCAGGGTGCAGCGCGCGCGGTGACCCCGGGGCCGCATCCGATGCGGACAACTTGTCCGGATACGGACTAAGTTGCCCCTCGTCAGGCGGCTTCGGCCGCTCCGCGCACCGTCTCGGGAGTCAGCCCATGCGCACCCTGTCCCGGACCCGCTCGTTGCCGGCCGCCCTCGGCCTGCTCACGACGCTCGCCCTGATCGGCGCGGTCACCAGTGCTGCTCCCGCTACGGCTGGACACACGACGATGCCGGAGCGGGTCACGCTCATGGGCAGCCTGATGGACGAACTTGGTTGCGACGAGGCGTGGGACCAGAGCTGCACCAAGACCGACCTGGTGCGAGTCGACGGCACCTCCGTCTTCGAGCTCGACGTCACCCTGCCGCCGGGGTCCTACGAGTTCAAGGTCCGTCTCAACGGCTCCTGGGACGAGAACTACGGCGCCGGCGGCGTCTCGGGTGGTCCGAACATCCCGCTCGCGCTGCAGCACGAGGCGGACCTGACGTTCACCTACGACCACGCCTCGCACCGGGTGGGCGTCGCGCCGGCCGAGCCGCAGCCGGGGCTGCAGCCCGCGGACCGGCAGCTTGCGCGCGACAGCCTGCGGCGGGACCTGACGCGGGAGCGCTTCTACTTCGTCATGGCCGACCGGTTCGAGAACGGCGACCCGTCCAACGACACCGGCGGGTTCGGCGAGGACCGGTTGCAGAACGGGTTCGACCCCACCCACAAGGGCTTCTACCACGGCGGTGACCTGCGTGGGCTGATCGACCGACTGGACTACATCGAGGACCTGGGCACCACCGCGATCTGGATGACCCCGTCGTTCAAGAACAAGCCGGTCCAGGGCGCGCCGGGCTCGGAGAGTGCGGGCTACCACGGCTACTGGATCACCGACTTCACCCAGATCGACCCGCACCTGGGAACCAACGCCGAGCTGAAGGAGCTGGTCGAGAAGGCGCACAGCCGCGGCATCAAGGTCTTCTTCGACATCATCACCAACCACACCGCGGACGTCCTCGACTACGAGGCCGAGGCCTACAACGACAGCGGAGTCGTGCCGTACCGGAGCAAGCAGGACGCGCCCTACGTCGACGTCGACGGGAACCCGTTCGACGACCGCGACTACGCCTCCGGTGACACCTTCCCCGAGGTCGACCTCGAGTCCTTCCCCTACCGCCCCGCATTCCGCGACCCGTCAGACGCCACCGCGAAGACCCCGGACTGGCTCAACGACCCGACGATGTACCACAACCGCGGTACGTCGAGCTTCACGGGCGAGAACAGCGAGTACGGCGACTTCCCCTCCGGTCCCTACTCCGCGCTGGACGACCTGTGGACCGAGCGGCCCGAGGTGGTCGACGGGATGGCCGACATCTACCAGGAGTGGGTGGAGAAGGCGGGCATCGACGGCTTCCGCATCGACACGGTCAAGCACGTCAACATGGAGTTCTGGCAGCGCTTCGGACCCGCGCTGCAGGGCTACGCCGCGTCGTTGGGCAACGAGGACTTCTTCATGTTCGGCGAGGTCTACGACGCCAACCCGGAGTTCATGTCCCGCTACACCACTACCGGCCGGTTGCAGTCGACCGTCGACTTCGGGTTCCAAGCCGTGGCCAGCCGGTTCGCTCAGGGCAAGCCGACCGCTGGCATTCGCGACCAGCTCGCCGGTGACGACTGGTTCATCGACGCCGATTCCAACGCCTACTCGTTGCCGACCTTCCTCGGCAACCACGACATGGGCCGCATCGGTCGCTTCATCGCTGTCGAAGGCCACACGGGCGCAGCCCTGCAGCAGCGGGACGAGCTTGCCCACTCACTGATGTACCTATCGCGCGGCCAGCCCGTCGTCTACTACGGCGACGAGCAGGGCTTCACCGGTGACGGTGGTGACCAGGACGCCCGGCAGGACATGTTCCCGTCGCAGGTGTCGACGTACAACGACGACGACCTGATCGGGACGGACGCCACCACGGCCGAGGCGAACTTCGACACCGACCACCCGGTCTACCGCCATATCGCGGCACTCGCGGAGCTCCGCGACGATCACCCGACGCTCGCCGACGGCGCGCAGATCCACCGGTTCGCCAGTGACAGGGCCGGCATCTACGCCTTCAGCCGGATCAGCGCGAGCGGTCCGGACCGAAACGTGGAGTACGTCGTGGCCGCCAACAACGCCGACGAGGCACGGACTGCGACCTTCGACACGTTCGCTCCCGGCCAGAAGTTGCGACGCATCTGGGTCGACCGCGACGACGAGGACGTTCGCGGTCAGCTCACGACCGACGACGAGGGCAGGGTCACCGTCCGGGTGCCCGCACGGGCCACCGTCGTCTATCGGGCCACCGAGCCGCTCGCCGAGGACGACGCCGCGCCGGCCCCGGCCTTCAACACGCCGAGCGCCGGGGGAGTCGTCGGCGGCCGTGCGGAGATCGGGGTCGGCGTGCCCGGTGACGACTTCAACCAGGTCACCGTGGCCGTACGTGCGGTCGGCGCCGACGACTGGGAGGTCCTCGGCACCGACGACAACGCGCCCTACCGGGTCTTCCACGACGTGCGCGACCTGCCGCGCGGCACGTTGCTCGAGTACCGGGCTGTGGTCAAGGACCACGACACCGATCTCGGCGTTGCCGCCACCTACGCGTTGGTGGGCGAGGCCGCACCTCCCGGCGGTGGCGGCGGTGGGGACCAGCCGGTCGGCCCGGTCACCCAGCCGTCCGCGGTCTCGATCCCGGGCAGTCATGGCTCCGAGCTGGGCTGCCCGGACAGCAGCACCGACGGGGGCACCGACCCGGGTGACTGGGACCCGGCGTGCGCGCAGGCCCAGCTTGCGCTCGACCCGGTCGACGGGATCTGGAAGAAGACTGCCAGCCTCGACCCCGAGGGTTTCGCCTTCAAGGCGGCCGTCAACGGCACCTGGGACGAGAACTACGGCGCCGGCGGCGTACGTAGTGGGGCCGACATCGGCTACACCGCCCCGGGTGGTCCGGTGAGCTTCTACTACGACCACCGCACGCACTGGGTCACCAACGACGTGCTCGACGAGATCGTGACCGTGGCGGGCGACTTTCAGGCCGAGCTCGGCTGCAGCGCCGACTGGGACCCGGGCTGCATGCGGGCCTGGCTGCAGGACCCCGACGACGACGACGTCTACACGCTGTTCACCACCGAGGTGCCACCGGGCACCTGGCAGGGGAAGGCCACCGTCGGGCTGAGCTGGGGCG
>DASSPN010000074.1:0-5721 GCA_035699605.1 Nocardioidaceae bacterium | reverse complement strand
TGCCACCTCCTGGCTGGCGGCCACGCTGCACCGCACCGACGACCGACGGGTCATCCAGGTCATCGACGAGGCGTGGGCCGCGGTCCGCCACGGCGCCCGCCACTTCCAGGGAAGCCTGAAGCTGTCCCGCACCTACGGGGTGTCCACATGGCTCGTCTGCCACCGACCGGACGATCTCACCGCGCAGGCTGACGACGGCACCGCCGTCGCCAAGATCGCCGCCGGGCTGCTCTCCGACATCCAGACCCGGATCATTCTGCGACAGCCACCGGACCAGGTCGCAGCCGCAGCTGAGCTGTTCGCTCTCACCGAGCGCGAACGCGACTGGATCCGCCACCTGGCTCGAGGACGGGGGCTGTGGCGCCTGCAGAACCATGGTGCGGTCGTGCAGACCGTGCTCACCGAGCGCGAGAAGCACATCTGCAACACCGACACCGCCATGGCGACATGAGCACCGCCGAGCGAGGTCCCCGCTGGCAGATCGCCGACGTGCTTGACCGCACCGACCTCGCTCGCCTGCTCGACGACATCGCCCAGCCCGCCACCCACAACGTCCGAGGCCGCCGCTGGCACTGCCCCCTCCCCGACCACGACGACCATCACGCCTCGGTCACGATGCACACCGACCACCGGGGCCACGAACGCTGGCGCTGCTGGTCCGGCGACGACACCCATCGAGGCGACGCCATCGACCTCGTGGTCGCCACGCAACGAACGTCCCGCGCCGAGGCGATCGACTGGCTTGCCCAGCGGGCCGGCATGATCCCCGACCAGCCGCTCCCACCACGACCACGCCGGTCTCAACCGTCTCCACGGACGGCGGTGCCCCTCGATCCGGCCGTGGTGCAGTACGCCACGGCTTGTGAGCGGATCCTCTGGGGATCTGCCGGGCGACCCGTGCGTGAGTGGCTCCACGGCCGAGGCTTCACTGACGAGCTCATCGCCGCCAACCACATCGGCGCCGACCCCGGCCGCCGGATGATGCGCCGCCAACGCGGTCTCCCCTACGGCAACAGCGTCGCCGCCGTCTTCCCCGCTCTCGACCCCGACGGCCATATCCAGTACCTCCAAGCCCGGTACCTCGAGCCCGGCGACGGCCCGAAGTACGAGAACCCCGCTGCCGCCCTCGGCAGCAACCCACGGCTGGCGTGGACACGGACCGTTGGCCCTGCCCGGCCCGGGCTACTCGTCGTGTGCGAAGGCATCCCGGACGCTCTGACCGCCGCCGGCGGTGGGTTTCAGGCCGTCGCCGTTCTCGGGTCCCAGGCTCCCGACCAGTCGGTCGCGAACCGCCTCGCCGGCTTCGCCCGGCGGCGCGAAGCCGAGCTCGTCGCCGTCGTCGACAGCGATCCAGCCGGTCTGGCCTGGGGATCGCGTCTCGACGAGTTGCTCGGCGAGGCCGACTGCGCCGTGCGGATTCTCGAACCGCCCGGTCCTGGAATGGACCTCAACACATGGAGCGCCCTAACGCCCGAGTGGTGGGCCCTCCTCGCGTCAGCCAGCCAAGTTCAAGCGGTCCCGTCCCTGGACTAGCCAGACCCGCGGAGCCCCCAAGATCGCCACCGTCCGACCTGTCGTAGCGACGGCGCTGGGGCTGGGTACACCACTTCAGAGCGACAACTTCCGTGACAGCCTGCACGGCGGACGGGCTCACCCTTCGGTCACGCCGTCGGCGGCGTTCTCGTCTTCCTCCATCAATAGGGCCTCCTCCTCCTCGGCGAGGCGGCGCAGGACGAAATCCTTCACCTCCTCACTGAACTGATCCCACTCGGGCAGCTGAGCGTGTTCATGGGCGAGCTCAACGACTCGGACCCTGTCGCATCCCCTTCGCACCAGCTCGCAGAGATCTCTGCGCGGCACGCCGTATCGAAGGCGGAAGACCTCAAGCCGGCGGTGCAACTGCTCTTTGACGGCATCACTGTTGAGCTCGGCGGCAAGGAACTCGATGACGCTAGTCAGCACCCACGGAATGAGCTTGTCGAGGTCGAACTGCACCGTTTGCCAGGTGTCGGGATAAGCACCGTCGATGTCTGCGACAGGAATTCCAGCCAGCCACTGCGCGAGGACCTCTCGTAAGTCGGCTGGATCCACGTCACGCCAGTGGCTCAGCACCTCTGCCGCAGGAGCCACGTTGCAGGCCAGCTGGAGAAGCCACTCGTCAGCCTTGAACTGCGAGGATCCGAGATCGACGGCCAACGCCGGTGCCATAGGTCGAATGGCATCACGTAAGGCGACGCAGGATCCGAGCGGAAGAGCGGTACGGTAGAAGGCCCTCTGCCACCGGTCAGCCCCGAACACCGCCTGCACTCGCTTCGCTCTGGTTGCGGCAACGGTGAGGAGTGCGTTTCGGCGGCTGGCGTCCGCACCAACGGCCCACAGGGTTTGGCCAAGCAGCTGTTCGAGTTCGGTTTGGAGATCGCCGTCCGCGATCGCCCCTTCGACGAGGGCAGCCAGGATGAGAGCGTCTGCCGCTGCAAGCGTCTCATCGTTGGTCGTCGGATCGACCAGCTCGAGAGTGTCGGCGAGGGCGTGGAGGTGCTGGAGTGCGCTCGTTAGTGCGCTCCGCGTCGGCGGTAGCTCAGTTCGGAAGGCCCGGAACCACGCGCGCGCCTTCGTCTGGTTGGGCGTCGCTACTACAAGCCGTCCCGACGCGAAGCGGCCGCCTCGGCCTGCTCGACCTGCGAGGTTCCGAAGGCGGGCGATCTGGGGCTTGCCGTAACTCTCGGGCGGGTAGGCGGCGATGACTGTCCGGACCGGCAGGTCGACCCCTTCGAGGAGCGTGGGGGTACACACGACGCAGCGCAGCAAGTTCCTGCGCGCTGCAACCTCAACAATGCGCCGCATGTCGGCCGGCACTTGTCCATGGTGGATGCCGACGCCGCGCTGGAGAGCGGCTACACACTCGGGCGCAACACGGGCTGCACGATCGAGCAGTTCCGTCGGCACTGACGACGCGCTCCCGTCGTCGAAGGCAGCTGTCACCGCGGTCGCCAGCTGGTCCACGTAGCGGCGCTGGTCGCTGAAGACGAGTACGAGGCCGTCGGTGGCCTGCCGGATAGCCAGTGCCGCTGCCTCCGCCGCCCGGCTTCGGACTACCAAGGATGAACCAGGCGGGGGTGTGGGCTTCAGCTGGAACACGGCAACCGGCGCTCCGTTCTCCGCCTGCAGGTAGCCAGTCTTCTGGTCGTCTGAACGGAAGTACACGAAGCGCTGCAACCAGGCGGGCGACCATGAGGACTCAACGGCCTGGCCGCCCAGCCAGGCGCCGAGCACGCTCGGATCAGGAAACTGGCTCGACATGAGCGCCACTCGGATACCCCGGCGGAGCGCTCGCGCAACGATGAGCTCCAGCCCCGGACCACGCCTGCGCTCGTCGAGGAGGTGGGCTTCGTCTGCGATCAGGACCTTGACATTCTCCAAGAGGTCCGAGTCACCCGCCGTACTCACTCTCCGCCACTCAAGGTCAAAGCGCTCCGGTGTCATGACAGCGACCCCAGGGTGGGTGATGGCGCCCAACTCCTCAGGGTCGTCTATGTCGAGGTCGAAGCCGCCGTGGGATGACCGGACCGACACGCTTGGAAGCCCCCCGCGCAGACTGCGGGTGAGCTGGCCGACGAGGGCGTTGGTCGGAGCAAGCACGATGACTGATGCGTCTTCGTCGGCGTCCAACGTGTCAGCGGCCAGAAGCTCAATCAACTTCGTCTTGCCTGCGCTCGTCGGCATCTTTACGACCAGAGACGGCCGACTTCGATCGAGCAGCCCTGCTTCGATCGCCCGAGCCTGGGAAGGCCAGAAGGCCTGTCGCAGTTGCTGCATGCGCTGGACGATGTGTGCGACGTTCGGTCCCCTGGCTCCGGCGGCCTCGACGAGCGACACCGGGTGCCGCGTCAGGCGGTGGATGTTGCCTGCGGCGACGTAGCGCAGAGCCATCTCGAGTTGAGGATCGTGGAGTTCGCCGACAATTTCGTCGACGAGCGCAGGGATGGAGGCCGGGGTTCGGGTCCGGTTCCAGGCCTCGGTAAGCGCCTGGGCCAGGTGGACAAGCGGCTCGTGCCCCTCGAAGTTCTTGCGAGCAGCACCCAGCGCTCCAGTGAGAAGCTCCGCAAGACCGCGGTCAACGGGTGTTGCCGCAGCATCTTGCGCAGCTATGGCCCTGGCATGCGCCATCCCGTCCCAGTCCGCCAGCTGCCAGAGTGCCGCCTCAATGGCCCCATCCCTGCTGTTGTTCCTGGAGAGCCGCACGGCGCGCTTCGCTTCCGTGGAGCTGACGGGAGCAGATACCCCCGGGATCATCGCACCACCCGAGCGACTTGGCGGTGCGTTAGATGCGAGGTCGGAGTAGGAGAGCTTCTCCGCTGCGGTGTAGGCGTTGTCGATCGCCTTCTCGATGTCGCCGAGTTCGATGATGTGCAACGTCGTAACCGGCGGTGCGTGACCCCAGTGCTCTTCGACCTTTTGCACCGAAAGCGTGTTTACGTCGGTGATGATAACGGCCTGCCGTTCGTGGGGCGGAAACTCGCCACCTCGAGAAACCAGTTGTGCGAGGTGCTGAGCGGCGGAGAGGGCGTATTGCTTCTCGAACTCCGGATGGGACTCCATCAGGCCCACCGCAGCCATCCACGCCGACAGGAGGTAGTCGTCGTCGACCGATGCGAGCGACGACTGGATCGTGACCAGGTCCTTCTTCGGACTGATCTTCGGCCGGGTCTTGACCTCGACGACGACCGGCACTGGCGGGTCACCGTGCTCGAGCGTCAGGGCGAGAATGTCCGGCCCATGCTGCGTCGCCCCGGCCACGGGCTTGGAAGCGACCTTCTCGAACGGGACGGTTCGGCCCATCCGACGACTGAACAGGGTCGCAGCTAGAACCTCGCCGAGATCGCCCTTTCGAGTCGTTCCCTCAGCGCTTGGCAGCCGAGGCTTGAGGGGCCAGTCTGGATGCTGCAGGCGCTGCATGGGTGAGACGTAGGCCTCGCCAAGCCGTCTCGCCACGGTGTCCACAAAGCCGGGAACACTCGGATCCATCGTCCACCGGCAGAGGTGGATCCGGCCCTCAGCGACACGAAGATCTGCTGCGAGCTGGAAATACGCGGCGAGCTGGCTTGCCGTGGCCATTGGCGATGAAGACGTCACGATTTCCGCCTGTGGGTTCACTTCCAGCAAGTCCCGGCCCGGGGATGGGCAGATACCAGCCTGCCCCAGAACGACGCGAGAGTCCCGGAGAACGGCGCGCAGAGCGGCTCGTCCACTCCGGCACTCCGTGCTGACGATCTGCGCCGCGGACTGCAACGCCCGCGCCGCCGACGGCTGGGTCATGCAGCGTGGACCGAGAGATGCGCATCGACGTACGGCGCGAGGCGGCGGGCAGCACGGTGGGCGAGCACGCGCTCCTGGCTCGTCGTCGGAGGCAGGCCAGCGACGACCGCCCGCAGGAGCCGGGTGTGCCGGTAGGCCACCCAGGCGTGAATCGGAATGACGCCGGAGGACACGGCGGCCTCGACAGCGGCCTCGAACCTCTGGAGCGAGATCCGGTCAACGACCTGATCGCCGACCTCATCGAGCCGACCGTCGGCCCACAGGTCACCCACGAGCGCAAGGCGGTCGGGTTCCTGGGGCAGAATCTCGATCGGGTTCTCACCCCCTCGGGTCCGGGCAGTCTTGGCGGCCTTCCAGATCCGGGTGTGGGCCCGGTTGACCAGGCGATGGGCGAGGCGCGCCCCG
>DASSPN010000073.1:0-7613 GCA_035699605.1 Nocardioidaceae bacterium | reverse complement strand
CCGGCTTCACCCAGAAGTACGAGTTGCCGTACCCGTCGGGCACGCTCTGCCGGGCGATCTCCAGCATCGCCTCGTAGCCCTCGGTCGTCACGAAGCCGAGTCGGTCGACCTTGCCCTCGAGCAGCTGGTTAGTGGCGACCGTCGTGCCGTGGCTGACGGCCGTGACCGCCTCGGCCTCCGCACCGGCGAGCGCGAGCACCTTCTCGATCCCCGCCAGGAACCCGTCGGCCGGGTTGTCCGGCGTCGACGGTGTCTTGGTGGTGGTGACGGCACCCGTCTCCTCGTCGAACAGCACGACGTCCGTGAACGTCCCACCGGTGTCGATCCCGATACGGACCCGTCGTCCTGCCACGCCAACGATTCAAGCGAGTGCCTCTCACCAGCGAACAGAGCACGACCTGCCAACGCACCCGGGAAGGGTTGGCAGCACGTGCCAGTGCTTCCCGACGGTCAGGCGGAGCGACGCCAGCTGCGGCGCGCCGTCTTGGCCGCGCGTACCGTGTCGAGGCTGATCGGCTCGTCACTCGCGCGAGTCGAGCAGGTGTTGCGCGCCAGCGCGAGGATGGACTCCACGTCGTCGGCGTTGCCGACGTGCTCGAGGTCGGCGTCGTACTCCGCCCACCACACCTCGACGGTGTGCTCGTCGGCGCGGGGCACGAGCATGAACGCGTGCTGGCCGGCGATGCAGCGAGCCGACACGCAGCGCTCGAGGCCGCGGTCGGTGTTGACGAGGTCGATCTTGACCACGATCCCGGCGGAGCAGGTGAGCTCCCAGGCCAGGTCGACCAGGTCGGTCGCAGACGTCGTAGCCAGCGGAACAGTTGAAACAGCACCCATGATGACAGCCCTCCCAAGCAGTCATGTCCGCGGGGAGTTCGCGCTTCCCTCCCACAGTTGGCGCTACCCGAGGCTCCCGCGGTGTGTTCTGGAACACTAAGTCGGTCAAGCGTCCAAGACAACCCTACGAAAGTCTTTTTTACCAAGCGTCCAAGAAACCAGGTAGATCTACCGGTAGATCTACCGGTAGGCGAAGCCGCCGACCAGCGCCTCGAGCGCGCGGGTCCAGACCGACTCGAAGTCCGACCCCTGCATCGAACGCCAGAAGCCAGGCCCGTCGGGCACCGGACGGGCAGCCAGCTCGCCGGCTGCCATCCCCTGGCACAGCGCGTGGAACGCGAACACGCACTCCGGGACGTCGCGGTCAGGGTGCACGCCGCCGGCCGCGCGCAGCGCCTCGACCCTCGACCTGAGCGCCTCGTAGGCACGGTACGCCGCCCTGCCGACTCGCGGTTGCGTCAAGACCTCGGCGGAGACCTGCTCGAACGTCAGCCGGAAGATCTGCGGGTCGCCCAGGGCGAAGCTGCGGAACCCGACGACCCCGGCCTGGACCAGCTCGGCCGCGGGGTTCCCGCCTCTCGGGAGAGCGTCCACGCGCTCGGCCAGCGCGAGGTACCCCCGCTCTGCCAGGGCATCGATGAGCGCCTGCTTCGAGCCGAAGAGCGCGTACACGGCACGCGAGCTGCGGCCGGAGCCGTCTGCCACGGCCCGCACCGAGACCGCGTCCGGCCCGCCCCGGCGCAGCAGCTCCGCCGCGGCGTCCAGCAGGTCGTCGACCGACTCCTCGCCGTGGATCTTGGGTCTTGCCATACGGAGGATCGTAACGTAATGATGTTACGTAACAACGTTACGAAATGAGGTGTCGCGATGGAGAAGGTGGATCGAGCAGTCGTCGTGGGTGGCAGCATCGCAGGCCTCGCCGCTGCCGCGACCCTGGCCTCGCGCGCGTCCGAGGTGGTCGTCGTCGAGCGGCACGAGGCGTCGGACCACCGCCGCTCGACCGCGGCCCAGGGCCAGCTGCCGCACGTGATGCTCGCCTCCGGCGCCCGGGTGCTCGAGAGCCTCTTCCCGGGGTTCGCCGACGAGCTCGTCCGGCGCGGAGCCGATCCCGGCAGCGCGGACCCCGAGGTGCTGCCCTGCCACTGGGTGGCGGCCGGCGTCCTCCGCGACCACCTGACCCTGCCTCCGCTGGGGTTCTCGCGGGCGCTGTGCAGCCGTGGGCTGGTCGAGGCAGCCCTGCGAGAGGCGACGCTCGCGCTCCCCAACGTGCACCTCGTCCAGGACCACGTCGACGGGCTGGTCATGGACGGCTCGCGCACCGTCGGAGTCCGGCTGCGCTCGTACGAGCCGGTCGAGGCGAGCCTCGTCGTGGACGCCTCAGGGCGCGGGTCCCGGATCGAGGAGTGGCTGACCGCAGCGGGCCTCGGCGCTGTTCCGCATACGGAGGTCGGCGTCGACCTCCGCTACAGCGCGTACGTCGTGGAGCGGCGGGCGACCGACTTCGACGGTGCCAGCATCGCGGTCATCCAGAACACCGCCGCCGTCCCCCGGATCGGCGTCGCGCTCCCCCGCGAGGGCGGGCTCTGGCAGATCGTGCTGGGCGGCTACTTCGGCGAGAGCGCACCGGTCGACCCGGTCGGTGCCGGCGCGTTCGCCCGGACTCTCACCAGCCCGGTGCTCGCCGACGTCCTGGACCGCCCCTTCGTCGAGGAGCCGCGACGCTTCACCTTCCGGTCGAGCCTGCGGCGGCACTGGAACAGGATGCCCGGCCACCCCGAGGGTTTCGCCGTCGTCGGCGACGCGGTCGCGAGCTTCAACCCGATCTACGGCCAGGGGATGAGCTCGGCTCTGATGCAGGCCGAGGCGCTCGGCGAGGCCGTCGACCGGCACGGAGCCGGCCCCGGCTTCGCGCGCGCCGCGGCCAGCGCCGCCTCGGCCGTCGCGGACTGGCCGTGGCAGACGGCGACCGGCGGTGACTTCACCTACGAGCGCACCGAGGGCCGCCGCCCTCCCGGCGGTCGGCTCGTAGGGCGCTACGTGGAGCGGGTCTTCCGGACCGCAGCCAGCGACGAGCTGGTGAACCGTGCGCTCACCGAAGTCCAGCACCTGCTGGCGCCGCCCGCCTCGTTGATGCGGCCGGCCGTGATGGCGCGCGTGCTGCGTCAGGCCGCCTGAGCTACCGCCGCCTCGAACGCCGCGGCGATCTCCAGCAGCCTCCGCTCCTGGTTGTGGGGGGCCACCAGCTGCACCCCGACGGGCAGCCCGTCGGGCGTGCGGCCGGCGGGCACGCTGATGGCCGGACAGCCCGTGACGGTGATGAAGTACGCCGACCGCATCCAGTCCAGGTACGTCGCCATCGGCTGACCGCCGACCGTGGTGGGGTACTCCTGCTCGGCGGGGAACGGCGCGACCTGGCTCGTCGGGAGCACGAGGACGTCGTACTCCTCGAAGAACCGCACCATCCGGTGCGCCAGGTTCGTGCGCTGGTGGTAGCCGCGCGCGACGTCTGCACCGGTCAGGCTCTCGCCCGCGCGGATGTTGTCGGCGAGCGACTGCTTGAAGAGCTCGGGGTGCTTGGCGAGCGTCTTGCCGAGCACCGAGTGGAAGTGCCAGGCACGCAGCGTGCGGAAGGTGTCCTCGGCCTCCCGGAGGTCGGGGTGCGCCTCGACGGCGTTCGGGAAGTACGACGCAGCAGCGCGGACCACGTCGGCCACCTCGGTGTCGACCGCGAAGGCGCCACCGAGGTCGGTGCTGACCGCGACCCGCAGACCCTCGAGGGTTCCGCTCAACGGCTCGTCGACGTACGCCGGGAGCGCGTTGGGCACTCGCGGGTCCGGCCCGGAGATCACGGAGAGCAGCAGGGCCAGGTCGTCGACGTTCCGGGCCATCGGTCCGCCCGTGGCAAGCGTCTCCCAGGCGTTGAACTGCGGCCACTCGGGCACTCGGTGCAGGGTCGGCCGAAGACCGACCACCCCACAGAACGACGCCGGGTTGCGGAGGGAGCCGCCCATGTCGCTGCCCTCGGCGAGAGGCACCATGCCGCTCGCGAGGGCCGCGGCCGCTCCCCCGCTCGAGCCACCGGCACTCCGGGTGAGGTCGTGCGGGTTCCTCGTGGTGCCGAAGACCTCGTTGAAGGTGTGCGAGCCTGCCGCGAACTCGGGCGTGTTGGTCTTGCCGATCACCACCACGCCGGCCTTGCGGATCCGCTCGACGATCAGCTCGTCGTGGGTCGGGACGTAGTCCTTCATGACGCGCGAGCCGTAGGTCGTGCGCCAACCCGCGACCTCGTGGGTGTCCTTGAAGGCGAAGGGGAGGCCGAGGAGCGGTGCGTGGTCGCCGTTCGCGATGCGGCGATCAGCCTCGGCCGCTCCTTCACGCGCCCGCTCCTCGTCGAGGCTCACGATGGCGTTGATGTCGCCGTTGCGCTCGGCGATGCGAGCGAGGTGCTCGTCGAGCAGCTCGCGCGCAGAGATCTCCTTGGCCGCGAGGGCGGCCAGCAGCTGCCGGGCGGTGGCGAAGGTCTCCACCTAGGCGGTCTGCCAGAGACCGACCGTGTTGCCCTCGGTGTCGCTGAAGTACGCCGCGAACCCCATCTCCCCGACGGGCTGGCGCTCGGAGAGAACCGTCCCGCCGGCCTCCTTCACCTGGGCGAGAGCCGCGTCGATGTCAGGGACATCGATGACGATCGTGGGGCCCTTGAACGGCTCCTCGCGCTTGAACATCCCGCCGTTGATGAACCCCGGCTCGGTCGGACCCTGCTCCTGGTCGGTCGGCCCCGTCGTCACGATGGTGTAGTCCAGCTCGGGCATCGGCATGATCTGCCACCCGAACGTCTCGGCGTAGAAGGCCCGAGCCCTGTCCCCGTCCTCGAACGGGATCTCGAAGTGCACGATCTTTCCGCTCATGGTGCCAGCCTACGACCGAGCGCGACGCCCACCGCAAGACCCAGGGCGAGCAGCCCGGCACCGACGAGCATGCCGCGCTCGAAGTCCGCTCGGCCCCCTGGAAGGGAAGGCGCTCGCTCGAACACGGCGCCGTCCTCGACCACCGCCGGCCCGGTGGCCCCGCGGTACGCCGCAACCTCGGGTGCGGTGATCGCCTTCTCCACGTTGCCGAAGAACTCGCCGGCCATCCGCTTCGACACCGAGGTCAGCATCCGCTGCCCGACACCGCCGATCATCCCGCCCACGATCGCGTCCGCGTCGTACGTCAGCGTGGTCGTCCCCCCGTCGCCGGCGAAGCGGACCTGGACGTCGGCCCCGATCGTGCCGGGCGCACCCGCCCCCTGCGCCTTGAGCACCAGCGACTCGTGCAGGTGAAGGTCGCGCAGCTCGCACGTGCCCGCATACGTCCCCTTGATCGCCGCCACACCGGCGGTCACGGTCATCGCGTAGGCGTTCTCGCCCGTCGTCTCGAGCCGCTCGCAGCCCGGGATCGTCCGCACCAGCACCGACGGGTCCAGGAGTGCGTTCCAGACCTCCTCGACCGGCGCGTTGATCGTCGCCTCGCCGCTGATCCTCATGAGTCCTCCCCTGTGGTCCGGCGCAGCTCGTACAGGTCGCTCGGGCTGATCGGCATCGTCCTGATCGGGATGCCCTCGGCGTCCTCGATCGCCGACGCGAACACCGCGGCGCTCGGGATCACGCCCGCCTCGCCGGCGCCCTTGATGCCGAGCGGGTTGAGCGGCGACGGGGTCTCGAGGTGGTCGATGTCGATCCGCTCGGGCACCTCGGTGACGTAGGGCATCAGGAAGTCCATGAAGGACGCGTTCAACAGCTGCCCGCTGTCGTCGTACACCATCCGCTCGTAGAGCGCTCCCCCGACGCCTTGCGCGACACCGCCGTGGATCTGCCCCTCGACGATCATCGGGTTGATCAGGTTGCCGCAGTCGTGGACCACGGCGTACTTGAGGATCGTGATCTCCGCGGTCTCCGGGTCGGTCTCCACGATCACCGCGTGCATGCCGTTGGCGAACGTCGAGCGCTCGGGCGAGTAGAAGTCACGGCCCTCGAGGCCGGGCTCGTCGTCCTCGGCGACCGGGGGCTTGCCGGGGTCGCCGACGGTGAACTGGGTCGCTGCCTTGGATGCCTCGTCGAACGCGTAGCGCAGGGGGTTGGAGAGGACCGCGACAGTGCCCAGGGAGAGGTGCACGGCCGGGGTTCCCTTCACCTGCACCAGCCCGTCCACGATCTCGAGGTCGTCCTCGTTCGCCTCGAGCGCGTCCGCCGCGATCCGCAGCGCCTTCGCCCGCACGACCCGGGCAGCCAGGGCGACCGCCGAGCCGCTCATCACCGCAGCGCGCGAGGCGAAGGTCCCGACGGCGTACGGCATCCGGCGCGTGTCGCCGCTGACCACGTCGACGTCCTCGAACCGCACGCCGAGCTCGTCTGCGACGACCTGCGCGAACGCCGTGCGATGTCCCTGCCCCTGTGAGGTGAGGCCGATGGCGACCTTGACCTTGCCGCTGGTCTCGACGTGGATGTGCGCCCCTTCGTAGGGACCGACACCGGTGCCCTCGACGTAGCAGGCGATCCCGATGCCGACCCGGCGGCCCTGCGCGGCCATCTGCTGCTGGTACGCCGGGAACTCGTCCCATCCGACGAGCTGCTTCAGCTTCTCCAGCGACGCCGGGAAGTCCCCCGAGTCGTAGACGAGCGGCCGGCCGTCCTGGAAGGTCATGCCGTGGTCGTAGGGCATCTCGTCGGGCTGGATGAAGTTGGCCGCCCGGACCTCGGTGCGGTCCTTCCCGAGGTAGGCCGCGATCGCGTCCATCGTGCGCTCCATCGCGTAGACGCCCTGCGGCCGGCCGGCACCGCGGTACGGCGTCACGATCACCGTGTTCGTGTAGAGGCTCTCGAAGACGACCTTGTAGGCGCCGGGCTTGTAGGGACCGAGCAGCTGGGTCGAGGTGATGATCGGGACGATCAGCCCGTACGGCGTGTAGGCGCCGTGGTCGTGCCAGAACTGCACCGAGAGACCGAGCACCAGGCCGTCGTCGTCGAAGCCGACGTCGACGTGCTGCACCTGCTGGCGCTCGTGCGCCGACGAGATGAAGTGCTCGCGACGGTCCTCGGTGAACTTCACCGGCTTGCCGAGCGCCATCGCCGCCATCGGCACCAGCAGCTCCTCGGGCCACGGGTGCACGATCTTCACACCGAACCCGCCACCGACGTCGGGGGTCATCACGTCGACCTGCACCAGGTCGAGCCCGAGCTTTGCGGCGACTGCGGCGCGCAGTCCCGTGGACGTCTGCGTCGACGACCAGACCTGCAGGCGCGAGCTGTCGACGTCCCAGCGCGCGACGGTGCCGCGGCCCTCCATCGGCATGCTCGCGCTGCGCTCGACCTGGAGCTCGAGGCTGAGCTGGTGCGGAGCAGACGCGATCGCGGCCTCGGCGTCGCCGACCTCCTGCTCCAGCCGGGCACCCACGTTGCCGGGCACGTCGTCGTGGACGAGGTGCTCCGCGGCGCGGGCTGCCTCGACGCCGACGACCGGGGTCAGGAAGTCGTAGTCGACCCGGATCCGCCCGACGGCGTCCTCCGCGACGTACCGGTCGACCGCGACGACACAGGCGATCGCCTCGCCCACGTAGTTCACCTCGTCCTTGGCCAGGGCGTACTGCGTCCGGCCGTGCGTCAGCGCGGGGTGCGGGATGAGCAGGGGCAGCGGCTGCGCCATGGTGCCGGACAGGTCGTCGTACGTGTAGACGGCGAAGACGCCCTCGAGGTCGAGCACGGCCGAGACGTCGATGTCCACGATGCGCGCATGGGCGTGCG
>DASSPN010000072.1:0-20166 GCA_035699605.1 Nocardioidaceae bacterium | reverse complement strand
GCCGAAGCGCGCGTTGAACTCGACGACCCGGACGCCGTCGCGGGTCAGCGCGAGCCCGGCGTAGAGCAGGCCGCAGAACGGCGCACCCCGGCGGGCGAGCTCGTCGACGGTCGGCTGCAGCACCGTGTCGAGCACCTCGTCGACCAGGTCCGGCGGCGCCCACGGCAGCGGTGCGTAGGCACCCATGCCGCCGGTGTTGGGACCGGTGTCGTCGTCGCCGACCCGCTTGTGGTCCTGCGCAGGGATCAGCGGTACGACGGTCGTGCCGTCGGTGATCGCGAACAGCGAGACCTCGGGGCCGTCGAGGTAGTCCTCGAGCACCAGCCGGGGCGCTCCGGCGACCTCGGCGGGGGAGTCGAAAGCGGCCCGCACGGCCTGCTGGGCCGCGGCGAGGTCGGGCGTGACGGTGACGCCCTTGCCCGCGGCCAGCCCGTCGTACTTCACGACGTAGGGCGGGCTCCTCGTCGCGAGGTGCTGCAGGGCTGGCTCGAGGCTGCTGAACGCCCGCGCGCCGGCCGTCGGCACGCCGGCGGCGGCCATGATCTCCTTGGCGAACGCCTTCGAGCCCTCGAGCCGGGCGGCGGCCGCGGAGGGACCGAACACGTCGATGCCGGCCTCGCGGAGCGTGTCGGCGACTCCGGCGACCAGGGGGGCCTCGGGCCCGACCACGACCAGGTCGACGCCGAGCCGTTGGGCGAGCGCGGTGACCGCCTCACCCGACATCGGGTCGACTGCGTGGAGCGTCGCGACCGCGGCCATGCCGGGGTTTCCAGGCGCGGCGTGCACCTCCGTCACGGACGGGTCACGCGAGAGGGCCAGAGCGAGGGCGTGCTCACGGCCGCCGGTGCCGATGACGAGGGTTTTCACGTGTCGCAAGTCTACGTGGACCGCGCCTGGTCAGCCCGCCTCGCCGATGCGCCGAGACACCGACTCCGAGTAGGCCTTCGCCCGGTAGTGCAGGATCGGGTCGTTCGAGAGCTCGATCCCGTCGACGATGCGGGTCGGGTCGAAGACGAACAGGCCGCCGTTCGCCTCCGGGTCCTCCATCGGGCCGGTGATGGTGATGTCGCCGACCTCGAGATGCCGGCTGTCCTTGCCCCACACCGAAGTCGGGTCGTGCGGGTCGTCGTCGTGGGCGGCGATGTGGGCGGTGAGCTCGAAGTGCACCGGGCCCCTGGCGAGCCTGGCCATCAGCTCGTCCTGGAGCCGCTCCTTGCCCGAGAAGTCCCCCTCCGGCCGGTCTCGCTTGGTCGCCACCGGGTCGAACCGGTAGCGCACCCAGCTCTCCTTGCCGCTCGGCGCGATCCACTTGTAGGCGTGGATCGGGTAGTAGGTGACCTCGGCGAAGCTCTTCTGCAGCAGCACCGACGGGGTACGCGCGTTGGCCAGAAGCCCCGGGAGCGTCCCGGGGTGTCGGGCCACGAAGCCGGCGATCTTCCTCTTCGCGGTCGCGATCTCGGTGAAGCTGAGGAACTCCTCGACCGTCTTGAAGGGGAAGCGGGGCGCGGTCTGCCCGAGCAGGTCCGTGGCGCTGCCGTCGGGGAGCCGGAACGAGATGGCCATCCCGCGTACGTCGGGCGGTCCGTCACCGACCTTGGGGTTGCCCATCGCGTCGGAGAACCTGACGATCACGGGTATCTCGTCCCCCTGCATGTGGAGGGCGCGGCACGAGGCAGCCGCACCCTCCTTGGCCTGGAACGTCCCCTCGTAGAACCGTCCCTTGGCGTGGAGTGCGCGGCTGCCCGCGTGCCTGCCGAACACGTTGTTGATCCGGTCGATCGCCTGCTTCGGTTCCACCATGGTCCGACGCTAGTGGGCCTGCGACTCGGCCGTCACTCCCTGGCGGGCGAGGAAGTCGTACGCCGTGTCCGCGACCCGCTGCCAGCTGCTGTCGAAGACGAGCGAGTGGCCGACGCCCTCGATCTCGACGATCTCGGTGACGTGGTGCTGGTTGCGCCGCTGCCTCTTGAAGGCGGCGTTGGCCATCCGCCAGGGGACGATGTGGTCGTTCTCGCCGGAGATCACCAGGAGCGGCCCGCGTGCGTCGTTGCGGGTGTCGACCTTGGCGTCGGTGGTCGGGTCGATGTTGGCTGTGGCGGCCTGGAACAGTGACCGCGCCGGGGCGGCGACGTGGAGCGCGTCGTACAGGCGGCGCGACTCTTCCTCGGACACCGCGTTCGTGAACGAGTAGCGGAACTGCTCGGGCGTGAGCGTGACGGCCTTCGTGACGTTGAACGGGTTGCCGAGCACGGGGAAGGACGCCTTGAGTGCCGTGAACGGCAGGGGGAGCACGCCACGGAACGGCGCGGGGTCGATCGCAACCGCGGCCCGGGCCAGTCCGCGCCCGGCCTGGATCTGGGTGTGCAGACCGCCGAACGAGTGCCCGATGACGACGGGCTTCCGGTCGAGCAGCGCGAGGACCTCGCTGATGTGGTCGGCGACCTGGCCGACGCGCTTGTTGGCGAGGGCCGTGGGATTCTCGCGGGCCGCAGCGACCGACTCGGGATCGTCCGGCCAGTCCACGGCCACGGTGGCGAAGCCCCGGTCCTCGAAGTAGCGGCGCCACGGGTCCCAGGCCGAGGCCAGCAGCCACAGGCCGTGGATGAAGACCACGGGCTGCTTGCCGGACGCGTTGGCGGCGGCGACCTCACGGAGCTCGCGAGCGGTGACGGTGCTGGTGGAGGCGGTGGCGGTCATGTCTCTCTCCTGAACTGTTGGTAGAACGTTCGTTCTCTCTGGTGCTAAAGTAGAACGATCATTCTCCCCATGTCAAGACTGAAAGAAAGAACGTTCTGTTATGGTCCAGACCATGACCACCGAGAGTCCCCGCGAGCGCCTGCTGCGCACCGCGAACGAGCTGTTCTACCGGGAGGGGATCAACTCTGTCGGCGTTGACCGGATCCTCAGCGAGGCCGGCGTCACGCGGCAGACGATGTACCGGCACTTCGCGGGCAAGGAGGCGCTCGTCGTGGCGCACCTCGAGCTGGAGGACCGCACGATCCGCGGCTACTTCGACGCGGCGTCGGCACAGGCCTCGGACCCGAAGGACCTGATGCGGCTGATCGTGGAGGGCATTGCAGCGGACGCGACGACGTACCACACCCGTGGCTGCCCCTTCATCAACGCGGCCGCGGAGTTCCCCGACCCCGAAAGCCCGGTGCGAGCCGTTGTCGACGCACACCGGGCGTGGTTCCGCGACACCTTGGCCCATGCGGCGAAGCAGGCCGGGCGGCGTGACCCCAAGCGCGTCGCCGCCGCCCTCGTCCTGCTCCGGGACGCGGCCCTCGTGGGCGTCTACCTCGATGACCCGAAGATCGTTGCGCGGGCTTTCAAGGACACGGCTCTGACACTCGTCACCTAATCCCCGACGTTCCTGGGACTCCGTTGTTACGGTGGACGAATGGGGCGAATGGTGGCACTCGTCACCGCCGCCGCGGTCTCGGCGGGGTGCTCGAGCGCGCCCCCGACTTCCCCGGCTCGACCACCCGACACGCCCGGGTCAACCGCCCCTGCCGCACCCACGACGTCGCCTGCTTTCACACCGGCGCTCCGGATGTTCCCCCGTCCGCGCGACCTCGGTGCCGGGTGGTCGTACCGCGTGGACATGGGCGACGCGGAAGCCGGGTACGAGGGCAGCGGCACGCCCCGACTGGCGCGCGACCCCGTGGAAGTGGCCACGCTCGCCGTACCGCTGGGGTGTCCTCGCCCGGAGGAGCTGCCCCTCGCCCGGAAGGCGACCGAGGTGGACTACGCGTACCGAGAGCGCCCCGTGGTGGCGGTGCGGCTGGTGTTCGCCGACGGCCGCACCGCACAAACGTTCGTCGACGCTCGACACGCTGCCGTCGCCGGGTGCGTCGGCCTCTCCGGAGGCCCTGCGGTCGGCCCCTACGTCAGCAGGGTCGAGGGAGCGATGAACGACCGGACCCCGGAGTCGGAGCCCTGGACCGAGATCGTCGTACGGCGTGGCGCGGCGGTCCTCCTGGTGGCGGCCTCGGGCCCGATCGAGCACACCCCACTGGACCCGGCGACGTGGCGACGACTGGTGGGCGCGGCATGAGGGCACTCGCGACCGCGGTCGGGATGACGGTGCTGCTGCCGCTGACGGCGTACGCGGGCGAGCCGGGCAACCAGCCGCCTGCTCCGGTCCCCGACTTCGCGTCGGTCGTCGCCGGCGAGAGCGTCACGATCCACGTGCTCGCCAACGACATCGACGACGGCCTGCCCCAGCCCTTGCAGGTCGTCGCGGTCGACGAGGACCCCCGCGTGACCTTCGACGCCGCGACGGTGACGTTCGCGGCCGGCCCGCAGGACCAGGGCCAGTACACCGTCGGCTACACCGTCAGCGACGGCGACGAGGAGGCGAGCTCGACGATCACCGTGACGGTCGACCGACCGCAGACGTCCGTGTCCCTCTCGTTGCCGGCCACCGTCGTCGGGCTGCAGCCGTTCCGGGTCTGGGGGAAGGTCATCCCCGCACGGGCGGTCCGCGTCGTGCTGCACCGCCGGATCGGTGCCGGCCCCTGGCGCGAGGTCGCCCGCACCACCAGCGACGCGGCCGGCCGCTTCCGGTTCACCCAGAAGGCGGTGCGGCTGGCACCGCTGCGCTACTACGCCGCCGCCGGCGCCCACTCCTCAGCCGTCGTGACCCGACGCGTCGCCGCACGCCCGCAGGTGACTGTGTCCGGACCGCTCGCCGCCCGGGACGTGCCGTTCTCCTACCGCCCCGGCTGCCCGGTCGGGCCGAGCAGCCTGCGGCGCATCACGATCACGCATCTGTCGTACGGTGGCGTGCTGAAGCGAGGCCGGGTCGTGGTCTCCGCGTCCGCCGTACCCGCAGTGCAGCGGATGCTGACCAAGGCCCTGGCCGCCCGCTTCCCCTTCAGACAGCTCGTCCCGGCCGACCGGTTCTACGACGGCGGCCGTCGTACCCCCACGCAGTCCGACCTCGCGGCGATGCGCGCGGACAACACGTCCGCCTTCAACTGCAGGGCCGTCACCGGAAACCCGTACCGCCTCTCCCAGCACTCCTACGGCAACGCCATCGACATCAACACGGTGCGGAACCCCTACGTCACGGCGAGCCACGTCTACCCGTCGTTCGCGCGGACGTACCTCAACCGCGGCTGGAGGCGGCCGGGGATGCTGTTCCACGACGGCGTCGTCGCAACCGCGCTGCGCAACGCAGGCTGGCTGTGGGGCGCCCGGTGGGCTCACCCCGACTACCAGCACTTCTCGTCCAACGGCGGCTAAGCCGGCTTCGCCGGGGGTTTGGCAGCCTTAGCCCGCTTTGCTCGTGGAAGCCCGCTTCACGGCCTCCCAAAACCGGGTTGGGCATGCCAAGGGCCGGTTGCGCGACGTGGCCGGATGGTGCCTGCTTGCCCGAACCCGGTTGTCGGGGCTCAGAAAGCGGGTTGTGACGAGCAAACCGGGGTGAGGCTGCCAAACCCCCGCGTCAGCGGGTCACCTCAGGACGATGGTCTCCTCGCGCCCCGGACCCACACCGACGCCCCAGAACGGCGCACCGGAGAGATCCTCGAGCGCCTTGACGTAGTTCTGCGCGTTCTTCGGCAGCTCGTCGAAGGTCCGGCAGCCAGAGATGTCCTCGGTCCAGCCGTCGAAGTACTCCAGGATCGGCTTGGCGTGGTGGAACTCGGTCTGCGTCATCGGCATCTCGTCGTGGCGCACGCCGTCGATCTCGTAGGCGACGCAGACCGGGATCTGGTCCCAGCCGCCGAGCACGTCGAGCTTGGTGAGGAAGAACTCGGTGAGGCCGTTGATGCGGCTCGCGTAGCGCGCGATGACAGCGTCGTACCAGCCGCAGCGGCGTGGCCGTCCGGTGGTGGTCCCGAACTCTGCACCGATCTGGCGCAGCCGCTCGCCGTCGTCGTCGAAGAGCTCCGTCGGGAACGGGCCGGACCCGACCCGGGTCGTGTAGGCCTTGATCACGCCGATGACTCGGTCGATGCGGTTGGGGCCGATGCCGGCACCCGTGGAGACGCCGCCGGCCGTCGGGCTGCTGCTGGTCACGAAGGGGTAGGTGCCGTGGTCTACGTCGAGCATGGTCGCCTGCGCGCCCTCGAAGAGGACGACCTTGCCGTCGTCGAGCGCCCGGTTCAGCAGCAGCGAGGTGTCGGCGATCATCGGCTTGAGCCGGTCGGCGTACTCGCCGATCTCGTCGAGGATCTCGCCGACGCTGATCGCGCGCCGGTTGTAGACCTTCACGAGCAGGTGGTTCTTGACCTCGAGGGCCGCCTCGACCTTCTCGGCCAGGATCTTCTCGTCGAGGATGTCGGCGACGCGTACGCCGATGCGGTTGATCTTGTCTGCGTACGCCGGGCCGATGCCGCGCCCGGTCGTGCCGATCTGCTTCTTGCCGAGGAAGCGCTCAGTCGTCTTGTCGAGCGCCGTGTGGTAGCTGGTGATCAGGTGCGCGTTGGAGGAGACGACCAGGGTCGTGGTGTCGACGCCGCGGGCGGCGAGGCCGTCGATCTCCTCGAACAGGACCCCGGCGTCGATCACGACGCCGTTGGCGATGACCGGGATGCAGCCGGGGGTGATGATGCCGCTCGGGAGCAGGTGCGTCGCGAATTTCTGACCGTTGACGACGATGGTGTGACCGGCATTGTTTCCGCCGGACGTTCGGACGCAATAATCGATGCTCGACCCGAGAAGGTCGGTCGCCTTCCCCTTGCCCTCGTCGCCCCACTGGGCTCCGAGCACCACGATCGCGGGCATGCGTTCCTACCTCTCCGCAAACAAAGAAGCCCGGCACAACAGCACCGGGCTCTTGCGACAGGAGGGTACTACAGCCAGCCCCTCCGGACGGCCTCCGCGCCTGCTGCGAAGCGGGAGTCCGCCCCCAGCGACTCCATCAGCTCGGCGACGCGTCGCCGTACGGTGCGCAGACTCAGACCCAGGGCACGGGCGATCTGCTCGTCCTTGGCGCCTGAGGAGAGCTGCTCCAGCAGCAGCCGTCGGTCACCGAGCGTGTCCGGACCGGCGTAGGCGTCGAAGCCGGGGACGGGCATCGCCTGGTCCCAGAGGGCGTCGAACCAGCTGCGCAGCGCGGCCACGACCGCCTCCTGCCGCAGGACGAGGACGCGCTCGGCATCGGTCCCCAGGCGCTGCGGGATCAGCCCCACGGAGGCTCCGAGGATCGCCATGCGAGTCGGGACTGTCGCCATGACGCGGACCTGCTCGCCGAGCGCGGCCCTTCCGCGGACCACGGCGGGGGCCTCCTCCAACGCCCGGGCAGGGTAGATGACACGGGAGGGGCGACCCTGCGCCAGCAGCTCCTTGATGACCTCGTCGGCCCGCCGGCCGTCGTCGTGCCGCCACTGGTCCGGCCGCAGCCAGAGCATCTCGCCCGGAGCGGCCGCCGCCAGGGCACGGAGCCCGTCGACCAGGTCTCGCCCGCGGATCACCTCTCCCGCGACCGTCTCCTCCCCGATCGCGAGCGCCTGCCTGTGGTCCGCTGCGAAGGAGGGGAGCGCGCGGCGGACGTCCTCGAGGCGCTCCCGCTCCGCGCGGAGCTCGACCCCGCGGCTGACGAGAATGCGTCCGATGCCCTCCTCCGGCGGCACCGGGACGACCTGGTCACCGGCGTCCGTGACCAGCCCGGAGTCCTGCAGCCGGCCCAGGGCGGCCGCGAACCGGTGAGGCGCGAGCCCGCTCTCCCAGGCCAGGTCGTCGACCGGGGACCGCGGGTTGCGCAGGACCACGGCGTAGAGGTGCTGGCAGTCGGCGTCGAACCCGAGGGCCGCCAGTGGCGAGTCGTTCGAGGGCCTCACGATTGGCAGTTTAGTGCCAATGGCCGGAAGCGGTCAGCCACGGGACATACCGGACGTTGCATGCTTTCTGCGTCGCGCACTGATTCGCTCGGGAACCAGGAGCGCGCAGCACCTCCCAGGTGAGGCGTCGGAAGGGCAGCAGGGGACCATTCCGGCGCCTCTGGGCATTTCCGGCCCGTGACGCGAGCCGAGCTCAGCCCAGGAGCGCGTCGTACCCGGTCGCGCTGCTGTCGCGCAGGAACGTCGCGCAGCGCTCCTGCTCACCCGTCTCGCCGATCGCTCCGGCCGCCTTCGACAGGCTGGCCAGGCAGCGGAGGAAGCCTCGGTTCGGCTCGTGCTCCCACGGAACCGGGCCGTGTCCCTTCCAGCCGTTGCGGCGCAGCAGGTCCAGGCTCCGGTGGTAGCCCACGCGTGCGTACGCATAGACGGTGAGGTCCTCGGCACCCGACTCCGCCGCCTGCTCCGCGAGGGTCGCCCAGGCGAGGGGCGACTCCGGGTGCGCGCGTACGACGTCCGCTGCCGCGACTCCCTCGGCGAGGTCGGCCGCAGCCGAGTCCTCCGGCAGCTGGGTGGGCGGCGGGCCGGCGAGAAGGTCCTGGTGGCTCATGGGGCGATTCTGCCCCGACCCCTACCTCAGTACATATCCGGGCGTACCGCTCAGGTGCTCGCCGCAGGTGCCGATGTCGGCCCTGAGGACCATCAGAACCTACGAGAGGCCAGCACGTGTCGCCCACGAACACCGTTCAGATCGACCACCAGCAGCTCCTGGCCGTAGCGCAGGGCGTCGAGCCCCTGCCCGCCAACGTCGCACGGCTTGCGCAGCTGGTCTCCGACGCCGAGTCGAGCATGAAGGAGATCGTCGAGGTCATCAGCTACGACCAGGCGCTGACGGCGACCCTGCTGCGCCGGGCGAACGCCGCCGCTCTCGGTGGCCGGCAGGCGATCAGCTCCGTGCACGATGCCGCCGTACGCCTCGGTCCCGGCTCGCTCCTCGCGATGGCGCTGTCCACCTCGGTGTCGAAGAAGATGCACCGCGCGCTGCCGGAGTACGGCCTCAAGGAGGGCCAGCTCTGGCGCAACTCGGTCGCCGCCGCGCTGTCCGCCGAGACCGTGCGCGCCGCGTCGTCCGTGCCCGTGCCGCCGGAGGTCGTGACCGCCGCGCTCCTCCACGACTTCGGCAAGGTCGTCCTCGCCAACCACTTCGGCCCGCAGGTCCTCGACATGCTGAACGCGGCCGCCCTCAACGACAAGCTCGAGCTGGTCGAGGCGGAGCAGGCCATCTTCGGAGCCACGCACGCGGACGTCGGCGGCATCGTCGCCCAGAGCTGGAAGCTGCCCGGCACCATCGTGGACGGGATCATCCACCACCACGCCACCCGCGCCGGCCTGCCGCCGATCTGCAGTGCCGTCGCCGTCGCGCACCTCATGGCCCACGACGTGGTCGGCGAGGGTTGCGAGGAGGAGACCCCCGAGGGCTTCGCGGACCGCGTCGAGGCGCACACCGACGTCATCGTCGACCTGGGCATCGACCCCGACCGCTACCCCGTCCTGGTCGCCGACGCCCGCCGCCGCTTCGAGCAGCTCGCTGTTCGCTTCGGCCTGAGCTGACCTGCCGAGCATGCCCCGCTGGTACCCGGTCGCGCCCGCTGAGGCGGTGGGCGCCGAGGAGGTCCGCACCGAGGTGTCCGGTGTGCCCGTGCTGGTACGCCGGTCGTGGTCGGGTGAGCTGATCGCGCTGCTCGACCACACGGCGCTGGACCACTCGGCGGAGGCTTTCGCCGCCTGCCCCTACCTGCGCAGCCTGCAGGTCGAGGAGCGCGACGAGGCGGTCTGGGTCAACGTGGGCAGGCAGCTGGATCTCTAGCCGCGCCAGGCGTCGTCGCCGGACAGGTCGGCATACTGCCGCACCCAGGTGTGCATCGCGATCGCCGCGGCGGCCGACGCGTTGATGGACCGCGTCGACCCGAACTGGGCGATCGAGAACGTGCCGTCGCACGCCTCGCGAGCTGCGTCGGAGAGCCCCGGACCCTCCTGCCCGAAAAGCAGGCACACGTTACGCGGCAGCTCCTGGGTCTCCAGGTGGAGCGACCCGGGGAGGTTGTCGATCCCGAGCAGCACCACGCCGTTCTCGTGCAGGTACGCCGCCAGCTCGGCCACCGTCGGGTGGTGGTGCACGTGCTGGTACCGGTCGGTGACCATCGCACCACGCCGGTTCCACCGCCGGTTGCCGACGATGTGCACCTCCTTGGCGAGGAAGGCGTTGGCGGTGCGCACGATCGTCCCGATGTTGAAGTCGTGCTGCCAGTTCTCGATGGCGACGTGGAAGTCGTGGCGTCGAGCGTCGAGGTCCCGCCGGATGGCCTCCATCGACCAGTAGCGGTACCGGTCGACGACGTTGCGCCGGTCCCCGTCGCGGAGGAGCTGCTCGTCGTACTCCTCACCGGTGGGCCACTCGCCCTCCCACGGCCCTACGCCGACCTCGGCCGGCCCATGAGGCATGGGATCGTACGGCGCGCGGGGGTCCTCACTCACCTGGCCAGGTTAGGGTTCTCCGCGTGATGGATGTGCTCGCCCCTCTCCTCCTGGGCATCGAGTGGATGGACCCGGCCTGGTGGCTCGAGGAGTTCGGCGACCAGATGTTCTGGGCGAGCGTCGCCATCGTCTTCGTCGAGTGCGGGCTGCTGTTCCCGATCCTTCCGGGCGACTCCCTCCTCTTCGCCGTCGGCCTGTTCATCGCCACTGACAAGCTCGACGTCAACATCTGGGCCGCCTGCCTGATCCTCAGCGTCGCCGCCTTCCTGGGCAACGTGGTCGGCTACGAGATAGGCCGGAAGATCGGCCCACCGCTGTTCCACCGCGAGGGCCGCTTCCTCAACACCAGGAACTACGAGAAGACGCACGCCTTCTTCGAGAAGTACGGGAACAAGGCACTCGTTCTCGGACGCTTCGTGCCCATCGTGCGGACGTTCATCACCGTCATTGCCGGTGCCGGCGAGATGGACCGCCGCCGTTTCTTCGGCTGGTCGCTGGTCGGCGCCGTGCTCTGGGCAACCGGCCTCACCCTCGTCGGGTACTTCCTCGGTGACGCGATCCCCGCGCTCGAGGACAACCTCGAGGCCGCGATCCTGCTGATCGTCGCCGTCTCCGTCCTGCCCATGGTCTACGAGTGGTGGCGGCACCGCTCCAGCGTCAAGGAGGTCCGGTGAGCGCGCGCGACGAGCTCCTCGAGCACATCAAGAACAAGGCTGTCGTCCACGGCAAGGTCACCTTGTCCTCGGGCAAGGAGGCCGACTACTACATCGACCTGCGGCGCATCACGCTCGACGGTGCCGCCGCTCCCCTGGTCGGCACGGTGATGCGTGACCTCACGGCCGACCTCGAGTACGACGCCGTGGGTGGCCTCACCCTGGGCGCCGACCCCGTCGCCACGGCGATGCTGCACGCCACCGCGGCGAGCGGCGGGGTGCTCGACGCGTTCGTCGTACGCAAGGCCGAGAAGGCGCACGGCCTCCAGCGCCGCATCGAAGGCACCGAGGTCGAGGGCAGGCGGGTGCTCGCCGTCGAGGACACCTCCACCACCGGCGGGTCAGTGCTGACCGCCGTCGAGGCGCTGCGTGAGGCGGGCGCGCACGTCGTCGCCGTCGCCGTGATCGTCGACCGGGACACCGGCGCCAAGGAGAAGGTGGAGGCCGAAGGGATCCCGTACCTCTACGCCTTCAGCAAGCAGGACCTAGGACTGCTCTGACTTCTTCTGCTCGACGTCGACCAGGTGACCGAACGCGATCAACCGGTTGTCGGTGTGGAAGAGCTCGCTGCATGTCGTCAGCGTGATCAACCGCTTGCTTCCCCTCGGGTCCGGCGTGACGCCCCCGGCGTCGGGGTTCACCGGGAACTCGTCGACGACCCAGCCCGCGGTGAACGGGACGACCAGGTCGTTGGGATCGGTGTCGAGCTCATAGGTGTAGATCGCCCGGCGCGTCTCGACGAGCACCTTGTCGCCCGGCCTCAGCTCGGGCATCCGGCGGAGCGGCTCACCGTGGGTGATCCGGTGCGCGGCCAGCGCGTAGTTGCCGACCTGTCCCGGGTTCGCCGACTGCTCGAAGTGGGCGAAGCCCTGGGCCAGCACGTCGTCCGACGTGCCCTCCAGCACGGGCATCACGTAGTCCTTGCCGAAGGCGGGGATGCGGATCAGGGCGGACGCCTCCCCGATCGAGATCTCGCCGTCCTCCGCGCTGGGCGTGGCCGGGTCCCCCTTCTCCCAGAGCGCCGTCAGCTGCTCGACGTTCTTCTCCTGCTTCTGCTTCGCCACGATGTTCGTGCCGTAGAACTGCCAGGCGAAGTAGCCGACCAGAACCAGTCCGACGATCACCAGGACCAGGCCGAGAGGGAACAACACCCGCCGAGAGCTCATGACAGGAGTCTCCCTCAGATCACCGCCTAGAGTCGGTCACATGGCCGAGCTGCCCCGACTCGCACAGCGACTCCGGCACGTCCCGCCGACGATCTTCACCACGATGTCGGCGCTGGCGGCCCGCACCGGCGCGATCAACCTGGGGCAGGGCTACCCGGACCGCGACGGTCCCGAGTCCGTGCTCGACGTCGCGAGCAAGGCCCTGTACGAGGGACAGAACCAGTACGCGCCCGGCCCCGGGGTCCTCGCCCTCCGCGAGGCGATCGCCGAGCACCAAGAGCGGCACTACGGCATCATCCTCGACCCGGTCACCGAGGTGATCGTGACCGCCGGCGCCACCGAAGCGATCGCGGCGGCTGTCCTCGCCCTCGTCGACCCCGGTGACGAGGTCGTCGTGCTCGAGCCGTTCTACGACTCCTACGTCGCGACCATCGAGATGGCCGGCGGGGTACGGCGTCCGGTGACCTTACGAGCACCGGACTTCCGGCTCGACCTCGAGGAGCTCCGCGCAGCCGTCACCGACCGCACCAAGGTCATCCTGGTGAACTCCCCGCACAACCCGACGGGATCGGTGCTCAACACCGACGAGCTGGCTGCGATCGCGGAGCTGGCCGTGCGCCACGACGTCGTGGTCGTGACCGACGAGGTCTACGAGCACCTCGTGTTCGACGGCCGGCGCCACCTCCCGATCGCGAGCCTCCCGGGCATGGCGGACCGGACGGTCACGATCTCCAGCCAGGGCAAGACCTTCTCCTTCACGGGCTGGAAGGTCGGCTGGGTCACCGGATCGTCCGAGCTGGTGGCGACGGTCCTCGCGGCGAAGCAGTGGCTGACCTTCACCAACGCGGCGCCGCTGCAGCCTGCGGTGGCCCATGCGCTCCGGCACGAGGAGTCGTTCTTCACCGGGCTCGCCGCGGACCTGCAGACCAAGCGCGACCTGCTGTGCGACGGGCTCCGCTCGCTGGACCTCGACGTCTTCGTCCCGGAGGGCACGTACTTCGCGCTGACCGACGTGCGACGGTACGGCTACGACGACGGCCTCGCGTTCTGCCTGTCGCTTCCGGAGCGTGCCGGTGTCGTCGCGATCCCGGCGCAGGCGTTCTACGACTCCCGCGAGGAGGGCCGTCACCTCGTCCGGTGGGCCTTCTGCAAGGAGACAGCCGTGCTCGAGGAAGCGATCGAAAGGCTCCAGAACGCCACGATCCGGGCCTGATCCGCCTAGCATGAAGCGGTGACCACGCTCCGGGGGGGAGATCGAGGGCCGGCCGTTCAGGACTCGCCTTGACGTTCGCCGCGCACTCCGTCCACTACCTCGTCCTCACGGCCGGCCTGCTCGGCGTCGTGGCGATGCTCGCTCCCCAGCTGCTCTGGCGCGGCGAGCCGCAGGCCCCCCGTACGTCGTACGAGCGCCGGATCGCGGATCTCCGCTACACCTCCGAGGCAGGGATGATCGGCACGGGCGTGCTCCTGACACGACCGGCCACCCGCAACGAGGTCAGCACCTCGCGCACAGCACTGCCGCTGGCCGCCACCGCGAGCACGGCGGCTGCGGGCGCGCATGCGGCCGTCGGGCCGGTGCACCTCCAGCAGGCCTTCCTCGTGGCTGCCTTCTTCGTCGTCGCGCCCGTTCTCCAGCTGCTGTGGGCTGCGCTGGTGCTGCAGCGGCCGCGCCGTGCCGTGTTGCTCGCCGGCATCGTGGTGAACGCCTGCTTCATCGCCCTCTGGGCCGTGACACGCACGCTGGGCCTCCCCTTCGGCCTGCTGGCGGACGTCGAGCCCGTCGGTCCGTGGGACCTCTTCACCGTCGTCTCGGAGATCGTGGTCGTCGCGGCCTGCGCGACACAGCTCCGACAAGGCCCGCAGCGCGTCGGGTCGTGGACACACTGGTCGCCGGCCGCCCGCGCCTGGCTCGTCGTGTCCCTGCTGGCTCTCGGGATGCTGTCCGTCACGGGAGCCGGCTAGCCGGCTGGGGAAGGAGCGCTCATGTGGTGGCAGATCGGGATGGTGGCCAACGCCGTCATCGCTGTCGTGTACTTCCTGATCGTCCTGGCGATCGCGGTTCCGCTGGTTCGTAGCGGCCAGTTCCGGAGCAACCCGCTCGGCGCCGCGACCGCGACGATCTTCTTCACCTGCGCCGTGCACCACGGCGCGCACACGCTGCACATGCTGCTGCCCTACTGGGGAGTCGACGACGTCCAGGGCCTGGCGATGCGGTCCGCGTGGGGCTGGCAGCTGGCGATGTGGGACGTCGTCGGCGCGCTCGTGGGGGTGTACTACTGGACCCTCCGGCGCAACTACGGCTCCCTGATGCAAGGGGCGAAGCTGTTCGAGGACCTGCGGCAGCGTGAGCAGCAGGCGCTGGAGATCAACGACAACGTGCTGCAGGGGCTGGTGGTCGCGCGGATGGCGCTCGACCTCGACCAGCAGGAGAAGGCGGTTGCTGCGCTCGACACCGCGATCGGTTCGGCCAGTCACATGATCACCGAGCTGCTCGGGACCGACCGTGCCATCGCCGCCGGTCTGCTCCGCTCGACACCTGCCCTCCTGGACGAGCCCGTCACGAAAGACGAGTCTGCGACCGAGCCGCCCGGACAGCAGACCGGACAGCAGACCGGGCAGCAGACCGCATGACCGCACCACTGGCCACCCCCGCCCTTCGGGCCGTCGTCGTCGACGACACCCCGGACCTCCGCGAGCTCCTGTGCCTGGCACTGGAGAGCGGTGGCGAGTTCCAGGTGGTCGGAGAGGCCGGCAATGGGCTCGAAGGCATCGCCCGGGTGCGTCAGACGCGGCCCGACGTCGTGCTGCTCGACCTCGCGATGCCCGTGATGGACGGGCTGGAGGCTCTTCCGCAGATTCGTCAGCTCTGTCCCGACGCGACGATCATCGTGCTCTCCGGGTTCGGCGCCTCGGCGATGGCGAGCCGAGCGGTCGCGGCGGGGGCGGACGGCTACCTGGAGAAGGGCGCCTCCGTCGCGACGATCCTCGACTACGTCCGCGGCCTCGTCGGTCACACCTCGCAGCCCGAGCTCCGGATTCTCGCCGCCCCGAGCCCTGCCGTCGTCGAGACCGCCGACCTCGAGGTGGCGTTCGACCTCGCACCGGACGGGGTTCTCGTCCTCGACGACGTCCCGGAGCTCGACGTACTCGCCGCAAACCCCCGAGCCTGCGAGCTGCTCGGCCTCGGGCTCCAGGCGGGTGACCGGCTCGTGGCCGTCGCACCCGAGCTCGCCCGACTCGTCCGACGGCTCTCCGCATCGGACGACGCCGTCGCCGAGCTGCGGCTGGGGCGCCCGCAGCGACCCATGCTGGTGACGCAGCGGCACACGGCGGGTCGCATCCTGGTCTACCTGCACCAGCGCGACGACCCCGGCGGCGTCGAGATGCTGCGCCGAGCCATTGCGACCACGGCCCACGAGATCCGCACCCCGGTCACCGTGCTGCTCGGCGTTGCGGAGGCACTGCGCGACCGCGGTGACAACATCACCCCCGAGCTGCAGACCAGGCTCGGAGAGGCCGTCGTACGTCAGGCCCGGCGACTCGACAGCATGACCTCCGACCTGCTCACCGCGGCACAGGTCCACCGCGGGACCCTGCAGGTGACCCGTCAGCGCGTGCCGGTGCAGGCCGTGATCGACGCCGTCCTCGAGGTGCCCGTCGACGGCCTCCGCGTCGAGGGCGCCCTCGACGAGCACCTGCTCGGCGAGCAGCTCCGGATCGAGCAGATGGTGGGGAACCTGCTCGGCAACGCCGTGAAGTACGGCGCTGCGCCCTTCGCGATCCGCGTCCGCCCCTCCGGTGAGGAGGTCCACATCGACGTCGTCGACCGTGGGCCGGGAGTGCCCCCGGAGTTCGAGCCTGACCTGTTCGAGGAGTTCACCCGCGCCGAGGGTACGTCGGCACGCGGCACGGGGCTCGGCCTGTACGTCGTGTGGTCACTCGCCGTGGCGCACGGCGGCGGAGTGTCCTACACGCGGTCACCCGACGGCGAGTCAGTCTTCACGCTCGCCCTGCCGCGAGGCTGACGGAGACACTCGCTACCAGGGCTGCTCGCGCCGAGCCGGGGCGCTCCCCGACGGCCGGCCGGCGTACCACGCACTGGCGCTGCGACTGAAGAGCAGCACGACCGTGACGACCGAGGGGATCAGCGTCAGCAGCGGCACGACCCCCAGGATCGCCACCAGGCTCAGCGCCGCGGACGCAGCCGCCGAGGCGCCCAGCAGGATGCGGGCCCAGACGTGCCGGCGGAACGCGAAGAACGCGATGACCACCGCGCTCACGGCCCAGAAGGCGACCACGCCACACGCCGCAAGGACGACGCCGATCAGCTCGTCCACCGAAAGCCCGAGGTTCCGGATCTGGGGGTCGGCGGCCATCTGCCGCTCGATCTCCGCCTCGAACCCGGACCGGTCGATCGCGATGAACAGGAGCACCAGGGCCATCGCCATCGCGGTGAGGCCGGCGAAGACCCAGGTGAGGATCACCGCCCAGGTGACGCTGGCGGGGCGCTTCAGCGCGACCTGGGGGGCAGACGGGGGTGCCCAGACCGGCGGATAGGGCTGCGCCGGCTGCTGCTGGCCCGGCTGCTGGCCCGGCTGCTGGCTCGGCTGCTGCAGCGGCTGTATCGGTGGGGAGGTCTGCAGGGCGGGTGCCTGGCCGTAGGCCTGGCCGTAGGGCGGTGGCTGCGACTCGGAGGGCGGCGCGACCGTGGGCGGCTGGTAGGTCGGCGGCTCGTACGTCGGCGGCCGGTGGCTCGAGGCGCTCGGTGCGAGAGCGGGTCGCTGCGGCGTCCGCCCGGCGAACCAGTCGCGCGCCGGCTGCGACCAGAGACCCACCGCGGCGATGCCCAGCACGATCGGGAGGATGCCGATCGCCGGCATCGCCAGCAGCAGCAGCGCCGCCACGACCGTGAACCCGATGCGGGCGCCGTTGTGCCGCTGGAAGAGGTAGATCGCGAGCACGAGCGCGGTCGCGGCCAGTCCACCCGCCACGTAGAGGAGGCCTCGCCAGAGGTCCAGCACCTCGGCCACGGTGAGCCCGAGGCCGTCACCGGGTGGGCGGGACAGGAAGTCTGCGACCGAGTCGCGGGCGTCGACCGAACGGGTCTCCGCCATCGTGTCGAAGACACCGATGAGCAGGAAGAAGCCGCCGGCGATGCCGATGCCACCCGCCACCGTCACCTGGCGAGGACGCCGCAGACCCTGCTCACTCATGCCCCCATTGCATCACGCGCACCAACAGCCGCTGTGCGAGAGTACGGCCCATGAGCGAGACGCCTGCGCGGCGCGGCCGCCCCGGCTACGACCAGGAGACGGTGCTCCGGCGCGCGATCGAGCTCTTCAACCGGCAGGGGTACGACGGCACCAGCATGGGTGACCTCGCCCGCGAGCTGGGCTTCAGCAAGTCGGCGATCTACCACCACGTCCCCAGCAAGGAGCACCTGCTCAAGGAGGCCCTCGACGAGGCGCTGGACGGTCTCACCCGGGTCATCGACGAGGCCCGCGGCGACACGGCGTACGACCGCCTTCGCGCCGGCGTGCGCGCCGCCGTCCACGTCCTCGTCGACCACCTACCCGCCGTCACGCTGCTGCTGCGCGTCCACGGCAACAGCGACGTCGAGCTCGACGCCCTGCGCCGTCGCCGCGAGATCGACGACAAGCTCGCCCGGCTCGTCTCGGCCGCCGCGAAGGAAGGCGCGCTGCGCGCCGACGTACCTCCAGACCTCGCCAGCAAGCTGGTGTTCGGGATGGTCAACTCGCTCATCGAGTGGGTGCGCCCCGACGGCCGCTACGACAAGGACACCCTCGCCGACGCCGTCACCACCATCACGCTCGACGGCCTGAAACGCTGACCCGGCAGGTCTTTGCGCCGGGTCGAGGCCGACCCGGCGCATCTTCGTGCCGGGTCAGCGGCCCAGGGCCCGGCTCCTCCCGCGGAACTCGGCGACCACCTCGTCGCCTCGGGTGACGGTGACGTCGTAGATCCCCGATCGCCCACGCAAAGAGCGCTCGACGGCAGTCGCGACGAGCACGTCACCGAGGTACGCCGGTGCCAGGAGGGTGACGTCGAAGCCGGCGGCCACCGTCTTCACGCCGCGCGAGTTGCACGCCACTGCGAATGCGCTGTCGGCGAGCGTCGCGACCAGGCCGCCGTGGCACAGCGCGTGCCCGTTCACCATGTCCTCGCGGACCACCATCGAGATCCGCGACGACCCGGCGCCGACCTCTTCGAGGGTCATGCCGAGCGCCTTGCTGGCGGCATCCGCAGCCCACATGTCCTCGACCGGGGAGTGGCTCACCGGTCGTAGTCCACGACGACTCGGTCGCTGACGGGGAACGACTGGCAGGTCAGCACGAAACCTGCCGCGACCTCGTCCGGCTCGAGGGCGTAGTTGCGCACCATGTCCACCTCGCCGTCCTTCACGTGGGCTCGGCAGGTGCCGCAGACCCCGCCCTTGCACGCGAACGGCAGGTCGGCACGGACCTCCTGAGCCGCGTCGAGGATCGTCCGGTCGCGCGCGAGCGGCGTGGTGGTCTCCCGTCCGTCGAGCACGACGGTGACCTCGCTGGTCACTCCGGACGGGACCTTGTCCGGGTGGCGGAGGACGGGCGGCGGCTGGTCGACGTAGAAGAGCTCGTGGTGCAGCTTCTCCGCAGGTACGCCGAGGTCGGCGAGCGTCTCGCGTGCCTCCGTGATCATCGCGAAGGGGCCGCAGAGCCACACGTGGTCGAGGGCCTCGATCGGGACCAAGGCGTCCAGGATGGAGCGCAGCCTCGACCCGTCGAGCCGGCCGCTGAACAGGTCGACGTCGCGCGGCTCGCGCGACAGCACGTGGACCAGCTCGAAGCGCGGGCCGTAGCGGTCCTTCAGGTCGGCGAGCTCCTCGGCGAACATCACCGAGGTCGTGGTGCGGTTGCCGTAGAGGAGTACGACGTGCGCGGCCGGGTTGCGGAGCACGGAGGCCGCGACGGAGAGCATCGGGGTGATGCCGGAGCCGGCGGCGATGCAGAGGTGCCGCCCGCCCGCTTCTGGGTCCGCTCGGAAGGAGCCGCCGGGTGTCTGCACCTCGACCGTCTCGCCCGGCTTCACCTCGTGCACCAACCAGCGCGAGAAGAGACCGTCCGGCACCTCGCGCACACCGATCCTCGGGCGCTCGCCGACGGGCGCGCAGATGGAGTACTGCCGCCGGTGCTCCACACCGTCGAGCACCCGTCGCAGCGTGAGGTTCTGCCCTGCCTCGAACGCGAACTCCGCGCGCAGGTCGTCGGGCACCTCGAACGTCACGGCGGCCGAGTCGTCGGTCAGCGGCTCCACGCGGGAGACCGTCAGCGCGTGAAACATCAGATCTCCTTCAGATGGTCGAAGGGCTCGAGGCACGAGAGGCAGCGGTACAGCGCCTTGCACGCCGTACTCCCGAACTCGCTCACCACGGAGGTCTCTGTCGAGCGGCACTGCGGGCAGCGCACGAGCCGCCGGGTGGGCAAGAGGGAGACGGTGGTGCGCGTAGGCACCGCGCCTGGTGGCGAGATCCCGTGCTGCTCCAGGGAAGCGCGTCCGGCGGGGGTGATCCAGTCACTGCTCCAGGCCGGGCTGAGCGACACCCTCACCGCCACGTCCTCGAAACCCTCGTCCGCCAGTGCCCTGACCACGTCGTCGCGCATCGCCGCCATCGCCGGGCAACCGGAGTACGTCGGCGTGAGGCTCACGACGAGACAGCCTTCGGCGTCGAAGGAGACGTCGCGCAGCACGCCGAGGTCCTCGAGAGTCAGCATGGGCAGCTCGGGGTCGGTGACGGTGGCCGCGATCGCTCGCGCCTGCTGCAGGGTGTTCACCAGAGTCCTCTCACCACAGGCCTCGAGGGTGCTGGCGGGCGACCGACTGCATCTCGGCCAGCATCCGGCTGAGCGCCTCGGTGTGGCCGCCGCCGAAGCGGGGAGGTACGTCGGGCGGGTCGATCTCCGCAGC
>DASSPN010000071.1:0-49764 GCA_035699605.1 Nocardioidaceae bacterium | reverse complement strand
TGCCACGGACGAGCTAGGCACGGTTTCCGGCCTGCTCGAGCGACCTCTCCCAGCCGCTCTTCACCTGCAGCTCCTCGGCGCCGTGCTTCTGGCCGAGGACCAGCCCGAATCCGCCCTGCCCGTCCTGAGGCGCGCGCTCTTCGGGTGGGGCGAGCTCGAGGCCGCCTACGAGGCCGCCCGCACGAGGCTGCTGATCGCCACCGCCTGCCGAGCACTGGGCGACAACGACAGCGCCGAGATGGAGCTCGCCAGCGCAATCCCGGTCTTCGACCGCCTCCATGCGGTCCGCGACGTCGACGCTGCCCGGGTCGTGCAACAGCGAGCGCCAGCGCCGTCCAGTGGCCTGACTGCTCGAGAGGAAGAGGTCCTGACGCACATCGCCAAGGGACTCACCAACCGTCAGATCGCTGAGCTTCTCGTCGTCAGCGAGAAGACCGTGGCCACCCACGTCGGCCACATCCTCACCAAGTTGGGACTGCCTAGCCGTGCCGCAGCCACGGCCTATGCCTACGAACACGGCCTCCAGTGACCGACCTGCGACGTCGGGGCATCAAGGGTTGCGGCCATGGGTCACTGGTGGCTCGAACGCCTTGCATGGAAAGCGGCCGCCTCGGCTCTCGAGCTCATGTTGAGCTTGCGCAGAATGCTGCTTACGTGATGGCCGACCGTCCGCCGGCTCAGGAAGAGCCGCTCGGCGATGGCTGGATTACTGAGACCGGCAGCCACCAGTTCGAGCACGTCGCGTTCGCGCGCCGAGAGCGCGTCAGCGCTCGGCCGCCCAGGACGTGGGGTAACACCGAGGGCTCGAAGAAGGGCGGATGCCTCACTCGCCTTCTGCCGGGCTCCGATCGCTTCAAGGCGGCGGTGAGCCGCGTGCGCACGCCCGATCGCGGCGTCGACGTCGCTGGTTCGCAGCAGGACGGCGAGGTGAAGTTCGGTGCAGGCGGCCTCGTATGCCAGCTCAAGACGGGTGAAGACGTCCAACGCGAAACCGAGGTGGTTCCTGGCCGACTCTGTGTTGTCCTGCGCCGCGGCCAGCAGACCGCTTGCCCGGGCGAGAAGGCCCGCACTCCGGGGGTACGACGGCGCGTTCCTCGCCAGATGGTCGTGTAGCAGCAGTGCCGAGGCATCCTCGAGTCGGCCGGCCGCCAGCTCCATCTCGGCCATGGCCGCTGCCAGGAGGGGATAGTCCGGACCTTCTGCTGGTTGAACGGCGAGCTCGCTGCGCAGCGCTGCTCTGGCGTCGTCCGCCCGGCCCAAATCGAGGAGTGATGCTGCCCTGATCGCCGCACCGCTGGCGGTGCCGTCTGCTGCATCCAGCAACTGGAGGCTCTCGTCCGGCCGTCCTTGGCGTTGTCGCAAGTCCGCGAGCGCCGTCAAGGCTTCGGTGCGTGGTCCGCGGCCGGTGTCGGCGGCCATGGCCAGGGCCCTCTCCAACTCCTGTTCGGCTTCGGTCCAGCGCCCAGCCGCGACCAGGACTCGGCCGTAGTGGGCGCGGCAGCGAGCCTGCAGGAACGGACAGCCGTAGGTCTCCATGAATCGGTCGGCCGCGCGGCACCACTCAGTGGCGCGCTGGAGATCATCGACCAGGCTGCAGGCGGCGAGCATGTCGCAACTGGCCCAGACGACCACCTCGAGCATGCCGCGAGGCTCGGCCAATGTGGCAGCCATCGCTTCGTCGAGCATGGCCATGCCGCGCCCGACATCGCCCGCGATCACGTGCGACAGCCCCAGATCGGCCGTGGCCATGGTGGCGAGGTCAAGGTCTTCCTGCAACGCGGCCGTGGTGGCGGCGGCCTCGAGCAGTCGCAGTCCTTCGCTGCGATCGTCGGCGAAGTACCCGGACAGGAGCGTCACCCAGCCACCGACCGTCAGGTTGTTGCTGCGTTCAGCGGCCTCCCTGGCGCGCGCGAGCCAGCCGTGCCCGGCCGACGCATTGTCGAAGTTGGTCAGATGCCAGATACACAGGTGGACGGCGACCATGGCCGCGTCTGCGTACTTATGCTCCCGGTCGTACGCCGCGAAGGCCAGTTCGGCATGGCCTCGTGCACGCCCTGTCTCTCCCGACCACCAGCATGCCCTGGCCAGACCGAGGTGCGCATCGGCGGAGTTGTCCACTTCGAGCAATGCCGCATAGGCATCACGCGCTGCCTTCCACCGGCCCTCATCCGCCAGGGCGGCTGCGTGCTCGATGCTCGCGGACCCGACCACACGGCCATCTTGGCGCGTCAGCGGCGCCACGAATAGGTCAGGTGGCCGATGTGAGCGCTCGGCGAGGAGGCAACGCTGTGACCATGACCGAAACGTTCAGCCTCAGCCTTGAACAGGCCCACGCCTACGAGGACCTGTTCGTGCCCGCACTCTTCGCCCAATGGGTGCCGACCTTGCTGCATTACGCAGAGGTCAGCGCGGGGCAGTGTGTCCTCGATGTCGCCTGTGGCACAGGGGTCGTGACCCGCCAAGCTGCCGAACTCGTTGGCCCCTCCGGCGCTGTGAGCGGCATCGACCTCAACCCCGCCATGATCGAAGTCGCCAAGGAGCACGCGTCGGGGATCGACTGGCGAGTCGGCGACGCGGGCGAATTGCCCTTTACCGATGCGGCGTTCGATGCGGCGGTCTGCCAATCGGCACTCTTCTTCTTCTCTGACCCCACGCAGGCCGTGCGGGAGATGGCGAGAGTCGTGCGAAGCGGCGGGGCCGTCGCGCTCCAGACGTACTCGGGCCTGGATCAGCAGCCGGCGTACGGTCCGTTCGTCGCCGCTGTCGCTCGCCTTGCCGGTAACGACGCGCGCACAGTCATGGGGACGTACTGGTCCCAGGGTGATCTGGGCGCGCTCACGTCGCTCATGGAGAGAGCGGGACTCGAAGTCACGACGGCCGACAGCACCCTGGGGCAAGTGCGCTTCCCCTCGATCGACGCATTCGTGCACACGGAGATCCAGGCGACTCCGCTCGTCTCTCGGATCGACGATGCGACCCTCCTGGCGATCCTGCGGGAGGCACGCGAGGTCCTTTCCGAGCACGAGCAGCCCGACGGCGGTGTGGTGCTCCCGATCCGGGCCTGCTTCGTCGCAGGCCGAAAGGTGTGAGGTTCAGTCCGCTGACCTCGTGGCGAGGATCGAGACGCTCTTGACGCCGTACTTCGTGCTGGCGTTGCGGGCTTGGTCGGAGAGGAACGCATAGGCATTCGGCCGGATCGTGTCGACGGTGAATCCGGCAGCCTCGATGGCTCGGAGGTAGGTCTCCTGCTCGGACGCTCCGCCTATGCAGGAAGCCCAGAGGTCGGCGTTGCAGACGATGGCCTCCGTGAGTGGCTTCTCGGTGATGATGTCGGCGATCGCCAGGCGTCCGCCTGGGCGCAGGACCCTGGCCGCTTCGGCGAAGACAGCGTTCTTGTCGGGTGCCAAGTTGATGACTCCGTTGGAGATCACGCAGTCCACGCTCCCGGCGTCGACCGGAAGGTCCTCGATGCGGCCCTCGACGAACTCGACGTGACCTGCGCCCGCGCCGGCAGCGAGCTTGCGGGCCTTCTCCAGCTGCTCGATGGTGAAGTCGATGCCGACGACGCGGCCGGTCGGTCCCACGTAGTCGGCCGCGTACAGGGCGTCCATCCCGGAGCCACTCCCCAGATCGACGACGGTCTCGCCAGCTTTGAGGGCGGCGAGGTCGAAGAAGAAGCCGACGCCGGCGAAGGACTCGACTGCCCCGGCGGGCACGTGGCCTAGTCGATCTGCGTCATAGCCCACCCGCAGGGCGAGGCTCTCGCCGAGCTCGAAGTGGTAGTCGCCGCCTGGCTCCTGCGCCACGTGGCGGTACATCTCCTTGACCTTGGCCTCCAGCTCGACCGTGTCCACCGTTGTCGCCATCGTCCGCTCCCTGAGTTCAGTGCAAATCAGTTCAAGAGATTGCTTGATTAACACTCTGCTGTGGCATGCTTGTCAAGAGAAGTCTTGAAAAGTTCTTCGGAGGAGGAGTGCACCAATGGGTGACCGGCGAGCCAAGACCGTCTTGTACGACGCCCTGGCCGAGGCGGCGAAGGCGCTGGCCAACGGTCGTCGTGCCGAGCTCGTCGATGTCCTTGCCCAAGGCGAGCGATCCGTGGAGGAGCTCGCCGAGGAGATCGACCAGACGGTGGCCAACACCTCACAGCACCTCCAGCGGCTGCTGAAGGCCGGCCTCGTCACCTCGCGACGTGACGGGACCCGGATCTACTACTCGCTGTCCAGTCCGGTCGTAGGCACTCTGTGGCGCACCATGCGCCAGGCCGCGGAGCTCCACGTTGCCGAGCTCGACAGTCTGGCCTCCGACTACCTGGGCGACCGAAGCAAGCTCAACACCGTCACCCGGGACCAGCTGAAGGCGCGGTTGCGCCAAGGTGACGTGGTCGTCCTCGATGTACGCCCGGAGCCTGAGTTCACTGCCGGCCACATCCGGGGTGCGATCTCGGTCCCTCCGCAGGACTTGAAGTCGCGGCTGGGGGAGATCCCGGACGGCGCCGATGTGGTGGCCTACTGCCGGGGGCCCTACTGCGTGTACGCGGACGACGCGGTGCGGCTGCTCACCCGACGCGGCATCAACGCCGCCCGACTCGAGGACGGCTTCCCCGAGTGGGCTGCCGCACAGCTGCCCGTGGCGAGGTCGCGATGACCACGACAGGCCTGTCCGTTGAGGCCCTCGTGGACGAAGGGCTGGGCAACACCGCCTACCTGGTCGACCTCGGCAGCGGCCGCGCCCTCGCGGTCGACGCCCCCCGCGACCTGCGATCGGTCCGCGAGCTTGCCGCCCGGCGCGGACTCACGATCGCCTATGCCGCCGACACGCACCTGCACGCCGACTTCCTCTCCGGCGCGGTGCAGCTCGCCGCCACGGACGGCGCGGTCGTGCTGGCCTCGGCGGGCGGCGATCGCGCCTTCCCCCATCGAGGGCTGCGTGAAGGCGACGAGGTCGACCTCGGGGGGCTGGTCCTGCGCGCCTGGGCGACGCCCGGGCACACCGACGAGCACCTTGCGTTCCTTCTCCTGGACGGCGACGCTCCCATGGGCGTGTTCACGGGCGGGTCGCTCATCGTGGGCGGTGCAGCCAGGACCGACCTGGTCGTGCCCGAGCGCACCGAGGAGTTGGCGCGCGCGCAGTACCACTCCCTGCAACGCCTCATGCATCTCCCGGACGACATCGCGGTCTGGCCGACGCACGGCGCGGGGAGTTTCTGCTCCTCACCGCCTGGGTCGGAGCGGACCAGCACCGTCGGGCACGAGCGCGCCACCAACTCTTTGCTGGCGAGCGCGGACGAGGACGAGTTCGTGTCCCGGCTGCTCGGTTCGCTCGGGTCGTTCCCGACGTACTTCCGATGGCTTGGCGAGGCCAACCGCCGTGGCCCCGCGGTGCTTCCAGAGCCCTTGGCGCTGCCACCGCTCACGGTGGAGCAGTCTCGGCGAGTGGTCGACGAGGGGGCGACCGTCGTCGACGTCCGGCCGCTCGAGCAGTACGCCGCGGCGCACGTGCCCGGGTCGCTGTCGAACGAGCTGCGCCCCGCCTTCGGCACCTGGCTGGGTTGGCTGCTGCCCGAAGGCGCTCGCGTCCTTGTGCTCCGGAACCCGGATCAGGACCCGGCCGAGGTGCTCGGCCAAGCCGCCAAGATCGGCGTCGAAATCGTTGGGGAGCTGGTCGGCGGGCTCGACGCGTGGATCGACGCCGGCCTGCCGACGACCTCGACGACCGTGGTCACCCCGACCAACAGCGCTGACGACGACCGCATCCTCGACATCCGCCAGGACTCCGAGTTCCGCGCCAGCCATGTGCCCGGAGCGGCGCACATGGAGCTCGGTTCTCTCGCGGTCGCCGTCACGTCGCTGCCCGACGGACCGATGACGGTCATGTGCGGCCACGGAGAGCGCGCGATGTCCGCCGCGAGCGTGCTGGAGCAAGCGGGCCGCAACGACGTGACCGTGCTGCTCGGCGGGCCCAGGGACTGGGCCGCCGCCCACGGCGTGGGCCTGGAGTCCAGCGGGTGACGAACGCCTCGACCGATCACGGGCCCGTGCGGCTCGGGTTACGGGCGAACCTGGCCCAGTTCTCCCTGCTCGTGGCGGTCAACGCTTTGGTGGGCGGGATGCTCGGTCAGGAACGCACGGTCCTGCCCTTGCTGGCCGACCGCGAGTTCCACCTGGACGCGTACACTGCCGGGCTGACCTACATCCTCGCGTTCGGCGTCGCGAAGGCGGCGACCAACTACCTTGCCGGAACCTGGTCGGACCGTTTCGGCCGCAAGCCAGTGCTGGTCGGGGGATGGCTGGTCGCCGTGCCGGTGCCTCTTCTGCTGATCTGGGCGCCGACGTGGTGGTGGGTTGTTGCCGCCAACGTCCTGCTCGGCGTCAGCCAGGGCCTCACCTGGTCGACGACGGTGATCATGAAGATCGATCTCGTGGGCCCGCAGCAACGCGGCCTTGCGATGGGTCTCAACGAGGCCGCCGGTTACGGAGCTGTTGCCGCCACTGCATTGGCCACCGGCTACCTCGCCGCGGAGTACGGTCTGCGACCAGAGCCCTTCTACCTCGGCATCGCCTTCGCGGCACTCGGACTGGGTCTCTCGACGCTCTTCGTGCACGAGACCCGCGACCACGCCCAGGCCGAGGCCCGCGCGCACTTGCCCCAACCCGATGGCGGCGGCGCTCTCCTGCACGCCGAGCTCACCCAACGCGAGGTCTTCACGCAGACCAGCCTTCGCGAGCCGGCGCTCTCCTCGGCGTGCCAGGCCGGGATGGTGAACAACCTGAACGACGGCCTCGCGTGGGGACTCTTCCCGATCCTCTTCGCCACCGCAGGGCTATCGGTGGGCCGGATCGGCGTCCTGGCGGCGCTCTACCCCGCGGTGTGGGGCCTCGGACAACTCGGCACCGGTGCACTCTCAGACCGCATCGGGCGCAAGTGGCTCATCGTCGGCGGCATGCTCACCCAAACGGTCGCGCTCGGGATCGTCGCCGCCTCCGACGCCTTCACATCCTGGGTCATCGGGGCTGTCCTGCTCGGCGCAGGGACCGCCATGGTCTACCCCACGCTGCTCGCCGTGATCGGCGATGTCGCCCATCCCGCCTGGCGGGCGAGATCCGTGGGCATCTACCGGCTCTGGCGCGATGGCGGCTTCGCGGTCGGCGCTCTTCTGTCCGGTGTCGTGGCCGACCTGTGGGGAGTGCGCGCAGCCGTGTGGACCGTTGCTGCGCTCACGGCCGCCTCCGGCGCGCTGGTCGCACTCCGGATGTACGAGACTCGCCGCAGCGCGCCCAGTCATATTCAAGAACTCTCTTGACAAGACGCGTTCGCTTCATGCTTAATCAAGCAATGTCTTGAATAGACAGGTCGAACAAGCCGGAGGCAGCCATGACCGTGACAGCGAACCCGAACAAGGCACTGTGGGAGAAGGGCGACTTCACCCGGGTCGCAGAATCGATGCGCGCCAGCGGCGAAGCCCTGGTTTCGCGTCTGGGTATCACCCCCGGCACCCGGGTCCTCGACCTCGGCTGCGGGGATGGCACCACCGCCCTGCCGTCGGCGCGGCTCGGCGCGGAAGTGCTGGGCGTCGACATCGCAGCCAACTTGGTGGAAGCCGGAAACCAGCGGGCCCAGGCCGAAGGCCTGAGCAACTGCCGTTTCCAGGAAGGTGATGCCTCCCATCTGGATGATTTGGCTGACGACTCCTTCGACCTGGTGGTGAGCATCTTCGGGGCGATGTTCGCCCCGCGCCCGTTCGACGTCGCCAAGGAGCTGGTCCGGGTAACCCGTTCCGGCGGGCGGATCGTGATGGGCAACTGGATCCCCGGCGACCCCACTCTCGTCGCCCAGATCCTCCGGATCTCCAGCTCGTACTCACCGCCGCCACCGGAGGGCTTCGTCAGCCCCATGACCTGGGGCGTCGAGGAGAACGTCATCGAGCGTTTCGGCGCCGGCGGCGTCGACGCAAACCAGATCACCTTCTCCCGCGAGACCTACACGTTCGAGTACCCCGCCCCACCCATCGAGCTCCTCGCGGTGTTCCGGACCTACTACGGACCGACCATGAACGCCTTCGCCGCCGCGGATGCGGACGGCCGGACGGACGACCTGCAACGCGAGCTCGCAGAGCTGTTCACCAGCCAGAACGCGAGCTCCGACGCGGACCGGACCTCGATCCCGGCCACGTACCTGCAAGTCACCGTCACCGTCTGAGTGGAGTTGGGTCGTGACCGAGCAGCTTCAGCAAGACGCCCTCACAGCGGGCCGCAGGCGAGGCGTCCGGATTGACGTCGACGGCTTGTCCCGGACGATCAGGCTCCGCAACAGGGACCAGCTCACCCTCCTGGACGCCGTGTCACTCACCGTCACTCCAGGGGAGCTCGTCGCGATCGTCGGTCCCAGCGGTGCCGGCAAGACCACGCTTCTCGAGGCGATCGCCGGTGTCGCACCCGCAAACTCGGGAGCAGTCCGTTTCGACGGCGCTGACCTGTACGGGAACATCAACTCCTTCCGCAGCGTGCTCGGCTACGTGCCCCAGGACGACATCATCCACGCCGACCTGGCACTGGACCGCACCCTGCGTTACGCCGCGCGCTTGCGGCTCCCGTCGTCGACGAGCGCGGCCGAGATCGACGATGCAGTGAGCGGCGCACTCGACGCCGTCGGCCTGACCGACCAGGCGGCGGTCCGGGTCGCGGCACTCAGCGGAGGGCAGCGCAAGCGAGCCAGCAACGCCGTCGAAGTCGAAAGTCAACTGTTGCGAATCCAGGCGCGGCCATCATGAAAGGGGCAGCCCACTGCACCCCCGCCCTCTCCCTTCCTGGTGACGCGTGCGACCCCTACCCGGTTGCCGGGTCACGAGGATGCGGTTGGACGTGACGTTGATACCCGAATTCAGTCCGCAAATAGTCCGCAAGAACTTCACGAACGGCCGTCGGTGACCACTGAGGCCCAACGGTAAAACCGCAGGTCAAACGGCATATCCGCGATCCTTCGTCTCAAGCCGAGCCCCGCTTGCTTCTTCCCGGCCTACAGGCCGGCTCATCCGCCCCACCTGTCGTCGCGCATGGTTCTGGTGGGGCCGGTTACGGTGGATCTAACACGTCAAGCACGTGGGGTGAGCCGGGAAGCCTGGTCGGCATCGAAGGGGCCGTGAGCCCGTGACCGATGCACAGGAGGCTTAGCGATGACTTCTCACAACGCCACGATTCTGGTCGGCTACGACGGTTCGCCGGATGCGGACTCTGCTCTGCAGTGGGCCGCTGAGACGTCCGTCCTGGAAGGACACGACGTCCGCGCGGTGATCGTGGACGACGGCACGAGCCCGACGGACGGCCCACCCCACCAGGACCCCCCCAGCGAGATGGTGGCCAAGGTCGAGGCGGTCCTGACGGGTGCAGGCGCCAGCGGTGTGGCCGAGCGACATGGGCGAGACGAGGGCGACGTCGAGTCCATCCTGCTCCAGGAGGCAACCGATGCGGACATGTTGGTCGTGGGCGGCAGGGCGCATGGACGGGTCGGGGCGGTGCTGGGCTCGTTGAGCCAGCACCTCCTCGGGCACGCTGAGTGTCCGGTCGTCGTCGTGCGCGGGGCGGTGGGTTCGGAAGCCGACAGGATCGTCGTGGGCGTGGACGGTTCGGAGGAGAGCATTGCGGCACTGAGGTTTGCCTGTCGACGCGCCAGCGTGACGGAGGAGCCGGTGGTGGCTCTGCATGCTTGGAACGCCGGTCACGTGCAACTCGACCACCGTGGACAGCTCCCTGACGAGGTCGGGGCTCGATCGGTGAAGGCTGCGGCAGTACTGGACGAGTCGGTGGCGGGCGTGCAGCTGGACTACCCAGCCGTGACCATCGAGGAGGAGCTGGTCGCGATGCCTCCGGCGGAGGCCCTCGTGGAGGCATCCGCCAACGCCTCGCTCGTTGTCACCGGGTCCCGCGGTCGCGGTGCCCTTGCCGGACTCCTCCTTGGTTCGGTCAGCCACCACGTGGTTCGCCTCGGTCAGTGTCCCGTCGCGGTCGTCCGGTGAAGGCACTTCCGCACCGCTAGTTTTGGCCCATGACGGTCACGCTGCGAGAGGTCACCGGCGAGAACCTCGAGCAGGTCCTCACCGTCGAGATCACCACCGAGCAGGAGCGCTTCGTCACCACCGTGGCGGACTCGATGCGGGAGGCCGAGCTGAACCCGGAGGGCAACCCCTGGTTCCGCGCGGTCTATGCGGAAGATCGACCGGTCGGCTTCGTGATGCTGAGCTGGGACGTCGAGCCGCAGCCGCCTCACATCAACGGTCCGTGGTTCCTGTGGAAGCTCATCATCGACCACCGCGAGCAGAGGAAGGGCTACGGGCGAGAGGTCGTCGACCAGGTGCTGGCGATCGTGCGTGCTGAGGGCGGCACCGAGCTGCTCACCAGCCACGTGCCGGGGGAGGGCGGCCCCGCCGGCTTCTACGCGAAGCTCGGGTTCGAACCGACGGGAGAGCTGGACCCGGAGGGGGAGATCATCCTGCGCCGAGGCCTGGAGCCTCTGGCGCCGGTGCAGACAGGCTGACCACACAGCACGAAGCCCCGCTCCGGCACGGCGGTCCGGGCGGGGCATCGCACACTCTGCAGGGAGGCGCTGACTCGGGACGCGTCACCCTGCGTATCGCTGCGCCGACCGAGCCGGGGCCAGGGACGGAACCGGTGACCGCCTCCCCTCAGCCAGGGGTCCGGGTTGGCGGGATCAGCAAGCGATGCACTGACTGTGCCCGACCACCTCGGTCTGCCACCACGGCACAAGGGATGTGGATTGCCGGGACCTAGGTCCCGAATGGGACTGGGTTGTGCGGGGCATCCCAGGATCAGCCGTTCGACCTGCGTCATGGGAGAAGACTGTCGCCGTCTCCTAGGTGAGCTGGTGCACCGTAGGGGGGTGCGCGACCTCGCCTGGGCCGCCCGGTCTGAACTCCGCCGGGCGGCTCAGGCGTGCTTGGGCTGGAAGACCGGGCCGCGCTCGAAGACCGGCTGAGGCTCGAGATCGTCGGCGCCCTCCTCCGAGAAGGCGGAGTCGATCAGGTCGGCGGGCACCAGCTCCGACGGAACCTCGCTGGTGTTCTCGTCCGCTTCGTCCTCGGACTCGGTCACGAGTCGGCGACGGCCGGTCACGACCGGGGCGTCCAAGCGCTTCTTCTCCTGCACCGACGCCCACGCGGACGCGCCGTACACGATGACCTGGTCGGTGCCGTCCTCCCAGACGTAGAGGACGCCGTTGTTCTCGCCGACGTTGAAGGTCGACTCGCCGCCGAAGTCACGGAACCCACCGGCGGACGTGAACACGGTGAACTCCATGTCGGAAAAGGTAACCTGTCCCGTTCGTCCGTTTCAGACACTTCGGGGAATCTTGCCTCGTCCTACGGGGTTGTACAGACCGTGACACTGCCCCCCTTCGACCTCTCGAAGCACCCGGCTGACGCCTATCACCAGGCTTGGGCGCTCCTCGAGGCCTCGGCGCCGCGCAAGGCCCTCGAGCTGCTCGGCCCTGCGATCGACGCGGAGCCCGGTTCCGCGAGCCTGCGCACCCTCCGTGCGTGGGCGTACTTCCAGAGCGCTCAGCTCGCCAAGGCGGAGGCGGACCTGCGCGTCCTCGTCGAGGAGAACCCGACCGACGTCTGGTCCCGCTTCACCCTCGGACGCGTTCTCGAGCGGCAGTCGCGGTACGACGAAGCGCTGCCGCACCTGCGCCTGGCCGCCGTGATGAGCGGCGACCCGGAGCACGAGACCGGCGTGCTGCGCTGCGAGCGCAAGCTCTGGGAACGGCAGGACCCGACGGACGGGGTCAGCTGACCTTCTTGCGCACGGTGTGGCCGACCCCTCCGAGAAGGTAGTGGCCGACACCGACCGCAGCTGGCCGACGGACTGCTGGGTCCTTGCCACGACCCATGCGCCAGAGCTGGGTGGTGTACCAGACGGTCTCGGCCATCCCGTCGAGCTTGGGGTGGCCCAGACGCTTCTCGGTGATCACGTCCAGGCTGCCGATGCTGCCGTTCAGCAGCAGCCGCGGAGCCTCGGGCTGCACTGCCATCGGGCGCCCCAGACCCACCACGTCGACGGCCCCGCTGGAGAGCGCGGCATCCATGCCGGCGCGGGTGCGGAAGCCACCGGTGACCATGAGCGGTACGTCGACCTGCGCGCGCAGCTTCTCGGCGAAGTCGAGGAAGTACGCCTCTCGCCGGCGGGAGGACTCTCGCCGGACGACGCCCATCATGGCAGCCTGTTCGTAGGTACCACCGCTGATCTCCAGCAGGTCGATCCCGCCGGCGGCGAGCTGGCGGGCGACCTCGATGGACTCGTCCTCGTCGAAGCCACCGCGCTGGAAGTCTGCGCTGTTCAGCTTCACCGACAGGATGCGGTCCGGCCCGATCGCCTCGCGGGTCTTCTCGACCAGCTCCAGGAGGAAGCGACGGCGGTTGACCGGGTCGCCGCCGTACTCGTCTGTGCGCTGGTTGGCGAGCGGGGAGAGGAACTGGCTGATGAGGTAGCCGTGCGCGCCGTGCAGCTGGACACCGTCGAAGCCGGCGGCGATGAGCACCCGTGCGGTGCGCGCGAACCGGTCCTGGATCTCGTGGATCTGCTCGACGCTCAGCGCGCGCGGCGTCGCAAACACCCCCAGCATGCCCTTCATCGGGACGGCGGACGGGCCGACCGGGCGTCGGTCCAGGCTCACCGGTACCTGTCGACCGGGATGGTTGACCTGCGCGATCACGGTCGCGCCACCTGCCTTGCCGGCGCGGGCCCAGCGGCGCAGCTGGTCGAGGTCGCGGCGGCCCTCGACCACGACGTTCGCCGGTTCACCGATCGCCGCGGGGTCGACCATCACGTTGCCGGTGATGAGAAGGCCCGCTCCGCTTCTGCTCCAGCGCTGGTACAGCCGGATGAGCTGCTCGCTGGGAGCGTGACGACCGTCGCCGAGCTGCTCGGAGAGGGCAGCCTTGGCCAGTCTGTTGGGCAGGACGGCGCCGCAGGGAAGCTGAAGACGTGCATCGATCATGCACCTAGTGTCTTTACATCAACTATCTTGATGTCAAGGAAGTGTGAGGATCTCCGCACCGTCGTCAGTCACCAGGATGGTGTGCTCGAACTGCGCACTGGCCCTCTTGTCCTTCGTGGTGACGGTCCAGTTGTCGTCCCACATGTCCCACTCGGCCGTGCCGAGGCAGAGCATCGGCTCGATCGTGAAGGTCATCCCCGCCTTGATCTCGTCGTCGTAGTACGGGTCGTCGAAGTGGGGGATGATCAACCCGGAGTGGAACGACGTGCCGATGCCGTGCCCGGTGAACTCGCGCACGACGCCGTACCCGAAACGCTTGGCATAGGCCTCGATGACCCGGCCCAGCACATTGACGCGCCGTCCGGGACGCACCGCGTTGATGGCGCGCCGAAGCGCCTCCTCCGTGCGCTCCACCAGCAGTCGGGTCTCCTCGTCGACGTCACCGGCGAGGAAGGTCGCGTTGGTGTCCCCGTGCACGCCGCCGATGAACGCGGTGATGTCGATGTTGACGATGTCGCCGTCCTCGATGACGCGGCTGTCGGGGATGCCGTGACAGATGACCTCGTTGACGCTCGAGCACAGCGACTTCGGGAAGCTGCGGTAGCCGAGCGTCGACGGGTAGGCGTTGTTGTCGAGGAGAAACTCGTGGCCGATGCGGTCGAGCTCGTCGGTCGTGATGCCGGGCGCCACGTGCTTGCCGACCAGCTGCAGCGCCTGGGCGGCGATGCGGCCGGCGATGCGCATCCGCTCGATCGTCTCGGCGTCCTTCACCTCGCTGCCGGTGAACGGGGCGGGGGAGGGCTTGTCGACGTACTCCGGACGGGCGATGTGCGCAGGCACCTCGCGCCGCGGGGAGATGGTTCCGGCAACGATCGGGGTCACGCGTCCGAGTGTAGTTTGTGAAGAAGAGCACCCGTGTCGAGGAGGAGGCCCGATGTCCGACGAGCCGAAGTACTGGTTCTGCCTCACCCATCACGCCGTCGAGGGCGAGGAGGGCTGTCGTAACCAGGACCGACTCGGGCCCTACGCCACGGAAGCGGAGGCGGCTCGTGCGCTCGAGCGCGTGGAGGAGCGCAACGAGGAGTGGGACAACGACCCGCAGTGGAGCGACGAGGACCTCGAGGACTGACCCGACAAACGACGAAGCCCCCGCCGGGAGCGGGGGCTTCGCCGATGTCTGGGGAAGTTCAGTCGGTCACTTCTTGGCGGTCTTCTTGGCGGGTGCCTTCTTGGCAGCAGCCTTCTTCGCGGGCGCCTTCTTCGCAGGAGCCTTCTTGGCTGCGGTCTTCTTCGCCGGTGCGGCCTTCTTGGCGACGGTCTTCTTCGCAGCCGTTGCCTTCTTCGCGACGGTCTTCTTGGCGGGAGCAGCCTTCTTCGCAACCGTCTTCTTCGCAGCCGTTGCCTTCTTCGCCACGGTCTTCTTCGCAGCCGTTGCCTTCTTCGACACGGTCTTCTTTGCGGCGGTCTTCTTGGCGGGTGCCTTCTTTGCCGCGGTCTTCTTCGCGGGTGCTGCCTTCTTGGTCACGGCCTTCTTTGCCGCTGCCTTCTTGGCCGGCGCTGCCTTCTTGGCGGGCGCCTTCTTCGCAGCAGCCTTCTTAGCCGGTGCTGCCTTCTTCGCTGCAGGCACGTATGCCTCCTGGGTCGTGGCGCCGACCTCCGATGTCGGTGCACCTATTCGCGGGCTTGGTCACTGCGGCCCGTGCGTATGATCTTGGCAACTTGGAGGCGCGAGGTAAACGAAATCCGCAAATGCGTGTTGCGTGTCGCGTTGCGTGTCGAAGTCGCTAGCGATAAGAGCCAACCTGCGAGTGCGTCGGAATCCCCTTGTTTTGTTGGTGATTCTCGGCGCCGAGAACGAACGCGAAGAGGTACGACGCGATGAAACTCAATCTTCGTCAATCAGGAAGTTTCATCGGCATCGCGGGCATCGCAGTGATGGCGTTCCTCTATTTCGCATCAGGACTCGTTGCACCGTTGTGGGCAGTGATCGTGCTGAACGTCATCTGGCTGGTGCATCTCATCGTCGGTTGCAAGTGGTTCATGACGCATCCGATCCGTGTGTTCTTCCTGCCCGTCTCACTCGCAGTGATCTGGTTCGGAACGATGTACGCGGGCGAGGCTTTCCTCGACTGGACTGCCTGACCGTGATCGAGCTGCGTCGAGATCAGAAGGTGTGCTCGGGTCCTGGGAACGTGCCGGCTGCAACGTCAGCCGCGTAGTCCTGCGCCGCCTTCAACAGCACCGAGTGCACGTCGGCGTACTGCTTCACGAAGCGAGGGATGCGACCCGTGCGAAGCCCCGCCATGTCCTGCCACACGAGGACCTGCGCGTCGCACTGGTTGCCGGCGCCGATGCCGATCGTCGGGATCGCCAGCGTCTTGGTGATGTCGGCGGCGACGTCACCGGGGACCATCTCCATCACGACCGCGAACGCGCCCGCTGCCTCGAGCGCCTTCGCGTCGCTCATCAGCTTGTCACCGGTGCCGTCACGGCCTTGGACGCGGTAGCCGCCGAGGGTGTGCTCGCTCTGGGGCGTGAATCCGATGTGGGCCATCACCGGGATCCCGCCCTTGGACAGGAGCTCGACCTGACCGGCCATCTCCTCGCCGCCTTCGAGCTTCACGCAGTGCGCGTTGGCCTCCTTCATGAAGCGTGCCGCGGTGTGGAAGGCCTGCTCGGGCGACGCCTGGTACGAGCCGAAGGGCAGGTCGGCGACGACGAGGGCGTACTTCACCGAACGGCTGACGGCACGAACCAGCGGGATGAGCTCGTCGACCGTCACCGGAAGTGACGTCTCGTTGCCGTAGACGTTGTTGGAGGCCGAGTCACCGACGAGGAGGACCGGGATGCCTGCTTCGTCGAACGTCGCTGCTGTGTACATGTCGTATGCAGTCAGCATCGACCACTTCTCTCCGCGCTCCTTCATCTCGCGCAGGTGCGGGATGCGCACGCGCTTGCGTGGAGTGGACGCTGCGGACTCCGCCGCCGGGCCGCCGCCGTACGGTGCAGGCTGCTCGTTCATGACTGTCCTCCGTTGGACGCGCTCTCGAGGCCTCCCGATGAGGTCCCCGGACCACGACCAATCTAGGCCGGGTGGGCGAGGAGCGACAGACAGGGAACTGTCTCCTCTGTCACAGCCGACATGGGAGGATCGAGCCGTGGACTTCTCGTCGATCTACGCGCACGGCTTCGCCCGCGTGGCCGCGTGCACGGTGCCGGTCGCGATCGCGGACCCTGCAGCGAATGCGGTCGCGATCATCGCCGAGGCGCGTGCCTGTCACGACGACGGTGTCGCCGTCGCACTCTTCCCCGAGCTCGGGCTGACCGGCTACGCGATCGACGACCTGTTCCTCCAGGACTCCGTGCTGTCGGCCGTGCACGAGGGGATCGCCACGATCGTGGACGCGTCGGCCGAGCTCACCCCGATGCTCGTCGTCGGTGCTCCACTGGCGCACGGCAACCGTGTGTACAACTGCGCGGTCGTGGTTCACGGCGGACGTGTCCTGGGAGTCGCGCCGAAGTCGTACCTCCCGACGTACCGGGAGTTCTACGAGCGCCGGTGGTTCGGCCCAGGCGACGACCAGCGCGGTGCGACCATCACGCTCGGTGGTGTGCAGGTGCCGTTCGGGCCGGACCTGATCTTCCGTGCAGCGAACGTTCCCGGCCTGGCCGTGCACGTCGAGATCTGCGAGGACATGTGGGTGCCGATCCCGCCGTCCGCGGAGGCAGCCCTCGCCGGCGCGACGGTGCTGCTCAACTTGTCCGGCTCCCCGATCACCGTCGCGCGGGCCGAGGACCGACACCTGTTGGCACGGTCGGCGAGCTCGCGCTGCAGCGCGGCCTACCTCTACGCCGCGGCCGGTGAAGGGGAGTCCAGCACGGACCTCTCGTGGGACGGCCAGACGATGGTCTACGAGTGCGGCGACCTGCTGGCCGAGAGCGAGCGCTTCCCAGCCGGAGCTCGTCGGTCCGTCGCCGATGTCGACCTCGACCGGATCCGTCAGGAGCGGCTTCGCCAGGGCACCTTCGACGACAACCGACGTACCTTCGCGGACCGCACCGCGACGTACCGCCTCGTCGACGTGGAGCTGAGTCCTCCCGGGGGTGACATCGGGCTGCGGCGCAAGGTCGACCGCTTCCCGTTCGTGCCCGACGACCCGGAACGGCTCGAGCTCGACTGCTACGAGGCCTACAACATCCAGGTGTCGGGGTTGGAACAGAGACTGCGTGCCATCGGGAACCCGAAGGTGGTCATCGGTGTCTCGGGTGGCCTCGACTCCACGCACGCGCTGATCGTGGCCGCGCGCGCGATGGACCGCCTCGGCCGGCCACGCAGCGACATCCTCGCCTACACCCTGCCTGGGTTCGCGACGGGCGACTTCACCAGGAGCAACGCGACGAGGCTCTCGAAGGCCCTCGGCGTCACCTTCGCCGAGGTGGACATCAGACCTGCGGCGCGGCAGCTGCTCGAGGACCTCGACCATCCGTTCAGCGATGGCGAGCCGGTCTACGACGTGACGTTCGAGAACGTGCAGGCGGGCCTGCGCACGGACTACCTGTTCCGCTTCGCCAACCACGAGGGCGGCATCGTCCTCGGCACCGGCGACCTCTCCGAGCTCGCACTCGGCTGGTGCACGTACGGCGTCGGAGACCAGATGTCGCACTACGCGGTGAACACCGGAGTGCCGAAGACGCTGATCCAGCACCTCATCCGGTGGGTCGTGAGCCACGGCCTCTTCGACGACGAGGTCAACGAGCTGCTGCAGCTGATCGTCGAGCAGGAGATCACGCCCGAGCTCGTGCCGCACGAGGAGGGCAAGAAGCCCCAGGCGACCGAGGACACGATCGGTCCCTACGAGCTGCAGGACTTCAACCTCTACCACTTCCTGCGCCGTGGCTACCTGCCCAGCAAGGTGGCCTTCCTCGCCCACCACGCGTGGTCGGACGCGAAGCAAGGGGAGTGGCCTCCGGGCTTCCCCGAGGACCGTCGCAACGAGTACGACCTCGCCGCGATCCGGCAGTGGCTGGAGGTCTTCATCCGGAGGTTCTTCGCGTTCAGCCAGTTCAAGCGCTCGGCGTTGCCGAACGGGCCCAAGGTCGTCGCCGGTGGGTCGCTGTCGCCGCGGGGTGACTGGCGGATGCCTAGTGACGCGAACGCGGTGGTGTGGCTGAAGGACCTCGAGCGAGTGCCCGAGTCCTAGAGCCTGTGGATGACTGAACCCTGGTGATCCTTGGCTCGGGCAAGGTCGGGGCCATGTTCGAACCCCGTCGTCCGTTCACCCGAGCCGATGCAGTCGCAGCGGGCATCACTCCGAAGATGTTGCGCGGCTCGAGGTTCCGTCAGATCTTCAGCGGCGTGTACGTCGACGCCGTTGTGCCCGACCACCCGCTCATCCGGGCGCAGGCAGCCGTGCTGAGGGCACCCGGAGCAGTCGCCAGTCACACGACCGCTGCCAAGGTCTACGAGCTCCCCGTCCCGGCCGAGGTTCTCGAGCACGTCACGGTTCCCGATGCCGGTAGCCGGAGGCGAGCAGCTGGTGTGCGTACGCACGTCGGACCGGTCGAGGGGGCTCGGCACGTTTCGGGCGTACCGGTCTCGGCGCCGTTGGACGTCTTCGTGCAGCTGGCGTCGATGCTGTCGCTCGTCGACCTCGTGGTAGTCGGAGATGCCATGGTCCGGCGGCGTCTGGTGACGCCGAAGGAGCTGGTGGGCACTGCCGCGACCGATCGGGCGCTCACACCGCGCGTGCAAGTCGGGCCGCCGCCCTCGTCCGAGAGCGAGTGGACTCGCCCATGGAGACTCGTCTGCGTCTGTTGCTCGTGCTTGCCGGGCTCCCCGAGCCCGAGGTCAACCGCGAGATCGTCGACCGGCACGGTGTTGCGGTCATGCGCCTCGACCTCTCCTACCCGGACGTGCGCGTCGCTGTCGAGTACGACGGGCGCCAGCACGCGGAGGACGAGCGGCAGTGGAACCGGGACCTCGGACGGCGCGAGGAGCTGGACGATTCCGACTGGCGCATCCTCGTCATCACGCGGAAGGGCATCTTCGTGGAACCGGCTCGCACGATCGAGCGCGTGTTCCGCCTCCTGCGCACTCGCGGCATGCCCGGTCTCCCGCTCAGGCCCAGCGATGACTGGAGGCTGCACTTTTCGGTTCGGCAGTGACATGGACTGCGCACGTGCGCAGTTTGCGCCCTGTTTCGGGCCCCCATCAGGGCCCAAAGGGTGCACGTGCGCAGTCGGTGTCCAACGTCAGGCCCGAGCTCACTGGGTGGCGGCGAACCAGCCCGTCGGCCCGATGTCCATCCCCATGCGCGGAACGTACTGGTCGAAGTAGATCCGCGCGATCAGCTCGCGCCGGCTGCGCACCTCCGCCTTGGAGAAGACCGACTTCAGGTGGTCCTGGACGGTGTACGTCGACAGGTGCATCGAGGCGGCGATCTCCTTGGTGTCCATGCCCTGGAGCACGAGCTGCGTGATGTCGCGCTCGCGCTGCGTGAGCCCGAACGCCGCGACGACGAGCGGCACGATCTCCGGCGGCCGGGCCTCGTCGATCGTGACGACCACCTCGCTGCCCGACGAGCCGTCCCTCGCGGTGAGCGGGGTGGCGTGCAGGACCAGCCACATGCCGCTGCGGCCCCGGACCCGGCACCGCGGCGGGTGGGCGGCCTGACCGGCCGCGAACCGGCGGGCGCCGCCGACGATGCTGCCGACGATCCCGGCGGGCGAGGTGCCGTCCTCGCTGGTCATCAGGTCGCGCAGCCGCAGCTCGGCGCCGGCGCTCATCTGCACGATTCGGTCGTCGCTCCCGACGATGATCACCGCCGGGCCCACAGCGGCAGCCGGAAGCGCCGTCGTCACGGAGGTGAGAAGACCGCTGCGCAGCCCGACCGAGAGCGACTCCGAGAGGGCGGCCATCAGCTCGACGTCGTGGTCGTCGAAGTACGGGTCCTCGCTCTGCCGGAAGAGGGCGACGGCGCCCCAGACCTGGCCTCCGTCCCGCAGGACCACCCGGAGCTCGTCGTGGTAGCCGAAGAGGGGTCGCATGAACTCGTTGACGCGGTACGAGCCCGGGTCCTGCGCGTGGACGGCCATGGCAGGGACCGCGCGGTGGGCGAGCTCCACGAACGAGGAGGCCTCGGGGTCGCCGTACTCGATGATCCCGAACTCGTGGTCACGCTCGTCGCGCCCTCGGAGGTCGCCGAACTTGTGGGTGCTGGTGAGCAGCAGCGTGCTCGGGTCGACGGTGGCCACGCACGTGCCCACGTGCGGAACGACCCGCGAGATCGAGGTCAGGACCTCGGTGAGGAACGTGTCGAGATCGAGGCCGGCACGCGCGACGAGGTCCACGTCGCGGATCACGCGCTGGGCGTTCAGGGTCAGGGCCACCCGAACAGTGTGCGTGAGGCAGGCCTCCGGAGCCATCCCACATTTCTGGGGGGATGCAACTACCCGACGCTGAGGGATGGTCCGTCGCCGGACGCGGACGTGAGGCTGGGGCCTTCCGAAACGACACAAGGAGCCTCACCATGACCTTCACCCTCGAGCCCGGGACCTCCGTCGAGTCGCTGCGCGAGCTGTGCGCCGGCTTCGTCACGATGCCCGACGACCCCGAGTACGACGCCGCGCGGGTGCCGTGGAACGTCGCCGTCGACCAGAGACCCGCGGCCGTGGCCGCACCGGAGACCGTCGAGCAGATCGCGCGGACGGTCCGCGCCGCTCGGGCTCTCGGCCTGCGCATCTCGGTGCAGGGCACCGGGCACGGCGCGGGCGCACTCGGCGGACGACCGCTCGATGACGTCGTCCTGATCCGCACGTCGAACCTACGCGGCGTGTACGTCGACCTCGGCCGCAGCGTGGCGCGCGTGGAGTGCGGCGCGTGGTGGCAGGACGTCGTCGATGCGGCCGCACCGCACGGGCTCGCCGCGCTCCACGGCTCGTCGCCCGACGTCGGGGTCGTCGGGTACTCGCTGGGCGGCGGGCTGAGCTGGTACGCGCGCAAGCTCGGGCTGGCCTGCAACTCCATCGTCGCCGTCGAGCTGGTCACCGCGCAGGGGGAGATCGTCCGCGTGGACGCCGAGAGCGATCCGGATCTCTTCTGGGCGGTTCGCGGGGGAGGCGGAAGCTTCGGCGTCGTCACGGCCCTCGAGCTCCAGCTCTTCCCGTTGCGCGAGGTGTTCGCGGGCATGCTCGTGTGGGACATCGAGCACGCCGACCGCGTCGTGCGCGCGTGGGCACAGTGGTGTGCCACCGCGCCGGAGGAGGCCACCACCTCGCTGCGGGTGATGCGCTTCCCACCCCTGCCGGAGCTGCCCGACTTCCTGCGTGGGCGAAACCTCGTGATCATCGACGGCGCCGTCCTCGGTGACGAGTGGGACGCCGACGCCGTGATCGCGCCGTTGAGGGCGCTCGGGCCTGAGATGGACACGTTCGCGACGATTCCCGCACCCGCGATGACGGCGGTGCACATGGACCCACCCGGCCCGACGCCGTCGGTGGGTGCAGGTGTGGTGCTCGACCGGCTCGACAGCGGCGCGATCGACGCCTTCCTCGGACAGGTCGGCCGGGGTGTCGAGACCGCGGTGTTCATGGCCGAGCTGCGGCAGCTCGGTGGGGCGTTGTCCCGCGCCGCAGCGGGCAGCGGCGCCCTGGCCGCCGTACCCGGCTCGCACGTCGCGTTCTTCGTCGCGATCGCGGCGACTCCGGAGCTCGCGCGCCTGGGGCGTGAGCACTCCGAGGCTGCTGTTGCGGCTCTTTCGCCGTGGACGTCGGGCAGGCACTTCCTCAACCTGGCCGAGCGTCCAGTGGACACGTCCTCGGCGTTCGAGGAGTCGGCGTGGGCACGTCTGCGGCGGGTGCGCGCGGCCGTCGACCCGGGCGGGCTGTTCGTCGCGGGCCACGAGGTCCCCGTCGGGAGCTGAGGTGGCGCGAGGAGGGGTGGGGTCGGCGGGACGCCACCCCTCTTCGGACCGTCACGCGCGCGTAACACGGGATGCGCCATAGTTGCCCCATGGGCAAGCAGGAAGACTTCGTACTCCGGGCGCTCGAGGAGCGTGACGTCCGTTTCGTGCGGCTGTGGTTCACCGACGTCCTCGGCTACCTGAAGTCGGTGGCGATCGCTCCGGCCGAGCTCGAGGGTGCGTTCTCGGAGGGCATCGGCTTCGACGGGTCCGCCATCGAGGGCTTCGCCCGGGTCACCGAGTCGGACATGCTCGCCAAGCCCGACCCCGGGACCTTCCAGATCCTGCCGTGGCGTGGCGAGGGGCCGGCGACCGCACGCATGTTCTGCGACATCCTCATGCCGGACGGCTCGCCGTCGTACGCCGACCCTCGTTACGTCCTGAAGCGGACACTCGGGAAGGCCGCGGAGAAGGGGTTCACCTTCTACACGCATCCCGAAATCGAGTTCTACCTCTTCAAGGACAGCCCCGAGCCCGGTGAGCTCCCCCACCCGGTGGACCGCAGCGGGTACTTCGACCACACCGCGCAGAGTGCCGGCTCCGACTTCCGTCGCGAGGCGATCACGATGCTGGAGCAGATGGGCATCTCGGTCGAGTTCAGCCATCACGAGGGTGGGCCCGGTCAGCAGGAGATCGACCTCCGGTACGCCGACGCGCTCTCGACGGCGGACAACGTGATGACGTTCCGCCAGGTCGTGCGCGAGGTCGCGCTCAGCCAGGGCATCTGGGCGACCTTCATGCCCAAGCCGTTCACCGAGTACCCGGGCTCCGGCATGCACACCCACGTGTCCCTCTTCGAAGGCGATCGCAACGCTTTCTACGAGGCCGGCTCGGAGTACTCCCTGTCGAAGACCGGACGCCAGTTCATCGCCGGCGTGCTCAAGCACGCGCCCGAGATCGTCGTCGTGACCAACCAGTGGGTGAACTCCTACAAGCGGCTGGTGTCCGGCGGGGAGGCCCCGGCGTACGTCTGCTGGGGGCACAACAACCGGTCCGCGATGATTCGCGTCCCGATGTACAAGCCCAACAAGGGCGCCTCCACCCGGGTGGAGCTGCGCACGCTCGACGCCGCCTGCAACCCCTACCTCGCGTTCGCCGTCGTGCTGGCGGCGGGCATGAAGGGCATCGAGGAGGGCATGGAGCTGCCGCCTGAGGCGGAGGACGACGTCTGGTCCCTCAACGACCGGGAGCGCAAGGCGCTGGGCATCGACCCGCTGCCGCGCAGCCTCCAGGACGCGATCATCATCGCCGAGCAGAGCGAGCTCCTGGCCGAGACCCTGGGCGAGCACGTCTTCGACTACTTCCTGCGCAACAAGCGCGCGGAGTGGGAGGACTACCGCTCGACGGTGCACACCTACGAGCGCGACAAGATGCTGCCGCTGCTCTGAGCTGAGTACTTTGGCGGATTCGTCAGGGCCGGCGCCGCGTCAGGCTGGATCCATGGAGACACCGCCGCATCGAGATGGAGCCCCCCGTCAGGTCGTCATCCTCGGCGTTCTCGTCAGCCTGCTCGTCGTACCCCTGGTCGCGTGGGGCATCTACGCGATCCGTTGGGACGAGGCGCACGAGGGCGAGGCGATGGGTGTCGGCACGGTCTTCGGCTGGTCGGCGCTGTCCTTTGCGGCGATCCTCGTGCTGCTCGCCGTAGGTGCCATCGGCATGCGACGTCGCCGCCCCAGCGGTGCAGTCACCGCCGCGGTCCTGGCCTTCGGCTGCGCGGTCCTGAGCGGCGGAGGCGTCCTCTACGCCTGGATCACGGGGTAGCCGTTAGCCTCCTTCCGTGAGGAGCTCACGCGTCGCCACCACCGCAGGCAAGCTGGCGCGCCTCGGCTTCGAGGACGCTGACACCTCGTCGACGTACGTCGAGCAGCTGGGGGAGTACGCCGACGACCTGGTCCACCTGATCGCGGCGGTCGGCGACCCGGACCTCGCCGCGCGGTACCTCGCGGAGCTCTCGAGCAAGGATCCCGAGCTGCTGCCCGCGCTCGCCGAGGACGAAGGTACGGCGATGCGGCTGCTCGCCGTCCTCGGCGCGAGCATGGCGATGGGCGACCACCTCCTGAAGCATCCCGACCACTGGCGCGAGCTGCTCGACTCGGAGATGGGCTCCACCCGCCCTCCTGCGTTCGCGCTGCGGGCGGCCTTGCTCCAGGCGGTCGGCGCGGACCCGGCGCAGGCGGCCCCGGTCTCGACCCTTCCGGACGCCGAGGCGCTCAACGTCCTCCGCTCGGAGTACCGCCGGCTCGTGCTCCGGCTCGCGGCCCGCGACCTCGCCCACGAGCTCGGCGTCGACGACGTGGCCGCGGAGCTGTCCGACCTCGCGGGCGCGACGCTCGATACCGCCCTCGCGATCGCCCGGGCGCGGGTCGGGGAGTCGAGTGCGGACGCGCGGCTGGGCGTCATCGCGATGGGCAAGTGCGGCGGGCACGAGCTCAACTACGTGAGCGACGTCGACGTGGTCTTCGTCGTGGAGCCGGCCGAGGGAGTCGACGAGGCCGCGGCCATCCGCGTCGGCACGATGCTGGCGTCCAACATGATGAAGGTCTGCTCCGACCACACCTCGGAGGGCACCATCTGGCCGGTCGACGCGGCGCTGCGACCGGAGGGCAAGTCCGGCCCCCTGGTGCGCACGCTGGCCAGCCACGTGGGCTACTACGAGCGCTGGGCGAAGACCTGGGAGTTCCAGGCGCTGCTCAAGGCGCGACCTGTGGCCGGAGATCTCGCCCTCGGCCGGGAGTACTCCGCGCGGCTGTCCCCGATGGTGTGGTCCGCGGCCGAGCGGGAGGGCTTCGTCCCCGAGGTGCAGGCCATGCGGCGGCGAGTCATCGAGCACATCCCGGCCGCCGAGGCGGACCGCCAGCTGAAGCTCGGTGCGGGCGGGCTGCGTGACGTCGAGTTCGCCGTGCAGCTGCTCCAGCTGGTGCACGGCCGCGCCGACGAGACCCTGCGCGAGCAGGCGACGCTCAGCGCCCTGTCGGCCCTGATCAAGGGCGGGTACGTCGGTCGCGCCGACGGTCGGGCCCTCGACGAGGCGTACCGCTTCCTGCGCACGATGGAGCACCGCATGCAGCTGTTCCAGCTGCGGCGCACCCACGTGGTCCCGTCGGGCGAGCGGGCGCTGCGCCGCATCGCCAGGTCGATGGGCGTGCGGCGCGACTCGGTGGAGGAGCTCGACAAACGGTGGAAGCAGCACGGCCGCGAGGTGCGCCGGCTGCACGAGAAGCTCTTCTACCGACCGCTGCTCGAGGCCGTGGCGAAGCTGCCCACCGACGAGGCGCGGCTGAGCCCGAAGGCTGCCGAGCAGCGGCTCCGAGCGCTGGGCTACGAGGACCCGGTCGCGGCGCTGCGTCACCTCGAGTCGCTCACGTCGGGTGTCTCCCGGACGGCCTCGATCCAGCGGACCCTGCTGCCGGCGATGCTCGAGTGGTTCGCAGCGGCCCCGAACCCCGACGCCGGACTGCTGGGGTTCCGGCAGATCTCCGACTCGCTCGGGAGCACGCACTGGTACCTCAGGCTGCTCCGCGACGAGGGACAGGTCGCCCAGCGGATGGCGACGCTGCTGGCGTCCAGCCGCTACGCGACCGACCTCCTCCAGCGCGCGCCCGAGGGGGTGGCGCTGCTCGGCACCGACGACGGGCTCTCGCTGCTGTCCCGCGACGCCGTGCAGGGCGAGATGCTGGCTGCTGGGCTGCGCCAGGCGGACCCCGTCACGGGCGTCACCTCCGCCCGCGCCATCCGCCGCCGCGAGCTCTTCCGCATCGCCTCTGCTGACCTGTTCGGTCACGCGGACGTCGATGCCGTGGGTGAGGCCCTGACGGCGGTCACCGCCGCGACCCTGGAGGCGGCGCTGCGGGTGTCCGAGCAGGCGGTCGCGCGCGAGCGCCGTACGGAGCTCCCGATGTCGATGGCCATCGTGTCGATGGGCCGGTTCGGCGGGCACGAGCTGGGCTACGCCAGCGACGCCGACGTGATGTTCGTGTTCCGCCCGCGGGAGGGTGCGTCGCAAGAGGAGGCGTCACGGGCGGCCCACGACGTCGCCAACGAGCTGCGCCGGCTGCTCTCCCTGCCGGGGACCGACCCCGCGGTCGAGGTGGACGCGGGCCTCCGGCCCGAGGGCAAGCAGGGTCCGCTCGTGCGGTCGCTCGACTCGTACGCCGCGTACTACGCCAAGTGGTCGGCGGTCTGGGAGGCGCAGGCGCTCCTCCGCGCCGAGGCGGTGATCGGTGACCAGGACCTCTGTGCGGCCTTCACCGAGCTGATCGACCCGCTGCGGTTCCCGGTCTCGGGGCTGTCCGAGGACGACGTGCGTGAGGTACGTCGGATCAAGGGCCGGATCGACAACGAGCGGCTACCGCGCGGAGCCGACCCGGCGACGCACTTCAAGCTGGGACGCGGCGGCCTCGCCGACATCGAGTGGACCGCCCAGCTGCTGCAGATGAGGTACGCCGGGACCGTGCCCAGCCTGCGGACGACCCGGACGCTCGAGGCGCTCGAGGCCGCCGTGGACGCGGAGCTGCTGGCCGCTGACGACGCCGCCGCGCTCTCGCAGGCCTGGCGCCTGGCGAGCCGGATCCGCAACGCCATCACGCAGGTCAGGGGACGACCAGGCGACTCCCTGCCGCGCGACGCCCGCGAGCGCGCGGCGGTCGCCCACGTCCTGGGGTACCGACCCGGTGAGAGCGAGAAGATGGTGGACGACTACCTGCGCGCCGGTCGTCGGGCCCGACAGGTCGTCGACCGCGTCTTCTGGGAGTGACCGTGAGCGGCTGGTCCAGGCAGGAGGTATGAAGCGGCCGCGGACGGGGTAGATGCTTGGCATGACCCATCACCACTGCGTCCAGTGCGGCGACGCGATCGCCAACGGAGAGGGCCACATCCGCTCGGAGAACTTCCGGCAGATCGCATGGTGTGACCTCTGCTGGCTTCTCGACCAGCTCGGCCGCGGGCCGGTCACCATCCCGCAACAGCGCGCGCACGGCTCCGCGCTGAGCCGGCGGCGGCTCGTCGTACCTCTCTGACAGCGGGCCTCCACCCGGCTAAGGTCGTGGTGTGGAGGAAGGGAACGACGCGGAGCGAACCTTCGAGGGCCCGCGCCTGGAGCTCGACCAGTTGCTCGCGCAGCTGGTGGACCGCGCCCAGGACGTCATGGCGGCGCAGAACCGTCTGCGCGGGTTGTTGCAGGCGAACCGCAGCATCATCGGGGACCTGGGCCTCGAGACGGTGCTCAAGCGCATCGTCGAAGCAGCCTGCCGGCTCGTCGACGCGCCCTACGGCGCGCTGGGTGTGGTCGCGCCGGAGGGTGCCGGCCTCGAGCAGTTCATCCACGTCGGGATCGACGACTCCGTTGTCGACGACATCGGTCACCTGCCCGAGGGCAAGGGACTGCTCGGTCTCCTGATCGAGGACCCGAACCCGATCCGGCTGCCCGACCTGAGCGCCCACCCGCGGTCTGTGGGCTTCCCCGCGAATCACCCGCCCATGAAGGGGTTCCTCGGCGTCCCGATCCGGGTGCGTGACGAGATCTTCGGCAACCTCTACCTCACCCGCTTGGACAACGTCGGATTCACGGCCGAGGACGAGGAGCTCGTCCTTGCCCTCGCTGCGACGGCCGGTGTGGCCATCGAGAACGCCCGCCTCTTCGAGGAGTCCAGGCGACGCCAGGACTGGCTCCGGTCCTCGACCGAGATCACGCACCGGGTCCTCGCGGGCACGGACGTCCCACCTCTCCGCCTCATCGCGGAGAAGGTGCTGGAGTTGGCCGACGCAGATGTCGTGGCCCTGCTCCAGCCCAGCGGGGAGGGCTCAGAGCTCGAGGTCGTCGTCTCGGTCGGCCACGGCGCCGACGAGGTCGCCGGCACGAGCTACCCCCGGGAAGGGACGATCTCCGACCTGGTGATGAGCACCGGCGAGTCGGTGCGCCTCGGCGACGCCCAGGACACCGCCGAGCACGAGAACCGCGGACTCGCGCTCAGCCGTCGGCTGCCGCTCGGACCGGCCATGGTCCTGCCGCTGCTGGGCACCGAGGGCGTTCGCGGCACCGTGGTCGTGGCGCGCGTGCGGCAGCGACGCCCGTTCACCGCCGCGGACCTCGACATGGCGACGACGTTCGCGAGCCACGCGTCGGTGGCGCTGCAGCTCGCTGACGCTCGGCGTGACCAGCAGAAGGTGCTGCTCCTCGAGGACCGGGCGCGCATCGCCCGCGACCTCCACGACCACGTGATCCAGCAGCTGTTCGCTGCGGGCATGACCATCGAGGGCACGGTCTCGCACCTCGGCGAGACGCCTCAGGCCGCCGCGCTCTCGCGGGTGGTCGACAGCCTCGACGAGGCGATCAAGCAGATCCGTGTCTCGATCTTCCAGCTCCGCCCCTCGACCGAGGGTCTGCGCTCGGCGGTCCTGGAGGTCGTCGACGAGGTCCGCTCGTCGCTCGGCTTCGACCCCCGCCTGTCGTTCAGCGGGCCCGTGGACACCGTCACCGGGTCGAACCTGGGGAGCGACGTGACGGCCGTCGTGCGCGAGGTGCTCACCAACGTGGCGAAGCATGCGGGCGCCCGGCGCATCGACGCGCGCGTCGACGTGACCGGCGACCGTCTCACCATTCGCGTCGAGGACGACGGCAAGGGCATCGGAGCAGCCACGCGACGAAGTGGGCTGGGGAACCTCCGTAGTCGCGCGGAGCAGCGTGGCGGTGAGCTCACCCTCGCCACGAAGGACGACGGGACCGGAACGGTCGTCACCTGGTCGGTACCGCTGCACTGAGCCGCCAGAGCCAGCGGGCTCACCAGGAGGCGCGCGCCGCCGCCTCCTCACGGAGGTGCAGGACGTCCTGGACGGGCAGCCGCTCCGTGCGCGGCACGGGAGAGCGGTCCAGCGCCGGCCAGCCGATGCGCAGCAGCAGCTGCGGGCAGGAGCTGTCCGAGAGCACGGACCTCTGGATCACGGTGCGGGTCTCGTCGACCTCGATCGGCTGGCTGTAGGGGACCAGTGACCACCCGGCACCGGTGCAGGTCAGCCAGATCGCCGAGAGAGCTTCGCCGGCCCGCAGCCACGAGAGCCGGTCGTCGGACGACGTCGACAGCACCATCCACGTCGCCTCGGCCTCGGCACCGGGGTCGACGACGTTCTCCAGCGTTCCGACGGGGAACCTCGTGAACGACTCGTCCACGTCCGGTGACGCCGGCCGCGCGAGCATGTTCGTCACGGGGACGCCCACCGCGTCGCGGGTGTGGCTGTGCGCCAGCAGCTCGTCGAGGTACTTCCCGGTGTGGCTCTGGATCCGGTTCGCCCGAGGCAGGGCGTCGAACAGGATCTGCTTCGACTCCTGCGACAGGGCTCCGTTGCACAGCACACCGTGGTCGTGGGCGATCGCGGTCAGCTGCGCGACGCGACTCGCAGGAACGGGCCACGCCGAGACCTGACGACGGTCGGTGCTGCGGTACTCGATGAAGGTCGCGAGGCGCTGCTGTGCCGCGCTGGGAGCACGCGGGGTGAAGCGGAGGGAGGCGAGGAGCGTCGGGTCGTCCGCGTCGGGCAGCCGGTCGACGGTCGTGCGCCACCCGGCCGCGGCGGCGGCCACGGTGAGGTGGTGGAGCATCGCTCCGCAGCTGAGGACGAGGTTGCGTCCCGCAGGGTCGGCGTACATCAGCTGGCGTCGGTCGTCGGACCGCAGCTCCAGCCGGTCACCGAGCCACACCAAGCGCCACGGCTGGGTGTTGTGGACTGACGGGGCCCGGGAGGCGAGGGACACGATCGTGGTCACGGTGGCGTCGTCGATGGGTCGCATACCTCACGTTGCGCCGGTTTGCGGGTGCCGGTGAAGGGACGACGTGCCGCCATGTCTGGGACCTTCGGGCACGGTTTCGCGCTCACCGGCCGGCAGAAGGACTTTCGTCCTCGCGGGGGGTACCTCCGGCCATGTCGTGGGGTGTGCGCCGCTCCCTAGGTTCGTTCCGTCACCGACCCCTCCAGGAGCACCCCCGTGGACGTACTCGACATCGCCCGCTGGCAGTTCGGTATCACCACCGTCTACCACTTCCTCTTCGTGCCGATCACGATCGGCCTGTCCGCGATCATCGCGGGCTACCAGACCGCGTGGTACCGCACCGGCAACGAGCAGTGGCTCCGCCTCACGAAGTTCTTCGGGAAGCTCTTCCTCATCAACTTCGCCCTCGGCGTCGTCACCGGCATCGTGCAGGAGTTCCAGTTCGGGATGAACTGGAGCGACTACTCCCGCTTCGTCGGAGACGTGTTCGGAGCTCCGCTTGCGGTCGAAGGGCTCCTCGCGTTCTTCCTCGAGTCCACGTTCCTGGGGCTCTGGATCTTCGGATGGGACCGGCTGCCCCGTAGAGCGCACCTGGCCAGCATCTGGCTCGTCCACATCGGGACGCTCTTCTCGTCGTACTTCATCCTCGCGGCGAACTCGTTCATGCAGCACCCGGTCGGCTACGCCTACAACCCGGAGACCGGTCGCGCCGAGATGACCGACTTCTGGGCGGTCATGTTCAACAAGGTGCAGCTGGTGACGTTCCCGCACGTCGTCCTCGCCGCCTACATGACGGGGGCCGGGTTCGTGGTCGGCGTGGCGCTGTGGCACCTCGTCCGGCGGTCCCACGGCGACGAGGACCGGAGCCTGTACCACCGAGCAGTGCGGACGGGTGCCGCGGTGGCGCTGGTTGCCGGCATCGGGGTCGCGGTGAGCGGTGACTTCCAGGGCAAGGTGATGACCGAGGTCCAGCCCATGAAGATGGCGGCCGCCGAGGCGCTCTACGACACGACGGACTCGGCACCGTTCTCGCTGTTCCACATCGGGTCACTGGACGGCACCGAGGAGAAGTTCTCGATCACGATCCCCAAGCTGCTCTCCTACCTGGGCACCGGGAGCTTCGACGGGCGGGTCGAGGGCATCAACGACCTGCGAGCGAAGTACCGCGCGGAGTACGGCCAGGACCCGGGCGCGACGTACTACTCGCCGGACGACTACACGCCCATCATCCCGCTGACCTACTGGACGTTCCGGATCATGATCGGTCTGGGGCTCCTGGCGAGCTTCCTCGCGGCGCTCATCCTCTGGGTGACGCGAGGTGGGCGCACGCCGACCCGCAGCGTCTGGGTCTGGGTCGCGGTGGCGATGCCCCTCCTGCCGCTGTTCGCCAACTCCTTCGGCTGGATCTTCACCGAGATGGGCCGCCAGCCGTGGGCCGTCTTCGGGCTCATGACCACCGCGCAGGGCGTCTCGCCCGGGGTCAGCGTCTTCGAGGCGCTGGTTTCCCTGATCGCCCTCACCGCCGTGTACTTCGTCCTGGCTGTCGTCGAGCTGCGGCTGATCCTGCGGTACGCCGCCGCAGGCGCGCAGCCGGTCGACCACCCGACCGACGCCGACGACCCCGAGCGCCCGCTGGCGTTCGCCTACTGACCACGACCGCAGGAGCACGCACATGGAACTCACGACCGTCTGGTTCGCGCTCATCGCGATCCTCTGGATGGGCTACTTCGCCCTCGAGGGCTTCGACTTCGGGGTCGGGATCCTGATGCCCTTCCTCGCCCGATCGGACGTCGAACGCCGGGTCCTCATCAACACGATCGGCCCCGTGTGGGACGGCAACGAGGTGTGGCTGCTGGTCGCCGGCGGCGCGACGTTCGCGGCCTTCCCGGAGTGGTACGCCACCCTGTTCAGCGGTTTCTACCTGCCACTGCTCCTGATCCTCCTCGCACTCATCGTGCGCGGTGTCGCGTTCGAGTACCGCGCGAAGCACGACACTGACCGGTGGCGTGCTGGCTGGGACCAGGCGATCTTCTGGGGGTCGCTGGTTCCGGCGGTGCTCTGGGGCGTGGCGTTCGGGAACATCCTGCGCGGGGTGCCGATCGACGCGGAGGGCGAGTACGTCGGCGGGTTCTTCAACCTGCTCAACGCGTACGCCTTGCTCGGAGGCGTCATGACCCTGCTGCTGTTCATGGCGCACGGAGCGATGTTCATCGCCTTGAAGACCGAGGGCAACCTCCGCCGTGAGGCGCGCTCGTGGGCCGGACGCCTCGGCAGCGGGGCTGCCGTCGCGGCTGTCGCGTTCCTGGCGTGGACGCAGGTCAGCACGGGGAACGTGGCCTCGGCCGCGCTCTTCGTGCTCGCGGCTGCCTCCCTGGTGGGCGGGCTCGTCGCGATCGACCAGTTCCGCGAGGGCTGGGGCTTTGTCGGGACGTTCGTCGCGATCGCCCTGGGTGTCGCGGGGCTCTTCGTCGCGCTGTTCCCCGACGTGATGCCGACGTCCTTGGCGGGCGGCATGGACCTGACCACGACCAACGCGGCCGCCACGGCGTACACCCTCAAGGTGATGACCATCGTGGCCGTCGTGTTCACCCCCCTGGTCCTCGCCTACCAGACCTGGACCTACTGGGTCTTCCGCAAGCGGCTCGGGATCAAGGACATCCCGGTCCTGGTCACTCCCTCGTCGTGAGGCCGTCCGACCCACGCGTCCGGGCCCAGCTGGCGCCGGCCAGGACCGCCTTGGTCGGGGTCGTGGCCGGCGCTTCCGCCGCGGCGCTGCTCGTGATCGCGCAGGCGTTCTGCCTGGCCGGATTCCTCGTCGCCGCGGTGCAGGGGGAGCGGCTCGCAGGGTGGGCGCTCGCGCTTGTCGGAGTGCTGGCGGCGCGAGCTCTCGCGGGGCTGCTGACGGACGTCTCCGCGGCGGTCGCTGCTGCTCGCGTGGGTCAGGACATGCGCGGACGCGTCCTGGCTGCCTGTCTCGACGGCGGCTCGCCCCGCATGTCGAGCGGTGAGGCAGCGGTTCTGGTCACCCGCGGGGTGGCGGCGGCCGAGCCGTACCTGACGCGCTACATCCCGGCGCTCGTGCTCGCGGGGATCCTCCCGGTGCTCACCGTCATCGCCCTTCTCACCCAGGACGTCATCGCTGGCCTGATCGTGCTGGCGACGCTGCCCTTGGTCCCGGTCTTCGGCGCCCTCGTCGGGCTCGCCACGCGCGACCGGGCCCAGGAGCAGTGGCGGTTCCTGGCCGTGCTCTCCGGTCACTTCCTGGACGTCATGAAGGGCCTTCCGACGCTCGTCGCGTTCCGGAGGGCGCGCGCCCAGTCCGCCACGATCCGCGCGGTCACCGAGCGCTACCGGCTGGCGACGGGGCGGACCCTACGCATCGCGTTCGCGTCGTCGGCAGTGCTCGAGCTGGTCGCGACGCTGTCGGTCGCACTCGTCGCTGTGGTCGTCGGCGTTCGCCTGGCGGCGGGCGGGCTGGACCTGCGTACGGCGCTCGTCGTCCTGCTCCTCGCGCCCGAGGCGTACTGGCCGCTGCGACGCGTCGGCGCGGAGTTCCACGCAGCGGCCGAGGGTCTGGTCACCTTCGAGCGGCTGGCGGAGCTGTCGGCTGCACCACCCGAGACGCCGGTGCCCGGCCCCTGGGCAGGGGACCTGGTTCTGACCGACACCACGGTGAGATATCCGGACCGTGACCGACCAGCCGTCGCGCACGTCAGCACACGGATCCCGGCCCGTGGCCTCACTGCGGTCGTCGGCCCGTCGGGCTCGGGCAAGTCCACTCTGCTCGCCGCTGCCATGGGGCTCCTTCCGGTCGCGGACGGGACGGTCCAGGTGGGAGGGCGCGACATCGGGGGCGTGTCCTGGCAGTCCCAGATCTCGTGGCTGCCGCAACGCCCGACCTTCGTCGCCGGGACCGTGGCCGACAACCTCCGGCTCGGCACCCCCGACGCCACGGACACCGAGCTCTGGCGGGCGCTCGAAAGGGTCGGACTGGCCCAGCGGGTCCGGAACCTGCCAGACGGGCTGGAGAGTCTCCTCGGCGAGGACGGGCGCACGCTGTCCGCGGGGGAGCGGGCCAGGCTCGCCCTCGCTCGTGCAGTGGTCGCCGGCAGGCCGTGGCTCTTTCTCGACGAGCCGACGGCCCACCTGGACGAGCGGACCGAGCAGGTCGTGGCCGCGACGCTGGTCGAGCTGGCCAGGACGACTGCCGTCGTCGTCGTCGCTCACCGGCAGGCCTTGGTGGACATCGCCCAGCACGTGGTCGAGCTCCCCGCAGCCGACGACGTCGAGCCGGTCAGGTCGGCGAGAGACGTCGCCCCGTCCCTGCCGGCGGCTCCGACCGTACCGGTTCCCGCCGTACGGTCGCGGTTCGTGGGAAGCGTCGTGCTGGGCGCCCTGGCCTCCACCTCGGGCGTTGCGCTCACCGCCACGGCCGGCTGGCTCATCGTCAAGGCCTCCGAGCATCCTGCGGTTCTGACCATGCTGGTGGCGATCGTCGGCGTGCGGGCCTTCGGCTTGGCTCGCCCCGTGCTGAGGTACGCCGAGCGGCTGCGGTCGCACGACGAGGCCCTGAGGCTGCTGGCCGAGCGCCGCGTCCAGGTGTACGACGCGATCGTGCCCCTGGTCCCTGGTCGCCTCGGGAGGCGCCGCGGCGACGCCCTGGCCGCGATCGTGGAGGACGTGGATGCGGTCGTCGACCGGCGGCTGCGAGTCTCCCTCCCGGTGCGTAGCGGACTCCTGGTCGTGGGCGGGGTGGTGGCTGCGACCTCGACGGTGCTGCCTGCTGCCGGCGCCCTCATCGGCCTGGCCTCGCTCCTGGCCCTCGGCATCGCTTACGGCGTGCCGCGCGTCGGGGCGGCCGCACGCGAACGCCGTGCCCTGGAGAGCCGGGCGGAGCTGAGCGGCCACGTGGTCGAGACCCTCCAGAGTGCCCCCGAGCTCGTGATGTGGCAGGCGGAGGGCCGGGCCGTCGCCGCGGTCCAGGCGTCAGCAGCCGAGCTGGCTGCAGCAACGGTGCGCGGCGCCCGCCTCGTGGCGCTCGGGCGCGCCGGAGCCCTGCTCGTGACGGCTGCCGGCGTCGTGGGCGTGGGAACTGTCGCGGCCGACGCCGTAGCCGCGGGCCGGCTGAGCGCTCCGATGCTGGCACTGCTCACCCTCGTCCCGGTCGCGCTGCTGGAGGTGGTCCTGCCGCTCGCGGATGCAGGCGGCCTCAGCCAACGCGTCCGAGCTGCCGAGGAACGCCTCGAGTCTCTCGAGGCGACCGAGCCCTTGGTGGTCGACGGCGTGGACCTGCTCCCGGAGATCGCCCCGAGCCGACTGGCCGTGACCGACGTCAGCGCGGGCTGGGGGACCCCGATCCTGAAGGGCTTGTCGCTGGAGCTGGCGCCAGGGTCCAGGGTCGGCGTGACCGGCCCGTCGGGCAGCGGCAAGAGCACTCTGGCGGCACTGCTGCTCCGCTTCATCGACCCGGTGGACGGCTCGGTCGAGATCGACGGTGCACCGCTTCCGACTCTGGTGCTCGACGAGGTCCGGGCCAGGATCGGGCTGGTCGACGACGACCCGCACGTCTTCGCGACCACCCTGGCCGAGAACGTCCGATTCGCTCGCCCGGGTGCGTCGGACAGCGACATCGAGGAAGCCCTGCGGCGCGCGGGGCTGGGCCCCTGGCTCGACGGCCTTCCGGACGGCCTCGACACCTGGCTGGGCGACGGGCACGGGGACCTGTCCGGCGGGGAGCGGGCCCGACTGGCCGTTGCTCGTTCTCTTCTCGCTGACCAGCCGGTGCTCGTCCTCGACGAGCCCACCGCGGCGCTGGACTCCCACACGGCCGAGCGCGTCGCCCGGGACGTGCTCGACGTTGCCCACGGACGGTCGGTCGTCTGGATCACGCACTCGCGCGTCGGTCTGGACCGGATGGACACCGTGCTGCAGCTCGGCTGAGGACGTCGGCTCGGGGTCGACTGGCAGCTTGGGGTCGACCGGCGCAATCCGCCGGGAAATAGCGGAAGGGCCCGGCGTCGCGCGTGCACCAGGCCCTTCGGTGACTGGTTCGGTGGGAGGTCCGGGCCAGTCGACGTCGGCGGTTCAGGCAAGTTTGGGAGGAGCCAGATCCACCCCCGACGCGTACAAGCATGCATCCGGGGAGGGTCCCGGCGAGAGAGTCGTCCGACCGCAACGCAGGGGACTAAGGTCCCGATTCCGACATTGCCGGCGGTATCGGTCGGGACCAACGGCCTGCCGCGCGGTGGCCCAGGCCTCTGCGCTGGTCCAGACGGCCCTGGAAGGCTGACAGCCATGGACCTCCACGCGCCCGTCCTCGTCGCTTTCGACGGTAGTGCCGACGCCCACTGCTCGGCTCGGTGAGCACCGAAGTGACCCGTTCGGCGCAGTCGCCCGTCCTCATCGTCCACTGACACGGTAGAAAGAGAACATGAACGAGACGGCCCTCATCCGCGTGTTCCTGCTGGACGACCACGAGGTGGTGCGGCAAGGGCTGCGCACCCTCCTCGAGTCCTCCGGCGACATCGAAGTGGTCGGTGAGTCCGGCTCGGCCGAGGAAGCGGCTTCGCGCATCCCCGCCCTCCGGCCGGACGTGGCGGTTCTGGACGGTCGCCTCCCCGACGGCTCAGGCGTCGAGGTCTGTCGCGTCATCCGGTCCGTCGACCCGTCCATCCACGCCCTCATCCTCACGTCGTACGACGACGACGAGGCCCTCTTCGCCGCGATCATGGCCGGCGCGGCGGGCTACGTCCTCAAGGACATCCGCGGCAACGACCTGATCGAGACCATCAAGCGGGTGGCAGCGGGCCAGTCGCTCATCGACCCGTCGCTCACGGCGCGGGTGCTCGAGCGTGTCCGCAACGGGCCGGCCACCGCGCCGGAGCTCGCCGACCTCACCGAGCAGGAGATCAAGCTGCTCGGCTACATCGCCGAGGGCCTCACGAACCGGCAGATCGGCGAGAAGATGTTCCTGGCCGAGAAGACGGTCAAGAACTACGTCTCGAGCATCCTGGCCAAGCTCGGCCTCGAACGCCGCACCCAGGCCGCGGTTCTCGCCTCGAAGCTGCTCGGCCCCGGCCACTGAGGGCGCGGCGTTCTCAGGCGAGCGGCACCCGCCAGACGAAGCTGGTTCCTCGCGGCTCGTGAGGTCTGACCTCGACGGTGCCACCCAGGGCGGCGGCTCGGCGACGGGCGTTCGCGATGCCGCTCTCGTGCGCCTTGTCCACCAGGCCGACGCCGTCGTCGGTGACCTGCAGCACGAGCTCGCGCTCGCGCACCTGCAGCTCGACCTCGGCGTGGTCCGCCAGGGCATGGCGGGCGACGTTGGAGATCGCCTCGCGCGCGACGGCCAGCACGTGGCTCTTCAGCTCGTCAGGAACCGCTGAGTCGACGGGGCCGAGGGTGCGCACGGTCGGCGTGTGGCCGAGGATCGGCACGTACTCCTTCACGAGCGCTCGGACATCGGCGCGCAACGACCCGCCGGCGCGTCCCTGGAGCGCAAAGATCGTCGACCGGATCTCCTTGATGGTCAGGTCGAGGTCGTCGACGGCGTTGTCGATGGCTGTCGTGAGCTGGGGCGGCGTGCTCGCGTCCACCAGCCCCTGGAGTCGCATCCCGGTCGAGAAGAGTCGTTGGATCACGATGTCGTGCAGGTCGCGGGCGATCCTGTCTCGCTCCGAGACGATGGCCAGCTGGGCGTGCACCTCCGTGGCCTGCGCCCGGTCCAGGGCGAGGCCGGCCTGGTCGGCGAAGGTCGCCAGCAGCTCGCGCTCACCCAGACCGTGTGCGTCAGATCGGGCGAACACGGCGATGAGGACGGTCGGTGCGGCCAGGTGTGCGTGGAGGGGGAGCGCCACGACGACGTCGTTGCCGACGACGATCTCGGCCAGGTTGGACTCGTCGTCCTCGGCCGTTGCGCGGAGCCCGTCGAGGAGGGGCTCGACCTGCTCGAGCACGTCCCCTGAGGATGCAGAGATCGTCGGCTCGTCATCCGGAGGGAACTGCACGAGCACCGCTCCTCGGGCACCCGAGATGGCCCGCGCGCTGGAGGTCACCTGTCCGAGGGCGGAGGTGAGGTCGATGGGGGGCTGCAGCGAGTCGGTCAGCCGGGCGGTTGCCTCCAGCCACTGTCGCCGACGCTCGCTGAGCCCGTAGGCGCGCGCGTTGTCGATGACGTAGCCGGCGGCGCTCGCGAGCGCCTGGACCAGCATCTCGTCCTCGTCGGTGAACCGGGCACCGCCTGCCTTCTCGGTGAGGTACAGGTTGCCGAACACCGTCCCGCGCACCCGGATCGGGCTGCCGAGGAACGTGTGCATGGGCGGGTGGTGCGCCGGGAAGCCGACGGCGCGCGGATGCGTCTCGAGGTCGTCGATGCGGACGGGCTCGGGCTGGTCGATCAGGAGTCCGAGGATCCCGTGCCCCCGCGGCAGGTCGCCGATCCGCGCCCGGGTCTGGTCGTCGACACCGACGGTCAGGAAGTCCGACAGGCTGCCGTCGCTGCCGATGATCCCGAGGGCGCCGTACCTCGCGTCGGTGAGCTCGCAGGCGGAGTGCACGATGCGGTGGAGGACGCTGTGCAGATCGAGGTCGGACGAGACCGCGATGACGGCGTTCAGCAGCGTGCGAGCCTTGGGCGGCAGCTCATCGGGCAGCGTGGGTTCGGCGAGGGTGTGGCGCACGACGGATCAGTACGCTCCGACGGCTCGCCGGACAGGCATCTCGTTGGTCGTGGTCCAGCCGTTGCCGATCCGACGACCCGAGACCTCGGTCCAGGGCAGCTTGACGTACAGGTTCCGGGTGCCGTCCGCCCACGGCCGGGGGGGCCAGGTGTCGCGGATGTGCCGGATCTCCTCGGGGTCGGTGACGGCGTCGGCTCGCCCGCGCGCCACGACGCTCCACCCGCGCTGGTCCTCGTAGTCGAAGTGGTCGACCTCGAAGGCCACCTGGGCGTTGCGGCCGTAGGTGCCGAGCAGGCTGTACGGCGTGGTGCGGAAGATCAGTGCGTCGTCGACGACCGAGTAGTTCACGGGCAGGATGTGCGGCCCGGTCGGGGTCGAGATGGCGACCCGGCCGACGATGCCGCCCTCCAGCAGGCGCACGCACTCGTCGGGGCTGAGCTCTCGGGACTCTCCCATGATGGACTCCTCACATTGGTGCAGTGATTCGATCGTGAGGCCGCCGCACCCGCAGTTCGAGGGCCGTTGGTCCCAGGAAGGGTTGCCGATACGCCCTAACCTCGGCTGCCCCTCGAGGGCAGGGTGAGGGTATGAGGTGCTACTCGTGAACGGCCCGAACGCCACCCCGCCGATCGTCGTCGGGCTGGACCGCACACCCGCAGGCTCAGCGGCGTTGCGCTGGGCAGCGAGGGAGGCGCTCCGGAGCGGAGCGCGCGTCCACGCGGTCCAGGTCTACGACCGTCGCAACCGTGCCGACCTCGCCCTCGTCGTGGACCACGACGAGGAGCGGACCCGTGAGCGCATCCGCGGACACTGCCAGCTCCTGGACGTCCTCGGTCCTCGGGTCGCCGACCAGTGCGTCGTCTACTCGCAGCGTGAGGGCGACCTCGCGGAGCAGCTGCTCGAGGCCGGGCGCGACGCAGCGGTCGTCGTGGTCGGCGCTCCCTCGTGCAGCCAGACCCGCACGCTCGTGGAGTCGCTCCGCGAGCACAGTGACTGCCCCGTCGTCGTCGTCGACGAATGGGGCGCCGCCCATCCCTTCTCCGACGAAAGTGTGGCGTGATCCCATGACAACGAGACTGCCCCTCGGATCCGTCGTCGTCGGTGTCGACGGGTCGTCGCACAGCAACGTCGCGCTGTCCTGGGCTATCGCCCAGGCAACTCGCGAGCGGCGTCCGCTGGTGATCGCCCACGCGACCGGAGCGGCCCCCCACGGGCTCACCGGTGAGGGAGCGCACCACGCCGCCCAGGAGCGCCGCATCGAGGGCACCCGCGTGGTCGAGAAGGCATTCGCCACGGCGGTGAGCGCGAACAGCGACCTCCACGTCGAGACCCTCGTGCGTGCCCAGTCGCCGCGGCACCTGCTCATCGAGCTCTCGCAGCACGCGCGAGTCGTCGTGATCGGGTCCCGGGGTCTCGGGACGCTCGGCAGCATCGCCCTCGGCTCCGTGAGCGTGGCCGTGAGCTCGGGTGCGCACTGCCCCGTCGTGGTCGCCCGCGACGCGGTGCAGAAGGACACGGCGTCCATCGTGGTCGGGGTGGACGGCACGGCCGCCTCGTCCGGAGCTCTCGAGTTCGCCTTCGCCCAGGCCAGCGAGCGCGGTGTCCTCCTTCGCGTGGTACACGGCTCCGCCACGGTCCCCTTCGACCAGCAGGGTGACGGGACGTACGACGAGGTCAGGCTCGCCGAGTCGCTCGCCGGCCTCCGCGAGAAGTACGTCGACGTGGTCGTCGAGACCGAGATCACCCCGCGAGCGGCCGTCGACCGCCTCGTCGAGGTGTCGCGCGAGGCGGACCTGCTCGTTGTCGGGGCCCGTGCCCACCACGGCCCTGCCGCGGCGCTCCTCGGCTCGGTGAGCCAGGTCGTCGTCGAGAAGGCGCGCTGCAGCGTGGCTGTCGTCCACCCGCTCGTCGACGCGCACTGAGGTGGCTGTCATGAAGCGTCCTGCACTCATCGTCGTCGGGCTCGACGGTTCGCCCGCGGCCCGAGCCGCTCTCGACGTCGCCCTCGAGGAGGGTCTCTTGCGCGGCGCGACGGTCGAGGTGGTCACCGCCTGGGTCTGGGCCTCGCCGTACGAAGGGATGGCGCACGCGGACACGTTCGAGGAGGCTAAAGCCGCTGCGTGGGCGATGCAGGACGAGCTGATCGGCGCTGCCGTGGCCAAGCTGCCCGAGCCTCCCGTCATCTCCCAGAGCGTCGTCCACGACTACGCGGGCAAGGTGCTCGTCGAGCGCGCGGGTCGGGCTGCTCTGCTGGTGGTCGGGCACGGCAGGCGAGGCCTCATCTCGAGGGCTCTGCTCGGGTCCGTGAGCGAGTACTGCGTCAAGCACTCGTCGGCGCCCGTGCTCGTCGTGCCCGACGTCGACCAGGGCGACGCGCTCGAGTCGCGGCCCCTCGCGCACTCGGCCCGGTTCAGCGGCTGAGGAGGACTGCCGGCGCCATCACCGCCGCGGCCGGCAGGTGCAGCAGGAGCACGGTCAGGGCGAAGGACCTGCCTCCGCCCGCGAGCGCCGCCACGACCTTGCTGCCGGTGTTCGTGGCCAGCCCCAGGGCAACGGCGAGGGTCGCCGTCTCCACGCTGATCTGGCCGTCGTGCGCGAGGCTGCTCACGGCCACCGCGGACGCGTGCGTGTCCGCCAGGCTTCCGGTCGCCGCCGCGAGCATCGCTCCCGAGCTGCCGTAGCGGTGGTTCATCCACGTCGCGAGCAGGAGCACACCGGAGACCACGGCCGCCAGGACCAGCGCCGGAACCAGCGCGAAGGGACGTCCGATTGCCGGCTCGTGGGAAGGGTCGGTGGTCTGCCGGCGACCAAGGAGGAGCGCCTCGGCCAGCAGCACGAGTCCGCCCAGCAGCAGCGCGGCCGCGAGTCGGCCCGCGACGCGTGGGTCGGCCACGCTCACCAGGACGGCGATCTGGATCAGGGTTGCCACACTGGCCATCAGTGCTCCGGCCAGGGCGGCCGACCGGTCGAGGCCGTGCCTGCTCCGGGCGGCCATCGCGCCGATGGTCGCGGTGCCCGACACGAAGCCCCCGGCCAGCCCGGCGACGAGCATTCCACGTCGGGCGCCCAGCACCCGTGATGCCGCGTAGCCGACCCAGCCGATGCCGGTGATGAGCACGACCAGCAGCCAGATCCGCTGGGGTACCCACACGTCGTACGGACCGAAGTGACCGGTGGGCAGGAGCGGCAGCACGACGAAGGCGATGACGAAGAACTTGAGCGCGTCGGTCTGCTCCAGGTCGGTGACCGTGTCCCGCACGAAGTGGTGCAGCGCCTCTTTCGACACCAGCAGGACGACCGTCGCCACAGCCGCCCCGACGGCCAGTGCCGGCTCGTCCCGCGTCAGGTATCCCAGGGCGAGCGTCGTCAGCAGGGCGACCTCGGTGGTGAGACCGGCGTCCTGACGGCGCGTGGTGGAGTACTCGATGCCGACGAGGATCGCGACCGAGGCGGCGAGGACGGCGGCAACCGGCACCGGCACCAGGGACACCACGTTGCCGAGCACCGCGACGAGCGCGAACGTCCGGATACCGGCACTTCCCGCTGAGCCGAGGGCGCGCTCGCGCTCGGCACCGATCAGCAGACCGATGGCGAGAGCTATGCCGGCCGACTCCCAGAGGTCAAGAGGGGACATGGTGGAGGCGGTCGGGTCGGCCGCCGCTTGCCACCGCGCGGAGGATGTCGGACCAGGTCACGATCCCCAACGGTCTCCGCAGGCCGTCCACCACGGCCAGGGCATCGACCACCGCCGACAGCATGAGACTCGCGGCCTCCTCGACGGAAGTGTGGGCCGCCACGGCCGTGAAGGCCTGGGGAAGCAGCTCCCCGACGGTGTGCACCTCGGGGACGGCGTGCGCGATCACGGCCATGGCGACGGACTCGGAGGTGATGATGCCCCGGCACCGGCCTTGGGGTCCCAACACCACGAGGTGACGGAGCCGCGTCCCGATGATCGTGTCCAGGGCGTCCTCGACACGGCAGCTGCTGGACACGGAGACGAGCCGGTCGCTCATGACGTCGCGGACGGTCAGGCTGCGAACATCAGGATCGGACATCGTTCACCTCGACCTGGGTCAGGACGTCGTGCACGGGACGACGACGCGTCATGGGGACGCGTGCCCGCACGGCAGGGGGGACGCCGACGCGCAGCACGAGCTGCAAACAGGTCCCGGAGGAGAGAACGCGCTCCTCCATGCGGGTCCGCGTCACGTCGACCTCGACGGGCTGCGTGAACGGGACGAGGCTGAGCCCGTGCAAGGTGGCCAGCAGCGACATGGCGCTGAGGGCCTCACCGGCACGCAGTCGCGACAGCGTGTCGTCGGACGAGGTCGCCACCAGCAGCCAGGACGGCGCCGGGTCGCCCCCGTCTTCAGGGGCGTCGCGCAGTGTCCCGGAGGGGAAGCGCGCCATGGCCGAGTACCTCGACTGTTCCGGCGGTGCGAAGAGCACGTTCGTGTCCGGGACGCCGTCGTCGCCGGTGCTGTGCGTCCAGCGAGAAAGCTCCTGGAAGTAGTGGTCGTCGTCGTGCTGGAGCAGCGCGGACAGCTGCCGCAGGTCGGTCAGCACCGCGTGGTCCTCGGGAACACGCACCGCGGTCACGAACGCTCCGTGCGCAGCAGCCACGAGGGCGAGGTCCTGCAGCCTGCTGTCCGGGACGGGGGTCGACGAGGGCTCGCGCCGGTCGGTGTGCCGCGCATAGATCGCCTCGGCGGTGGTCTCCGCCATCACGGTCACGTTGGTGGGGGTGAAGCGCAGGGAGGCCAGGTGGGTGCTGTCCAGCGCGTCGGGGACTCGGGTCACCCTCGCCAGCAGGCCTTCGGCTGCGGCCGCCACGACAGCGTGGTGCAGTGCCGCCCCGCAGCTGATCTCGAGGTCGCGTCCGGCGGGGTCACCCGTTCGGATCTGGCGGTCCCAGTCCGCGAAGAGGTCGAGCCGCTCCCCGTCGTACCTCCAGCGCCAGGGCTGGGAGTTGTGCACGCTCGGCGCGCGGCACGCGGCGGCGACGATCCGTTCGATGGTGGTGCGTGAGGGGGACGTCATGGCCAGCTCCCGGTCCGGGGCGAGGCTCCGGCCAGGATGGCGAGAGCCACGCCCCACTCCCGCGCACGCTCGAGCTGCCCGTCGGCCAGGGGACCGCGCTCACTGAGCGTGTAGAAGGAGTGCGGCGTGGTGAGGGACGCGGCGCCCTTCCTGCGCAGCAGCTGGGCCGCGGTCCGGGCGGAGCCGGGCAGAAGCCGCAGGCGGCGTGCTCGCGTGTCGAACACCGCCGTGACCGCCGCGTGCGGGGGTGCGAGCTCGGCGATCCAGTCGCGGAGTCCGTACCTCATGACGCCCGCCCGCGCTCCGCGCAGCCAGGCGTCGCGGCGTGATCGGCGGGTGCTGAGGCTGAAGGCGTGGGTGGGGGCGCCGAGGACGATGACGTCGTAGTCCCCGGCATGGGCGCTCGGTGAGGTCGCGACGTCCACGACGTCGGCCTCCAGGTAGTCGCGCAGGCCCTCGGCGACGCTCTCGGCCACCTGTTCGGTGTTGCCGAACATCGACTCAAAGACGACAAGCGCCCGCATCGCGATCCTCCCCTGTTCCACCTTCCTCGAGGATCGCGTGGGACCAGGGGAGTCCCGAAGGGCCGGAAGGGCCCAACCGAAGGTCCTTGGTCCCGACCGTGTCACCCGAACGGTCAGGTCTCCGGGGCGAGCTCCTCGAACAAGGTGAGCTGGAGGTCCGCCGGACCCTCGAGTCGCGCGTTCAGCGAGTCCCAGGGCGTGCGCGTCGGAGGCGCGATCAGCCGGGCTCCGGCCGAGGTGACTCGCGTCGTGACGTCGTCGACGTCCGTCACCTCGAAGGCGACTCTGAGTCGCGGGCTGACCCGCTGACCCACCTCGACCCGGTCGATCAGGTCCACCTGCTCCGGAGTGCTGAGCTCCAGCGTGGCGCGGCCCATGTCGAGGATGGTGACCCGGGCGCCGTCCCCGCTGTCGACGAAGAGCTCCTCGGGGGCGCCGAGGACGTCGCGGTAGAACGCCACCGCCTCGTCGTAGTCCGCGGCCTCGACCACGAGTCGCATCTGGAGAACGCTCACGATGCCTCCTTCGGGGGCTTGTCGGGTCGAGCTCGAGCCTATGACTTAGGTTCGCCCCACTGGCTGTTGGTCGTCCGCCGCCGTGAGGAGCTCCTGTGTCTGGTTCGCCGGATCGCCCGCTGGGCGCACTGTGGCAGCGTCATCGCCGCTACCGCCGCCGCTTCGTGGCCGCCGTGACGTTCTCCACGGTGAACAAGGTCGCGGACGTGATGCCCGAGCTGCTCATCGGAGCCGCCGTCGACGTGGTCGTCCGCGGCGACGGCTCCTTCGTCGGCGCCCTCCTCGGGGTCGACTCGAGGTACGCCCAGCTCGCCTGGCTCGCCGGCTTCAACGTCGTCGTGTGGGTCGTCGAGTCGGTGTCGGAGTACGTCGCGAACGTGCTGTGGCGGGGGCTCGCGCAAGGCATCGAGCACGAGCTCAGGGTCGAGGCCTACGACCATGCCCAGCACCTCGACATGTCCTGGCACGAGTCTCGTGGCTCGGGGTCTACGCTCGCGACGCTGAACGACGACGTGAACCAGCTCGAGCGCTTCCTCGACGTGGGTGCGCCCTCGATCCTGCAGACCACGCTCAACGTCGTCCTCGTCGGCGCCGTGTTCGCCTTCGCGTCCTGGCAGCTGCTGCTGTTCGCCTTCCTCCCGATCCCGGTGATCATCGTCGGGTCGCTGTTCTTCCAGCGACGGCTGGAGCCGTTGTACACCCGGGTCCGCGACACGGTGGCGGACCTGTCGGAGGCGCTCTCGGCCAACCTCGCCGGCATCGCGACCATCAAGGCCTTCACCGCGGAGGACCGGGAGCGCGACCGGATCGCGGCGGCCTCGACGGCGTACCGGCGTGCGAACCTGGAGGCCATCCGGTCGTCCGCCGCATTCGTGCCCCTGGTGCGCATGGCCATCCTGGCCGGGTTCACCTGCACGTTGCTCCTGGGTGGTTGGGCCACCCTTCGTGGCGACCTCGAGCTGGGCCTCTACTCGGTGCTCGTCTTCATGACCCAGCGGCTGCTCTGGCCGCTGACCGCCGTGGCCGAGGTGCTCGACCTCTACCAGCGAGGACGGGCGTCGGCGACGCGCATCCTCCGGCTCCTGGCCGAGCCGATCGCCGTACCGGCGGGGGAGCGGTCCCTGGTCCGGCCGGTGCGGGGAGCCGTCGAGCTGCGTGACGTGTACGCCGGCTACGCCGACGGCCCCCACGTGCTGCACGGCCTGGACATGGTCATCCCTGCCGGCGAGACGCACGCGATCGTCGGCCCCACGGGCGCAGGAAAGTCGTCGGTACAGAGGCTCGTGCTCCGCTTCGACGACCCGAGATCCGGCCAGGTCCTCCTCGACGGGCAGGACGTCCGTGACCTCGACTGGGACTCCCTGCGCGGGTCGATGGGCTACGTCGCGCAGGACGTGTTCGTCTTCGCCGGGACGATCGCCGACAACATCGCCTACGGCCGGCCCGGGGCCACGCGCGAGGAGGTCCGCGAGGCAGCTCGGGCGGCCGCCGCGCTCGACTTCATCGACGCCCTTCCCGACGGGCTCGACAGCTGGGTGGGGGAGCGTGGAGTCACGCTCTCCGGCGGTCAGCGTCAGCGACTCGCCCTCGCCCGCGCACTGCTGCGGGATCCGGCGATCCTCGTGCTCGACGAGGCGACCAGCGCGGTGGACAACGAGACCGAGGCTGCGATCCAGGAGTCGCTGCGCCATGCCGCGCAGAGCCGCACGGCGATCGTGGTGGCGCACCGGCTCTCGACGGTGCGCCACGCGCACCGGATCTGGGTGATCGACGCCGGGCGAGTCGTCGAGGCCGGGACGCACGACGAGCTGCTCGCCGCCGAGGGTGCGTACGCCGGACTGTGGCGGGTGCAGACAGGTGTCGTGGAGGGCGAGCCCCTGGTGTCGTGAGCCCCCGTCGGGGTTCGCGGCTGCCCTTGCCCTTCGCACCGAACAGAGTTATACATGATGTGTAAGTTCTTGTTTAACTCTGAGGAGACAGTCGTGGGCACCATGATTCTGATCAGTTCCGTGGCCGTGATCGTGGCGCTCGTCGGCAGTGCGGTGATCTGGCGCCTCGACCTGAGTCGCGCCGAGGAGGTCGCGCACGAGCCGGGGCGGGCCGGCGGCGCCTCCGGAAAATAGTTTCGGAGTCGATGTCGAAGCGGCAGGATGCGAATCGACGTATGGGCGAGTCGGGTCACCGAGCAGCGGTGAGCCCAGGAGTTCGAGGAGCAAGCAATGCCGCGTTTCATGGGTTTCGTGAAGATGGCAGAGGGCATCGGGCAGCCGCCGCAGGCGTTGTTCGAGGCCATGGACACCTACATCGGTGAGCAGGCCCAGCTGGGGCACTTCCTGGACGGCGGTGGCCTGTTCGGCACCGAGGACGCGGTGAACTTCGTGGTCCGCAAGGGCGAGACGACGCGGGTCGACGGCCCCTACGCCGAGGCCAAGGAGGTCGTCGGGGGCTGGGCGCTGCTGCAGTACGACACCCTCGAGGAGGCCATCGCCGGGCAGGCGGAGTTCGCCGAGCTCCACGCGAAGTACTGGCCCGAGTGCGAGATGGTCGCGACGCTGCGCCAGGTCGCGGAGTAGCCTCCAGCGGCTGTCGAAGCCTGACGAGTACGTCGAGACGCGGCCAGGCGGCCGGCCGCCCCTAGGCTGGCCGCATGGCCGAGACGACTGCGGACACCGTCACCGCCACCTGGCGGGAGGAGTCCGCGCGGCTGGTCGGTGCCCTGACCCGGATGACCCGGGATCTCGACCTGGCCGAGGACCTGGCGCAGGACGCGCTCTTGAGCGCGCTCGAGCAGTGGCCGGTCCACGGCATTCCGGACAGCCCGGGCGCGTGGCTGATGACCGTCGCCAAGCGCCGCGCCGTCGACTTCTTCCGACGCGCCGACAACCTGCGGAGGAAGACCTTGGAGCTCGGTCATGGCCTGGGAGAGGAGGACGCGATGCCCGACCTCACCGACCAGGTGGACTTCATCGAGGACGACGTCCTCCGGTTGATCTTCCTCTCCTGCCATCCGCAGCTGACCCCGGAGTCCCGAGCAGCGCTGACGCTCCGCCTGGTCGGCGGGCTGACGACTGCGGAGATCGCTCGTGGTCTTCTCGCTGCGGAGTCCACGATGGGTCAGCGGATCTCCCGAGCGAAGAAGACCCTCTCCGAGGCCCGAGCCGAGTTCGACCTTCCCTTGGGGGAGGAGCGCGCAGCCCGCCTCGGCGACGTGATGGCCGTCGTCTACCTGATCTTCAACGAGGGATACACAGCGACGTCCGGTGACGACTGGATGCGTCCGGAGCTGACCATCGAGGCGATCCGGCTCGCCAGGATGCTGGCCGAGCTGATGCCGGACGAGCCCGAGGTGCACGGCTTGCAGGCGCTTCTCGAGCTGCAGGCTTCGCGCAGCGCTGCTCGCGTCGACGCCGACGGCCGAGCGGTCCTGCTGGACGACCAGGACCGCAGCCTCTGGGACGAGCTCCTCATCCGGCGCGGACTGGCTGCCCTCGCGCGGGCCGAGCAGCTCGCAGCTCGCGGGACGCCGGTCGGCCGCTACTACCTGCAGGCAGCTATCGCGTCGCGTCATGCCCGTGCCGCTACCGCCGAGGAGACCGACTGGCGATCGATCGCCGCCCTGTACGACGTACTCGCGCAGGCGGCGCCCGGCCCGGTCGTGGAGGTCAATCGGGCTGTCGCGCACGGACGGGCATCGGGCCCGAGTGCCGGCCTGGCCGTCCTCGATGAGCTGTCGGGCGAAGCCTTGGGCGGCTCGCACCTGTTGCCGAGCGTGCGAGGTGACCTGCTCGCACGGGCAGGGCGCCATGCCGAGGCCGCCTCGTCGTTCCGCCTCGCAGCCTCCCTGACGCGCAACGAGAGCGAGCAGGCGATCCTGTTGAGCCGTGCCGAGGAGTCCGAGCGCTACTCGGTGGGATAGCTCCGCATGTACTCGACTGGGTCGGGCACCCCTAGGCGATGGAAGAGCCTCGTACCAACAAGCCGCTCAACGGGCCAGAACGGCCGGTGCTGCTACCCATCCTCGCCGTCGTCCTGGGCGTGATCGTGGTGATCGCGATCTTCGCGATCTACACGATGATCTAGACGGGAACACTACGAGCATTGGTGAGGGTTGCTCGCCCACCCGGACTCAAGAGAGAGGGACCTCGCTGCGCCGGAGGAAGGAGACAACCTCGCGCACGAACGAGTCCGGAGCTGTGTCCATCGCCATGTGCGCCTGACCCTCGAGCTCGACCAGGGAGCTCCCAGGGATCGCCTCGCTCGCGGCTGCCGCAGCGGATCTGAGCCAGGCAGGGCTCTCTGTGCCTCGCAACACCAGTACCGGGTAGCCCAGTCCCCTCAGCTTCTCAGCGTCGACCTGGAAGCCCTGGGCTGATCGCCCCTCGCGAGGCATGGTGTGCGCAGCTGCCAACCGTGCCGCCCAGATCGGCGTGGGCCGCATGGCGTCGATCATCTCGTCGGGAAGCCCGATGATCCGTCTGAAGAACAGTGTCAGAGCCTGGTCGCGATCATCGGCCGCGAGCAGGGACTCGACCTCGCGGAACGTCTCCTCGTCGACGATCACGTGGCCCGGGGTCTCGAAGGCAGGTTCGTAGAGCACCAGCGCGGCGAGGTCGTGGAGCTCCGAGGCAGCAGCCATCGCGCAGGTGGCGCCGTACGAGTGTGCGAGCAGAACGGATCCCGGGCCGGCTTCCCTGACAAGCGTCCTGATGTCCTCGGCCTCCGCCTCCAGCGAGTACGTCGTGGCGTCACCGCTCAGTCCACGACCGCGACGGTCCACCGCCCAGACGGTGAAGTGACGCGCCAGCAGCGGTGCCACGGTGTTCCATCGCGAACGGTCGGCTGTCCCGCCGTGCACGGTGATGAGCACCGGACCACTGCCGCTGACTTCGAAGCCGATGGGCGTGCCGTCCGACGAGATGACGGTCTGCTGGGCGGTCGGGTTCATCAGTGCTCCTGGGGGAGACGATCACACCGGTAACTGACCGGTGCACGCGAACAGCCTGGGTGGAAGGTCGGCCGGGCGCAATGGCACCAACGCGTCATCCGGCCCCAGGCAGCCGAGGCCTACTCGAAGGCACAGCCCGCCTTGACACCGAAGCGCCCCAGGATCGTGGCGGCCGGACAGAACCCCGTGATGCTGGCTTGCAGCTGGTTCGCTCCGACGAACGCGGCCAGCAGCAGCCACCACGGTGACACGAGTACGGCGAGCAGCGCGCTGAGCAGGGTGAGGGAGCCGGCCAGGGCGAAGACGGCGCGGTCGATGTTCATCGTCGGTCC
>DASSPN010000070.1:0-5714 GCA_035699605.1 Nocardioidaceae bacterium | reverse complement strand
CGTCCGTCGTCCTCGTCACCGGGCTCTCGGGAGCGGGCGGCAGCCAGGCCGCCAACGTGTTCGAGGACATGGGCTGGTTCGTCATCGACAACCTGCCGACCGAGCTGCTCGACAAGGTCATCGACCTGGTGCACGCCAAGGGCAGCGCCATCGAGAAGGTCGCGCTCGTCGTGCGCACCCAGGGCGTGGCCGAGGACCTGGCGGTCGCCTTGCAGACGATGCGGGCGACGATCGAGGACGTGCGCGTCCTGTTCCTCGACGCGTCGGACGACGTGCTCGTGCGCCGCTACGAGGACACACGGCGACGACACCCGCGCGGCGAGGGCACCGGCGTCATCGACTCGATCAAGAGCGAGCGCAAGTCCCTCGAGCCGCTCAAGGCGGAAGCCGACGTCGTGATCGACACCAGCGACCTGAACGTGCACCAGCTGCGGGACCGCATCACCGACCTCTTCGGGCACGACGCGCCCCAAGGTGGCATGCAGACCACCGTCATGTCGTTCGGCTACAAGCACGGGCTGCCGCTCGACGTCGATCTCGTCCTCGACTGCCGGTTCCTGCCCAATCCCCACTGGGTCGACGAGCTGCGGCCCAAGACCGGCCGGGACAAGGCGGTGCGCCGCTACGTGCTCGAGAACCCACAGACGGGGGAGTTCCTGGAGAAGCTCGAGGGGCTGTTCGACGTGCTGCTGCCGGGCTACGTGGCTGAGGGGAAGTCGTATCTGACCATCGCCGTGGGCTGCACCGGTGGGCGGCACCGGAGCGTGGTGATCGCCGACGAGCTGGCCGGACGGCTCCGCAAGCGGGGCTTCGAGCCCCGGGTCTTCCACCGGGACGTCAAGCGTTAGGGGCTCCTCGCACGGCCCGGCTACCGTCCACGCCATGACCGTACGAGTGGGCATCAACGGCTTCGGCCGCATCGGCCGCAACTTCTACCGCTCGGCCAAGCGCCATGGGATCGACGTCGACCTGGTGGCCGTCAACGACCCCGGCATGACGACGGAGCAGAGCGCACACCTCCTCAAGTACGACTCGACGCACGGAAAGCTCGAGGACGAGATCAAGGTCACGGGCGACGGCATCAGCGTCGGCAGCGACTCGTTCCGGGTGTTCGCCGAGCGCGATCCCGGCAAGCTCCCCTGGGGCGACCTGGGCGTCGACGTCGTCATCGAGTCGACCGGCATCTTCACCGACGGCGAGAAGGCGAAGGCGCACGTCGAGAGCGGTGCGCCGCGCGTGATCATCAGCGCCCCCGCCACCAACGTCGACGCCACGTTCGTCGTGGGCGTGAACGACGACCAGTTCGACCCGTCGATGACGATCGTCTCGAACGCGTCGTGCACGACGAACTGCTTCGTCCCCATGATCAAGGTCCTCGACGACGCGTTCGGCGTCGAGAAGGGCCTCATGACGACGGTGCACGCGTACACGAACGACCAGAACCTGCTCGACCTGGCCCACAAGGACATGCGCCGTGCGCGCGCCTCGGCGGTGAACATCGTCCCGTCATCCACCGGTGCTGCCCGCGCCACCTCGCTGGTGCTGGAGTCGATGAAGGGCAAGCTCGACGGCAGCTCGCTGCGGGTGCCCGTCCAGGACGGCTCGATCACCGACTTCACCGGCGTCCTCGGCCGTGAGGTCACGGTCGAGGAGGTCAACGAGGCGTTCAAGGTCGCCGCCGGCTCCGGGCCGCTCGCCAAGGTGCTCGTCTACACCGAGGACGAGATCGTGTCGTCCGACATCGTCGGGTCGCCGGCGTCGTGCACGTTCGACTCCAAGCTGACCATGGCGATGGGCTCGATGGTGAAGATCTTCGGTTGGTACGACAACGAGTGGGGCTACTCCACGCGCCTGGTCGACCTGGCGCTCATCGTCGGCGCCGCCAACCAGAAGTAGTGCTCGTTCCGACCCTGGAGGACCTGCCTCCCCTGGAGGGGAAGCGGGTGCTGCTCCGCGCCGACTTCAACGTGCCGCTGGACAGCAGCGGCACGATCACCGACGACCTCCGCATCCGCGCCGCGCTCCCGACCATCCAGTGGCTGCAGGCGCAAGGGGCGACGATCGTCGCGTGCTCGCACCTCGGTCGACCGAAGGGCGAACCCGATCCGAAGTGGTCGATGGCGCCGGTCCGAGCGCGGCTCGACGAGCTCGCGCCCGGCGTCGAGCTGCTCGAGAACCTGCGCTTCGACCCGGGTGAGACGAAGAACGACCCGGCGTTCGTGGCCAAGCTGGTCGAGGGCATGGACGCGTACGTGAACGATGCGTTCGGTGCCGCTCACCGCGCCCATGCGTCGATCGTCGGTCCGCCCCAGTCGCTGCCGAGCGCCGCCGGTCGCCTGCTGGCGCGCGAGGTCGAGGTGCTGAGCGGACTGCGCACCGAGCCGAAGCGTCCGTTCGTCGCCGTCCTCGGCGGCTCGAAGGTGAGCGACAAGCTCGGTGTGATCGACGCGCTGCTCGGCGTCGTGGACCGGCTCGTGATCGGCGGCGGCATGTGCTTCACGTTCCTGGCCGCCCAGGGCCACGAGATCGGCGACTCGCTGTGCGAGCTGGACCAGATCGACACCTGCCGGGCCCTGCTCGAGCGCGCCGGCGACCGCATCGTGCTGCCCGAGGACATCCGCGTGCTCGACCCGAGCGACCAGGTGCGCGACGTGGGCGTCGACCTGCCCGCCGGCAGCAAGGGCCTCGACATCGGTCCCTACAGCGGCGGCATCTTCAGCGACGTCATCGCCGAGGCCCGCACCGTGTTCTGGAACGGCCCCATGGGCGTGTTCGAGGACCCGCGCTTCGAGGCCGGGACCAGGACCGTCGCCATGGCCGTGGCCGAGTGCAGCGGCTTCACCGTCGTCGGTGGCGGCGACAGCGCGGCGGCAGCCAAGCAGTTCGGTCTCGACAAGGAGATCGACCACGTGTCGACCGGTGGCGGAGCGTCGCTCGAGCTGCTGGAGCAGGGCGACCTGCCCGGACTGGAAGCGCTGAGGAAGGCACCGAATGCCCACGCGTAAGCCGTTGATCAGCGGCAACTGGAAGATGCACCACAACCACTTCGAGGCGATCCAGGTGGTGCAGAAGCTCTCGTACATCCTGAAGAAGGAGGACTACGAGGCGGTCGACGTGAGCGTGCACCCGCCGCTGACCGACATCCGGCCCGTGCAGAACGTCCTCGAGTCGGACGACATCCCGATCGCGCTCGGTGCGCAGCACTGCCACTGGGAGGAGAAGGGCGCGTTCACCGGTGAGGTCAGCCCGGCGATGCTCGAGAAGCTGAACGTGCGCTACGTGATCGCCGGTCACTCCGAGCGCCGCGAGCTGTTCGGCGAGACCGACGAGATGGTGAACAAGAAGGTGAAGGCGATCCTCAAGCACGGGATGACGCCGATCCTGTGCGTCGGCGAGACGCTCGACGAGCGCGAGGCGGGCGGCACCGAGGACAAGGTGCTCGGGCAGCTGAAGGCCGGCCTGGCCGGCATCAAGCAGGAGCAGGTCGACGGCCTGGTCGTGGCCTATGAGCCGATCTGGGCGATTGGCACCGGTCGTACAGCGACGTCAGAAGATGCGCAGGCAGTGTGCGCGGCCATCCGCTCGGTGGTCGGCGCGTCGACGCGCATCCAGTACGGCGGGTCGGTCAAGCCGAGCAACATCGCCGAGCTGATGGCGATGCCGGACATCGACGGCGCCCTCGTGGGCGGAGCGTCGCTCGATCCCGACGAGTTCTCGCGAATCGTCCAGTTCCGAACCGTCTAGAGATCGAAACGCTGACGTTCCCCGTCCGCAACTTGACCCTCTGGTAACGTCCACTTCCCGTGCAGGTGCTTTGCGAAGGAAACGTGCCGTGCTGACCGCAGCGATCGTCGTGGTCCACGTGTTGGTCTCGCTCATGCTGATCCTGCTGATCCTGTTGCACAGTGGCCGAGGTGGTGGCCTCTCCGACATGTTCGGTGGAGGCATGGGCACGTCCGCAGCGGGGTCGACGGTGATGGAACGGAACCTCGATCGCATCACCGTCGGAGTCGCCGTCGTGTTCGCGTTCACGACGGTGATCTTGGCGCTGCGCCTCCAGTAGCACCCTTGGCGGGCTGCGCCACGCCTACATCCCAGACACAGGAGGACCCACATTGCGTGACCGACGAGCGCTAGCCAGGCTCATCGCACTGTTCATGGCGTTGACGCTCGTTGCCGCAGCATGCGGTGGCGACGATGACGACGACACGACCTCGGGGGAAGACACCACCGAGACCACGGAGGGTTCCGCCGAAGGCGAGCCCGAGCCTGGTGGGACGCTCGTCCTGGGTGCCGAGCAGGAGCCCGAGTGCGCGGACTGGATCTCCAGCTGCGCCGGCGCCTCCTGGGGCATCTGGACGATGGCGGCCTACACCATGCCGCGCGTGCACGACTTCGACCAGGAGTCAGGTGAGCAGGTCATCAGCCCGCTCATGGCCGAGGATCCCGTCCTCGACGACACCGATGGACCCGGCATGACCGTGACGTACACGATCGCCGAGGACGCGGTGTGGTCCGACGGCGAGCCGATCACGTCCACGGACTTCAAGTACACGTGGGACCAGATCAAGAACGGCACCGACATCTACGACCAGACCGGCTACAAGGACATCACCGAGGTCGACGACAGCGATCCCAAGGTCGCCGTCGTGACGTTCGAGAAGGACTTCGCCGCCTGGAAGGACCTCTTCGGTGGGTTCTACGGCATCTACCCGTCGCACCTCCTCGAGGGCCAGGACCGCAACGCCGCCATGAAGGACGGCTACGACTGGTCCGGCGGCCCCTGGAAGATCGAGGAGTGGGCGAAGGGCTCGAGCGTGACGCTCGTCCCGAACGAGAACTACTGGGGTCAGAAGCCCTACATCGAGCAGGTCGTCTTCAACTTCGTGCCGGAGACGGCTGCCGAGGTCGAGGCGTACAAGTCGGGCCAGGTCGCTGCGATCTACCCGCAGGCCCAGCTCGAGCTCGAGGAGCTCCGCAACGCCCCGGACACCGAGTTCAGCGTCATCGACTCGCTGAACTACGAGGCGCTGTGGTTCAACACCGACAAGCCGCCGCTCGACAGCCTGGCCGTGCGCCAGGCGCTGGCGTACGCCACCGATCGCCAGGCGATCGTGGATGCGCTGTTCAAGCCGGTGAACCCGGACATCGAGCCCATCGACGCCTTCATGACGCCGGCCAACGCCAAGTGGTACAGCGATCCGTTCGACATCTACCAGCACGACCTCGACAAGGTCGCTGAGCTGATGGAGGGCGACGGCTGGACCAAGGGTGCCGACGGCATCTGGGAGAAGGGCGGCGAGAAGGCCTCCATCGAGCTGAACTCGACGGCCGGCAACGCCCGTCGTGAGCGCACCGGTGAGATCCTCCAGGCGCAGTGGAAGGAGGCTGGCTTCGACCTCGTGCTGAACTTCACGGAGGCCGGCACCCTCTTCGGCGAGTGGGGCCCGCAGGGCATCTTCGAGATCGCTCTGTACGCCCAGGTCCCGCCGTCCACCGACCCCGGCATCTGCTCGACCTTCTGCTCGGAGAACATCCCGACGACGGAGGCGCCCAACGGTCAGAACTGGACTCGTCTCGAGTCCGACGCGATCGACGAGGCGTGGCGTGAGGTCGACATCACCCTCGACGAGGAGGCCCGCAAGGAGCTCGTCGACAAGGGTCATCAGGCGCTGGCGGACGAGCTGCCGGGTCTCCCGGTCGACCCGTTCCCG
>DASSPN010000069.1:0-2876 GCA_035699605.1 Nocardioidaceae bacterium | reverse complement strand
AGACCAGCAGGCTCCCGAGGGCGAAGAGCACGGCGCGGTCGTGCAGTGTGTACGTGACCAGTCTGTCCCAGTTGCCACCCGTCTGCATGAGCTCGAGCACCAGGTTGCACAGGAACGACCAGGACAAGCTGGTCACCATTGCCGCAGCCCACAGCGCCGGACTCCAGCCCGGGGGCCGCTCAGGTGTCTCCACACTCTCCTCCACGGTGGGCGCCGTCCCATGGCGTCAGGACGATCCAGGCTATTCGGCGGCCGCCCCTGGGGATCCAGCTTTCGAGAAACTGTCGGCGGCGGTTGCGAGGCTCGTTGCGACGACTTCCCCAGGAGGCTGAACGTGAGCGTGCACATCGACTGCGACACCTGCGTGGTGCGGGGCCTTGCCTGCCATGACTGCGTGGTGACGGTCCTGCTCGGCCCACCCCCGGAGCTTGGGTTCGGCGACGAGGAACAGCGTGCCCTCGATGTCCTTGCCGGGTCGGGCCTCGTGCCGCCGCTCCGCATGGTGAGGGCAGAGAAGGGGCCCGAGGTGGCCTAGTCATACGTTCGGTTCGGCTTGTGTCGTTTCGCCCCCCGAGGCATGCCCTGCGTGGTACCACAGACGCGTGTCCACCATGCTCTCGGTCGTCGTGCCGATGTACAACGAGGAGGCTGTCGTACCCCTCTTCGTGGCGCGATTGCGTCCGGTGCTCGACGAGCTGGTGCGACGCAGCGACGACCTGACATACGAGGTCGTCTGCGTGGACGACGGGAGCCGAGACAGCACGGCCGAGATCCTGCTTGCCCACCGCCACGAATGGCCCGAGCTCCGGGTGGTCCGGTTGCTGCGCAACGCCGGGCACCAGGCGGCGCTGACCGCCGGGCTCACGTCCGCGCGCGGCGACTTCGCGGTAACGATCGACGCAGACCTCCAGGACCCGCCCGAGACGATCGCCGACATGGTGCGGATGGCTCGCGATGAGGGCCTCGACGTCGTCTACGGAGTGCGCTCCGACCGCTCGGTGGACTCCCGGCTCAAACGAGGCACGGCCGGCATCTACTACAAGCTCATGCGGCGACTGTCCGGGCCGCAGCTGCCCGACAACGCCGGCGACTTCCGCCTCATCAGCAGGCGGGTGATGGCTGCCTTGTCCGCGCTGCCGGAGCATGGGCGTGTCTACCGCCTGGTGATCCCGTGGTTCGGCTTCCCCTCCGGTCAGGTGGAGTACTCGCGTGAGGCGCGCGCGGCCGGTCGGACCAAGTACCCGATGCGGCGCATGGTCGCGCTCGGGTTCGACTCCGTGACCTCGTTCTCGGCGGCGCCGCTGCGGTTCGCCACCATTGCCGGGCTGCTGGGAGCGACGCTCTCGGTGCTCATGATCGCGTGGGCCGTCGTGGGTCACTTCACCGGCGGAACGGTGCCCGGGTGGACGTCGATGGTGGCGACCGTCGGGCTCTTCGGTGGAGTCCAGCTTCTCTGCCTCGGGCTGCTGGGGGAGTACGTCGCTCGGCTGTTCGTAGCGAGTCAGCAACGGCCCACGTACCTGGTGGGCTTCGACTCCCTGACCCAACGGGCGGCGGCGCACCGCGAGCGCGCCGCGTCCGGGCCGAGCGCCGACGGCGAAACCCTTCGCCTGCCGTCGTGACGGCCGTATCGGTCGTCGTTCCCACCTACAACAACGCGGCGCACGTCGGCGCGACCATCGAGTCGATCCTCGACCAGACGTTCGGCGACTTCGAGCTCGTCGTCACGGACCATTCGTCTCGCGACGCGACGTGGGAGATCGTGCAGCGATATGCCGCCGACCCGCGAGTGCAGCTGCACCGCGTCGATCCTGGCGGCGGAGCCGAGCGCAACTGGAACCACGCGACGGGCATGGCCACGGCGCCGCTCCTGAAGCTGGTGTGCGGGGATGATGTCCTCGAGCCGACCTGCCTTGACCGCCAGGTGTCGGCGTTCGATGAGGGGGAGAGCGTCGTGATGGTGGCGTCCCCCCGCCGGATCATCGATTCCGCGGGTCGGCCGATCATGGGCAGCAGGGGGCTCGGGGGGCTGTCCGGCCGAGCCTCAGCGCCCGAGGTGGTGCGCCGGACGGTGCGAGCCGGGACCAACATCCTCGGCGAGCCCGCCTGCGTCATGTTCCGCCGTGACGCGCTGAGGGCTGTCGGCGGGTGGCAGGGTCAGGACGGCTACGTCATCGACCTGCGGACCTACCTGCGCGTCCTCGAGCTCGGGGACCTGGTGGCCGTCCCCGAGGTCCTCGCCTCGTTCCGGGTCTCCGGTCGGCAGTGGAGCGTCCGGTTGCAGCGTGAGCAGTCGCGACAGGTGGAGGCGCTGTTCGAGGAGGTCGCCGGGCAATGGCCCGGCGTCGTCAGCGACCGGGACCTGGCTCGCGGTCGTCGACGTGCCCGCCTGGCCTCCGTACAGAGACGCCTGCTGTACCGATTGCTGGCACGTCGCCTCTGAGGCTGGTGTGACGTGTGTGACACCTGAGGCGTTGTCGGACTGGACAGTGGAGCGACACGCGCCACACCCGTTTGCTGCCTCCCGAGACCGGGTCGTAACCTACTCGTTCAGCACCTGTACAAGCTGGCCAGACCGGGTCGGCTCAGGTGCTGCGTCGAGTCTGGGAACCGCCGGGGGCTGCGGAGACCGGAACCGGGGACCCAGGTACCTGGGGTGAATCGCCGGCTCGACCTGCTGCTGACCGTGGCAGGACGAGCGTGCGTAGGGCTTCTTTGCCGGCCCGAACCCGTCAGCTAACCCGGTAGACGTGAGACAAAGAGGAGACCGTCCGCTCGTGACGAACGGCCGGAAGCGCACCGCCAACATTCTCGCGACCCTGTGCATCGCCTCGATGGGCGGCACCGTCCTCGTCGCCAGCCCGACCTTCGCCGAG
>DASSPN010000068.1:0-4268 GCA_035699605.1 Nocardioidaceae bacterium | reverse complement strand
GACGATTGTGCCGCAGATGAGCACCGTCGCCGGCGTGCAGGTGACGTCGACGTCGCACTTCCGGATGGCGAGTACTTCACCGATGCGGGCAGAGGTCCCCAGCATGACTTCGATGATCTGCTCAAGCTGACCGTCAGGCGGTGGGCCAGGAACGCCTGGGCCGCGACGCCAGGCTCGGGCCGCCGCCCGGATCGCCTCGACCTGGTCGTGCGTGAGCGAAACCGCCTCAGACGGCGGCTTCTTCATTCGCTTCGCCTCTCGGACCGGATTCTTCGGAATCGCCTCGTAACGGGCGGCAAGCCCGAGTGCGAGGTTCAGCACGGTCTTCGCTTGCTTCGCATAGCTGTAGCTCTTGTTCGCGGCCAACGACTTGAGGAACGGCTCGATCCGACCGATGGTTACCTCGCGGAGGGTGTAGTGCTCGAACGCTGGCATCACCAGTTGGCGCATGTTGCGTTCGTAGAGAGCCCGTGTGCTCGGCGCCAATCCGCATTCAAGGTCCAAGTCGGCGAGCCAGACCTCCACGAGCTCCTTGAACGAGCTATCGGGGGTCAGTTGTCGGCTGCCGCCGTGTGTTGCCCTCTGCGCGAGCTTCTCCTTGAGCCGATGTTCAGCGAGCTTCCTGCTCGAGGCCGTCGCTTCGACGCGCCGGACCTGGCCGTCGAAGTCGCGTACTCGAGTTCGCGCTCGCACCCGTGCGGGCCCGAGAGTGGTGAAGTCGATGTCGCCGAAGGTTCCGATCGGCGTGCGGGGCCTAGCCATTGGTCACCCCCCAGACGCGGCCCGTCCTGGCGCGCTCTCGCGCTGGGTTGCCAGCCACTCGCGAACGTCCGGGATCGCGTACTTCAGGTGCCGACCGACCCGGATCGCGCAGGGGCCGTGGCCCGTCAGGCGCCAGTCGTAGATGGTCTTGACGGGCACGCCGAGGTAGTCGGAGAGCTCGTCGATGCTGATGAGCCGGTCGAGACCTTCGAGGTGATGGGTGCTCATGCACTTCAGGTGCGCATCCGGCACCGCAGGCATCGGCACGGACCGGCAGCAGTCGGGACCGGCTGAGACCAACGCGGTCCGGAGCCACGTCCCCGCACCGAAAGTGGAGGGTTCTTGGAGGGTGGATCAAATCAAAATACTTTCAGGCGTGGGATCCGACCGGATCCCACGCCTGAACTTTGTAGCGGGGGCAGGATTTGAACCTGCGACCTCTGGGTTATGAGCCCAGCGAGCTACCGAGCTGCTCCACCCCGCGTCGGTGAACCCAACCTTACGGGAGGGGTGTGAGTCACTCCAAATCGGGGTCCAGCGCAGCCCGCCCCGGCGCCTCTGCGAGGTACTTCGACCTGACGGCATCCGCGGCCGACCGCGCATCCCCGAAGCTCCGCACCGCCGGCACGAAGTCCAGGTGGCAGATCCCCTGCAAGACAGCGTCGTCCGCTGCCTCCACCGTCATCGTGCGCACCGTGTCGCCGAGCAGCGCGATCTCCCCGAAGCCGTCGCCGGGCCCCATGGCCCGGACCACCAGCCCGTCGTCGACCACGTGCACCGTGCCGGACTCGACCACGTAGAACCGGTCACCGGTATCCCCCGCCTCGAAGACCGTCTCCCCCGGCGAGAGCTCGCGGCGTTCGAGGTGGGTGGCCAGCTGCTCGAGCACCGGCACCGGAAGCGGACGAAGCATGGGCACTTCCCGGATCAGGGTGATCGCCTCGGTGCGTACGGTCAGCCCGCTGTCGAGGACCGTCAGTCGCGGCCACAGCGCTCCCACGACGACCGGCGCGACCATTCCGATCGTGAGCAGCGCGCCCTTCACTCCCAGCAGCTCGATGAGCAGGGGTACGACGAGCCCGCCGACTCCGACCGCAACGGCCCCGACACTCTCGAGCAGCCCGAAGACCCGGCCCATGACTGCGTCCGGCACCAGGCGCCCGAGCATCGTGAAAGCCGTGACGTCCACCAGCGCGTTGCCGACGCCGATCACCGGGGCGGCGGCCAGCGCCACGATGAACCAGGGAGCAGCCCCCATGATCGCCAGCGGCAGCCCCCACATGACGACCGCGATGCCGAGCCAGCGCGCCATCGCGCGACTACCGACGAGACGGGTGCAGAGCGCGCTGCCGACCAGTGCGCCCACTCCGACGGCTCCCTGAAGGACTCCCACGTCGGAGTCGGAACCCGACAGCAGGTCGATCGCGACCACGACGACCAGGACGGTGAACGCACCACGGATCGCGGCCTGCAGGATGATCAGCCAGAAGGTGAGCCCGACGCCGGCGTTCGACCTGACGGCCCGGAAGCCGTCGCGAAGGTCCGACACGAACGACGTCCGCGCCGAGACCTCCGGCACCATCCGCTCGTAGTGCAGCGCAACCACGAGCACGGCCGAGACCAGGCCCATCGCTCCGGAGAAGACGAACACGTTCGCCACGTCGCCGAGACCGACGAGCAGGGCCGCGACGAAGGGGCCCGACACGACGCTCACTCCGTCGAGCGCACCCCGCACGACGTTGACCTTCGTCAGCTCGTCCGGGGTCCTGCAGAGCGACGGCAGCAGTGCGGAGTGCGAGGCACGGTACGGCGTGAAGGCGATCGTCGAGATCGCCGCGAGTCCATAGACGATCTCCACCGGCCCGTCGGCGAGCAGGACGGGCGCGCACGCCAACGTCGCGACACCGCGCACGAAGCTGGAGGCGAAGAGGACCCGCTCGCGGGGGACGCGGTCGGCGAACCCGGCCAGGGTCGGGGCGAGCAGCGCTGCCGGAAGCATCCGGAGCACCCCCACGACCGCGACCGCGGTCGCGCCACCGTCCGCGAAGGCGACCAGACCGATGCCGACGGTGAACGCCCACTCGGCGGAGAAGGCCGCACCGAACGACAGCTGCGCCCGAGCCAGCGTGCCGTTTCCGAGAACCCCACGGAGCCCCGTGCCCACCGAGCCACTATGGCACGGCGGATCAGCCTGCGTCGCCGCCCAGCTCCTCCTGCGCCGCTCTGACCGCTTGCTGGATCAGCGTCGTGATCTGCTCCTGCAGCTGGGCGTACCGAACCAGGTCGCCGTCCTTCAGGGCCGCCTCGGCCTGGTTCTGCTTCGTCTCGATCTCCTGCAGCAGCTCGAGCACGTCAGCAGGCTCGCCACCCGGGTCGGGACCCGGACCTGGACCCGGTCCTGGCTCGGGCTCCTCCGGAGCCTCCTGCCCGCGGATGTTCGCCAGCGCCGCCTCGATCGTCGTTCCGATGCCCGCCTGGTCGCCGAAGGTGGCGAGGACATAGCGCAGCACAGGGTACGAACCCTCGGTCCGCTCCTGGCGGGCGTACACCGGCTGGACGTAGAGCAGGCCGCCTCCGACAGGAAGCGTCAGCAGGTTGCCGTTGTCGATCTGCTGGTTCGACTGCAGCGGGAGCAGCCGGTCCTGGATGTCCTGGTCTGCGGCGAACCGGTTCGCGATCAGCGAAGGTCCTTCGAGAGGCGACCCCGCGGGGAGCCGCAGGATCCGGAACTTCCCGTAGTCCTCGCTCGACGCGTCCGAGTTCACCGCGATGAAGGACGCCAGGTTCTTGCGACCAAACGGGACGTAGACACTGGTCAGGGAGAACGTCGGCGGGAGCGACGCCGTGGACGTCGAGCCCGGCTCCGGGGGCAGCTGGACCGACAGGCGGTACGGCGGCTGCTTCTTCGACTCGGTGGTATCGGCCGGGTCCGGCGGGACCTCCCAGCGGTTGGTGCCCTGGTAGAAGAGCTGCGGGTTCTCCTCGTGGTACTGGGCCAGCACGAACCGCTGGACCTTGAACATGTCCTCCGGGTAGCGCAGGTGTGCGGCGAGCTCCGCGCTGATCTCCGACTTCGGCTTCACCACGTCGGGGAAGACGTCCATCCACGCTTCGAGGATCGGGTCGGTGTCCCACTCGTAGAGCGTGACCGTGCCGTCGTACGCGTCGACCGTCGCCTTGACGGAGTTGCGGACGTAGTTGATCTGGTCGGTCGGAAGGGTCACGAACGAGGTCGTCGGGTTGAGCGTGTCCCGCGTCATCTCGAGCAGGGACTCGCGCTGGGAGTTCGGGTAGCGGTCCGTCATCGTGTAGCCGTCGAGGATCCACACCACGCGGCCGTCGACGATCGCGGGGTACGGGTCGTTGTCGATCGTCAGCCAGGGCGCGACCTTCTCCACCCGCTCGCGCGGGTGACGTTCGTAGAGGATCTTGGAGTTCTCGTTGACACGGCCCGACAGCACGATCTCGGCGTCGCCGAACTTCAGCGCGTACATCAGCTTGTTGAA
>DASSPN010000067.1:0-19709 GCA_035699605.1 Nocardioidaceae bacterium | reverse complement strand
GCATCAAAGGTAGGCCGAACCGAAGCTGTGTTGGCAGGTTCTCTGCGCGCTGGCGCCAGGAACCTGAACCGCGCCACACAGATCGAGTTGCTACTACCACCCAAAGACCGCCAACGACGTTCGCTCCTGTCAGCGCTGCCGCTAGGAGCCAGAAGCCCGGTCGGTCCACCACGACCGCGGCGGCGACGAGGAGAACTAGGAAGCTGACCCGAGGTGCGACCAAGCCTGCGGAGTGCGCGAGGCCACGCTCGTCCATTCGAAGAATGAGGAGAAAGAATCTTGCAAAGAGACTCGCCCAAGCGCCGATGACGAGCAACATGATGACGCTTGTTGACTCGGTCCCAAAGAGCGCGCGTGCCAATTGCCCAGCGAAGGCGACCGCCAGCACAGAAACGGCAGCCATCATCACCATTGGCGGTAGAATGCAATCTCGAAAGAGAAGCGCTGGGTCTTCGCGCTCGTGGTACTCGCGCACAAAGCTTTGATCCAGGCCAAGTGTGGCCAGAATCATCACGAACGTCACCGTCACTTGGAACAAGCTCACTCGACCAACGTCGGCCTGGCTGAACGTCCAAGCCGTCACGGGCAAGGTGCCAAGCCCAACCAGGGAACTCGCCATCGGGCCCACGGCAAAGCCGAGCAAACGCCTTCGCCTGGTCATTGGATGTGCTCTCTGAGGCGCGACAGCAGTTGCTCTAGATTGCGCGTTACGGTCTCTGGCCCCCAAACCTCGGATAGGAACGCTCGATTACGCGCAAGAATGGAGGCCTCGACTGGGGACTCGGGTAGGCGTCTCGACAAACTCTCAACCGACTGGATGCTCACCCCCCGTGAACGAAACCAATTGAAGAGTGGGTTTCGCTCATCCAGATACACGTGCGCTCCCTGGTATAGAGCCGCGCCAATGTTACCGAGGGCCTGCTGTCGGCGGTGGTTGAAGACCATAATCTGACAGGAGCCGAGTAAGTCGAGGTACTGATCCAACGGGAGATGATCTACCACCGGATGAAACTGAGCGCCGAGGATTCGCTGTCCCTCCACAAGCAGCGCGTCCCGGTACCACGGGTCCCCATAGGTTAAGGGCACAACTACTCGCCGCTGCTCCAAGTTGGTGCCACTGAGGGCTCGGAATACTTCGAGGTGATTACAGCTCGCAGTTGCCGAGTTGCCCACGAGGATGTCTCTGCCCTCGACCATCATCTCTCCAGCCGCAAATGTCGTGTTCACGTCGCCGTAATTGAGTTGCTGATATGAACCCGAGAAACCCGGAAACCGTGCGGCGAAGATCGCCAGGTCGATTGGAACAGGAGCAGAGAAGTAGTCGGTTCGGCGAGCAGTTCGCCGGCGCGCGAGATCGACCATCGCCGACCGCACTCGACTCCGGAGATCCACGGCATGAGTTCTGTCTCGCATCAAGTCGCAAGTCTCCGGGCCTAACAACCCGCCGTTTCCGCGCCGATCGTCGCTGTAGTAGTCGTACCCCCAACCACTCCAAACGGTCACCACGCGGGGAGGAAGGACAGCGAGAACGAGGGCGGCGAGCTGAGTCATGCTGTGCGCAATGACAACGTCGGCGGTGCGGGCCCGGGCGATTGCTTGCGGAACATATCTCGGCCGATCGGAGAGCTCAGTCGTGGGCACCGGGGCCTTCGTCCCCGGCGCAGCCCGCGGACCTTGTGGTGTCAAGACCAGCAGCTCATTCTCGCCGGGTGACAACTCTTCCATGCGACTCACGAAGTAGTGGAGGAACTGCGAGTCTGGCCCGATGTGAAGGATTCTCACGTCGAATCCCCGATGCTCTGAGAGGTCGGGAGATCTAAGAGATCGCTATGAGTCAAGTGGTGGCGAAGCACCAAGTCGAGTCGACGCGACTGCTCTCGTCGACTCAGCCCATGGTAGGTCGACTTTGGCAGGGGTGGTCTGCGACCGCGTGAGCGCTTGCCGTTGAGTTCAGCTGCAATGAACTGGCTGATGGCCTGTGGATCCGTGCTCACGAAACCGGCTTGTCGCTCGCGTAAGAGATTGGCGGCGACGCCGCTGGCGTATCCCAGCATCAGGATGGGTCGGCGAGCCGCCAAGTACTCGAATAACTTGGCTGCGTAGTAGCCAGAATCTCGAGGGTCGTCCCATGTCAACAGAAGCAAGACGTCGGCGCTGGCCTGAATCCTGATCGCTTCTTCAGTTGGCACGCGTGCGTGCAAGCGGACAAGGGCCCCGACCCCTTGCTCTGCGACAATCGACGTTAGTCCTGCGGATGTGGCGCCGTAGAAGTCAACCTGGATGTCCTCGGGACCTAGGTCGAGTTCGCGCAGCGCTCGGAACAGAGGCCGGGGATCGCGTTTCGTGGGATTGAGTTCTCCCGTGTAAACCAGACGCAGCGGCGAGGCGCTCTCTTGAGACTCGATGATGTCTTCAGGCGGCAGTACCTCGAAGCCGTTTCGGATCTCATAGGCGGGCTTCCCGAACTGCTGGGCAAGCTCGGCCGTCAAGATGGTCGAAGTCCCCAAGACCGCACGCGCGCTATCGATGACGCGGTGTTCAAGCCAGCGATCCATCCGGCGACGGAGCCCTGTGCGTTCGTAATACCAACCGTAGGTCCACTCATCCCGATAGTCAGCAATCCACGGTGCGCCGAGACGCGATGCGAGTCGGCGCGCAGCCACGAATGTTGAGAACGGCGGGCCGCTCGCCAGGATCAGGTCGGGCGTCCATGGTGAAAGGGCCGCCGGAGTCACGGCCGCGATGGACCGAGCCCAGCCCCCTTCTCTGTCCGGGTAGTCAAAGAACTCACGACGAATGACTGAGACCACTCGTCGAATTCGTGTTTGCCCGCCGACCGGAACGGCTGAAACCGTGGCATCGAACGCGTCGACCCTCCGGCGTCTCAGGCGATCACGTCGCCGGATGTGCGGGACCCGGAAGACGTGCGCGTCGTCGGCTCCTCCCAGGGCACTCGTCACGATGCGAACGTCCCAACCGAGGTCGCGCAGATGGCGGGCGAACGCCTCGGTTCGATGACTGGCAATGGTCTGCCGCGGAGGGTAGTGATACGCAATCAGGAGAAGGCGCGGTGCCCTGCTGGCAGCACGCGCGTCGTCCATAACCTCATCCAAGCAAACGGTGCGAGGGATCACGTGCAATTCAGACAATGGCGCTCGGATGCACGGACGAGCGCCTATTGTTCAACGGTGCGGGTACGTGACTGTCTTGGCCAGACTTTCGAGGCCGACTGCCTCGAACTTGCGAGGCAGGTGTCCGTGTTCGACCCAGACGTGGTCGTTGGTGTCAGGCGCGGCGGCGCTGAGGTGTCGCGGTCCATCCAAGAATCCGGCCTCGTGCCCGCGCGCTATGTCGAAGTGGGCGCCGCGCGGCCAGCGACGCGCGTAAAGGAAAGGTCTCGACTCAGTACGCTGCTTCAGCGTCTGCCGGTGCATCTCCGCAATCTGTTACGTATCCTCGAGCATCGCGTACGTGTCTGGCGATTCTCGCGTAAGCATCGGTCCCCGGGGCGATCGGTGCTTCTCCCGCCTGAGGCAACGTCCGCTGTACGCGAGGCACGGCGCATCCTGATCGTCGACGACGCCGTCGACTCCGGTCAAACTTTGCTGGCAGTGACCGAGGCGATCGGCGCCGAGACATCCGCGCAAGTACGAACGGCCGCATTGACCGTCACCTTCCCAAGGCCCCTCCTCGAGCCCGACTTCTTCCTCCATCGTGGGGTGCTGTTGCGCTTTCCTTGGTCCGCTGACGCTGGGAGCCTGGTGTGACCGTCATCTGCGTCGTCGACCTGGATGGCACGCTCATCGCGGAGAACAGCTTCCGCCAGTGGATTGCATTCCTGGGACGGTGGGCGCTGCGCAATCGCCGTGTTGTGATGCTGCTCCGACTCGCATTGGCTTGCGCCTTGCGCTTGCTGCGCATCGGCAGCCACGCAACATTGAAGCGTCGGGTTCTGAGCCTCTCCACAAGCGTCGACGCGTTGTCGGTACACGAGTTCAGTCGGCAACTGGCGTCACGGGTCCGCCCGGAGGTCTGCGCTCTGGTGGCTCAACAGGCTCAAAGTGGATGTCTCATCGTGTTGGTGACCGCAGCTCCAGACTTTTATCTGGGACCGATTGGCGAGGCACTCGGTGCGGATCACGTCGTCGCGAGTCCGAGCGTGGTGACTCGCGGGTGGAGGGAGTTGTCTGGCGAGGCCAAGTTGGAGGCCCTGGAGAACCGCTTCGGCGCTGACGTTCGCCTAGCGGTTGTCCTCACGGACCATGCGGACGACGCTCCTCTAGTGCGGCGAGCGGAGCGAACCATAGTCGTCGCGCCCGATGCTGGTTCATGGAAGACGTTGTCCGCTGCGGGAACCAACGTGGAACGCCTAGATCCGAGGCCGACGTGACGACTCCCGTCGGGGTGATCATGGTTACTTACAACAGCCAGGCGGTTGCGCTCCGGGCCGTACAAGCTCTCTTCGCGGCCCCAGATCCTCCTGCCCAGGTCGTGCTAGTCGACAACGCCTCCAGCGCTCCCGACTACTTGCACGCGATCACAAGCGAGTTTCCGTCGGTCGAAGTCATTCGCCTTGAAGAGAACTTGGGCTTCTGCGCGGCCAACAACATCGGTCTTGAGCGCCTGAAAGGCACGCTTCACGTCGCGCTCATCAACCCCGACGCTTTCGTGACACCGACCTTCCTCGTTGCCGCTTTGGAGATCATCGAGGGCTCTGCCAACGTGGGAGCAGTCGGTCCGAAGCTCATTGGCGCAGACGCATTGACGGGAGAGGCGACGGGTCTGATCGACTCGGCGGGTATCTGCCAGGACGCAATCGGACGCTTCTACGACCGTGGGCAGGGCGAACGTGACACGGGCCAACACGACACGGCCGACGAGCCCGCGGCCCTGTGCGCCGCTGCCCTCGTAGTGAATAGGGCGGCTGTCAGCGACGTGGCTCCGGACGGCAAGCTCTTCGATGAACGGTTCTTCATGTACAAGGAGGATTTGGACCTTTCGTTTCGGCTTCGGCGGGCCGGCTGGCGGACGCTCTACGTGCCGTCGTTGACTGTGCTGCACTGCCGCGGGTGGCAGTCGCGCCGAACGATGCCTCGGCGAGCTCGGACTCGCTCACTAGTGAATGAGTGGCGCCTCTGGTGGCGAGGGTGGAATCCCGAAAGTTCGCGGTGGAAAGCACTCCCGTACATGGCGGTGAAGTCCCTTCTCGTCGCGGTGGGACTGTGACAACTCAAGGGCCGACTCGTGTCGGGTTGATATCGCACGACTGGAGTACCCAGACAGGGGCCGGTAGGTGCGCCGTGGAGCTTGAGGAGCTCTTGCGGCAAGCACCGGAAGTAGTCTTTACCGTCGGGTTCGAGGCGATCCCGGAGCGCAGCCGTGGCCGAGCGAAGGTTATGGCGAAGGTTATGCGTGCACTGCGGGCGCATCAGGCTCTTCGCCGGACTCGCACAGACGTCGTAATCGTCAACACCACGGTCCAAGCTTCAATCGTGCTAGCTTCGCGGATCGCCAGAGCGCGAGTCATCTGGTGGTGCCACGAGTCGCCTGAGTCTTTGGGCACTCCCTTGATGCGCTTGCGACTTGCGATCTACCGCCGCCTCGCGCACTCAATGGTGTACGTCTCCAGCGATACACCTAGGGCTCGCATGCCCCAATTCGCAATCCGAAACATCACCATCGGCCCCGCTTCCAACACAGTCGTTGCGGGAGAGGACCTCCTAGTCCTAGGAACCAAATGCACTAGGAAAGGAACAGACCGCTTGGTGGAACTCGTCGGACCTGTGCTCGATCGCGGCAATACGCGACTTCGAGTCGTCGGCGACGAGGACCCCCGTGATGCCGCAATGCTTGCGTCCACGCGCGCAGAACTGCTGAGGCGATGGCCGGACTCCGTCATCTGGCTCGAAGGGGTCGTAGACCCGGAGCCCCAGTTTGCAGCCAGTGCCGTCCTCCTGCTTCCCTCCCGAGCTGATCCCCGTCCCCGCGTGGTCGAGGAGGCGTTGTCACGAGGGATCCCCGTGGTGGCTAGCGTCCTGCCAGGACTTCTAGACGTCCAACAGACCGTGTTACGCCCCGGAGCCCTGACTCTCGTCAGTGACACAGGGGACTGGCCAGAGGCCATTTGGGCTGCCCGAAAGCTTGGGCGATCAAGCACGACGGATGTACAACCCTTCACACCAGAAGAGTTCACGCATGCGTGGCTGAGGGTCGTCCGCGAAGCAGTTCAGTAGGCGCCGTCGTGCCGCAACACGGCACGGACCGTCTTCGCCAGGATCACGATGTCTCCCATCATCGACCAGTTGTCGACGTAGGAAAGGTCGAGCCTGACGGACTCTTCCCAGGTGAGATGTGAGCGTCCCGACACCTGCCACAGGCCGGTGATTCCGGGACGGACCAGGAGCCGGCGGTGTGCCGAGTCGTCGTAGGCCGCGACCTCTTCTGCCACCTGAGGGCGGGGCCCGACCAGGCTCATGTCACCCAGGAGCACGTTGAACAGCTGCGGAAGCTCGTCGAGTGAATAGCGACGGATGAACCTTCCCACGCGCGTCACCCGCGGGTCGTCCTTCAGCTTGAACAGGACCACGTCAGCATCGCACTGCGCTCGAAGTTCCTGCTGGCGCTGGTCCGCGTCCACGACCATGCTGCGGAACTTCCAGACCCCGAACTCGTGACCGCGCAAACCGATACGGCGGTGGCGGTAGAAGACTGGCCCTCCGCTCTCGAGCCTCACCGCGAGGGCTACGCCGACGAAGATCGGTGAGAGCACGAGGATCAGGAGCAAAGATCCCAGTCGATCGAAGAAGGCCTTGCCCCACTTCATGGCCCGAGCAACCTGCGGAGGCTCGATGTGCATGAGCGGAAGGCCGGCGACGGGGCGGGTGTGGATCCGCGGTCCAGCAACGTCCATCAGGCTGGGAACCACGATCAGGTCGATCGAGGTGTCATCCAGCTCCCAGCCGATGCGCCGGAGCTCCTGGGAGGAGCTCAGAGAACCACCCGTGACGATGAGCGTGTCTGCGTCCACGAGTCGGCAGGCTTCAACCGGGTCCTCGCCGACACCACAGGCCCCGACCAGCTGGTATCCAAGACCGGGGTTCTTCGACAGAACCCGCTCGAGCTCAGCCACGGACACGTCGCTACCCGCCACCACTACACGGTGCATGAGTCGCGCCTGGGCGCGTTGGCGGCGCACGTAGGTGCGCACGACTCCGCGCTCGACGAGCAACAAGGCAGTACCGATGACGAAGGCCAGCAAGTAGAACCCACGAGACATGTCGTAGTTGACCAGGTAGGCCACCATCGAGATCGCCGCCGCAGCGACCAGCGAGCCCTTGAGGACAGTCTTGAACTCGTCCGTCCCGCGGGCGAACTGTCGACGGGAGTACGCGTCCTGAATGACGAGTGCACCAACCCAGACCGGGACCATCCAGCCGAAGTCGATGAGCGGGATGCCGGTCAGCCAGTCAACCTCGGTGGGACTCGTGTTGCCGAAACCGAACTTGAGCGACAGCGCGAGAAATGTCGAGAGCGTGATGACGAGGGCGTCCAGCACGGACACCGCGCCGATGACCCAGGCCAGCTGCCTCCGAATACGAGCAGGTGCGGGTACCTCGGTGGCACTGTCTCGCTCGACAGGTAAGGCCACCATCAGCAGTTGCTCCGATCAGGCGTGGTCGCGTGGGGTTCCAGGCTAGTTTCTGTGCCTCACGCAAGCATCGGACCCGAATGGGACCCATGGGGGCCGAACGGCTTAATTGGGATGACCGAATGGACGATGGCCTGGTTCGCCTGGGCTACTCCGAGCGGTCAAGTGCGAGCGAAGGGTGCGAGGCCGGTGCGGTGCGCTGCTGTGGAATCCGACGCGCCGGACCAACCACACCCCTCCCCTCAGACTTGGTGGCGAGGACGCGGAACTCGTTGTAGATGAAGACCTTGCCCATCCGTCGCGGGAACGGGAAGGACGTCCAGTCGGTCGCATCTAGTCCCAGATCCGAGGCCAGCTGCACGAGGTCCTCACCCGTCGTCCACCGCACGTGCGTCGGGTCAGATGCATAGCCTCGCTCCTGGGGGCACACGAACAAGACCTTCCCTCCGGGCCTCAGATGATCCAGGTAGGACCGCATCACTGCGAGGCCCTCGCCCGGGTCGAGGTGCTCGATCACGTGTGCCACGAGGAACCCGTCGAACATCCCGGAGTCCCGAGAGAAGAACTCGTCGACGGTGTACGCCTCAAGGCCACGCTCACGCGCCACCTGGACACACAGCTCGTTGTGGTCGACACCGACCGACCCCGGTGGCAAGGCCCTGAGCATCCGCCCGATTCCGCATCCGATGTCGAGCGTTCGCCCCAGGCCCTGTCGGCGCAGATCCCAGTGCCAGGGGGCCTGGACGTTGACGAGTCGCTTCCACCGGGCTTCCTGCAAAGCAACGAGGCGGTCGGCGTAATCGGTGTCGGACGTCAGCACCATGGAACCGTGCCCAACGGAGGCGTCGTCTAACCCACGTCCCAGCCATTGCGCGGTGTGTCCGACGTTCTCACTTCCGCGGACGTACGCGAGTCACGCCGCCTAACCTTGAGCCAATCCACAAGCCAGAGAGCCACCCGTGATCAACCCCGCCGACTCGCGCAAAGCCGCAGCGCTGACGCTCCTTGGCTCACTGATCGTGTCGCTGCTCTGGGCGATGCTGATGACGGCGACCCTCGAGCTCCTCGGCAGCGGCGGCGACGTCGGCCAACTGGTGGGCTACCACATCCACGACCACGGTGCCGTCTTCCTCATCGACAGCGCGGTCATCTGGGTGATCGTCGCCCTGGTGCTCGCGGCAACGGGCCGTCTCTGGCTGACCCTCGCGATCACCTTGTCGGTGACGCTCATCGTCGGACTGGTCAACCATCAGAAGCTCGAGCTCAGGCGGGAGCCGGTGTATCCGAGCGACATCGACTTCCTGCACAGCCCCGGCTTCCTCGTCGAGATGGTGGGTGTGCTCCCCCTCGTCCTCGGAGTCCTGGGAGGAGCACTGCTTGGCGTCCTGGCGTTCCTCGCCGGTCGACGCAGCTCCCGTCTCTTCCCACCGATCCGCCGGGCCGCGACGCCACGCGCCTGGCTCGCCCTGACGGTCGGGCGCGGCGTGGCCGCGGTTACCTGCGTGCTCCTGCTCCTCCAGCTGTCCTCCTTCAATGCGGAGGGCAACCGCGTCCGTGACCTCTACGAGAGCGCCGGCGTGAAGTGGGCCTGGTGGAACCAGAAGGTCAACTACGAGCGCAACAGCGTGGTCGCCGGCCTCCTCTACAACCTCGACGTCCCCGCGATGGAAGCACCTGAGGGGTACACCGAGGGCGCGATGAAAGCGCTGGCCGCGAAGTACGCCGCCAAGGCACGGCGCATCAACAAACAGCGAAGTCCCAAGGCTCTGGACGACGTCAACGTGATCGTGATCCTCAGCGAGGCGTTCAGCGACCCCACGGCCATCGCGGGCGTCAGGGTGAAGAAAGACCCCTTCCCGTTCACGCGCAGGCTCATGCGGCGCACCACCTCGGGCGACATGCTCGCCCAGCTGATCGGCGGGGGCACGGCGAACATGGAGTACGAAGCGCTGACCGGCCTCTCCATGGCCGACTACCAACCGCAGCTCGTGTCGCCGTACCAGATGCTCGTCTCCAAGCAGAAGTCGTTCCCGTCGGCCGTCGGCTACTTCAAGACACGCGGTCACCGGGCCGTGGCCATCCACCCGTATCTCAAGGAGTTCTACCACCGCGACCGCGTCTACCCGGCCCTCGGATTCGACCGGTTCCTCTACGACGAGACGATGGACCACCACGCGAAGCTGCCGAACGGGAAGTTCACCTCGGACGCGGCGGTCTACGACGAGACCCTCGAGCAGCTCGAGGCGAGCGATCCACCCGTGCTTCTCAACGTCGTGACCATGCAGAACCACTACCCCTCCGCGGGACAGTTCGAGAAGGACTGGCCCGTCTCGGCACCCAAGGGTGTACGGCGTCAGCTCGCCCGCTACCTCACCGGCCTCAACGCCTCCGACCAAGCCCTCAAGAGCTTCCTCGCGCGACTCAAGGCCTCGTCGGAGAAGACGGCCGTCGTCCTCTACGGCGACCACCTCCCAGCGTTCTGGGGGGAGGACATCCACGCTCTGAACGGCGAACGGGTCATGAAGTCGACGCCGTACTTCATCTGGACCAACTTCGCCACGAAGAAGCTCCGCACCCCGGCGCTGGTCAGCCCGACGCAGTTCCTCCCGATGCTGTTCGACCAGCTCGACGCGCCGCTGCCGCCGTTCTACGTCCTCCTTCGCGAGCTCCGATCGGCGGTTCCAGCGCGCGAAGGCGCAGTGACCTACGACCGCAGGGGCAACCCGCTGGACGAGGAGGACCTCAGTCCGAAGGCCGTCGAGCTGCTGCACGACTACCGGATGGTGCTCTACGACCTCAGCGTCGGGAAGCGGTACAGCCAGGACGCGCTCTTCTACGCACCGGGGACCGAGCCCCTGACGGCTACTCTCCGACCATGACCCCGCTCGACGCGCTGGGCTGGTTCGGCTCGGCGCTGCTGATCTTCTCGCTCCTCCAGAGCCGCGTGATCCGGTTCCGCCTGCTCAACTTCCTCGCGAGCATCGTCCTCACGATCTTCAACGTCCTGCTCGAGATCTGGCCGCTCGTTGCCATGAACGTGGTGCTGGCCGGCATCAACCTGTGGTTCCTCCGCAAGCTGCTCTCGGCGCGCCACGACGAGAAGGCATTCGAGGTCTTGGAGGTCGGTCTGGACGACGCGTACCTCCAGCACGTGCTCCGAGTCCATCGCGACGACATCCTGCGCTACCAGCCGAACTTCACGGTGGACCCGGATGTCCCGCACAACTCCTACCTCGTCATCCACGGCGACGAGACCGTCGGCGTCGTACTCGTCCAGAACCGCGGCGACGGCATCGCGCACGTCGTGCTCGACTACGTGACACCGCGTTACCGCGACTTCTCCCCCGGTGAGTTCGTGTGGCGCAAGAGCGGGCTGCTGAGCGGGTGCGGCTTCAACAAGGTGATCACGCCGCCGGGCATGGTGGCGCCGTACTACGAGAAGGTCGGGTTCCGCCGCGAGGGCGACAGCTTCACCCTCGAAGTGGCCTGACTCAGAGCGAGGCCCCCGCCTCGACCCACCGGGTGAGCGTGCTCTCGGCGGACCCGTCGTCGATCGCGGCGGACGCGCGAGCGATCCCTTCTGCCAGCCGGTCGAGAGGCGCACCCTCTCCCCCCGCGTGTACGGCGAGAGCCGCTCCGGCATTGAGCACGACGGCGTCCCGGATCGGGCCCGTGGCACCCCCGACGACGTCCCGCACGACCTGGGCGTTGTACTCGGCGTCGCCGCCGCGGAGGTCCTCGGGCGAGGACAGCGAGATTCCGAGCTCCTCGGGGGACACCGAGAACACGTCCACCGAGCCGCCCCGCACCGCCCACACCGCCGACGTCGTCGTGGTGGTGAGCTCGTCCAGGCCGTCGTCACCACGGAACACCCAGGCGTCGACGCCCCGCCGCGCGAACACGCCAGCCATCAGCGGAGCCATCCGCGGGTCGGCGCAGCCGATCGCCTGGGCGGCCGGCTTGCCCGGGTGGGCCAGCGGACCGAGGAAGTTGAACGTCGTACCGATCCCCAGCTCCCGACGCGGCACCGCCGCGTGCCGCAGCGCCGGGTGGAAGGCCGGCGCGAAGCAGAAGGTGATGCCGACCTTCTCCCCCACCTCGATCACCTGGGCGGGCGTGAGGTCGAGCCGGACGCCGAGCACCTCGAGGACGTCGGCCGCGCCGGCCTTCGACGAGGCGGAGCGGTTGCCGTGCTTCACGACCGGCGCGCCGGCCGCGGCCGACACGATCGCGGCCATCGTCGAGATGTTGACCGACATCGACCGGTCGCCGCCAGTGCCGACGACGTCGAGCCAGCGGCCCGAGAGCGGGAGCGGCTGCGCGTGCGCGTGCATGGCCGCGACGAGGCCTTCGAGCTCGTCCAGCGACTCCCCCTTGGCCCGCAGCGCGACGGCGAACCCCGCGATCTGGGACTCGGTGGCCTCACCGCTGAGGATCTCGCCCATCGCCCAGGTCGCCTGGTCGGCTGCGAGGTCTTCTCCCGCCACGAGGACGCTGAGGACCTCGGGCCACGTGTGCGTCATGACGCCGGAACGCGCGTGCGGAGCAGCTTGATGACGGCGTCGGCCAGCTGCATGGGGTCGATCGGGTGCGGGACAGCGGCGTCCGCGCGCGACCAGGTGGCCAGCCACGCGTCGTCGGGGCGACCCGTGAGCACCAAGATCGGCGGGCACTCGAAGATCTCGTCCTTGAGCTGCTTGGCGATACCCATGCCGCCGGCGGGGACCGCCTCGCCGTCCAGGATCGCGAGGTCGATGGCGCCTGAGTCGAGGTGCTGGATCACGACAGGCTCGGTCGCCACCTCGACGTACTGCACCTCCGGCAGGTCGGGGTGCGGACGCTTGCCGAGCGCGAGCATCACCTGGTCGCGCGTGTTGGCGTCGTCGCTGTAGACGAGGACCGAGAGCGGCTTCGTGTCGTGCGTCACGCCGCGATCCTACTGTTGCCGGTCCTGGCGAGACTCCAGCAGGTCCAGCCGACGGTCCTCCCGCTTGGCCTCCTGCATCGACGAGCGCACCCACTGCACGAACAGCACGATGAAGAAGAGGAGACCGACGACGTCCCCCGACCCCCAGAGCAGTCCCCCGGCCAGGTGCTGGTCGTCCATCGGGTCGGGCAGCCACGTCTCGGGGAGGCTTCGGTACCAGTCCCCCGCGATCAGCGTGTCCTGCCCCATGATCGTGACGCCCAGGAACGCGTGGAACGGCAGCGTCAGCACCATCAGCAGCAGCCGGAACGGGTACGCCACCCGGCCCGGGATCGGGTCGATCCCCACGAGCGGCCAGAAGAAGAGCGACCCGACGAGGACGAGGTGGACGTGCATCATCTCGTGGACGTACGCCGACCGCAGGGACGCTTCGTACCACCCGGAGAAGTAGAGGACCCAGGGACTCAGCACGAACAGCGCCAAGGTGAGCGGCGGGAAGGACAGCACCTTCGCCACCCAGGAGTGGAGTACGGCGAGCAGCCACCCGCGCGGGCGGCGGGGCAGGGTGCGCAGCGCCAGGGTGACCGGAGCCCCCAGCGCGAGCAGCAGCGGGACGACCATCGACAGCAGCATGTGCTGGACCATGTGGACGCTCAGCAGGGTCGTGTCGTACGCCGCCAGCCCCGACGTCGTCGCGACGTAGAAGATCGCCATGCCGCCGGCGAAGGCGAGCGTCCTCCCCACGGGCCACCGGTCTCCCCTGGACACGAGTGTCCGGACACCGACCAGGTAGGCACCCAGGACCCACACGGTGAGGATCGTCGGCAGGGGGTCGACCCCCCACTCGGTGACGATGCGGGAGGCCCCGAAAGGCGGTAGCACGGCTTCACCCTAAGTCGCGCGCGGAGCTGCCCAAACCGGGCCAAGTCGGCCGTGTGAAGAAGATGACGGTCCAGACCCGGGGGTCGGGGTGCCGTTACCGGCGGTTATCGACATAATGAGGCCCGTGGCGACAACAGCATCTGTGATCCCTGCCTCCCGGCTCCATGGACACCACGACCGGCCGAGCATGGTCAGCGTCGGGACGATCGTCTGGCTCTCGTCTGAGCTGATGTTCTTCGCGGCCCTGTTCGCGTGCTACTTCACGATCCGTTCGCAGGCTCCTGACCTGTGGATCCAGGAGACCGCGAAGCTGAACGTGCCGTTCTCCTCGCTCAACACGACGGTCCTGGTGCTCTCCTCGTTCACCTGCCAGATGGGCGTGTTCGCAGCCGAGCGCGGCCAGGTCGGCCGCAAGGGCAGCATCCTGAACGTCAAGGAGTGGGGTCTGCGTGAGTGGTTCATCCTCACCTACCTCATGGGCGCCTTCTTCATCGGCGGCCAGGCGCTGGAGTACACCGAGCTGATCCACGAGGGCGTGACCATCCCGTCCTCCGGCTACGGCTCGGTCTTCTACCTCACCACCGGCTTCCACGGTCTCCACGTGACCGGCGGTCTGATCGCGTTCCTCTTCGTTCTCGGACGCACCTACGTCGCTCGCAAGTTCACCCACGAACAGGCGGTCAGCGCCATCGTCGTGTCCTACTACTGGCACTTCGTCGATGTCGTCTGGATCGGTCTGTTCGCGACCATCTACATCCTGCAGTAGTCCCAGCCAGAGTCCGTCCGACGAGTAACGAGGATTCTTCCGTGCGATTGATCGCAGCATCACTCTCAGCCAGGAGGCGCAGCCGGCTCGCCGGGCCCGTCGTACTTCTCCTGGGACTTCTCCTGACCGGTGGCCTGTACGTCGCCCTCTCGCCGGCGCAGGCGGCGGACCAGGAGGCGTCTACCGACGAGATCGCGGCTGGCCGGGCGCTGTTCCTGGTCGGCTGCGCGTCGTGCCACGGCCAGAACGGTGAGGGCATCGAGACGGCCCGGGGCACGGTCTACGGCCCCTCGCTCGTCGGCGTCGGTGCCGCGTCGGTCGACTTCCAGGTCGGCACCGGTCGCATGCCGATGTCGCAGCCGGGCGCGCAGGCCCCGAAGAAGGAGCCTAAGTACACCGACGAGCAGATCAGCCTCCTCGCCGCGTACGTCGCCTCGCTCGGCCCCGGTCCGGCCATCCCGACCGAGGAGCAGTACGACCCGAACGCGATCCCGGAGAGCGAGAAGGAGGAAGCCATCGTCCGCGGTGGCGAGTTCTTCCGCACGAACTGCACGGCGTGCCACAACTTCGCCGGCTCCGGCGGTGCCCTGAGCCAAGGAAAGTACGCCCCATCCTTGGAGGGCGTGACTCCGAAGCACATTTATGAGGCCCTTCTCACCGGTCCCCAGCAGATGCCGGTCTTCTCCGAGGCGAACCTCACCTCCGAGGAGAAGCGCGAGGTCATCGCCTACATCGAGAGCATCCAGAACCTCCCGCAGTACGGCGGAGGCTCGATGGGTGCCCTCGGCCCCGTGAGCGAGGGCCTCTTCGCCTGGCTCGTCGGCATCGGCGCCTGCGTCGCTGCCGGCATCTGGATCGCCGCGCACAGCACCCGTTCGAGCAAGAAGGGAGCCCACTGATGAGCGACGACACCATCGTCCGCCACGGCTCCACCGTCCCGGCTGAGGCCGACCCGATCGCGGACCCCGGGCTGCCGGAGCACCTGCCGCGCCCGACGGACGTCGACCCGAAGGCCGAGAAGCGCGCCGAGCAGCAGATCGCCTCGATGTTCGGCTTCTCGAGCCTCATGGCGATCGCCTTCTGCGTCGCCTACTTCGTCTTCGAGGTGGGCGAGGACCCGGACCTGATCGGCGACTACGGCGCCTCCACGGTGTTCCTGGGCCTGACCATGGGCCTGTCGTTCCTCGCCATCGGCGCGGGCATCATCCAGTGGTCGCGCAAGCTGATGGTCGACCAGGAGATCGTCGAGATGCGTCACCCGGTCGCCTCCAGCGAGGAGGACCGCGAGTACGCCGTCGCCGCGTTCAACCAGGGCGTCGAGGACTCCGGCATCATGCGCCGTCCGCTCGTCCGCAACTCGCTGCTCGGCGCCATCGGCACCGCGCTGCTGCCCGCGGTCGTCGTACTCCGTGACCTCGGGCCGCTCCCAGGAGACGCGCTCTACCACACGGTCTGGAAGCCGGGTATGCGCGTCGTGCGCGACGTCTCCGGCTCCCCGATCAGCGCCGCGGAGATGGAGCTCGGTGACCTGATCAACGCCGAGCCGGACGTGTTCTTCAACCCCGAGCGGTACGACCACGAGGAGTGGGACGAGCACCACCTCCTCGTCGAGAAGGCCAAGGCCGCGGTCATCCTCGTCCGGATGCGCCCGGAGGACATCAAGCCTCTCCCGGGCCGCGAGAACTGGCACTACGAGGGCATCCTCTGCTTCTCGAAGATCTGCACCCACGTGGGCTGCCCGATCTCCCTGTACGAACAGCAGACGCACCACCTGCTCTGCCCGTGCCACCAGTCGACCTTCGACCTGTCGGACAACGCCAAGGTCGTCTTCGGTCCCGCGGCACGAGCGCTCCCCCAGCTCCAGCTGGATGTTGACTCCGACGGGTACCTCGTGGCGGTAGAAGACTTCGACGAACCGGTGGGCCCGAGCTTCTGGGAACGTGGGTGACACAGATGAGCAACACGAAAACCGCCGCCAAGGTGCAGAAGCCCTCGAAGGTGGGCGCTGCCGCGGGCTGGGTCGACGACCGCGTCGGACTCGCCACCGGGGCCAAGAAGCAGATCCGCAAGGTCTTCCCCGAGCACTGGTCGTTCATGCTCGGCGAGATCGCGCTCTGGAGCTTCGTCGTCCTGCTGATCACCGGCGTGCTCCTGAGCCTCTGGTTCAAGCCCGCCATGGGCACCGTCTTCTACGACGGCTCCTACGTGCCGTACCGCGGCCTGCCGATGTCGGAGGCCTACGAGTCGACGCTGCACATCTCGTTCGACATCCGCGGCGGTCTGCTCCTGCGACAGATGCACCACTGGGCGGCCATGCTCTTCGTCGCCGCGATGTTCGTGCACATGATGCGCGTCTTCTTCACCGGCGCGTTCCGCAAGCCGCGTGAGATCAACTGGATGATCGGCGGCCTGCTGCTGCTCCTCGGCATCCTCGAGGGCTTCGCTGGCTACTCGCTCCCCGACGACCTGCTGTCCGGCACCGGTCTCCGGATCGCCGACGGTCTGGTGAAGTCGATCCCGGTCGTAGGCACCTACGTATCGTTCTTCATGTTCGGTGGCGAGTTCCCGGGTGACGTGATCATCCCGCGCCTCTACATCGTGCACGTGCTCCTGATCCCGGGTCTGATCCTGGCTCTCATCGGCGCCCACATGGTCCTGCTCGTGTACCAGAAGCACACGCAGTGGCCTGGCCCCGGCCGCACCAACGACAACGTCGTCGGCTACCCGATGATGCCGGTGTACGCCGCCAAGGCCGGTGGCTTCTTCTTCATCGTCTTCGGCATCACCGCGCTGATGGGTGGTCTGCTGAGCATCAACCCGGTGTGGAAGTACGGTCCGTACAACCCCTCGGAAGTGACAGCCGGCTCCCAGCCGGACTGGTACATGGGCGTCGCCGAAGGCTTGCTCCGCATCATGCCCGGCTGGGAGACGCACATCTTCGGGGTCACGATCTCCTGGAACGTGCTGATCCCCGGCCAGATCGCCCCGATGCTGATCTTCACGGGCGTGCTGTTCTACCCGTTCATCGAGGCCTGGATCACCGGTGACAAGCGCGAGCACCACCTGCTCCAGCGGCCGCGGAACGCCCCGAACCGTACGGCGTTCCTGGTCGCGATGATGACCCTCTACGGTCTGCTCTGGGCCGCCGGCGGTAACGACATCATCGGCAACCTGTTCCAGATCAGCATCAACAACATCACGTACTTCATGCGTGCTGCGATCTTCATCCTGCCGCCGATCGCGTTCATCATCACCAAGCGGTGGTGCATCTCGCTCCAGCGTCAGGACGAAGCCAGGCTGCTGCACGGCTACGAGACCGGCATCATCATGCGCTCCCCCGAGGGCGGCTTCTCCGAGCGGCACCTGCCGATCTCGACCGAGAAGGCCTACACCCTCACCGCGCGTGACCGCGATGTCGAGCTCCCGGCGCCGACCCCGGTCGACGGGAACGGCGTGGCCAAGCGGCAGTACCAGCTCGAGAAGCTGCGCTCGAAGCTCCACAAGTCGTGGTTCGGCTACAACATCCAGAAGCCGACCCGCGAGGAGCTCGAAGCGGCTCAGCACCACGCCGAGCACGAGCTCGCCAAGACCGTCCACGGCCACCAGAACCTCCCGGCCGGCGACTACACGGGCGCGCACGAGCTCGACGGCCACGCGGCCGACGGGCACCAGTTCGACGGCCGTCACCCGGTCGAGGGCGAGGAGCTCCGCGGCGGCCACTGAGGTTGCTTGTGAGGGGCCCCAGGACTTCCTGGGGCCCCTCTTTTTTGTGTTGAGCCGGGCGTGTTGGGTGGTTGAGCCGGGCGTGTCGGGTGGTTGAGCCGGGACTTGCCGGTTCCGCTGCACAGCTGCTCGTGTCCTCAGCAGGAGTTTGCTGGAAGCCGGCGTGACTCCCCAGCCCACAGAGTCGGCCCATGGACGACCTGACGCTCCCAGACGGGCCCTTTACGACGTACGTCGCGCAGCGGCTCTTTTCCGACACGCAATGGCGATCGCTCGTGAGGACCGGGCTGGTGAAGCCGGTCCTCACCGGCGTGTGGGTAAGCGCGTCGGTGAACGACTCGGTGGAGCTGCGTTGCCGCGCGGCTTCCCTCGTGCTGACCGACGATGCCGTGTTCTGCGACCGCACCGCGGCCTGGCTCCTGGGTGTTGATGTCTTCCACTATCGCGAGCTGGAGATCCTCCCACCGCTCGAGGTCTTCGTGCTCCGAGGTTCCCAACGCGTCCAGCGACCCCAGGTGGTGGGCGGGGAGCGAGACCTCTCCCCCCACGACATCATCGAGCTGCACGGCGTACGTCTGACCTCACCGCTCCGGACGGCGCTCGACCTGGCCTGCAAGCTTCCGCGGTACCAAGCTCTCGCTGCCCTCGACGCGTTCATGCGCCGGTACGGCCTCACCACCCAGGTGCTCTGGCAGGAGCTCAAGCGCTACCGGCGCCGCCGCGGCGTCGTACAAGCACGTGAGCTCGTCTTCAAGGCGAGCCCGATGGCCGAGTCGCCGCGCGAGTCCTGGGTGCGCCTGGCGATTGCTGACTCGAACCTGCCTCTTCCCGTGCCGCAGTACTGGGTGCAGGAGCACGGCGTCGACGTGTTCCGCGTGGACTTCGCCTACCCGAAGGCAAGGGTCGCGATCGAGTACGACGGCGAGGAGCACCACGACCTGACAGACGAGCAGCGGGAGCGCGACGCGGCGAGGCGGGCGTGGCTGCGCGACCGCGGGTGGACCGTGATCGTGGTGACGAAGGCGGGCTTCACGGACGCAGGGCGGGAACTCTGGCTGAGGGAGCTCCGGCGCGCCCTACGGGTGCCGAACTGACGCGGCTCAACCACCCGACACGCCCGGCTCAACCGTCACTCAGAGGGCCGACCCCTCGCGGTACTCGGCGAACGACAGGTTCCAGTCGCCGTAGCCGTTCTCCAGGGTCATCTGCCGGTCCGTGCCCGTCACATCGACGACGTCGCCGCGCTTGGTGAGCCCGTAGAGCCAGGCGGCGTTCTCGGTGCTCATGCCGACACAGCCGTGGCTGACGTTGGCACTGCCCTGCGACCCGACCGACCAAGGGGCGGCGTGCAGGAACTCCCCGGAGTAGGTCACGCGCTGGGCGTACTCGACGTCCTCGATGTTGTAGTACTCCGGGTCGCCTTCGCTGATGCCGGTGGTGGCCGCGTCCATGCGCTTCTCGCGGAACTTCTCGATGATGACCTTGACGCCTGAGCGGGTCGTGAAGCCGGGCTTGCCGGCGCTGATGGGGATGCTGCGGAGCAGCTCGCCGTTCTTCTCGACCCGCATCACGTGGTTCGCGACATCAACCTTCATGATCACGGCGTCGCCGACCCGGAAGGAGGACTCGCGGCTGAGCTGGCCGTAGATGCCGTTCCCGGCCGGGATGCTGTTGATGTCGGCGTGGACGGTGACGTGGGTGCCGGGCTGCCAGTACTTCTTGGGCCGCCAGTGCACCTCGTGGTCACTGATCCAGCGCCAGGC
>DASSPN010000066.1:0-2233 GCA_035699605.1 Nocardioidaceae bacterium | reverse complement strand
GTCGCCGCGTCGACCAGGCGATCGTTCTACACCGTCCGCCGCGGGGGGTCGGCTGGGTGCGGTGACGCGACCTCCCGCCGTCAGGCCGGCCCAGCCTGGCCGGTCACGTCAAGCGCCACGTGCGGTTACTTCACCTCCGACCTCGCGACCAGGCGCAGGCCGAGCAGCGCCGGCAGGACCAGCCACAGCGTCGTGGCCACCGCGAGTCGTGCCCACTGCGCCCCGGAGATGGTGCCGTCGAAGAGGAAGGACTGCGCGAGGTTCAGGTCCACCCACCGCTGCAGGTCCCGGAATCCCGGCTCGTTGGCCGCCAGCAACCCGAGGACCGTGGGCACCAGGAACGTGATGACGAAGTAGGCCACCAATGCCACGGGGGAGCTGCGGAACAGGATGCCGAGCGTGGTGCCCAGGAGCAGGGAGATCAGGCTTCCCAGGACGATCTCCAGGAAGTGGACGAGCGACACGTCCCAGACCCGGTCGGTCCCGGTGATGGCGGGACCGATCAAGTTGCCGGCGACGCCGAAGACGAGGGCGATCAGCATCGATGCCACTCCGACGATGAGCGACGCGATGACCTTCGCGAGGATCACCCGCATGCGGTGCGGCACGAGCGTGAAGGTCGTCAGGCCGGTGCGCTGGCTCCACTCACCGGTGATCGCGAGGATCGCGATGATCGGCAGGATGACGGTCATCGGGAAGCCGATCGCCGCGGAGAACGTGTAGAAGGTGAGATCGGACTCCGGGGCGAAGAGAATCGTGGCGACCGTGGAGATCAAGGCGAAGATGACGATGCTCGCCATCAGCCACAAGCCTGCGCGGGTGTCGAACATCTTGCGGAGCTCGACACCGACCACTCTCCACAGCGGGACGCGGTGGACGTGGCGGAGTTCTTCGTGGACCGGGTCGAGCGCGATGGTGGTCATGCTGCTTTCCCTTCTCGTTCTGTGTCGGCGGTCAGCGCGAGGAACATCTCCTCCAGGCCACCGTCGGCCGTGCGCAGCTCGGTGAGCGCGAGTCCGGACTCGAAGGCAACCTGCCCTACGACGGTCGGCTCGGCATCGGTGTGCAGGGCACCGTCGTGGGTGCGAGTGACGACCAGCCCCGAGTGGTCCAAGGCCCGCTCCAGGGCTTCGGTGTCGCGCGCCTGGACGACGGTTCCCGCCCCCCTGAGGAGCTCCGCCTTGGAGCCCTGGGAGACGATCCGGCCACGCCCGATCATCACGATGTCGTCGGCGATGACCTCGACCTCGTGCAGCAGGTGCGAGGACAGCAGGACGGTTCCGCCCTCGTCGGCGAAGGCGCGCAGGAGGTCGCGCATCCAGCGGATGCCGGCCGGGTCCAGGCCGTTGGCCGGTTCGTCGAGGATCAGCACGGAAGGTGCGCCGATCAGTGCGACTGCGATGCCCAGGCGCTGGCGCATCCCGAGCGAGTAGGTGCCCACCCGGCGCTCCGCTGCGGCCTCGGTGAGCCCGACGCGTCCCACCATCTCGGAGACCCGGTCGGGCGACAACCCCATCGTCAGCTGGGCGAGGCTGAGGATCTCTCGTCCGGTGCGTCCGGCGTGCTGGGCCGAGGCGTCGAGCATGACGCCCACGTCCCTGCCTGGGTTGAGCAGCTCCGCGAAGCTGCGGTCGTAGATGGTGACGTGCCCGGCGTGGGGACGGGTGAGGCCGACCATCATCCGCATCGAGGTGGACTTGCCGGCACCGTTGGGCCCGAGGAAGCCTGTGACCCGGCCGGGCTGGGCAGTGAAGGTGACATCGTCGACGACGGTGCGGCCGCCGTACTTCTTGGACAGTGACTCGACCCTGATCATGGGGACCCTCCTGAGGGGGTGTGGTCCGCTACGTCGACCATCAGGAAGCGGGCCGTTGCCGCCGGTGGGTCCGCCGAGGCACTGCCCGGCTCTCTTCCATGCGACACCCGCCGCACTCAAGCCCTCAGTCCGTGCCTTCGATGGAGGCCCAAGGTCAGGCGAGCATGTGATTTCAGTCACTCCACGATGCGCCGCACCTCGTCGCCACAGAAGGGCCGAAAGGCCCGCCGACGGTGACGACCCGCCGTGGAGCCGAAGATCCCGAAACGAGCCACATGTCTGATGCGCGCCGCCCCTTCAGCTGCGAGGTCGCACCACATCGGCGACGGCAGGATCTGCGAGAGCCGGTCCGGCGCCCAGCGTGAGGGTCACGTTTCCTCGGCCGCCAACACCTTCCCCAGCGCTTGCGTGAGCGTG
>DASSPN010000065.1:0-2850 GCA_035699605.1 Nocardioidaceae bacterium | reverse complement strand
GATCATTCCTGAGCTCGTCAAGCAGGGCATCGGCCCGGACACCAAGAAGATCTACTTCGTGGACGGCAACCTCGCCAACTACGACAAGGACTTCGACAAGGGCACGCTCGACGGCGTCAAGGGCACCCTGCCGGGTGTCGCTTCCACCGACGAGTTCAAGAAGCGCCTGACCGACCTCAAGCCCGACCTGACCGAGTTCGCCTACGCGCCCGAGTCCTACGACGCGACGATCCTCGTCGCGCTGGCGGCCGTCGCTGCCGGTGACGACGCAGGTACCTCGATCGCCTCGAAGATGCAGGACGTCAGCTCCGGCGGCGAGAAGTGCACGTCGTTCGCCGACTGCGTCAAGCTCCTCGAGGAGGACAAGGACATCGACTACGACGGCGTGAGCGGTCCGGTCGAGTTCAACGAGAAGGGCGACCCGAGCCAGGCCAGCGTCGGTATCTACCAGTACGACGCGACGAACAAGTACTCGTTCGTCGAGGCCAAGGAAGGCAAGATCTGACCTACCCGGTCAGCGTCTAGCCAGCCAGTACGCCAGAAGGGCCCGGCCCCCCGGAAACGGGGAGCCGGGCCCTTCCGCATGTCCCGGGCCCCACGCCCCCGACGCCAACCCCTCTGCGTTGATCATGCAGCAACGGGGATCTTGCGCATCACCGCAGGTCAGCGACGCGAACCTCCCCGTCGATCATGCAGCTGCGGGGATCTTGAGCCGGGTGCCCTCGGGCTCCGCGGTCGTGAGGGCTGTCGCAACTGGCGGTGCCGGCGCAGCCTTCGGTCCCTCACAAGCCCGGGCGCGTCGGCGTACCTCGTAATGCCGGCGCGCCGGCGTACCTCCCAAGGCGAAAGAACGCTTCCCTAGGCGTGTGCACCGTGGGAAGCGTTCGTTGACCACGTATACGTGGTCAACGGACCGCCGCGGGGGCGCCGCGGGGTGTCAGGCCTTGGCGAGGGTACCGAGGTAGAGCTCGATGACCTTGGGGTCGCTGGACAGGTCCTTGCCGCTGGCCGTGTAGGCGTTGCGGCCCTGGTCGAGCACGTAGCCGCGGTCGCAGATCTGCAGGCAGCGCCGGGCGTTCTGCTCGACCATGATGACCGAGACGCCTGCCCGGTTGATCTGGCGCGTACGCACGAACACCTCGTCCTGCAGGGCAGGGGACAGACCGGCGGAGGGCTCGTCGAGGAGCAGCACCGACGGCTCCATCATCAGCGCACGCCCCATCGCGACCATCTGCCGCTCGCCACCCGAGAGCGACCCGGCCCGCTGGGCTCGCCGGTCACCGAGCGCCGGGAACAGGCCGGTCACGAACTCGAAGCTCTGCTTGAACTTCTTGGGGGACTGGAAGACCCCCATCTGCAGGTTCTCCTCGATGGTCAGGCTGGGGAAGACGTTGTTGGTCTGCGGCACGAAGCCGACGCCCTTGGCCACCAGACGGTTCGCCTTGAGACCGGTGATGTCCTCGCCGCGCAGCGTGATCGTCCCGCTGCTGACCTTGATCAGGCCGAAGATCGCCTTGAGCAGTGTCGACTTGCCGGCGCCGTTGGGGCCGATGATCCCGACGAGCTCCCCGTCGTTGACGTAGAAGTCGCACCCGTTGAGGATGTTCACGCCGGGGACGTAGCCCGCGACCACCTCGTCGGCGCGCAGCAGCGAGTCGCGCGCCCCAGCCTCGTGTGCGCTGCGGTCACCCGCCTCGATCGCGTGGCTGGCCGTGGCCTCGCCACCTGTGGACTCCGTGCTGGTCATGACCGGCCCTCCTGCTCGGCGCGCTCCTTCTGTTGCGCCTCCTCGGCCTCGGCGAGGATCGCCTGCTCCTCTTCCTCGGTCAGCGGCGCGTCGTGGTGCGATCCCAGGTAGGCGTCGATCACCCGCTGGTCACCCATCACGGCCTCCGGCGGCCCTTCGGCGATCACCTTGCCCTGCGCCATCACGATGACCCAGTCGGAGATGTCGCGCACCATGTCCATGTCGTGCTCGACGAAGAGCACGGTCATGCCGTCCTCGCGCAGGTCCTTGACGTGCCCGAGCAGCGACTGGGTGAGCGCGGGGTTCACACCGGCCATCGGCTCGTCGAGCATCACCATCTCGGGCCCGACCATCAGCGCACGCGCCATCTCGAGGAGCTTGCGCTGCCCGCCGCTGAGGCTGCCCGCGAAGTCCTCGCGCTTCTTGTCGAGCTTGAACCGTGCGAGCAGGTCGTCGGCGCGCTCGGTGATCTCGCGCTCCTGGCCCTTCCAGATGCTGGAGAACAACGCCCGGAAGACGTTCTCCCCGCGCTGCCCGGTGGCCCCGAGGCGCATGTTCTCGATCACCGTGAGCTTGGACAGGGCCTTGGTCAGCTGGAACGTGCGGACCATGCCCAGCCGGGCCACCCGGTGCGCGGCCACCCCGGACAGCGGCTTGCCGTTGAACGACCAGGCTCCGGTGTTGGGCTGGTCGAAGCCGGTGAGCAGGTTGAAGAAGGTGGTCTTGCCGGCACCGTTGGGCCCGATCAGGGCGGTGATGGCGCCGCGCTGGATCTCCACGTGGTCGACGTCGACGGCCACCAGGCCGCCGAACTGCCGGACGACCTTGTCGGCGACCAGGATCGGGTCCGGCTTGGGTGCACCGGGCTCGTGCGGTACGTCCTTCAGCGAGGCGACCGCGGCGTCCTTCCCGGCGCGCCGGGAGCCGGCCTCGACCGTCGTGGTGCCGCCTGCGGCACCCGAGCTCTGCTCGTTCTCGTCAGCGGGCATCGAGCGCGATCTCCCTCCGGTCGCCGAAGATCCCCTGTGGTCGGAAGATCATCAGCAGCATCAGCGACAGCCCCACCAGCATGAACCGGAACTGGCCCACCTGCGTGTTGTTGA
>DASSPN010000064.1:0-18398 GCA_035699605.1 Nocardioidaceae bacterium | reverse complement strand
TCGATGTCCGCGGGGGCCGACACGGAGACCGAGCCGACGATCGCGGCCGCCTCTTCCGCCTTCCGTGCGTCGGAGGCAGGCACGACCGACGTGACGGCGAAGAAGCGGCCCTGCCGGACGGCGTACTCCAGCTTGGTCTGGATGCCCGTCCCGTCGACGCCGGTCATGGTGACCGACCGGCTGCGACCGTCGGGAGAGCCGAGGACGACCGCCGGGCCGAGCCCACTGTCCTTGACCACGTGCTCGCCGCCCGTGAAGTGTGCGGCGGCGAGCTGGTCGAGGTCGGCCTCTGGGTCGACCGGCCAGGTCTCGACGCGGACCAGAGCATCGCCGTCGCGGTGGTGCACGTCGACCTGCTCGGCCGGCGCCCAGCCCTCGGGGCCGGACACCGACACGCGAGCCGGTGCACGCCACAGGAGCCCGGTGGGCTCTGTCCCTGCCATCTCAGTACCTCTGCTCTGCTTGGGCCTGCAGGAGCTGCTGCTCCTCGACGTAGGCGGCCTGGCGCACCAGGGTGTCCGCCGTGGTGACCATCCGGGCGCACACGGCCCGGAGGTTCGCGCTCTGCGTGGCGATCGACCCCCGGAACCGGTCCGCGGCCGGGCCGGCGTACGTCATTCCTGCGACGCTGCCGTCCACCTGAGCCGCGATGCCACCCAGGGTCTCCGCCTTCATGCGGAGCTGGGCCGCCGCCGCCCGCATGCTCGCGGGGTCGCCGGTGACGAGGGTCATGGTCAGCTACCTGCCTGCATGAGGGCCTCGCGGCGACGCGAGACCTCGAGGGCGGCGTCCTGCAGGGCCGTGCGCAGCTTGGAGAGGCTGGGCTCGAACTCGGCCTCCCACATCTGGCGGAAGCGGTCCGCGGCCGGACCCTCCCAGGTCGTCGACGCGAGCTGTCCGCGAATCGCGCGGGTCAGCTCGTCCACCGTGCCGGCCTCGCGGTCGAAGACGCCCTTCAGCGTCACGAGCTGCTCGAGCTCACCACCGATGCGTGCCATCTCAGTTACCTCCGTGTTGTCGTGGTTCTCGTGGTTGTCGTGGTTCTCGTGGTTGTCATGCCCCTCATGGGCTGTTGGGAAGACTCTGACGGCGGTCGCTGAGGCCGCACTGAGGGAGGCTCAGCGCGCCTCAGGGGGAACCCGAGCCGCCCCCGCCCCGCGTCGGGGCACCGGTCGGCGACGTGGTGGGCGAGGTCGTCGACGTGTCGGTCGGAGTGGGGGTCCGGCGCGGCTTTCGAGGAGTCGGGGTGTCGCTCGGCGTCTCCGACAGGCTGCTGGTCGGCGTCGTGGTCGGCTCGCCCGGCGTCCCCGGGGTGTCGTCCCCGCCGAGAAGCAGGACGAGAGCGGCCACGACCGCCACCACGACGAGCGCCGCGAGTACGGCGAGCAGCGCGCCTCTCGACCGCGACGCGGGCGGCTGCACGGTCTCGGTGAGGTCCTCCTGCGGCTCCTCGGGCAGAGGGAGCGTGCGGTCGGCGGGGGGCTCGACCGCGGAGGCGACCGGCGTCACCTCGGCGGCTGGCGACCCGACTGCTGATGCGGGTGCCGGAGCTGCCGCGGGCACGACCAGCGGCTCGCGCACCACGACCACTGCGGTCACGTCGTCGCCACCGACGTGAGCCGACTCCTCCAGCCACGTCGGCAGCTGCGACTCGAGCTGCGCGAAGCCGTTGGTCTCCACGAACCACGCGAAGTCTCCGACGAGGCCCTGCCACCAGTCGGTGTCGGCGAACGAGTTGCCGTAGCCGTCCGAGGCGAGCAGCACCAGGTCCGGGTCGGCCGTGTCCGGGAGGCCTGCGAAGCGGAAGTCGTCAGCGGCCGTCTCCAGGCAGAGGCTCGTCGTCTGCCCCCCGACCAGGCGCGTGTCGCCCGGGACCGGCCGGGTCGCGAAGCCGTGGGTCCGGATCAGCGCGTCGCCGTCCCCGATCTGGGCGATGCCCACGCCTGCCTCCCCCACCACGGCGACCAGCAGGGTTGCGCCGTACGCCAGGAGCGGCTCGGCGCCGAGGTCCCCGCCACCGGCCCGAGACGTCTCGTCCTCCGAGAACGGCTCGCTGGCGGCATGCGCCTGCACCCGGTCACGCCACACCTCGACGATCCCGGCGACCTCGCCCCGCAGGAGCTCGACCGGCGACTCGACTCCCGCGCGCTCGACGGCGGCGACCACTCGCTCGACCGCCACCTCGACGGCGTACCGGGACCCCACGTCCGACCGGACGTAGCGCTTTCCGCCGTGACCGTCGGACACCGCCACCACGAAGGTCTCGCCACCGGCGCCGTCCGGCACCGACACGCAGCGGACGGCGTCCTGGTTCGGGACGTCAGCACCGTGCGACGACCCCCGTCGCGACGCCGAGGTCACGCGCCAGGCCGCTGCCGGCCGCGCGTCGGCGGTCACCAGACCGTCTCCTCGTCCTCGTCGGCAGCCCACGCGGTGACCTGCACAGGCGGCGGTCCGGCCGGCGCGAGGGACGATGCTGCCCGCGCGACGTGGACCGTCGCCCAGCGCAGCGCCATGGTCAGCTGCTCGGGGTTGGACGCGGTGACCGGCTCGATCGTGGGGTCTGCGATGAAGCGGACCAGCGTGTCGTAGGCCGCGTCGTGCCCGATCGCCACTGCCATGCGGACGGCGCGAGCGCCCCAGGGCAGCTCCAGCAGCCGCTCCATCGCCTCCTCGAACTCGTCGGTCGGCATCCCGTCGGACACCAGCACGATCGCCGGCGGGAGAGCGCGCTCCTCCATCGGTGGCACGGTGAGCGCCGAGCTGAGGAGGTCGAGTCCGGCACCGAGGTCGGTGTAGCCGCCGGACTCGAGGTCCTGCCACACGAGGTCCTCCGGGTGCGTAGGCGTCTCCAGGTGCCAGTGCGCGCCGGTGGAGAACGCGATCGCCCGGACCGTCACCTCGGCGTGCGGGTTGCTCTGCGAGGTCTCGGCCAGGTGCGGCAGCACCTCGCGGATCGCGGTGTTGAGCGCCGTCATCTTGCCGCTGGCGGCCATCGACCCCGAGCAGTCCGCAAGGAGGAAGAAGTGCAGCGGCCGGCGGGCGAGCTGCGCTCCGGGCCGTTCGGTCATGGAAACCTCCGGAGGACGTGCCGCGAAACGTGCGTGGGTACTCTCGCGCTGGGCGATGATGCGTCAGGGAAGGGGTGATCGGCTTGCTGGCACGCGGGACGCAGCTGACCCTTCCACGCCACGGCGGTTCCTGGCGCGTGGGTGACCTCCTGGGCGAGGGCGGTCAGGGCGCCGTGTTCGAGCTCGTCTCCGTCGACCGCGGACCTGCGGCGACGCTCGCCCTCAAGTGGTACCGCCCCGAGGCCGCGCACCCGGCCCAGCACGCTGCGCTGACCAGGCTGGCCCAGCTCCCGGCACCGTCGGACGCGTTCCTGTGGCCGCTCGAGGTGCTGGACGGCGTGGACGGTGGCTTCGGCTACGTGATGCCGTTGCGCCCCGACGGCTTCCTGCCCCTCGCGGACCTGCTGACCGGCCGCGCCGACGCATCCTTCTCCACGGTCACCAAGCTCTGCATGGGCCTGGCCGACAGCTTCCTCAAGCTGCACGCGCAAGGCCTCTGCTACCGCGACATCAGCCTCGGCAACGTCTTCTTCGACCCCGGCAGCGGACAGCCGCTGGTCTGCGACAACGACAACGTCGGCATCGACGGCCGCGAGCCGGCCAGGGTGCTCGGCACGTCCCGCTTCATGGCGCCCGAGGTCGTGAGCGGCGACGCGCAGCCCTCGACGGCGACCGACCTGTACTCCCTGTCGGTGCTGATCTTCTACCTGCTGATGTTCCACCACCCGCTGCAGGGGCGCCGCGAGCTCGCCTTCACCTGCTTCGACCGCGAGGCCGAGCGGCAGCTGTTCGGCACCGACCCGCTCTTCGTGTTCGACCCGCACGACGACTCCAACGCGCCGGACCCGGTGATCCACGGAGCGGTCCTGCAGTACTGGCCGATGTACCCGCAGTTCCTCCGCGACGACTTCACCCACGCCTTCACCGTGGGCCTGCGCGACCCCGCCGGGCGCGTCCGCGAGGGAGTCTGGCGCTCGCACCTGTCCCGCCTGCTCGACGGTGTGGTGATGTGCGCGTGCGGACGCGAGAACCTCACCGACGACGGCGTACCGCTGCGCGCCTGCTGGTCCTGCGGCCGCGAGATCCCCTCGCCGGTCCGGCTGCGCTTCGGGCCGCGGGTGCTGGTGCTCAACGCCGGCACCCAGGTCACCCGCCACCACCTCGTGCGCGACTACTCCTACGACCACGTCGTGGGTGAGGTCGTGGCCCACCCCAGCCGCCCCGGGCTGTGGGGCCTGCGCAACCTCACCCAGCAGAGCTGGCGCGCGACCGCCCCCGACGGCACCGACCAGGAGGTGCCTCCGGGCCGCAGCCTCGGCCTGGTCGTCGGCACCACCCTCGACTTCGGGCGTGCGACGGCAGTCCTCGAAGGCTGAGGCCGTCACACCGCGCCTCCCCCGACGTACCGCTGCGCCGCCGCGACGAACTGCTTGTTCCGCGGCCCGACCTGGACCGTGCGCCCAGCGAAGCGGTACTTCGTCACGTAGCCCGGCTCCACGCTGACCTCGGCCCAAGGAGCCGCGAAGACCTCGTCGCTACGCGGGTTCCGCAGCGACTGGTCGTACGGCGTGAACTCGAGCCCGGCGTCGGTCGCCACGAGAGCTCCGCGCCCCAGCTTGCGGACGAGGAGGCTGGCGCCGAGCGTGGCGACGATCGGGAAGAGGATTCCCGACGAGCCGAGCACGAAGATCGGGATGCAGAGCACCACGGTGAGCGCGATGACCAGCCCGGCGATGACGAGCAGGTTGGCTCCCGAGTAGGCGAGGACGACCGTGCGGGCAGGTTCGCCGGTGGCTGCGTGGGTGTGCTTGGCGAAAGCCTTGCGCGGCTTGGGCCACTCGGCCGGAGCGGCGGGCACTGCGGGCTGCGCGGGCACTGCGGGCTGCGCGACGGCCGGGGCGGGGTCGTGCGGCGTCGCCGGGGGGACGACCACACCCGGCGGCGGCTCGGTCGCGTCGAACGCGACCGGCGCGGGCTCGACGGGAGCGGGTCGCGCCGGGGCCGGCTCGCGTGGCCAGGACGAGGCCGCGAGCTCCTCGAACCCGAGTGCGGCCGCCCAGATCTGCGTCGCACGCTGGGCGGCCTCGTGGCTCCAGCCCCGGGACGTTGCCAGCTCTCCGCTCAGCCGCTGCAGCGACTCCTGGGTGAGCGGCGCGATCCGCCGCAGGTTGGCAGGCAGGTTCTCCTCCGCCGCACCCACGACCTGGTGCACGAGCCGGCGCAGGCGCTGAGCCTCCTCCGCCCCCAGCGCGGCGTCCAGCCGGAGCCGCAGCTGGCCGGGACGCCCCGCATCCGCCGGCGTCTCCAGCACGGAACGCAGCGTCGTCACCATCGTGGTGAAGTCCTGCGACAGATCTGGCATCGTCCCCGTCCCCTCGCCAGCGTGACTGGTCCACATCGTGCTACATCCTTCGCGTCCTGAGTTCGATTCCTGCGAATGTCCCCCGTCCCACTGAGGCCCCGCTGAGGTGGTTGAGCCGGGCGTGTCGGGTGGTTGAGCCGGGCGTGTCGGGTGGTTGAGCCGGGCAGGTCGGGTGGTTGAGCCGGGCATGTCGGGGACTTGTCGACCCGGGCTGGTCCGATGTGACCATCCGATTCGGACCCTTCGGTCCCACCCTGGTCGACCTCGGCGAGACCTCAGCGGAGCGGGGATATCCTGACGATCCGCTGAGGGAACGAGCCGCGTGCCCGGGGGGCATCACCATGACCAGGAAACTCATCGCTGTGCTGGCCGCAGCCGTACTGCCGGCGGTCCTTCTTGCACCGCCCGCCCGGGCGGCTGAGACGCCCATCACGGTCGATGGGCACAGCGACCTTGCTTCGAGCGGGCTGTGGCTGCGGGTGAACGCGTGCGGCAACCCGGTGAGCTCCCCGCTCCAGGGCGCGACCCAGCTGGTCAGTACGACGCAAAGTTCAGGTACGACGTCGCTCGGCTGGGACTTCACGAGAGCTGGCAACCAGGCAGGCCCGCTCGCGCACTACGCCGACACCTCCGGTCTCTCCACTGTGTCGGTCCGCTTCTTCTCGGACGGCTTCGTCGACGGGCACCTCATCGCGTTCTTCGACGTCTACGACGACGCAACCGGAAACACAGGCTGGTATGTCGGAACCAGCAACAAGTTCACTTTCGACTCCGACAACGGCGATCAGCTGACAGCGGGCTCGGCCGAGCTGGACTGGTTCCTGGTCGACGGGGAATGGAACCGCATCCTGCCTGAGTACGACAGGGAGAACTACACGATCGCCGAGATGGGCGCGGAGTGGGGCGACCACGGTGGCGTCTGGACGGGCTTCGTCCTCGGATGCAACTCCAATGCGTTCTACCTCGACGACCTGACTGTCGGGGGTGGGGCGACGACGTACCGCTACGACCTCGAGACGCCACAGATCCAGTCCATGGCCCACGTCGAGTACTCCCCCGACGGCAAGGTCGTCCGCAACGGCAACGTCACGATCAAGTTCGGCCAACGGCTGCGCGTCCTCGGCCACGCTCACGGGCACCACGACGACGTGTACTTCCAGGCCAACGGAGCGCTCTGGGCCCAGCCGTTCGGCAAGAGCTGGCGACAGGTCAGCACCGGGTTCTTCGACCCCGACTACTACGCCTCGTTCGCGCAGCGCCCGTCCCACCGCACTGTCTACTACTTCACCACCGGCGCCGATGCGATCCACTCGGCAGCCAACTCCGAGTACATGGTGGTCAACGTCCGCGCTCGCGCCTCGATCAAGATCCTCGACCGTACTCTGGTCGAGGGCCAGCGCATCACAGCTCTCGGCGTGATGCGGCCGGGCAACCGAGGCCAGAAGCTCAAGCTGCAGCGCCGGGTCAACGGCACGTGGAAGACCTTCGCCAGCGGGCGCACCGGACGCGACGGGAAGTACCGCTTCAGCGGTGTCGCGTCGTCCCCGGGCACCTGGAAGGTCCGCGTCCTCGTGGAGTCCGGCAACGGCAACCTGGGCACGAAGACGGCCACTCGGGACGTCTTTGTCGAGAAGTACGTGCCGCCACCGCCGAAGCCCGACGACAACGTCGTCGTGTACGTCCCGCCGCCGGTCCCCGACAACCCGGCCCCACCGGCACCGGACCCCAACCGCCGCTCGATCGTCGCGGCGCGCGAGCTGACGGTCCACGTCGGGCAGGCGCCTCCCGCTCGCTGACCCGGGTGGCAGGGTGGTGACCATGAACCTCGTGGTCGCCGCCCCGCCGAGCGTCACACCCGGCCTCAGCCTCGACGGCGCCGAGCTCGTCGTCTGGGACGGCCGGGGCGCTCCTCCGCGCGACGACATCAGGTTCTGGGTGCCGGCGTACGTCGTGGGCCGCGACGCCGACGACATCCGAACCACCGTCGGGCAGCTCCCGAACCTCCAGGTCGTCCAGCTGCTCACCGCCGGCGTCGAGCCCTGGCCGGGCATCCTCCCCGAGAGCGTCACGCTCTGCGCCGGACGCACCATCCACGGCGGCAGCACCGCCGAGCTCGCCGTGGCCCTCACCCTGTCCCTGGTCCGTGACCTCCCGACGTACGGCGCTCAGCAGGCCCGCCGCGAGTGGAAGCGCCACGCGCCCGACACCGTGCAGGGGCGGCGAGTACTGATCCTCGGCGCCGGCGACATCGGCCTGAGGGCGGCAGCGGTGTTCGAGGCCCTGGGCGCCGAGGTGATGCTGTCGGCCCGGACGCAACACCTCTCGCTGGAAGCAGCCAAGGGACGGCTCCCCGACGTCGACGTACTCCTCGCTGCCCTGCCGTTGACTCCCGACACCCACCACCTCGTCGACGCGACCTGGCTGGCGACCCTCCCCGACAGCGCGATCGTCGTCAACGTGTCGCGCGGCCCGACTGTCGACCTCGAGGCCCTGACGGCCGAGGTCGAGAAGGGCCGACTCCGCGCCGGCCTCGACGTCACCGAACCGGAGCCGCTGCCCGCGGACCACCCGCTCTGGACGCTCCCTGGAGTCGTCATCACCCCGCACGTCGGCGGCGGCGCAACCGGCTGGGAGGGCCGGGCACGAAGCCTGATCGGAAGCCAGGTCGAGAAGCTGCGGAGAGGCGAACCGCTGAGCCACGTGGTGACCGCGGGCTACTGAACCGGCCGTACATAGACGCGAGGCCCGCTGAAGGTATGAGCTTCATCGGGCCTCGCGATTTTGACCGAAGAAACGGTGACGACTCCGGTCGAACGAACCTCTCCGATGCCCCCGACATCCCCGTCACCGGGAAGCCGCGCCGGGTTGCCCCGCCGTGTGGGCCATCTTCCTTGTCCGCCCCGCTGCCTCCTTGCGGTGGCTGCGTGAGAGATTTCTATCCGGGGTGAGACGGGTCCCACAAGGGGTCCGCGGAAGTTTGTAGTTATCCACTATCTCGCCCACAGCTTGGGGCGAGTACTCCACAGCTTGACCCCTCGATCCACACCCATCGGTCTAGCCCTGGGGACGTCGCTGTGGATGTCGAATCGTGATGCAACCTGGGTACCCCCGTCGGCGTCTTGTAGATACCAACGAACGGGGGAAACCATGAAGCGCCTGACCCGAGCAGTCGCCGCCGGCGCGGCGCTGCTCACGCTCGCCGGCTGCGCCGCACACGCCACGACCAGCACCGAGCGCGACCCGCAGACCCAGCAGCACCGGCCTCAGGTCGTCGCGCCCGTCGTGCACCTCGACCGCAAGCCGGCACCGCCGCCCGTTGCGACAGCCGGGGACAGCGGGCCCGTCGTGCGCGAGCTGCAGGCCCGGCTGCGCCAGATCGAGTGGTACGTCGGCGACGTCACCGGCGAGTACGGCGACACCACCACCGAGGCCGTCCGTGGCTTCCAGGAGAAGCGCGGCATCAAGGTCACCGGGACCGTGGACCGTCGCACCCTTACCCTCCTCGAGGGCATGACCACCGAGCCGACCCACGACGAGCTGCACAACATCAAGCCCGACCCGGCCGACGGGCGGCCGCTCGACCCGCGCTGCCTGACCGGCCGCGTGCTCTGCGTCGACAAGACGAGCTCGAGCCTGCGCTGGGTGGTCGACGGAGAGGTGCGGATGACGCTCGACGCGCGCTTCGGCGGCAACGGCTACTTCACCCGTGAGGGTGAGTTCAGCGTCTACCTGAAGAGCCGCGACCACGTGTCCAGGCTGTACGGCAGCTCGATGCCGTACGCGATGTTCTTCAGCGGTGGCCAGGCCGTCCACTACTCGCCCGACTTCGCGGCGACGGGCTACAACGGTGCGTCGCACGGATGCGTGTACATTCGCGACTACGACGAGGTGGCGTGGCTGTTCGACCAGGTGTCGGTCGGCGACAAAGTGATCGTCTACTGGTCCTGACTCTCGGGGTCTAGGTTGGAGGCGTGGGCAGACTCGCGACCGCTGTGGTGATCGCAGCACTGCTCGCGGCCTGCACCGAGGATCCGCGGAGTACGACGAAGCGGCCGACCGGCCCCGACGCAGCCGAGCAGGTGGAGACCGTGGTCGTGACGACCCAGGACCTCCCGCGGGGCGTCGAGGTCGAGCTCATCCCTCAGGGCGACGTCGTGGAGGGGCAGACCACCCTCGACGAGTGCGGCCAGGAGTTCCCCAGCGAGGCCGACCGCGTCGCGCGGCGGCAGGTCACCATCGCCTACCCGGGCGACGACGGCAGCTACTCCCACGAGGTGGTCGCGTACGGCACCAACGAGCAGGCGCTCGCCGCCCTGCACGAGTGGCGGGCCGCCGTGCGCAGCTGCCCCGAGGACCGCTTCGTCGCACCGCGCGAGCCCGGCTTCCCGCCCGTCCGCACGCAGCTCCTCGAGCTGCACGCCATGTCGGTGCTGGCGGTCCCGGACAACTCCGTGGCCCGGCAGGTGCTGACCACGGAGAAGGGCGAGTCGGTGCACGTCGCGGCTATCTACCAGCGCTACGGCCGGGTCCTGAGCGCGAGCTACCTGCTCACCTCGGGTCCCCCGACACGACGGCAGGTCGACCGGCTGACCGAGCAGGCGAGCAGCGCGGGCGAACGCCTGCTGACCCTGCCGGGCGGCGAACCGGCCTGACGCGCGATGATCAGCCCATGAGCCGAAACCCGGTCGCGCACATCCTCATCGACGCGCCCCTCGAGGTGGTGTGGTCGGTGATGCTCGCGACCGACGCGTACGGCGAGTGGAACCCCTTCATCGAGAAGGCCGAGTGCCCGAGCCCACCGAAGGTCGGCGATCCGATCGTGCTGCACGTCCGGTGGAGCAACGGCCGCACCACCCGCTCCCCGGAGCGCATCGCGGTGGTCGAGCCACCCGCGACCGGCGAGACCGGCGCCTGCCACGCGACGCTGGCCTACCGCTACGAGGGAGTCGGGGCGAAGCTGCGCCTGGTCCAGGGCGTCCGCTGGCAGCGGCTCACCCAGGCACCCGGCGGGCCCACGACGTACGACACGGTGGAGGAGTTCTCCGGACCGCTGGTCGCGCTCGCCGGGCCAGCACGGGTCGAGGAGGGCTTCCGCCGCCACGCGGAGGCACTCAAGCGCCGCGCCGAGGAGCTCGCGCGCTCCTAGTCTGGGCCCATGCCCAGCGGGTACGAGCGGCTCCACGTGGAGCCGGTGCGCAGGACGGCCGAGCGGCTGCACGCTCGCATCCAGGCTCGGCTCCCAGACCGCAACCTCGGCAAGGTGTCCGCAGAGCTGTTGCAGCTGATCGACGACGTCGGCTCGGGGTCGCGCCAGATCCGCGGGCGGCTGCGAGTGGCCAGGCTGGTGTCGAACCTGCTGCTCGCCGTCGCGGTCGCCGGCTCGGTGGTACTCCTCGGCTTCGCATTCCGCGACGCCTTCAGCGACAAGGGACCCGACCGCTCGTTCGACTGGCTCCCGCTCGTGGAGACGACGGTCAACGACCTGGTGTTCGTGGCGGTCGCCATCTTCTTCCTGCACTCGATCCCGAACCGGCTGCTGCGCGGGCACACCCTGCGGCTGCTGCACCGGCTGCGCTCCCTCGCGCACATCATCGACATGCACCAGCTGACCAAGGACCCTGAGCGCTTGCGCACCGAGTGGACCAGGACGTCCCAGTCGGTCGAGGTCAACCTGAACCGCGAGGAGATGGAGGCCTACCTCGACTACTGCTCCGAGCTGCTCAGCCTGGTCGGCAAGGCCGCCGCGCTGTGTGCCGAGGAGTCGCAGGACCCGCTCGTCCTCGACACGGTGAGCACGCTCGAGACGATCACCAACGGGATGTCCCGCAAGATCTGGCAGAAGATCTCGGTGCTGTCCTGAGTCCTCAGGTGAGGAGCGTGACCACCAGCCCCAGCGGCGCCAGCACGGCCAGCGTCCGCAACGGCGTGAACCCGAACCGGAAGATCAGCAGCAGCGCGAGCGCGGTCAGTCCGAACGCGGTCGGGTCCCAGGACGACAGCACGGGAACCTCCAAGCGGAACGGCCCCCAGTCGTGCCGGTCGCTGTCGTCGAACAACGCGTGCAGCGCGAAGAAGACAGCCAGGTTGGCGATCACACCGACCACCGCGGCCGTGATGCCGGTCAGGGCCGCCGTGAGGTGCTGGTTGTGCCGCAGCCGCTCGACGTACGGCGCCCCGAGGAAGATGAAGAGGAAGCACGGCACGAACGTCACCCACGTCACCAGCAGCGAAGCGAGCACCGCGGCGACCCAGGGGTCCAGCGAGCCGGGGTCCCGGTAGGCGCCGACGAACGCGACGAACTGCACCACCATGATCAGCGGCCCAGGCGTGGTCTCCGCGAGCGCGAGACCGCGCACCATCTCGCCCGGTGCGAGCCAGTGGAAGACGTTCACGGCTTGCTGAGCCACATAGGCGAGTACGGCGTAAGCGCCCCCGAACGTGACCACCGCAGCCCCTGAGAAGAAGAGGCCCTGGTCGACGAAGACGCTGTCACGGGAGAAGACCAACGCTGCCACGGCGACCGGCGTGAACCACAGCGTGAGCCCCAGGGCGACGATCTTCACCGCGCGCGCCGTCGACGGGGCGTCGTGGTGCAGCGCGTCGTCGCTGATCAACGGTGGAGGACCGTCACCGCCTTCGTGCCCCTTCGACTCGCGTAGCCCTGCGTAGCGCCGGCTCAGTGCCCAGCCGAGGACGCCGGCGCCGATCACGACGACCGGGAACGGGACGCCGAACAGCGTGAGCGCACAGAACGAGGCCACGGCGAGCGCGACCAGGATCCGGTGGTGCAGTGCCCGCTTGCCGACGCGGTGGACCGCCTGCACCACGATCGCGATGACCGCGGGGGCGAGGCCGACGAAGAGTCCCTCGACGACCGTAGTGTCGCCGGCGCCGACGTACACGGCCGACAGCGCGAGCAGGGCGATCATCCCGGGCAGCACGAAGAGGAAGCCCGCGATGAGCCCGCCGAGGACGCCGTTGAGCAGCCAACCGGTGTAGATCGCGAGCTGCTGCGCCTCGGGACCGGGGAGGAGCATGCAGTAGTTGAGCGCGTGCAGGAAGCGCTTCTGCCCGATCCAGCGCTTCTCGTCGACGAGCTTGTGCTGCATGACAGCGATCTGGCCAGCGGGGCCACCGAAGGTCTGCAGCGAGATGGAGAACCAGGCTCGCGTCGCCTCGCGCAGGGGGATGACGTCGCGAGCGCTGGTGCGTGCAGGGATGTTCACGTGAGGTCCGTTCCGGCGAGAAGTGATCGACGTAGGTACTCGTACGTCGCGTCGAAGAGCGGGCGAGTCAGGTCGAGCACGTCGTCGTCCGCGTGGCTCACCGACAGCGCGCGGAGGATGAGGTCGAAGCCCGGCGCCTCGGGAGCGTCGTAGCGGTCGTCCTCGAGGTCGGCCTCGTGCACGATCGCGGCGACGCGCCAGAGCACCGGATCGTCGAGGTCGTACCGACGGAGGATGGTCTCGAAGCTGCAGTCACTGCCCTGGTGTCCGAGCTCGACGCCCCGCATGTCGAAGGGCGTGGCATCGGACGGAATGTCGTCCGGGTCGGTCACGAAGACGAACACCGCGTCGGGGTCGACGAAGCGACGGATCAGCCAGGCGCACGCAGCTCGGTCGATGTGGATCGAGGCTCGCGTCACCCATCTCACAGCGCAGCCTCCAGTCTCGCGAGCTCGTCGAGAGCGCGGCGCGCCCGCTCGCGCTCCGGCGGGCGGAAGTAGTCACGCCGCTGGATCCTGCGCAGCTCCCCGCGCAACCGTCGAAGGGCGCGGGTCCGCTCGGTGGGCGGGAGCCCCTCGACCACGGCGGCCTCGGCGAGGACGCCGGCGTACTCGGCGGCCCGGGCCTCGCTCATCGACCGGGCGAGGTCGCGGACCTGCACCCGTGTCGTGGGCCGCGCGATCCAGACAGAGGCCGTGCCTCCGGCCGCCACGACGTCGTCCGCCGCCCACTCGAGCTGCTCGCGCGTGCGTGCATCGGCCGGCAGCGCGACGAGACCGTCGGCGAGCTGCGCCACGCCGTACCGCTTGAGCTTGCGCCACAGGGCCAGTCGCGGGGTCGACGGCTCGCGAGGCAGCGAGTAGGTCAGGAAGACCCACTCGTCCCACGTCGGCGTACTCACGGGCGTAGTGTAACCACGGTTACAGCGTGCCCGGCCCCCAAGGCCGGGCACGCCGCTCGTCAGCTCGTCGCCTGCATCACCGGGACGGTCAGCGCCCCCTTGTTCGCGACGAGCCAGATCTTCGCGCCCTGCTCCAGGCCGCGCGCGTGCGACCGGGTCAGGGTGACCAGGACGTCCGGGTCGTCGTCGGTCCGGATGGACAGCCGGACCTCGAAGCCGACGCGGGTCAGCCGGGTGATGACGCCGGGTACGGCTCCGAGCACCCCGTCGGAGTCGAGGACGTCGATGTCGTGCGGGCGGATCAGCCGGCCACCGAGGCTCGTGACCGGCCCGAGGAAGCTCATCACGAAGTCGTTCGCCGGGGCGTCGTAGAGCTCGTCGGGGGTGCCGATCTGCTCGATCCGTCCGTTGTTGATCACCACGATCTCGTCGGCGACCTCCAGGGCCTCCTCCTGGTCGTGGGTCACGAAGACCGTGGTCACGTGCACCTCGTCGTGCAGGCGACGCAGCCAGTCACGGAGCTCCTTGCGGACCTTCGCGTCGAGCGCGCCGAACGGCTCGTCGAGGAGGAGAACCGACGGCTCGACCGCGAGCGCCCGCGCGAGGGCCATGCGCTGGCGCTGGCCACCGGAGAGCTGCGACGGCAGCCGGTCCGCGAACTGGGACAGGTGCACGAGCTCGAGGAGCTCGGCCACCTTCTGCTTCGTCTCCTCCTTCGACTTCTTGCGGATCTCCAGCCCGAAGGCGACGTTCTTCGCGACCGTCATGTGCTTGAAGGCCGCGTAGTGCTGGAACACGAACCCCACGTTGCGCTTCTGCGGAGGCAGGTGGGTGGCCTCGGTCCCCTCGATCGTGACGGTGCCCGAGTCGGCGTTCTCGAGGCCCGCGATGATCCGCAGCAGCGTGGACTTGCCACCACCACTGGGCCCGAGGAGAGCCGTGAGCTGGCCGGTCGGGATGGTCACGGAGACGTCGTCGAGCGCGACGAAGTCCCCGAAGTTCTTGTTGACGCCTACGACGTCGATGGACATGTCAGTGACTCCTTGATTCGTGCCTGACCCGGAGGATCGAGACGATCACGATGCAGAGAATGGCCGCGAACATCAGCAGGAATGCCAGTGCGAACGCGGTGGGGCGGTCGAAGTTCTGGTACCGCTCCTCGATGACGAGCGTCGTGGTCTGCGTGGCGCCGACGATGTTCCCGGACACCACCTTGACCGCGCCGAACTCACCGAGGGATCGGGCGAGCGTGAGCACGACGCCGTAGATCACGGCCCAGCGGATGGACGGGAGAGTGATGCGCCGGAAGGTCTGGACCGCGTTCGCCCCGAGGCTGCGGGCGGCCCACTCCTGCTCGTCACCGATCTCCTCGAGGACGGGGACGACCTCGCGGATCACCAGCGGCAGGGCAACGAAGGTCGTCGCCATGATGATGCCGGGAGTGGAGAAGATGATCTGGACCCCCGCTTCCGCGAGCCCCTTCCCGAACCAGCCGTCCCTCGGGTTGTAGACCAGCAGCAGCGCCAGTCCCACGACCACGGGCGACACGGACAGCGGCATGTCGATCATCGCCGACAGCAACCGCTTGCCCGGGAACTGGTACCTCACCAGGAGAATCGAGATCGTCACCCCGAACACGAGGTTGATGAGCACCGAGGCCACCGTCGCGACGAGCGTCAGCTGCAAGGCGTTCACGACGTTCGGGTCGTCGAACGAGTCGAGGATGTAGGTGAAGCCCTCCTCGAACGTCTGCCGGACGACCATCGTCACGGGCCACGCGACCAGGCCGACCAGGTACACGACCACGGTCAGGCGGAGCACGAGCCGCACCAGGGGCGATGTCTTAACCACGACGCGACACCCGCCTCTGGATGACGTCGAGCAGCACGATCACGACCAGCGCGATGAACAGCATCACCGAGGCCACGACCGAGGCCTGCGCCTTGTAGCCGCCCTCGAGGTAGCTGAGCACGCGCACCGAGGCGACCTCGGTCTCGAAGGGCAAGTTGCCGGACAGCAGCACGAGCGAGCCGTACTCACCGCTGGCACGCGCGAACGCCATCGCCGCACCGGCTGCGATCGCCGGCACCAGGCTGGGCAGGATCACCCGACGGAACGTCGTCAGCCGCGAGGCACCCAGGGAGGCGGCCGCCTCCTCGACGTCTTTGTCGAGCTCCTCCAGCACGGGTTGCACCGTGCGGACGACGAACGGGAGCGTGACGAACGCGAGCGCGAAGGTCACCGCCGTCGACTGGTTGGCGATGTTGATGCCGATCGGGCTCTCCGGGCCGTAGAGGGCGAGGAGGACCAGTCCGGCGACGATCGTCGGGAGCGCGAACGGTACGTCGATGAGCACGTCCAGGATCGCCGCCCCGGGAAACCTGTCCCGGACGAGCACCCAGGCGATCATCGTGCCCATCACGACGTTGAGCATCGTGACGAAGAAGGACTGGAAGACCGTGAGGCGGATGGCCGCCTGCGTCTGGCCGTTGGTGAGGGTGTTCCAGAAGCCGTCCCACCCGCCGGTGGTCGCCTGCACGACCACGGCGGCGAGCGGGATGAGCACCAGGAGGCTGAACCAGATCATGGCCAGCCCCATGCCGAGACCACTTGCCCCACCGAGCGCGTTGACCGCCCGGGCCGGGCGGCGCTTGCGCGCCGCCCGGCCGGGCTTCTGCTCGAGGAGTGCGGTCACTCGAGCGTCCCGGTCTCTTCCTGGATCACCGGGACGATGCCGCCCTCGTCGAAGAACTTCGCCTTGGCCTCGCCCCAGCCGCCGAAGTCACCACCGACGGTCAGCAGCGTCTTCGGGGTCGGGAACGGGTTGGCCGGGTCGGTTGCACCCTCGACCTCGACGCTGATCCCGTCGATGACGGAGCGGTAGCCCGACTTCACGAACTCGGTCTGCGCCTCCGGCGTGTAGAGGAAGCTCAGGAACTCGTTCGCGACGGCCGGAGCGTCCACCGTGACGGCGGCCGGCGTCTCGATGAGCAGCGTCTCGTCCGGCACGATGTACTCGATCGGCTCGCCGTTCTGGCGGGCGAGGATCGCCTCGTTCTCGTAGGAGACGAGCACGTCACCGTTGCCGCTGGTGAAGGACGTCAGCGCGTCGCGCGCCGAGCCCGGCAGCGAGACGGCGTTCTTGAAGAACTTGGTGAGGTACGCCTTGGCGTCGTCCTCCGTGCCACCGGTGGCGAGCACGTGACCCCACGCAGCGAGGATGTTCCAGCGCGCGCCACCCGACGAGGCCGGGTTGGGGCTGACGATGCCGACGCCGGGCTTCACGATGTCGTCCCAGCCCTGGATGTTCTTCGGGTTGCCCTCGCGCACCACCAGCACCACGACTGAGTCGGCCACGATGCCCTCGTGCTCGCCGGTGTTCCAGTCGTCGGCGACGAGGCCGGCGTCGACCAGGCGGGTGACGTCGCTCTCGAGCGAGAAGTTGACGAAGTCGGCCGGCTGGCCGGCTTCGACCGCGCGGCTCTGGTCGCCGGACGGGCCGTACGACTCCTTGAAGGTCACGTCCGCGCCCTCGTCGGTGTCCTGGAAGAGACCCTGGATCGCCTGGTACGCCGTCTGAGGCGTGGAGTAGGCGATCAGGTTGATCTCCTCGCCACTGGCGGCGGAGCTGTCGCCTCCGCAGGCGGACAGCGTGAGCAGTCCGGCCACGGAGGCGGCGACGGCTGCCTTGAACTTGATGCTCATTGCATTTCCTCTTCCAGCCCCTCGAGGGGCATGTCCAGGTGAACTACTACGAGTAATCTACTTGACTTAAGTAAGTCGATTTAATCATCTCGATCGGTGGACATCGGGGATCTCCCGGACGGCGCGCCACGTCCGGATAACGGTCGATTTCTGACCTCTCCGCGCTCACTCCAGGCCCCGGACGTACAGTGAGACGTCGGACACTGCGCCGAAATTAGAACGTGTTCTACACTGGTCGAGGGGGCTCGACCGATCAGAAAGAGGCGAAGAAGCGTGGCCAAGCAGGTCAAGCAGCTCGACCGCGTGATCATCCGCTTCGCCGGGGACTCCGGTGACGGCATGCAGCTGACGGGTGACCGGTTCACCCAGGAGACGGCGTCGTTCGGCAACGACCTGGCGACCTTCCCGAACTTCCCGGCCGAGATCCGCGCACCGCAGGGCACGCTGCCCGGCGTCTCGTCGTTCCAGGTGCACTTCGCCGACCACGACATCTTCACTGCGGGCGACGCCCCCGACGTCCTGGTGGCGATGAACCCGGCCGCCCTGAAGGCGAACCTGGGCGACATCAAGAAGGGCGCGACGATCATCGTCGACACCCACGACTTCTCCGCTCGCAACCTGACCAAGGCCGGCTACTCCGGCAACCCGCTCGAGGACGAGAGCCTCGCGGAGTTCCAGGTCCACGCCCTGGACCTGACCGGCATGACGGTGGAGTCGGTCAAGGAGTTCGGCCTCTCCCGCAAGGACGCGGCCCGCGCGAAGAACATGTTCGCCCTCGGCATGCTGAGCTGGATGTACGGCCGCCCGACAGAGTCGACGATCGCGTTCCTCGAACGCCGGTTCGCCAAGGCCCCCGACATCCGCGACGCCAACATCGCGGCGTTCAAGACGGGCTGGAACTTCGGTGAGACCACCGAGGCGTTCGTCGTGCAGTACGAGATCAAGCCGGCCCCGATGTCGGCGGGCACCTACCGCAACATCACCGGCAACCTGGCGCTGGCCTACGGCCTCATCGCCGGCGCCACCCAGTCCGGGCTCCCGCTGTTCCTGGGCTCCTACCCGATCACCCCGGCCTCCGACATCCTCCACGAGCTGAGCAAGCACAAGCGGTTCGGCGTCACCACGCTTCAGGC
>DASSPN010000063.1:0-4562 GCA_035699605.1 Nocardioidaceae bacterium | reverse complement strand
CTACCCCTACAGCCACGCGGGGAACTCCGAAGGCTCCGGGCAGATGGGTGAGAACATCTTCGTCGGCGAGTACACCCTGCTCGAGCAGCTCCACATCTTCGCGGGGTTCATGGACACCTTCTCGGTGCTCTACCCCCAGATCCAGGACGTCGACTTCCGCACCCAGGCCGCCTCCCTCGACGTGCCTGTCTACCTGGCGATGGGTGCCCACGAGGCCCCGGGGCGGGCCGAGCCGGCCAAGGAGTGGTTCGACCTGCTCCAAGCCCCGAGCAAGAAGCTCGTCACCTTCGACACGTCCGGGCACCGCCCCCTGTGGGAGCAGCCCGCCCAGTTCCACGACCTGATGACCACGGTCCTGGCCGAGACCAGTCAGCTGCCCTGACCCCCAGTCGACCTGTCCTCTGAGGAGGCAGAGATGAACCCCCTGCAACGTCGCCCCCGAGCCGAGGTCGCGGAAGCCTTCCCTGTCGATGGCACCGAGAAGCAGCTCCTGGAGTTCGTGCTTCGCTGGGTGGTACGCGCCCCCTCGGGACACAACACCCAGCCCTGGCGGTTCGCGATCAGCGACGACCTCCTGCACCTGTACGCCGATCGCAGCCGCAGCCTGCCCGTAGTCGACCCCGAGGACCGGGCGCTGGTGATCAGTTGCGGGGCCGCCCTGGCCCACCTCACGGTGGCGTTGCGGCACTTCGGGTACGCCGGCGACCCGACACCGTTCCCCGACCCCGCCGACCCGGACCTGCTTGCCACCGTGGGTCTCGGCAGCACGCACACGCCGCAACCGGGCGATCACGAGCTCTTCGAGGCCATCGCCGACCGGCACACCCACCGCGCCGCCTTCGACGGCCGGACCATCCCCCACCCGATCCTGGCGCAGCTCAAACGCGACATCCAAGAGACGGGAGCCGCCGTGCGCGTGCTCACCGGCGGCGAACCGCAGGCCGCCCTGGCCAAGCTGGTCGGCAAGGGCGACCGAGCCCAGTTCAGCGACGCAGGCTTTCGTCGCGAGCTCGCCGCCTGGGTCCGCCCCAATCGCACCCGCCGACTCGACGGGATCCCCGGCTATGCGTTCGGCATCTCCGACCTGCCCTCGGTGCTCGGCCCGACAATGATCGCCACCTTCGACACCGGCGCCAAGCAGGCGAAGGAGGACGAACAGCTCGCCCTGACCGCACCCGCCCTGATAGTCCTCAGCACCGTCGGCGACACGCCCTCGGACTGGCTGACTGCCGGGCAGGCGGTGGCCGTTCTCCTGTTGCGCGCCACGGCCCACGGGCTGGCCGCCTCGTTCCTCAACCAACCCATCGAAGTGCCCGCCCTCCGGGTCCGTCTGCGAGACCTGCTCGGCAGCAGCGACGCACCACAGCTGCTGCTCCGCGTGGGCTATGGCGCGGCCGACCGACCCACCCCCCGGCGGCCCGTCGCCGACGTCGTCACCGACGCCCCGCTGCGGACTCACCAACGGTAAAGCCGTGAGCCAGGTGGCGGTCTCAAGCAGTGCAATGCGATGAGGAGTCGCCTTGAACGCTTCAACCGAGGGCAGACAACGCTTCAAGAGCCGCGGCGCCTTGAGCAGACCCGCACCGCCACAACCTGGGTAGGGCGCATCCGACGGCTACTCCGGATAGGAGTGATGATCGTGTTGGTCTCGACACTTGGCGTCACCGGCCTGCTGTTGTGGTGGAGCCCGGGAACCATCGAGCCGTTCCTCGATCCCAACGGCGACCGAATCGCCGGAAGCATCTCGGAGAAACTGTCCGTGCCGATCAACGGGGTCCAGCAGGGCATGGTCATCCGTGGCGAAGATGCCGCCAACCCCGTCCTCCTGTGGGTCCACGGCGGGCCCGGAATGCCCGACTACCCCCTCACCCAGGAGTACCCCGCCGATCTGGAAGACCTGTTCACAATCGTCTGGTGGGATCAGCGCGGCGCCGGGCTCTCCTACGACTCTGACATTCCTCCTGGAACGATGACGATCGAGCAGTTCGTCGACGACACGCTCGCAGCGACCGACTACCTGCGACAACGGTTCGACCAAGACAAGATCTACATCCTGGGCCACTCCTGGGGCAGCTACATCGCCATCCAGGCAGCTGCACAATCGCCAGAACGGTACAGGGCCTACTTCGGCATGGCGCAGATGGTCCACCAACTCGAATCCGAGAAGATCGCCTACGACTACATGCTCGCCGCCTACCGAGATCGCGGCGACAACGACATGGTGCGAAAGCTGGAGGAAGATCCCGTCACTATGGCCGGAGGAACGCCCGAGGCGTACCTGAAGGTACGCGACACCGCCATGCATCAGCTCGGAATCGGCACCACACATGACATGAAATCGGTGATCACCGGGATCTTCCTGGCCTCCTGGAGGTTCCGCGGCTACACAGTGGGCGAGAAGGTCGACCTATGGCGCGGCCGGGCGTTCTCCCGGAGCTTTGGGCTGTGGGACCAGTTCATCCGCGTCGACCTCCGCCAGGCCATTCCGGCGCTGCAGATCCCCGTGTACTTCCTCGAAGGCAAGTACGACTACACGTGCGTCACATCGCTGGCCAGAGACTACTTCCAGCAACTGCAAGCCCCAGTCAAGGGCTTCCACGTGTTCGACAACTCCGCCCACAGCCCCCTGCTCGAAGAGCCTCAAGAAGCACACCGCATCCTCGAAGGCATCGTCGCCAGCGACAATGCCGACTGACCCGCGACTCTCCGGTCCAGCTATCGCAGATCCCGACCGGTCCGTCTCGAGTGCTCTGGAGTTTCAGACCTCGCGACGCTGCAGACGCCGGAGGGCGAAAGCCACCAGTGCGCCGGTGGCGACGACGGCGACGGCCAGAGCGGGGATGTAGTCGATGAGTTCAGCAGGTCCCAGTAAGTCCACCGGAGCGGTGGCAAGGGAGCTTGGCAACCATCGGTGGACTGCGGAGAGCGTCCCGACAAGGGGTAGGACGAGCAGGATCCCGACGGCGAGGCCGACCGTTCCCAGGAGCGAACGGGCCACGGAAGCAGCCATCGCCACCACGGCGACGGCGAACAGGAGATAGACGCTGCCGCACAGCCAACCTCCCAGCACGCTGAGCGCTGGCAGCCGACCGATGAGCAACGTGGTCTCGTACCACGCACCCACGGTGCCAAGGGTGTACGCCGCGACCGCCGCCGCCGCGCTCATGGTGAACCGGGGAGCGACCAGCCTGACCATCCGCCGGGTCCGGGTGCGCAGGAAGGTCGAAACCCCGCGTCGAGCATCGAACGCGAGCGATCCGGCCGCGACGACGATCACCACGACGAGGCCGGTCTGGTTGGCCTGACTGATGAAGTTCGTCATCCCGTCCACCGGTCGCGGCTCGCCGGCGATGATGGTCAGGTTGGACTCTGCGTGCTCGAAGATCTTCGACATGTACTGGGCCGTGACGGGGCCGAGCAGTCCGAAGAACAGGTAGACGGCCATCAGCGAGGCCAGCCGCGGTGAGCGGACAAGCCGCAACCATTCGAGCCGCCAGGCGCTCAACGGCTCAGGGCCGAGGTCGTCCGAAGACCAGGTAGGCGAGAGCGCCGAGCGGCGCGCGCACGGCCCAGAAGGAGCCATTGACCCGACTCTGCGGGACTCCCGAAAGTGCTAGGCGGGTGGGGCTGCGTGGTGCCTCTCGCCGGATGCCACCCCGGACCCTGCCGCGGACGACGCGCCGGATGACCGCCGCGGAGCCTCGGCGGCGACCAGGGTCAGCGTGCCGATGAGGCCAGAGGATTGACCTGCGCCGTCCAGGGTGGGGCGCGTCGTGGCCAGGACGGTTTGCGCGGTCGAGTCCGGGCGTCGCATCTCGAACTTCTGGCAGCGGTCAGCCGCGGGCATGGTCGTGTCCGTCGGCCCGTCGACGAGGTGCAGTTGCTGGGAAGTGTCGGACGCGGTGTTCCACCGCTGACCGAGTGCCAGCTCGGCCGAGATCCCGGTCAACTCGCTCCACCTCGGGTTCGTGTAGAGCAACCGGCCGTGAACGTCGGCCCGGAAGATGCCGACCGGCACAGCCTCGACCAGCATCTTGAACTCGTCGGCCGAGGCCTGCACGGCTTCCGCGTGGGATGCCAGCTTCGTCGCCCGCAGGTAGAGGGAGGCGAACACCGAGACCTTGGCTCTGAGCTCTTCGGGTGGCACGGGCGCGAACAGGAAGTCGACCGCCCCCCCGGCGTAGCGGTCGGCGTTGATCTCGTCCGCGCCGTAGGCCGTGATGAAGATGATCGGGGTCGTCTCGGACTGCTCCCGCTGGCGGATGAGCGCCGCTGTCTCGAATCCGTCCATGACGGGCATCCGGATGTCGAGGAGGATCACCGCGAAGTCCTGGTCGGTGATGCAGCGCAGAGCCGACACGCCGGAGTCGGCTTCGACGATGTGGTAGCCGAGGGGCATCAGCACCGAGCGAAGGGCGAGTCGCTTGGCCGCGTTGTCGTCGACGACCAGGATCGGGACCAGGACGGTGGCCGTCATGACACTGGAGTGGCTGCCCGCAGCCACGGCTGGAGGACGGCGAACAGCTCGTTGGTGTCCACCGGCTTCGGCACGTAGTCGGTGG
>DASSPN010000062.1:0-21221 GCA_035699605.1 Nocardioidaceae bacterium | reverse complement strand
CGGTCGCCACTAACCAGCTGCTCGAGGGCAAGGTCGACCGACTCGGCTTCGTGACGACCGAGGGCTACGAGGCGATGCTGGAGATCGCCCGGCAGAGCGTGCCCGACGGGTACGGCAACTCGTACTTCTGGGTGAAGCCGGACCGCATCGTGCCGCGCCACCTCGTGCGCGGGGTAGGTGGCCGCCTCGACCACACCGGCGCCGAGCTGCGCCCCTTCGACGAGGCTGGCGCCCGCGAGACTGCTCGTTGGCTCCGGACGCAGGGCATCGACACCCTGGGCGTGTGCTTCCTGCACGCCTACGCCAACCCTGCCCACGAGGAACGGATGCGTGAGGTCCTCGCCGAGGAGCATCCCGGGGCAGTGGTGTCGATCAGCTCCGAGGTGCTGCGCGAGTACCGCGAGTACGAGCGCGCGATGACCACCCTGGTCGACGCCGCCGTGAAGCCCAAGCTCTCGCGCTACGTCGGTGACATCCGGGCGCGCCTCGACTCGCTGCGGCCCGGTCTGCCGTTCTACGTGATGAAGTCCAACGGCGGCGTGCTCTCCGCGGCCGAGGTCGTGCGACAGCCGATCACCACGGTGCTGAGCGGTCCGGCCGCCGGCGCGCTCGGTGCTGCGCTCGTCGCCCAGGTCGCGGGCTTCGACCGGGTGCTGACGCTCGACGGCGGAGGTACGTCGACCGACGTCTCCGTCGTCATCGGCGGCGAGCCGACGCTCACGACGGAGGGCAGCGTCGGCGCCTATCCGAGCAAGATCCCGATGATCGACGTCGTGACGGTGGGCGCGGGCGGGGGCTCGGTCGCCTGGCTCTCGGCCGAGCGGACCCTGAAGGTCGGCCCTCGCTCCGCCGGGGCCGACCCCGGGCCGCTCTGCTACGCGAAGGGCGGCACCGAGGTCACCGTCACCGACGCGCACGTCGTGCTGGGTCGCATCCCGCCGCACCTGCTCGGTGGGGAGATCCCCCTCGACACCGGGCGAGCGTGGGACGGGATCGAGGCGCTTGCCAAGGACCTCGACCTGTCGGTCGCCGAGGCTGCCGTCGGCGTCCTCGAGATCTCTACGTGGAACCAGGCGAACGCGCTGCGCCAGATCACGGTCAAGCGTGGTCTCGACGTCCGGGACTTCACGCTGACCACCTTCGGAGGGTCAGGCAGCCTGCTGCTCTGCCGGCTGATGGACGTGCTCGACGTGCCGACAGTGCTGGTGCCGCCGAACCCGGGGAACCTCTCGGCCTTCGGTCTGCTCACCGTCGACGTGAAGAACGACTACGTGCAGACGGCGGTCGCCCGGCACGACGTACTCGATGGGAGTGTCGTCGCGCGCGGGTACGACGACCTGGCGAAGCAGGCTGCACGCGCGCTGGCTCATGAGGGCTTCGCGAGCGAGGACCATCGCTTCGTCCGGACCGCCGACCTGCGCTACTTCGGCCAGGCCTTCGAGGTTCGAGTGCCCGTACCTGAGGGCGACCTCGACCGGGCGGTGCTCGACGGCGTCGCCGAGGCGTTCCACGACGAGCACCGTGCGCTCTACGGCTACGACTTCGCGGGCGACCCGGCGCAGCACGTGGAGTGGGTGAACCTCCGAGTCTCCGGCATCGGCCCGATCCAGCGGCCGCAGGTCGCGGCTCATCCCTCGACCGGTGAGTCGCCCGACCCGACCGGCAAGCGCGCGGTGTGCTTCGACGCGACGGAGGGCTACGTCGAGACGCCGATCTTCTGGCGTCCGGAGCTCGCGCCCGGGAACGTCGTGCAGGGCCCGGCGATCATCGAGGAGTTCGGGTCGACGGTGCCGTTGCATCCGGGGTTCGTCGCCGAGGTCGATGCCTACCTCAACCTCGTGGTGAGGAGGCTGTCGCGATGAGCCGGCGGGTCCCTACGCAGTTCCCGTTCGGGATGCTCACCGACGACGCGGGTGCGTCGGCCGACCCCGTCCTCGTCGAGATCGTGCAAGGGTCGCTGGCCAGCGTGGAGAAGGAGGTCGAGACGGCGATCGCTCGTACGTCGCGCAGCCCGATGATCCGCGACGCGCACGACTTCCGGGCGGGCATCCACGACCGGCTCCTGCGCAAGCTGACCGGTCGCTCCTACAGCGCACTCGTGCACCCGGTCGCCCGCGACTTCCCGCTGGAGACGATGAAGTCTGGGGACGTCTTCTTCCACAACGACGTGTACCGCTCCGAGGGTGGCATCGGGCACCTGCCGGACCTGTGCGTGACGGTTCCCGTGTTCCACGGCGGCTCTGTCGTCGCGTTCGTGCAGGCCTTCGGGCACCACGACGACATCGGCGGGGCCGTGCCGGGCTCGATGCCCTCGACGGCCACCAGTGTCTTCGAGGAGGGCCTGATGGTCCCGCCCATCAAGCTCTGGGACCAAGGCGTCCCGAACCGTGCGGCGCTCGCGATCATGACCCGCAACTCCCGCATGCCCGAGTCGCTGGCCGCCGACCTCGATGCCGAGTGCTCGGCCTGCCTCATGGGAGCACGCCGCCTCGGCGAGCTCTTCGACCGCTACGGCCGCGAGACGATCGAGGCCTGCTTCGACGCGATCATCGACCGCACCACGACGACGTACCGCCGAGAGATCCTCGCCAAGGTCCCGGTGGGCACGTGGGTGTGGGAGGACTACGCCGAGCACGACGGGGTGGACGAGCCCCAGCTGCACACCCAGCGGATCACGCTCACCCGCACGTCCGCGGACGACCCCGACGGCGAGAGGCTGGTCCTCGACTTCGACGGGACCTCGCCCCAGGCCAAGGGGCCGATCAACCACTGCGGCGACTACAGCGACGGCGTCTTCCTGAAGAAGTGGCTTGCACCGATCCTGCGCAACCTCGCCGACAGTCCCGAGCGGATGGCCGAGCTCGACGTCAACGAGGGCATCGTGCCGCTGATCGAGATGCGGTTCCCGGAGCCCGGCACGCTGCTCACGCCCGTGTTCCCTGCCCCCACGAACGCGCGCACGTTCGTGATCCTCCGGTTGCTCGGTGTCCTCGCCGGCGTGCTCGCCAAGGCGGTCGACGGCCGGATGCCGGCGGACCAGGAGACGATCCGCTACACGGGTGTCTACGGTCTCGACACCAACGGCGAGCCCTACCTGATGCGCGAGGTGCTGGGTGGCGGCTCGGGCGGTCGCTCCTACGCAGACGGGGAGGACACCATCCACGTCGTGCCGGACTCGAGGAACCTGCCGACGGAGTTCACCGAGGCCCGCTTCCCGTTCATCGTGGAGAAGCTCGGTCTCGCGATGGACTCCGGCGGCCCGGGGGAGTACCGCGGCGGACTCGGCTACGAGAAGCACATCCGGATGCTGCGCGACGCGCACTTCATGTCGATCGCGGACCGCTCGATCCTGTCGTGCTGGGGGGTCCGGGGCGGGCTGGCGGGGAAGCCGTTCTCGGTGACCATCGATCCCGGTGGGCCCCATGAACGCGAGGTCGACGCGCTCGCCGATGCCGAGCCGGTGCGGGCCGGCGAGGTGATCCGCATCCGGACCACCGGGGGCGGCGGGTGGGGCGACCCGGTGGCGCGGGACCCCGCGCTCGTCGTGCGTGACGTGCTCTGGGAGAAGGTCTCGGCCAGCTCGGCGTACGACGACTACGGCGTCGTGCTCACCGACGAGGGGTACGACGTCCCGGCGACGCGCAGCCGGCGCGCGGAGCTGGTCGCGGCGCGGGGAGACCGGCCGTTCTTCGATCGCGGTCCCGGCTATGAGCGCCTGGCCGGTGAGGTGGCAGCCGACGTGGACTGGCTGTCAGCCGCCCAGCAGGAAGCCCAGGCCCACGGCGGCGGGGACCTTGGAGCCGGCCACGAACATGTGTGACCTGCCTTCGAAGATCACCGCCCTCCCGTCCGGGATCGCCTCCGCGGTGCGCCGGAAGTCCTGGAGGTCGTAGAAGACGTCGGCCGTGCCACCGAGCACCAACGTCGGCGCGGTGACTCGGGCGAGGTCCTTCTCCAGGTCCAGCGGGAGCTCGGCAGTGGCGGTGACGACCATGTCCGACGGGTCGTCGACAGCCCAGAAGCCGCCCATCACCCATCCGACACCGTGGGCCAGCGGGCGGAAAGGCCGTGGCACCTGGGTCCCGGCCAGGAGGCCCATGGCCGACCGGTCCTCGCCGAGCTCGGTGAGGCGGACGAGCTCCGCCGTGAGCTCCCGGCCCCGACCTGAGAGCCGGCAGGCCGCCGCCGCGACCACCATGCGGTCGACCAGCTCGGGCCGGTCGACAGCCAGCTGCTGGGCTACGGACCCGCCGGTCGACGTGCCGTGCACCCGGACGGGCGCGCCGATCTCCTGCTCGATGACCTCCGCGTAGTCGGCCGCGATGTCGGACAAGGTCGTACCTGGGGGCAGACCCGGCTTGCGCTGCAGCAGGTAGACGGTGAAGTGCTCGGCGAACGGCGCGCACCAGGCGAGGGACATCTTCCGCCATCGCCCGGTCGGGTTCTTGTGCTCCGCCGTCAGCCCCGGTGCCACCACCAGGGGCGGCCCCTGCCCCAGCTTGAGATAGGGCATGCCGTTCGGAAAGGTCCCCTCCGTCGCCGACGCCATGAGCGTCAACGTACGCCCGATGCGTACTGGGCGGCCATGACCGAGACGGCTGGACCTCAGAGGGGGACGCGCCACTCGAGCGGCAGAGGCGAGCCGTCAGGCCAGGTACACCTCTCGCACCCCGGGGCTGCCGTGCCCCAGGCCTCGCCGCAGCCGTCGCAGCGGATGGCGCTGAGCAGGCCTCTGGCCCGTTCGTCGACCTCGTGGCTGCCCAGGGCGGAGTCGATGCTGGACGCCAGGGCGACGTACCGCCTGGCGGCCGCTGCGTCGTACAGCCCCACGCTCAGCATCCAGTCGAGCCAGAGGAAGTCGGCGCTCTCGCGCTCGGTCAGGCCCGGAAGGGCCGGCGGCTCCTTCTGCAGCGCCCTGCCGACGGAGGTGACGACGGCGGGGAGTGCGACGAGGAGCATGAGGAACACGAACATGGCGGCCACGCCGAGGAAGTGCCCTGCTCCCTCGCACCCATGCCCGGGGGCGTGGCCGGTTCAGTCCAGGTCGATGATCTCCTTTGCGATGACGCGCAGCTTCACGTTGCGGTCCTGCGACACACGAGCCAGGAAGGCGAAGGCTTTGTCGTCGGGGAGCTGGAAGCGCTCCATCAGGATGCCTACGGCCTGGCCGACGAGCTGGCGCGACAGCATCGCCTCGTGCAGGCCGTCGATCTCCTGGGCGAAGGCGATGGCGGTGCGAGCGTGCTGCGAGAAGAGCTCGGCGAGGAAGCCGATGTCGGCCAGGGCTCCTTGCGAGCGGGAGTAGAGGTTGAGGGCGCCGAGTGACTTCCTGGACTCGAAGATCCGCACTCCGGACTGCGATCGGATTCCGGCCTCGGCCGCCCGAGGTCCGTAGTTCGGATAGCGGGGGTCGTTCGCCAGGTCGCCGCAGACGGTGAACGCGTTGCTGGTGACCCCGTCGTAGCAGGGACCCTCCTGGTTGCGGTACTGCGAGTCGTCGAGTTCCTCGAGGAAGTCGGACGTCATGGCGTACGAGGCGATCGTGCCGTCCACGTGCCTGATCGTGATGCTGGCCTCGTCCACCCCCGGCAGGGCGCGCACCGCGGCCTGCGTCAACGCCGACAGCGTGGCGTCCAGTCGTCGTGCGTCGAGCGAGTCGGCCAGCTCCTTGGCCAGATGGAGTGCGCGCGCTTCCGTGTGCGATCCGCTCATCCGGTTCTGATGCCCGGCACAGCCGACTCGTAAACAGGCGCCCAAGTGGGTACTGCGACGGTATGAGTCACCAGCCTTATGAGCCGTCTCCCGCTGAGACGACGCAGGAGCTCCGCAACCAGCAGCCCCCGCCGCAGCCCCCGCCGCAGCAGGGCTGGGCGCCTCAGGGCGCCTACGCGCCCCAGCAGCCCTATGCCCCGCGCGGCGGCTCCCGGCCACACCTCCACGTCAGGTCCACGTTCCTGACCACGGAGTTCTGGGTCTTCGTGGTCGTGTCCCTCGCCATCCTGATCGCCGCCGCGGTGGACGACGGTCCCGGTGAGCTCGGCTTCAGCGCCCAGGACGCCTGGCGGTACATCTCCTGGCTTGCCATCGCCTACATGCTCAGCCGTGGGCTGACCAAGCTCAGCGGCGCGCCGCGGGACGGCGGGTCATCCGGCACGGAGATGTAGTCCGTTCGGTCCAAGGACATGGCGGCATGCCACCCCTAGGCTGCCGCCATGAGCCTTTCCTCGGTGCGCGCCGCGGGCCTTGTCCTGGCGGCGATCCTGCTCGCGTCCTGCGGCTCCGACGAGGACCCCGGCACCGACCCGGGGGGCACCCCCGAGACGACACCGCCGGCCGCGCAGCTGTTTCCGGACGACTTCGAGGTGGTCTGCTCGGGCGCAACGCAGTCGAAGGCGGCTGACTACGCCACGACCGAGGCGCACAAGGCGCTCTACTTCGAGACCTACGAGGACGAGCTGCTCGACCAGAGCACCCGGCTCCCGGCCGACTGGACCGTCACGTTCGACGCGAACAGCGATGCCTACGCGGCGGTGGACGTCGTCGCCTGCGGGGTCCGCACCGCCGAGAAGCTGGGACAGAAGTGCGAGGGCTACGAGGACGACGAGTCCGGAACCGTCGGCTCGGTGAGCTGGTACACCGGCACCTACGAGCTCACGGCGTACGAGGCGAGAACTGGCGTCGCGCTCGGATCGACGACGCTCGAGGCCGATGACAACGAGTGCCCCATGATCGCGTCGTTCGACGAGGGGGAGGACGAGATCGACATGTACGACTCCCCGAAGGAGGAGGACGTCATCGCGTTCCTCAAGCCGTTCGTGCAGCCCTGAGGTCCCGTGCGTACGGCGGCCGGCTGGGTCTCTCTGCTCCTCGGGCTCGGTTTCGGGCTGCCGGGGATGGTCGGGGCGATCCAGTACGCGCGCACCGGTGAGGTCTGGAACTTCCTGGGCTTCCCGACGTATGGCGGAGGCCCGTTCGAGCGGATGGGGCTGCAGACCAGTGTGCCCCTGCTGCTGGGGTTCGTGCTGGTGTGTGCGATGGAGATCGTCCTCGCCGTGATGCTCTGGCGGGACGCTCCCGGGGCCACGGCCCTCAGCTGGGCGCTGCTGCCGTTCGAGCTGGCCTTCTGGATCGGCTTCGCGCTGCCGTTCGGCCCGGTGCTGGGCGTGGCCCGCGTCGTGCTGGTGGCGCTGGCGTAGTCAGGCTGCGCGGAACCGTCGCAGCCGCAGGCTGTTGCTCACGACGAACACCGACGAGAACGCCATCGCGGCGCCGGCGATCATCGGGTTGAGCAGCCCGGCCGCGGCGAGGGGGAGTGCGGCGACGTTGTAGGCGAAGGCCCAGAACAGGTTGCCCTTGATGACGGCGAGGGTCCGACGGGACAGGCGGATCGCGTCGGCGGCGACGCGGAGGTCGCCCCGCACGAGCGTGAGGTCGCTGGCCTCGATGGCGACGTCGGTGCCGGTGCCCATGGCGAGGCCGAGGTCGGCCTGCGCGAGCGCGGCGGCGTCGTTGACGCCGTCGCCGACCATGGCGACGACCTTGCCCTCGCCCTGCAGGCGGCGCACCACGTCGACCTTGTCCTGGGGAAGGACCTCGGCGATGACCTGGTCGATGCCGACCTCCGCGGCGACGGACTCGGCGGTCTCGCGGTTGTCGCCGGTGAGCAGGATCGGGTGCAGCCCCAGGTCGCGGAGCCGGGAGACGGCCTCGGCCGACGTCGGCTTGACCGCGTCCGCGACGACCAGGTGCGCGAGGAGCTCGCCGTCGACGCGTACGGCGATCCCGCCGTCGCCACGCCCTACCTCGACGGTGCGACCCTCGACGACGCCGCGTACGCCGTACCCAGGCGTGCTGACGAAGTCGGTGACCGCCGGAAGGTCGCCGAAGCGGTCTCTGGCAGCGGCCGCGATCGCCCGGCCGACCGGGTGCTCCGAGGCGTGCTCGACGGCGCCCGCGAGGCGAAGCACCTCTCCGTCACCCTCGACCAGCGTCATCTCGCCCGTCGTGACCGTGCCCGTCTTGTCCAGGAGGACGGTGTCGACCGCTCGCGTGCTCTCGAGGACCTCGGGCCCCTTGATGAGGATGCCGAGCTGCGCGCCCCGGCCGGTGCCGACCATGAGCGCAGTCGGCGTCGCCAGCCCGAGCGCGCAGGGGCAGGCGATGATCAGCACCGCGATGGCGGCGGTGAACGCAGCAGAGAGGCCCGCTCCGTTGCCGACCCAGAACCCGAGGGTCGCGGCGGCGAGACCGATGACGATCGGGACGAAGATGCCGGAGATACGGTCTGCGAGACGCTGCACCTCGGCCTTGCCGTTCTGCGCGTCCTCGACGAGCCGCGCCATCTGGGCCAGCTGGGTGTCCGATCCGATCCGCGTCGCCCGGACGACGAGGCGCCCGCCCGCGTTCACAGTGGCACCCACGACGGTGTCACCCACGCCGACCTCGACGGGGACGGACTCACCGGTGAGCATCGAGGCGTCGACAGCGGAGGTGCCCTCCACCACCTCCCCGTCGGTGGCGATCTTCTCGCCGGGGCGGACGACGAAGAGGTCTCCCACCGCGAGCTGGTCAGTCGGGATGCGGGTCTCGACACCGTTGCGCAGGACGGCGACATCCTTGGCGCCGAGCTCGAGCAGCGCGCGGAGCGCAGCGCCGGCCCGTCGCTTCGAGCGGGCCTCGAAGTAGCGGCCGGCCAGGATGAAGGTGGTCACCCCCGCGGCCGCCTCGAGGTAGATGTTCCCGGCGCCGTCGGTGCGCTGGACTGTCAGCTCGAACGGGTGGGTCATCCCGGGGGTACCGGCGGTGCCCCAGAACAGCGCGTACACCGACCAACCGAGAGCAGCGAGGGTGCCGAGGGAGATCAGCGTGTCCATCGTGGACGTGCCGTGCCGCAGGTTGGTCCACGCAGCGCGGTGGAACGGCCAGGCACCCCAGACAACGACGGGGGCGGCCAGCGTCAGGGAGAGCCACTGCCAGAAGTCGAACTGCCACGCCGGCACCATCGCCAGCGCGACCACCGGCACCGTGAGCGCGGTCGAGATCAGCAGTCGGTCTCGCAGCGCGCGCGTCGGATCGACGTCCTCGGTCTCCACCGTGGCAGCCGGCAGCGTTGCGCCGTACCCGGCCTGCTCGACGGTGCTGACCAGCAGGTCGGGGGAGACGTCGAACGGGAAGCTGACCTTCGCCTTCTCCGTCGCGTAGTTGACCGTCGCTGTGACGCCGTCGAGCTTGTTCAGCTTGCGCTCGATGCGGTTGGCGCACGACGCGCAGGTCATGCCGGTGATGGCGAGCTCGAGGTCCTGCCTGGTGTCCTGCCTGGTGTCCTGGTTGGTGTCCTGGTTGGTGTCAGTGGCCATGGTCGGCCCCTTCCGCAGTGACGACGAAGGCTGCTGTGCGCACGACCCCGCCGACCTGGAAGTCGAGGTACAGGTGGTACCGGCCGGCGCTCGGCACCTCGGCGACGAACACCAGGTCCTCGACGCTCTCCGGATGAACGTGCAGGTAGGCCAGGTCACCCTCGCGCAGGGCGACCAGGTGACCCGATGCGCCGAGGTACTCCTCGGTGCGGATCGGCTGTCCGTCCTCGGTCACCGACAGGGTCAGGCGCGACGCGGTTCCTCCGACGAGGTCTCCGGCCAGCTCTACGACGTACCCGTCGACCTCAGCGGTGCGGGTGTCCTCGGTCGGCTGCGTCGGACCCTGCCGTCCGGGGACGAGCAGGTCGGTGCCGAGTGTGAGCCCCTCACCGCCGGTGGGCTTGAAGTCGGCGAACAGCCGCCACTGGCCGGGCTCGAGGTCGAGCTCGGTGAGCCAGGTGCCGCTCGAGTGCAGCTCCGGGTGCACGTGCTGGAAGCCGGTGAAGTCGCGTCGTACGGCGATGAGGTGCAGCCGCTTCTCGTGCTCGACGTCGTACGACGTCAGCGTCTCGCCCTCGGGGTCGGTGATCCGGAAGCTGATCGGTACGTCGCTGCCGGCGGCCGCCTGCGCCTGGGCGTCGAGCGTGTAGCCGTCCTGCGACACCATCAGGCCGCCGGGGAGATGGCTCTCCGACTCCTCGCCCGAGTCGCCGTGCCCGTCGTCATGGGTGGCCGCGGGCTCGGTGGCGATGGGGTCGACGGCGTTCCCGACGCCCCAGGCCGCGACGAACGCGGCGACGAGGGCAGCCAGGAACGCCGCGACCTTGACCGGGGTGCTCACGCTTGGTTCACGCCAGGGCGTAGCCGGCCTCCTCGACGGCAGCCTTGACGGCGGCGTCGTCGAGGGGCGCTTCGCTGGTGACGGTGACCGAGCCGCTGGCCAGGTCGACGGCGACGTCGGTGACGCCGGCGATCTCCTGGACCTCCTCGGTGACGGAGGCGACGCAGTGGCCGCAGGTCATGCCGGTGACGGTGTAGGTCTGGGTGCTCATGGGTGTCTCCCTGTCTTCGTTGATGAGGTTCACGAGCGCACGAGACGCGCGATGGCGTCTGACGCTTCCTTGATCTTGGTCTCGGCCTCGGGACCGCCGGCTCGGGCGGCGTCGACCACGCAGTGGGCCATGTGCTCGTCGAGCAGGCCGAGGGCGACGGACTGGAGGGCGCTGGTCATCGCGGAGATCTGCGTCAGGATGTCGATGCAGTACTTCTCCTCCTCGACCATCCGCTGCAGGCCGCGCGCCTGCCCCTCGATGCGCTTGAGGCGGCGGAGGTAGTCGTCCTTCTTGCCGATGTACCCGTGGTGTGCGTGGTCCATGACGCTCATACTATACCCCCCTAGGGTAGTGGGCAAGTTCGGGCCTACCGCCGGTAGCCTGCCCCCGTGGAGGTCCTGCGAACCCCTGACTCGCGCTTCGAGAACCTGGCCGGCTACCCGTTCGAGCCGCACTACCTCGAGGTGGTCGCTCCCGGCACGCCCGCGCTGCGGATGCACTACGTGGACGAAGGGCCCCGGGAGGCCGACCCGGTCGTGCTGCTCCACGGCGAGCCGACCTGGAGCTACCTGTACCGCGAGATGATCCCTCCGCTGGTCGAGGCGGGACGCCGGGTCCTGGCGCCGGACCTGATCGGCTTCGGCCGGTCCGACAAGCCGACGGCCCTGGGCGACTACACGTACCAGCGGCATGTGGACTGGGTGAAGGCGTGGCTCGAGGCGCTCGACCTGCACAACATCACGCTCTTCGTGCAGGACTGGGGCTCCCTCATCGGGCTTCGCATCGCGGCGGAGCAGGGCGACCGCATCGCCCGGGTGATGGTGTCCAACGGCTTCCTGCCAACGGCGCAGCACGGTACGCCACCCGCATTCCGGATCTGGCGAGCCTTTGCCAAGCACTCGCCGGTGCTGCCGTCCGGGCGGCTGGTGCAGAGGGGGACCGTCAACGCTGTCCCCAAGGCCGTCCAGGCGGGGTACGACGCGCCGTACCCCTCGAAGAAGTACCAGGCGGGAGCGCGGGCGTTCCCGCAGCTCGTGCCGACCGAGCCCGACGACCCGGCGGTCCCGGCCAACCGAGCGGCGTGGGAGAAGCTCGGCACCTGGGAGAAGCCGTTCCTGTGCGTCTTCGGCCGCAACGACCCCATCCTCGGCAAGGCCGACCGCCGACTGATCGAGCATGTTCCTGGCGCCCAGGGCCAGCCGCACGACCGAATCCGCGGCGGTCACTTCGTCCAGGAGGACTGCGGACCCGAATTGGCCGCGCGGATCCTTGCCTGGCAGGGCTAGCGTGATCTCGTGACTGACGCTCCCACGATCGCAACCCTCGGAGAGCTCCGCGCCTCCGGCCACCAGCAGCAGACCATCCGCGAGGAGCTCCGTGCGAACCTCCTGGCCGCGCTGAGTGAGGGGCGTGATCCCTGGCCCGGCCTGCACGGTTTCGGCTCCACCGTCATTCCCCAGCTCGAGCGCGCGCTGATCGCCGGCCACGACGTCGTACTCCTCGGAGAGCGCGGGCAGGGCAAGACGCGGATCCTGCGCACTCTCGCCGGGCTGCTCGACGAGTGGACGCCGGTGATCGACGGAGCCGACCTCGGCGAGCACCCGTACGAGCCGATCACCGAGGCGTCCAAGCGCCGCGCGGCCGAGCTCGGCGACGACCTTCCGGTTGCCTGGCGGCATCGTGACGAGCGGTACGCCGAGAAGCTCGCCACCCCCGACACCAGCGTGGCCGACCTCATCGGAGACGTCGACCCGATGAAGGTCGCCGAGGGCCGTAGCCTCGGTGATCCGGAGACGATCCACTTCGGCCTCATCCCACGGTCCCACCGCGGCATCGTCGCGATCAACGAGCTGCCCGACCTCGCCGAGCGGATCCAGGTGTCGATGCTCAACGTGATGGAGGAGCGCGACATCCAGATCCGCGGGTACGTCCTGCGCCTGCCGCTCGACGTGCTCGTCATGGCGACCGCCAACCCGGAGGACTACACGAACCGCGGCCGCATCATCACCCCGCTCAAGGACCGCTTCGGCGCGGAGATCCGCACGCACTACCCGGTCGCGCTCGAGGACGAGATGGCGGTGATCGCGCAGGAGGCGGACCTCGTGGCCAACGTCCCGGGCTTCCTCATCGAGATCCTCGCGCGGTTCACCCGCGGGCTGCGTGACTCCCGCGCGGTGGACCAGCGTTCCGGTGTCTCTGCGCGCTTCTCGATCGCCGGCGCAGAGACGATCGCCGCGGCCGCGCTGCACCGCGCCGCCACCGAGGGCGAGGACGAGGCCGTCGCGCGTGTCGTCGACCTCGAGACCGCCGTCGACGTGCTCGGGGGCAAGGTGGAGTTCGAGACCGGCGAGGAGGGTCGCGAGCGCGAGACCCTCGAGCACCTGCTGCGCAAGGCCACGGCCGACACCGTGCGGCACCGACTCCGTGGCATCGACTTCGCCCTGCTGGTCGACGCCTTCGCGGACGGAGCGGTCGTCACGACCGGCGAGCGGGTCAAGGCGCTGGACTTCCTGGCTGCGCTGCCGGTGCTGGGCGAGTCCGACCTGTACGACCAGGTGATGGACCGCCTCGAGGCGCACAACGACGGCGAGCGGGCCAGCGCGATCGAGCTCGCCCTCGAGGGCCTCTACCTCGCCCAGAAGATCAGCAAGGACTCCGCCGACGGAGAGACCGTCTACGGATGAGGGGTCATCGGTCCCGCTACGGCCGCTACGCCGGCGGCCCCGACCCGCTCGCGCCTCCGGTCGACATCGCGGAGGCGCTCGACGCGATCGGCCAGGACGTGATGGCCGGCTACTCCCCCGAGCGCGCGATGGCGGAGTTCCTGCGGCGCGGTGGTCGCGACAACGAAGGCCTGGACGAGCTCGCCCGCCGGGTCGCGATGCGTCGCCGAGAGCTGACGCAGCGGCACAACCTCGACGGCACCCTGCGTGAGGTGAAGGAGCTGCTCGACCGAGCGGTGCTGGAGGAGCGCAAGCAGCTCGCGCGCGACCTCGACGACGACGCGCGCTTCGCCGAGATGCAGCTCGCGGAGCTTCCCCCCTCGACGGCCGCTGCTGTCTCGCAGCTCTCGGACTACCAGTGGCGCTCGTCGCAGGCCCGCGCCGACTACGAGCGGATCAAGGACCTGCTCGGCCGCGAGCTGCTCGACCAGCGCTTCGAAGGCATGAAGCGCGCGCTCGAGAACGCCAGCGACGAGGACCGCGCAGCCGTGAACGAGATGCTGCAGGACCTCAACGAGCTGCTGGCTGCCCACCGCCGTGGCGAGGACACCCAGGAGATGTTCGACGAGTTCATGGCCAAGCACGGCGACTTCTTCCCGGAGAACCCTCGATCCGTCGACGAGCTCATCGACGCGCTCGCCAAGCGTGCGGCCGCGGCGCAGCGGATGCGGAACTCGATGACGCAGGAGCAGCGGGACGAGCTCGACGCCCTCGCCGCGCAGGCGTTCGGCAGCCCGGAGCTCATGCAGGCGCTCGACCAGCTCGACTCCAACCTGCAGGCGCTTCGACCCGGTGAGGACTGGTGGTCGGGGGAGCGGTTCGAGGGAGACCAGGGTCTCGGCCTCGGTGACGGCACCGGCGTGCTCCAGGAGCTCGCCGACCTGGACGACCTGGCCGACCAGCTGTCCCAGTCGTACGCCGGAGCGCAGCTCGACGACGTCGACCTCGACAAGCTGGCGCGCACGCTGGGTGACGACGCGGTCGTGGACATGCAGCGCCTGCGGGAGCTCGAGCAGGCGCTGCGCGACAGCGGCTACCTCAAGACCGGGACGGACGGCGTGCTCAAGCTGTCGCCCCAGGCGATCCGTCAGCTCGGCAAGGCGCTGCTCCGTGACGTCGCGCAGCGGATGTCGGGCCGGCAGGGTGCGCGGGAGATGCAGCAGCGCGGTGCCGCAGGGGAGCGGACCGGCGCCTCTCGTGAGTGGCAGTTCGGTGACACCGAGCCGTGGGACACCACTCGGACGGTGCTCAACGGCGTGCTCCGCCGGGCCACCTCTGGCGGGGCACCGCTCGATATTCGCGACGTCGAGGTGGCCGAGACCGAGGCACGCACCGAGGCCGCCGTCGCCCTTCTCGTCGACACGTCGTTCTCGATGGCGATGGACGGCCGCTGGGTCCCGATGAAGCGCACCGCACTCGCCCTGCACACGCTCATCCAGTCCCGGTTCCGCGGCGACCACCTCCAGCTCATCGCGTTCGGCCGGCACGCCCAGGTCATGGAGATCGACCAGCTCACCGCCCTCGATGCTCTGTGGGACAAGGGCACCAACCTGCACCACGGGCTGCTCCTGGCCAAGCGGCACTTCCGCAAGCACCCCAACGCCCAACCGGTGCTGCTGATCGTCACCGACGGGGAGCCGACCTCGCACCTCGAGCCGGACGGCCACGTGTACTTCGACTACCCGCCGCACCCGCTCACGCTTGCCCACACCATTCGCGCCCTCGACGACGTGTCGCGGCTCGGCGCCCAGGTGACGTTCTTCCGGCTCGGTGAGGATCCCGGGCTCGCGCGCTTCATCGAGTCGATGGCCCGGCGTGCCGGCGGGCGTGTCGTCGCGCCGGAGCTCGAGGACCTCGGAGTCGCTGTCGTCGGGTCGTACCTCGGCGACCGGTCGCCGTTCGGCGGGTCGTCGTACCGTGAATGGTTCGGTGGCCGCGGCTGGTGGGCCGGCTAGAAGGAAGCCAGCAGGCGCAACGTCTCCCGGGGGAGCTCGCGCGCGAGGAAGCCGACCTCGCCGACCGTCCGGGCCAGCTCGTCGCCGGCCCTCGCGTGCAGCCAAGCGGCCCAGACCGCAGCCTGAGACGGCTCCTCGCACCGGGCGTACAGACCCGACACCAGGCCCGCGAGCACGTCGCCGGAGCCGGAGACGGCGAGCCCCGGACCACCGCCGCGTACGACGTACCGCCCGCCCTCGGGGGTGGCGACCACCTTCTGCCGTCCGCCGCAGACCACGACGCAGCCGGTCTCGCGCGCCAGGTCGGCGCTGAGCTGCTCACTCTCCTCGGCCGCCTGCTGCGCGCTTGTCGACACGATGTGTGCGAGCTCGTTGGGGTTCATGGTGAGGACGCCTCTCGTGTCGCGGCGATGCAGGTCCGAGCGGTGGTCGTTGACGTAGGCGGTGCCGACGCCGTCGATGACGACCGCGGCGTCGAGCTCGTCGACGAGCCGGGCGACGAGCTGAGCCGCCTCGCTGGGATCGACGAGTCCGCTGCCCAGGAGGACGACGTCGGACCGCCCCAGGAACTCGGCGACCTCGCGTGATGCGGTGGCGCTGAGGTCGCCGGAGGCACCCTCGGGAAACCCGGCCACGGCCGCCTCGGGAAGCGAGACCGCCAGCGCAGGAGCACAGGTCGTCCCGGTGGCGATCCGCACCTTTCCTGCCCCGACCCGGAAGGCCGCCTCGGCCGCGAGCCGAGCCGCGCCCGGTGTCGTCCTGCTGCCGCCTGCGATGCCGACGACGCCACGGGCGTTCTTGTGCTCACCGGGGTCCGGCAACGGCCAGGCCTCGAGCAGTGCCCGGTCGACCTCCGTGGCGGTCATGCCCGGCTGGCCGCCTCGTCGGCGACGGTCGGCTCCTCGGTCGCGACCGCGGTGCTGCGTCGTACCACCTCGTCGTCGGCGAAGCGAACCAGACGAAGATGACCGTCCTGCCTCTCGTAGCTGGTCAGCGACGCGTTGCCGAGGGTCTGCTCCTGGTCGATGGCCAGGAGGTGCTCCTCGTCCAGGCCCTCCAGCACGTAGCGGAAGCTCATGATCACGGCCTGGTGGCTGAACAGCCAGATCGTCCGGTCGCCGAACCCGAAGCGCAGGTCGGCGAGCAGGGAGCGCACCCGGAGCACGACGTCCGCCCAGCTCTCGCCCGACGGAGGCTGGTAGTAGAACTTGCCCAGCTTCCGGCGGCGCTCTGCCTCCTCGGCGTACGCCGCACGGATGCCGGCACCGGTGAGTCCGTCGAAGATGCCGAGGTCTCGTTCCCGCAGCCGCTCGTCGACGATGACGGGCATGCCGCTGGCTTCGACCGTGAGCTGGGCGGTCCGGTGCGCACGACGGTACGGAGAGCTCAGGACGAGGGCGGGCCGCTCCTGCTCGGCCAACGCGGAGAACCAAGACCCCAGGGCGTGGGCCTGGCGTTGCCCGTTCTCCGACAGGTCGACGTCGGCGTCACGGACGTCCAGGTCGAGTCTCTCCGCACCCGCCTCCCGCGCCTCCCGGTCCGCGATGTTGCCCAGGCTCTCACCGTGCCGGACCAGGACGAGCCGTTGCGGCACGTCCTGGAACAGCGGGAGGCGGTCTGGTCGCACGGTCAGGAGATGATCGCGTCGACCGTCTTCTTCAGGGCGCTGGGCTGCGACGGCCGCTTCGGGGCCTTCTTGCGTGCCCTCTCCATCTCGGCACCGATCTCCTGCAGCTGCTTGCGACCGAGCCCGTCACGCACCTGCGGGAACCACTCCTCCTCTTCCTCCTGCATGTGGTGCCGCACGCTCTCGATGAGGACTGTCGTCTTGGCACTGAACCGCTCGTCGGTGGGCTTCATCGCGGCGAGCTCGACCACGAGGACGTCGGCGACGTGGTGCTCCTCGTAGGACTCGAGCACGTCGTCCTCGAGCTCGGGCAGCAGCTCGCGCACGCGGGGGTACATGACCTCGTTCTCGACGTACGTGTGCACGGTCAGCAGCTCGATGATCCGGTCGACGAGCTTGCCCTTCGCCTTCTCGGCGCCCTCGCCGAGCTTCTCGAACTCCTGGAACGCCTTGCGGATCTCCTTGTGATCCTGCTTGAGCAGCACGATGGCGTCGCTGGACACGTCAGTCACTCTCCTCTGTCGGGGGGTGACTTGGCGTTACCCAACCTCGAGGGCGGGCTAACGCTGGCAGCGTGGCCGGACTGATCTACCGATCGTCACGAACGACGTGCAGTAGCCAGCCTCGTCCGCTGCCCGCCACGCTCAACCGTCGACCTGGCGGTCGATACTGCACGTGGTTCGTCACGTCCAGGCGCTCGCACCCCGCGCTGAGTGACCTACGCGAGCGAGTCCTCGATCGAGCCGAGCTCGCGCATGTGGAACATCGACGGCATCGACCCGAGCGGCAGGTTCGCCATCCCGTCGACCTGGCCGTAGTGGTTCCAGTACTCGGCGGCCTCGCGTCCCACCCCCTCCAGCGCGGCGCGGGAGTCGTCGCCCACCCACTCCAGGGAGGCTCGCGTCGGGACGGCGTACGCCTCGATCCCGCGCTCGTGGAACGTCAGCAGCCGACGCTTCTTCATGAGCCCACCTCTCTCGGCAGCGCCCCCTCGCCTCAGCGTAGGACCGTCACCCGGTCGGGCAGAAGGCCTCGCCCGGCCCGAGCTCGGGGTGGATCGGACCACCGCGGTCCTTGATCGACCCGACGGACGTCCGACCCCGCAGTACGGCGGTCAGCTCGGCCAGGATCGACAGCGCGATCTCGGCGGGGCCATCGGCTCCGATGTCCAGGCCGGCGGGTCCGTGGACGCGGTCGAGCTCGGACTCCGCGACGCCGTGAGCGAGCAGCCACTCTCGCCGCGCGGTCTGGGTCTTCTTCGATCCCATGCCGCCGATGTAGGCCAGGTCGCGCGCGAGCGCCTCCTGGAGAGCGGCTCCCGCGACCTCCACGTCGTGGCTGGTGACGACGACGGCCTCGACCTCGGGCAGCTCGGCCGCGGCGACGACGGTGGTTGTCCAGCCCAGGAGCTCCGCCATCGGCGCGAGTGCCTCGGCCACCGGACCGTGTCCGACTACGACGAGTCTCTGCATAGGCACATCTTGCCCCCTGTCACCAGAGGTGTTGTGAGGACGTGACCATGCCCCTGCTGTGACGGCGCCCCTAGATTCGAAGCCATGAGGATCGTGATCGCGCTCGGCGGCAACGCGATGACCTCACCCGACGGGAAGGCCCGGCCAGAGGACCAGCAGGCCGCCGTCGAGCAGGCGGCGAAGCCCATCGCGGACCTGATCGCGGCCGGCCACGAAGTGCTGATCACGCACGGCAACGGTCCGCAGGTGGGGAACCTGCTGCTCAAGAACGAGCTCGCGGCGAACGTCGTGCCACCCGTCCCGCTCGACTGGTGCGGAGCGCAGACGCAAGCCACCATCGGCAACCTGCTCATGAACGCGCTCGACCGGGAGCTGTCCGACAGGGGCGTCGACCGTCGTACCGCAGCACTGGTCTCCCGGACGCTGGTGTACGCCGACGACCCGGCCTTCGCGAAGCCCACCAAGCCGATCGGTCGCTACTGCTCGCGCGAGGACGCCCGCGTCCTGATCGAGCACGGCCAGGACTTCGTGGAGGTGCAGGGAAAGGGGTGGCGCCGGGTGGTGGCGTCACCGGAGCCGCGCGAGTGTCTCGACGCCGCCGCGGCCGACACCCTGCTGGCGGCGGGGTACGTCGTGGTCTGCTCGGGAGGCGGTGGGATCCCGACGGTCCGCCAGCCCGACGGCCGGCTCAGCGGTATCGAGGCGGTCATCGACAAGGACCTCACCGCGGCCCTCGTCGCGGACCACATCGGTGCCGACGTTCTCGTGATCGCGACCGACGTCGACGCGGTCGTCCGCGACTACGGCACCGACCACGAGCAGCCGATCGGGCAGGTGACCGCCGCTGAGCTGCAGCAGATCGCCGACGAGCAGCAGTTCGCCGCCGGCTCGATGGGGCCCAAGGTAGAGGCCGTCCTCCGGTTCGCCGAGCTCGAGGCCGGCACCGGCATCATCACGTCCCTTGCGCAGCTCGGTGAGGCCCTCGCGGGCAACGCCGGCACGCGCGTCGTACCAGGGTGAAAGGAAGCAGTGCCATGCCCAGTGCCATCGAGGTCCAGAAGGTCCCGATCCACTCCGTTGCCGATGCCAGCGAGCTGACGCGCCTCGTCGACGACGGCATTCTCGACGCCTCGCGGGTCATCGCGATCATCGGCAAGACCGAGGGAAACGGCGGGGTCAACGACTACACCCGGATCATCGCCGACCGCGCGTTCCGGGAAGCGCTCGTCGCGAAGGGCGCGCCAGCAGACCAGGTGAAGCAGATCCCGATCGTGTGGTCGGGCGGGACCGACGGCGTGATCAGCCCGCACGCGACGATCTTCGCGACCACCGATGCCGAGCCGAGTGACGAGCCGCGACTCACGGTGGGCTTCGCGATGAGCGAGCAGCTGCTGCCCGAGGACATCGGGCGGGTCCCGATGGTGACCAAGGTCGCCGAGGCGGTGAAGGTCGCCATGCAGCGCGCCGGCATCACCGACCCGAACGACGTGCACTACGTGCAGACCAAGACGCCGCTCCTCACCATCCACACGATCCGGGACGCGAAGTCGCGGGGGAAGACCGTGTGGACCGAGCACACCCACGAGTCCATGGATCTCTCCAACGGGTGTACGGCGCTGGGCATCGCGGTCGCGCTGGGGGAGATCGAGATGCCGACCGACGACGACGTCATGCACAACCGGTCGCTCTTCTCGTCGGTGGCCTCCTGCTCGTCCGGTGTGGAGCTCGACCAGGCCCAGGTCGTGGTGGTCGGTAACGCGCGAGGGGTGGGCGGGCGCTACCGGATCGGGCACTCGGTCATGAAGGACGCGCTCGACCAGGACGGCATCTGGGAGGCGATCAAGGACGCCGGCCTCGACCTGCCCGACCGGCCACACCACTCCGACCTCGGCGGTCGGCTGGTCAACGTCTTCCTCAAGTGCGAGGCGTCCCAGGACGGCATGGTGCGCGGGCGGCGCAACGCGATGCTCGACGACTCCGACGTGCACTGGCACCGGCAGATCAAGTCGTGCGTCGGGGGAGTGACGGCCGCCGTCACGGGTGACCCGGCCGTGTTCGTGTCGGTGTCGGCCGCACACCAAGGGCCAGAGGGTGGCGGGCCGGTCGCCGCCATCGTCGACCTGGGTGACTGACCGTTCAGTGGGCCTGCCCGTCGTCCTGCTGGGGGGCGAACGGCCACTCCTCGAACGCTGAGCAGCGGCCGTCCTCGGCGAACTCCAGCACCCAGAGGTCCCGCCACGGCTCTGTCGGGTTCTGGTACTCCACGGCGACGCGGACGACTGCCGTCGACCCGTCGACCGCGACCACGGAGGAACTCATCGTGAACTCCTCGCCAGGCTCGCTCCCCTCGGCCCAGAACGTCTGGAGAGCGGGAAGTCCGGAGATCGGCTGCGCCCACGGCGAGGTGCGGTAGGTGGCGTCGTCGGTGAACAGCGAGCCCAGGTTGTCGGGGTCCTGGCTGCGCCAAAGCCGCTCGTACTCGGCTACCCACTGCTCGACGCGTTCGCGAGTCATGACCGTCAGCCTAAGGTGACCTTCATGAGCGCGACCGTGTTCCGCAACGGCGCGGTGTTCGACGGACACCGGTACCTCGGCCGCGCCGACGTGCTCGTGGTCGACGGGCGGATCGGTGACGTCGGCGACATCCCAGCGGGCGCACGCGAGGTCGACGTCGCGGGAGGGCTCGTCTCTCCGGGCTTCACCGACGCCCACGTCCACACGGTCCAGGGCGGCCTCGAGCGGATCCGCTGCGACCTCACGGGCGTGCACACCAGGGAGGACTACCTCGCGGTGATCCTGGACTACGCGCGGTCATCGGACGCCGAGTGGATCCTGGGCGGCGGCTGGGCGATCTCCGCCTTCCCGGGAGGTACGCCGACCGCCGCCGAGCTCGACGTCGTCGTCGCGGACCGCCCCGTGTTCCTGCCGAACCGCGACCACCACGGCGCGTGGGTTAACAGCCGTGCCCTCGAGATCGCCGGTGTCACGCGCGAGACACCGGATCCCCCTGACGGCCGCTTCGAGCGCGACGCCGAC
>DASSPN010000061.1:0-2493 GCA_035699605.1 Nocardioidaceae bacterium | reverse complement strand
CTACCCCTACAGCCACGCGGGGAACTCCGAAGGCTCCGGGCAGATGGGTGAGAACATCTTCGTCGGCGAGTACACCCTGCTCGAGCAGCTCCACATCTTCGCGGGGTTCATGGACACCTTCTCGGTGCTCTACCCCCAGATTCAGGACGTCGACTTCCGCACCCAGGCGAGCACCCTGGACGTACCGGTGTACCTGGCCCAGGGACGCCACGAGGCCCCCGGCCGGCGGCTGCTGGCGCAGGAGTGGTTCGAGCAGCTGCGCGCGCCATCGAAGCAGTTGACCTGGTTCGAGACCTCCGGGCACCGCCCACTGTGGGAGCAGCCCAGCCAGTTCCACGACCTGATGGCCACGGTCCTGACCGAGACCGCACCGACCCCCTGAACCCCCCCTCTCACTCGTCCAGGAGGCCGAGATGAACGCCGTACACCCGACCCCCCTCGGCCAGGACGCGGAGAGGTTCCCTCGAGCCGGCACCGACGCGGAGACCTGGGAGTTCCTGCTCCGCTACGCCATCCGGGCACCTTCGGGTCACAACACCCAGCCCTGGCGGTTCGAGGTCGAAGGGGGTCGCCTGTACCTCTACGCCGATGGCAGTCGGCGGTTGCCGGTGGTCGACCCGGAGGACCGGGCACTGGTGATCAGTTGCGGCGCAGCCCTGGGCTACCTGCTCGTTGCCGTCCGGCACTACGGGTACGCCGGCGAAGTCACCACCTTTCCCGATCCCGCAGATCAGACTCTGCTGGCGACCGTCGCGCTCGGATCTCCCCGCACACCTGAACCGGACGACCATCTGCTCTTCGGGGCCATCGAGCAGCGACACACGCACCGCGCGGCCTTTGCACTGCGAGTGCTCCCGGAGACTGTCCTGGCGGGGCTCATAGCGCAGACCGCCCGGGGAGGAGCCACCGTGAGTGTGATTACCGGCGAGAAGGACCCGGCCGCTCTTGATGGCATCGCCGAACTCGTCGCCGAGGGCGACCGGGTACAGTTCGCCGATGCCGGCTTCCGCCGAGAGCTCGCCACCTGGATGCGCCCCAACCGCACCCGTCGGCCGGATGGCATCCCGGGGCACGCCCTGGGCATCCCGGACCTGCCCTCGGTGCTCGCCCCGCTCATGGTCACCGCCGTCAACACCGGCAGCGCCCAGGCGAGAAAAGACGAGCAGCTGGCCCGAACAGCACCCGCCCTGCTGTTGATCAGCACCGCCGACGACACTCCGGCGGACTGGCTGAGCTCCGGGCACGCGCTCGCCCTGCTGCTGCTGCGTGCCACCGCAGACGGGCTTCGCGCGTCGTTCCTCAACCAGCCCATCGAAGTGCCCGCACTCCGAGCTCGGCTGCGCGACCTGGTTCCTCACGGCCCGCATCCTCAGCTCCTGCTGCGCATCGGCTACCCACACACCGACCAGCCCCCCGTCAAGGCGACACCGCGACGCACGATCGCGGACGTCCTCACCCGGATGACCACGACCAATGCCCGCGACAACTGACTTCGCTCGGCGCTTCGGACGCTCGGGTGTCGCGGCAGGTTCGCGCCGGAATCGCTAGGCGGGTGGTGCAGCGTGGTGCTTTTCGCCGGATGTCACGCCGGTCCCTGACGCGGGTGACGCGCCCGACGACCGCCGCGGAGCCTCGGCGGCGACGAGGGTCAAAGTTCCGATGAGGCCAGACGCCTGACCCGCGCGATCCAGGGTGGGGCGCATCGTGGCCAGGACGGTCTGCGTGGTCGAGTCCGGGTGTCGCATCTCGAACTGCTGGCATCGGTCACCTGCGGGCACGGTCGTATCCGTCGGCGCGCCGACGAGCTGCAGCGGCTGGGGAGTGGCGGACGCGGTGTTCCACCGCTGACCGAGCGCAAGCTCGGCCGAGATCCCGGTCAACTCGCTCCACCTCGGGTTGGTGTAGAGCAACCTGCCCTGCAGGTCGGCCCGGAAGATGCCGACCGGCGCAGCCTCGACCAGCAGCTTGAAGTCGTCGGCCGAGGCCTGCACGACCTCCGCGTGGGATGCGAGCTTCGTCGCGCGAAGGTAGAGGGCGGCGAACACCGAGACCTTGGCTCTGAGCTCATCGGGTGGCACCGGCGCGAACAGGAAGTCGACCGCCCCCCCGGAATAGCGGTCGGCGCTGATCTCGTCCGCACCGTAGGCCGTGATGAAGATGATCGGGGTCGTCTCGGACTGCTCCCGCTGACGGATGAGCGCCGCCGTCTCGAAGCCGTCCATGACGGGCATCCGGATGTCGAGAAGGATCACCGCGAAGTCCTGGTCGGTGATGCAGCGCAGTGCCGACACGCCGGAGTCGGCTTCGACGATGTGGTAGCCGAGTGGCATCAGCACCGAGCGAAGCGCGAGACGCTTGGCCGCGTTGTCGTCGACGACCAGGATCGGGACCAGGACGGTGGCCGTCATGACACTGGAGTGGCTGCCCGCAGCCACGGCTGGAGGACGGCGAACAGCTCGTTGGTGTCCACCGGCTTCGGCACGTAGTCGGTGG
>DASSPN010000060.1:0-23457 GCA_035699605.1 Nocardioidaceae bacterium | reverse complement strand
AGGCGGAGGTAGTTGACGGTCTCGGCGTCGATCGGGAAGACCGCGATGGTCGAGCCGAACTCCGGCGACATGTTGCCGATCGTGGCGCGGTTCGCCAGCGGCAGCGCAGAGACGCCCTCGCCGTAGAACTCGACGAACTTGCCGACCACGCCGTGCTTGCGCAGCATCTCGGTGATCGTGAGGACGAGGTCGGTGGCGGTCGAGCCCTCGGGCAGCGAGCCGGAGAGCTTGAAGCCGACGACGCGCGGGATGAGCATCGAGACCGGCTGACCGAGCATCGCGGCCTCTGCCTCGATGCCGCCGACGCCGAAGCCGACCACGCCGATGCCGTTGACCATCGTGGTGTGCGAGTCGGTGCCAACACAGGTGTCGGGGTAGGCCTGCAGCTCGCCGTCTACCTCCCGGGTGAAGATCGTGCGAGCCAGGTGCTCGATGTTGACCTGGTGCACGATGCCGGTGCCCGGCGGGACGACCTTGAAGTCGGTGAAGGCACCCTGGCCCCAGCGGAGGAACTGGTAGCGCTCGCGGTTGCGCTCGTACTCGATCTCGACGTTGCGCTCGAAGGCCTCGGGCGTGCCGAAGACGTCCGCGATGACCGAGTGGTCGATGACCATCTCGGCGGGGGCGAGCGGGTTGATCTTGGTCGCGTCGCCGCCGAGCTCGGCCATCGCCTCGCGCATGGTGGCGAGGTCGACGACGCACGGGACGCCGGTGAAGTCCTGCATGATCACGCGGGCGGGCGTGAACTGGATCTCCTGGCTCGGCTCGGCGTTCTGGTCCCAGCCGGCGATGGCGCGGATGGACTCGGCGGTGGTGTTGGCGCCGTCCTCCGTGCGCAGGAGGTTCTCCAGCAGCACCTTCAGCGAGTAAGGCAGGGAGTCGACGTCCAGGCCCTCCCCGGTGACGGCCGACAGCCGGAAGATCGTGTAGTCCTTGCCATCAACGTCCAGCGTGCCCTTGGCACCGAAGCTGTCGACGCTCGCCATCAGCGGTCTCTCCTCGTCATAGGAACCATCGCGCCCCATCTTGCCGAAGCGCCATACGCGCCGCGAGGGGTGTCCGCGAACTTCACCAAACTCTCTCGATATCAAGATACATGACGCCGAGAGATTTCGGAACGCCGCACCGTCAAGCGCGTCGCAGGATCGCGACGCACTCCACGTGATGGGTCATCGGGAACAGGTCGAAGGCCCGCAGCGTGTCGAGGACGTACCCGTGCTCCGCGAAGATAGCCGTGTCCCGGGCGAGCGCCGCCGGGTCGCAGGCGACGTACGCCACGGCGCGCGGGGTCAGGCCCGCGACCGCCTGCACGACAGCGCGCTTGGCGCCCTCTCGGGGTGGGTCGAGCACCACGACGTCTGCGTGCGTCAGGCCACCGAGGGACTCGTCCACGCGGCCGGTGCGGACACTCACCCAGGGGTACGCCGAGAGGTTCTGGGTGGCGTGCACGGTCGCCCGCCGGTTGCCCTCGACGGCGAGCACGTGACCAGTGACCCCCACGGCCTCGGCGAGGAAGGCCGAGAACAGCCCGACCCCGGAGTAGAGATCCAGTGCCCGCTCCCCCGGCTTCGGCTCGAGACCCTCGAGCACCGCTGCGACCAGGACCTCGGGTGCACCGGGGTGAACCTGCCAGAAGCCGTCGGCGTCGACCCGGAAGTCGTGGTCGCGGACGTGCTCGGTCACCAGCCCCGACCCGGCGCGCGCGTCTGTGCGGGCGATCATGCAGTCCTCGACGGGTACGACGTCGTGGGACCGGTGCTTGCGCAGCCCGCGGTGCCCGTCGCGTGTCCTGGCCCACTCGATGCGCGTGCGCCATCGCAGACCCGCCTCGTCGCCTGGTACCGCCTCGACCGTGACCGGCACGTCGAGGCCGGCAAGCCGCTGCAGCTGCTCCCGGACGACGGCCGCCTTCAGGGCCCGCTGGGCATCGAGGGAGACGTGCTGGAAGTCGCAGCCGCCGCACAGTCCGGGACCGGAGTACGGGCAGGGCGGGGTGACCCGGTCCGGCGACCTCTCAAGCACCTCAACCACGTCGGCGCGCAGGAACTTGTCACGCTCGCTGCCCTCGGTCACCTCGACGACGACCCGCTCGCCGGGGAGGGCGTGGCGCACGAACAGCACTCGCCCCTCGTGACGCGCGACGAAGTGGCCGCCGTGGGCGACCGGGCCGACCTCCACGGTGTAGCGCTCACCGACGAGGGGGCGTCCTTTCGCCTGGCGGGGCCGATGCCTCACTCGAACGTCCGGTTCCGCTCGTCCGACAGGTCGTCGTGGTCGATGACGTAGCGACCACTCCGGATGTCGCCGGCCTTGACGGCGAGCTCCTCGCGCTCGAGGCGCTCCTTGAGCTGCGCGGCCGACCGGAGCTGGTAGGGCACGGACGTCACCATCACGCCCGGAGTGAACAGCAGCCTGCCCTTGAGTCGCAGTGCGGTCTGGTTGTGCAGGAGCTGCTCCCACCAGCGACCCACGACGTACTCCGGGATGTAGACAGCCACCACACCTCGAGGGTTCGCGTCGCGGATCTCCAGGGCGTACTGGACGATCGGCCGGATGATCTCCCGGTACGGCGAGTGGAGCACCTTGAGGGGGACGTCGATGCCGAGCTCGTCCCAGTCCTCCAGCATCCGGTCGCGGGTGGCGTCGTCGGTCGCGACCATCACGGCCTCGAGGGAGTTGGGCCGCGAGGCCTTGGCGTAGGCGAGCGCTCGCATCGTGGGCTTGTGGATCTTCGACACCAGGACGACGGCGTGCACTCGGGTGGGCAGCACCTGGTCGGTCTCCTCGATGGCCAGCTCGCGCCCGACGCTGTCGTAGTGGCTCCGGATCGCCTTCATGATGATGAAGAACGTTCCCATCGCCAGGATCGCGATCCAGGCACCTTGGAGGAACTTCGTCAGGACCACGACGACGAGCACCAGGCCGGTCATGGTCAGGCCCACCACGTTCACGGCGCGGGAGCGCTGCATCCTGCGTCGCTCCGACGGATCCCCGCCCAGGCGCAGCTTGCGGTTCCAGTGCCGCACCATGCCCAGCTGACCCAGGGTGAACGACACGAAGACCCCGACGATGTAGAGCTGGATGAGCTTGGTGACCTCGGCGTCGAAGGCCCAGATGAGGGCGATAGCGAAGAAGGCCAGGATGAGGATGCCGTTGCTGTAAGCGAGCCGGTCACCGCGCGACGCGAGCTGGCGAGGGAGGAACCCGTCCTGGGCGAGGATGGACCCGAGGACCGGGAACCCGTTGAACGCGGTGTTGGCGGCCAGCACGAGGATCAGCCCGGTCACCACGATCACGAAGATGAAGCCGGGGGTGAAGCCCTGGAAGACACCCTCGGCGATCTGTGCGATCAGCGAGTGCTGGTCGTAGTCCGCGGGCAGCGGCTGGCCGTTCGCGTCCAGCAGCCGGTCGATGTGGTCCGGGTCGACGTACTTGACGTCCATGTGGTTGGCCAACGTCACGACGCTCATCATCAGGGTGATGGCGATCAGCCCGAGCAGGAGCAGGGTGGTGGCGGCGTTGCGGCTCTTCGGCTTCTGGAACGCCGGGACCCCGTTGGAGATGGCCTCGACACCGGTGAGCGCCGCACAGCCCGAGGAGAAGGCGCGAGCGACGAGGAAGACCAGGGCGATCGTCGTGATCTGGCCTTCGTACCCCTCGGCCTCGAGGAGGGTGAAGCCCGCGCTCTCGGCCGGGGGCAGGTCCCCTCGGAGGTCGCGCAGGAGCCCCCACAGGCACATGGCGGCCAGCGACAGCATGAACGCGTACGTCGGAACCGCGAACGCCGTTCCGGACTCGCGGATCCCTCGAAGGTTCATGGCGGCCAGGAAGACCACCATGATCACGGCGACAAGGACGGCGTGGCCCGACAGAGCCTCGACCGCTGCCTCGGCGTACTGCGCGGCTGCCGAGATCGACACCGCAACGGTCAGCACGTAGTCGACGAGGAGCGCGCTGGCCACCGTCACCCCTGCGGTCGGCCCGAGGTTGACGGTGGCGACCTCGTAGTCACCTCCACCGCTCGGGTACGCGTGGACGTTCTGCCGGTACGACGCGACGACCGTCAACATCACGACCGCGACCGCGATGGCCACGGGCCACGTCCAGGTGTAGGCAGCCACGCCCGCGACCGAGAGCATGATGAAGATCTCGTCGGGTGCGTAGGCGACCGACGAGAGGGCGTCACTGGCGAACACGGGAAGCGCGATGCGCTTGGGAAGCAGCGTCTCCCCCAGCTGCTCGCTGCGGAGCTTGCGACCGAGGAGAACGCGCTTGGCGACATCACCGACACTCACGGTCAAACAGGCTAGTCGCCAGGCGCCGCGTTCCCGGCATCAGTCCGGTGTAGCGTTTTCGCCGTGCACGTCGTGATCATGGGCTGCGGCCGCGTGGGCAGCACGCTCGCCAGAAGCCTCGAGGACCGCAACCACACCGTGTCGATCATCGACACCAACCCCGACGCCTTTCGGCGACTCGGTCCGTCGTTCAATGGCACCAAGGTCACGGGCATCGGTTTCGACCAGGACGTGCTGGAGAAGGCGGGCATCGAGAAGGCCGACGCGTTCGCCGCCGTGTCGAGCGGTGACAACTCCAACATCATCGCCGCCCGGGTCGCCCGCGAGACCTTCGGGATCCAGCAGGTCGTGGCCCGCATCTACGACCCGGGGCGGGCCGAGGTGTACCAGCGGCTCGGCATCACGACGGTCGCGACGGTGCGCTGGACCGCGGACCAGGTGCTGCGACGGATCCTTCCGGCAGGCGCCGAGCCCGACTTCCGCGACCCCTCCGGGACCATCCGCCTCGACGCGATGATGGTCACCGAGAAGTGGATCGGCGAGCGCACCGTCAAGCTCCAGGAGCAGGCCGGCTGCCGGATCGCCTGGATCGACCGGCTCGGGGAGGGCACTCTTCCCACGCGCGAGTCGGTGCTCCAGGAGGGCGACATGCTCCATCTGGTGATGCGTGAGGAGAACGCCGAGAAGGTGTACGCCGTGCTCGAACGAGGACCGGAGACTGACTGACATGAGGGTCGCCATCGCCGGAGCCGGCGCCGTGGGCCGCTCGATCGCCCGCGAGCTCATCGAGAACGGCCACAAGGTCCTGCTGATCGACAAGGAGCCGTCCTCCATCCGACCCGAGCGGGTTCCCGACGCCGAGTGGCTCCTCGCCGACTCGTGCGAGCTCTCCTCGCTCGAGGAGGCCGGGCTCGAGTCGTGCGACGTCGTGATCGCCGCGACGGGCGACGACAAGGCCAACCTGGTCACCTCGCTGCTCGCCAAGACCGAGTTCTCCGTGCCGCGCACCGTGGGCCGGGTGAACCACCCGAACAACGAGTGGCTGTTCACCGAGGCTTGGGGCGTGGACGTCAACGTGTCCACCCCGCGCATCATGAGCGCCCTGGTCGAAGAGGCGGTCACGGTCGGTGACGTCGTGCGGCTCTTCACCTTCCGCCGGGGCAACTCCAACCTGGTCGAGATGACGCTGCCGCCGGAGTCGCCGTACGTCGGCAAGCCGGTCGGCCTCGTCCCGTGGCCGGAGAACTGCTCGCTGGTGACGATCCTGCGCGACGGCCTCGTCTACCCGCCGACCAACGAGCAGCCGATCGAGGACGGCGACGAGCTGCTCTTCATCGCGTCACCGGAGTCGGAGCCGGAGCTGGAGCGACTGCTCTCGCCGGGCACCCACCCTTCCTAGCCGGCCGTAGGGTCCACTCGCATCTTGTTGCGTCCTAGCAGCCAGACCATCGCGGCGAAGGCCGCCAGCTGAAGCGGCCAGCCCATGGCCAGCTTGGCGATCCCGAGCGCTGCGACGTACGGCTCTGCGTCCTCTGCCCCGCGCCCCCCGAGGTAGATCGGCAGCTGCACCGAGACGCGGATGATGCAGGGGATGAGCAGGCACCAGGTGAGGTTGCGGCACAGCTTCACGATCTGCGGGTCGTCGTGCCACTCGAGCGGGTCGCCCGAGACGCTGCCCACCATGAAGCCGACGACGGGCCATCGCGTCACGATGCTGACCAGCATCACGAACGCGTAGCCGGCGTTGTAGATCAGGCCCGGCACGAAGTACGCGAGCGACTGGTCGTCCGCGTCCCCGCCGTTGCGGGCCGCCAGCCAGACGAAGAAGCAGCCGATGCCGATGCCGACCAGACTGTTGACGACGAACTGCACCGTGGTCCGCTGCACGAGGCGCAGGGCGAGCAGCACCAGGGCGATCGACACGCTGATGCCCACGGCGAGCTGGACGTTCTTGGTGGAGATGTACGTGGCGGTGAAGGTGATCGTCGGGGCAGCCGCTTCCAGCATCCCCCGGCGGCCGCCGAGCGCGCGCGACATCTGCGCGCGCACCACGGCCTCGACCGTCTCGGCTCCGACGTGGTGGTGCTCTTTCGTCGGCTCCGGCGAGGCGACCTCTGGCTGGGACAAGACGATCAGTACCTGAGCTCGTAGCGAGGGTTGAACATCACGCGCATGCCGTCCTGGGTGCCGATGCGGCCCTGGACCTGGATCTGACGGCCGGGGCTGATGCCGGCGATCCGGCGGCGACCCAGCCAGATGACGGTGATGACGCCGCTGCCGTCGTACAGCTCGGCCTCCAGCGCGGGAACACCGCCGCGAGGGCGCAAGGTGACCGTGCGTAGGCTGCCCTGGAGCTGGACCAGGCCACGGTCCCGGGCGTTCTCGATCAGGCAGCAGCCGGACTTCGCGGTCGTCTCGCGAAGCTCCTCGGCCTCCATGCTCGCGCTGCTGGCCCACTTGTTGACCTTGTGACGCAGCTTCTCTGTGACGTGCGGCATAGCAATCAGCGTAACCGTGCGTTCGCGGTTGTTGTTCCCGCATCCACCGATGCGCCGGCCATCCGGGGTCAGCCCATCCGCTGGGCGTTGGCAGGGAGGTGCATCGGGAGGAACTCGCCCGGCGCCATCGCCTCGTTGCCCCGGACCACGATGACGTCGCGAAGCGCCTGCTCGAGCGGGTGGTCCGGGTCCGGCTCGGTGGCCGGCTTGCCGAAGAACGTCGCGCGGAGCAGCCAGCGCGGACCGCTGATGCCGGTGATGCGCGACGGCTGGGTGACGGTCTGGCCACGCTCGTCCTGGCCGGTCACCACGACGTGGAGCTCGGTGCCCCACGGTCCGTCGACCTCGGTGGCCGTGCCCCCCTGGCGAGCCGCCTCGGACCGGATGGACTTGCGGACGTCGTCCCAGATCGAGCCGTTCCGCGGAGCCGCGAACGCGCGCAGCTCGACCGCGCCCTCCTGGTTGACCAGCAGAGCGGCAGCGACCGCGCCGGAGCCCTCGTCGACCTGCAGCCGCAGCTCGACGTCAGGCCGCCCGGTGACGATCAGAGCGCCGAGGTCGACCTTGGTCGGGTCGTCCTCGTCGTACTCGACGTCGGCCAGGTCGTGCGGGCCGTAGGTCGGGCGCGGGGTCTGCGCCTCCTCGACGCCAGCGCCCTCCTCGGCCGGCGACGACACCTCGACGGCCGGTTCCGAGTCGCTGTTCTTGCGTCCGAACCTCACGACAGATCTCCTCAAGCCTGGATGGGAGTCGGCCTCACGCGGGAACGACGAAGCCTCCAGTCGAACCGTAGCCCCCGTCACCACGCACGGAGTCCGGCAGGGTGTCCACCTCGACGAAGGCGGCCGTCTCGAACCGCTGGATCACGAGCTGGGCGATGCGGTCACCGCGGCGCAGCACCACGGCCTCGGCCGGGTCGAGGTTGATGAGCATCACCTTGATCTCGCCGCGATAGCCGGCGTCCACGGTGCCCGGCGCATTCACGATCGACACCCCGAACTTGGCGGCGAGCCCCGAGCGGGGGTGGACCAGGGCCACGAAACCGTCCGGCATCGCGATGCTGATCCCGGTCGGCACCAGGGCCCTCTCACCCGGCTTGAGCTCCACGTCGACGGTGGTGGTGAGGTCGGCCCCGGCGTCTCCGGGATGTGCGTACGTCGGCACCGGCACGTCGTCGTCCAGCCGCTTGATCAGGATCTCCACCATGCCCGGACCCTAACGCGCCCACCCTCCGGGCTGATGGCAGGATGCAGCCATCATGACGACCTCCACCTCGTACGACGAGCGCCTCGGCGTGCCGTTGCGCTGGTGGGCCCTGGCCACGATGTTCTTCGCCTCGGTGCTGCTCGCCTTCCTGGTCGCGCTCCCCGCGGGCGTCGCCTTCGGCACGGTCGGCCTGATGGTGGCGGGGGTGATCGCCCTCTTCGTCGGCTACGGCGCGGCCGAGGTCGCCGTGCGTGACGGCGAGCTGGTGGCCGGTCAGGCGAGGATCCCGGTCGGCTTCCTCGCCGCGCCCACACCTCTGGACTCGGGCGCGACCAAGCTGGCCCTCGGCAGGGACGCGGACGCCCGGGCCTACCTGCTGGTCCGGCCGTACCTCAAGCGCTCGGTCAAGGTGTCGATCGTCGATCCGGCCGACCCCACGCCGTACTGGCTCATCTCGACGCGTCACCCGCGCACCCTCGCTGCGGCCCTCGCCGAGGCGATCGCCGCAGCACCACCCCAGCAGCAGCGCTAGCCTGGAACCAACCTCGCGAAGGAGATTTCTGCATGGGCAAGGCATCCGGAGTCGTCGGCCTGGCGACCACGTTCGGAGCAACGGCCGTCGCCAAGAAGGCGATCGACACCACGTGGAAGATCGGCGCGAAGAAGAAGCCACCCACCGACCCGACGGATCCCGACGTGGACATGCGGGAAGCCATGCTCTGGGCGGTCCTGAGCGGTGCGGCGGTGGGCGCGGCCAAGATGTGGGCCAGCCGGCGGATCGCCCAGTCGGCGCGCAACGACCAGAAGATGCTCGCGGCACTCAAGGCAGCGAACGGCTGACGTTCGGGCGCAGACGACGCGAGGCCGGACCCTGACGGGTCCGGCCTCGTTGCGTGTCCGGTCTTGCTTCTCCAGCCTGCTCAGACGCAGTCGCGGCAGATCATGTTCTTCTCGTCCGCGAGCTGGCTCCGGTGGTGCACCAGGAAGCAGTTCATACAGGTGAACTCGTCGTCCTGACGCGGCCGCACCTCCACCGCGAGCTCTTCGTGGGAGAGGTCGGCGCCGGGAAGCTCGAACGACTCTGCGGCCTCCGCCTCGTCCTCGTCGACCTTGCCGGAGTTCTTGTCGTGTCGCCGCGCCTTGAGCTCTTCGATGCTCTCTTCGCCGGCTTCTTCCTCGGTCTTCCGAGGAGCGTCGTAGTCAGTTGCCATCTCTCATCCCACCTGCTCGTATCCAGCAGTCGTCCGTCGCGCGATCATGAGGCGCGCGGGAATCATGCATGATGCCGGCCCGAAAAGCACGGCCATTTGCCCTGTTGTCAGCAGACTCACAGTTTCCCTCCGTGGCCGTCGGTCCGCGCCGCCTCAACGACCGGAGGGTGCAGGCTATTCCCCGCGCTCCCTCTCGAGGAAGCCGGCCCCCTCGACCAGGGCCGCAAACTCCGCAAATCCATCCGCGGGAGCACAGATCACGCAGGTCTGTCCGTTGGCTCCCGGACGCAGCTCGAGACGTGCTCCCGCCTCCTCGGCCACCAGCCCACCTGCGGCGTAGTCCCAGGGCGCGGGGCCCTCCTCGACGTAGGCGTCGCAGCGGCCGGCCGCGACGGAGCACAGGTCCAGAGCACAGGAGCCTCCCCGCCTGATGTCGCGCACCAGGGGCAGCAGCCGGGCGACTGCTGCGCCCTGGGCGGCCCGGAACTGTGCGTCATACCAGAACCCGGTGGCCACCAGTCGCTGGTCGACCGGCGGGCTCGGACGGACCTGGAGGCGCGTGCCGTCCAGAAAGGCTCCGCCACCCCGCGAGGCCGAGAACACCTCGCCGTTCGCGACATTGACCACGGCGCCCGCGACCACCTCGCGCTCGGTGCGGGCTGCGATGGAGACGGCGTACGCCGGAACGCCGTACAGGAAGTTGACGGTGCCGTCGATCGGGTCGACCACCCAGGTCACCCCTGAGGTCGTCTCGGCGCTGCCGCCCTCCTCGCCGACGAAGCCGTCGTGGGGCCGTGCAGCGCGCAGCGCAGCCCTGATCAGCTCCTCCGACTCCCGGTCGGTCTCGGTGACGATGTCGACCGCACTGCTCTTGGTGGCGACCACCGCGACGCCCTCGGCCCTTCGAGCGCGGACCAGAGCGGCAGCCTCGACCGCGACGCGAACCGCGAGGTCGCGCAGCTCGAGGGGATCCGTCATCAGTCCGTTCCGGCCAGGGCCGGTCGGGAGCCCGAGGTGTTCGCGCAGCAGTTCCGTGGGCAGACGTCCCAGGACGGAGGCAGCGCGCCCACGGTGGCGCGCGTCGCCTCCGACCCGCTCTCCACCCGCGCTCGCTCGACCACCAGGTCACGCACCATCGAGACGAAGCGCGGGTCCACACCGGCGGTGGCGGCGCGCGTGAAGTCGAGTCCGAGCTTCTCCGCCGCTGCGGCAGCCTCGGTGTCGAGGTCGTAGAGGACCTCCATGTGATCAGCGACGAACCCGATCGGTACCAGCACGACGCCGGTCGTGCCGCTCTCCGCGAGCTCCTCGAGCCGGTCCACCACGTCGGGCTCGAGCCAGGGGGTGTGCGGCGAACCCGAGCGTGAGCAGTACACCAGCTCGTGCGGGTAACGGTGTCCCGTCTCCTGCCGGACCCGCTCGGCGATCTCCTCGGCGACGTCGAGGTGCTGCGCGACGTACGCGCCGCCCATGCCCATGGAGTTCCGCGGGCCGCTGCTGTCGTTCATCGCGGTCGGGATGGAGTGGGTGACGAACACGAGCCGTGCCTCGTGCCGGGTCGACTCCTTCAGGTCGGCCAGTGCGGCGAGCGTCGAGTCGACCATCGGCTCCACGAAGCCGGGGTGGTTGAAGTAGTGGCGCAGGCGATCGAGACGGGGAACGCCCTTGCCCTCCGCCTCCACCTCGGCGACCGCGTCGTACAGGTTCTCGCGGTACTGCCGGCAGCCGGAGTACGACGAGTACGCGCTGGTGACGAAGCAGAGCACCCGCTCGGCACCGTCGTCGCGGAGCTGGCGGATCGTGTCGGCGAGGTACGGCGCCCAGTTGCGGTTGCCCCAGTACACCGGCAGATCGAGCCCGTTGAAGCGGAAGTCCTCCTGGACCGCGGCGATGAACTGGCGGTTGAGGTCGTTGATCGGGCTGCGACCACCGAAGAGGTAGTAGTGCCGGCCGACCTCCTCGAGGCGCTCGCGCGGGATGTTGCGTCCGCGCGTGACGTTCTCCAGGAACGGGACGACGTCCTCGGGCCGCTCGGGCCCACCGAACGACACGACCAGGAGCGCGTCGTACGGCGAGGCATCCACAGGCATGTCGACATCCTAGGACCCCGGTGTGAGGCCCCCGGGGCGAGACGAAATCGGGTGGGTGCTGGTTGGACTGTCCAACTAGGATCCGGTGGTGATCACCACCTACCGCCGGGTCCTCGGAGTGCCCGGAGCGTTCGCGATGTCGCTCAGCGGCCTCGTCGGACGGCTGCCGATCTCGATGATCGGTCTCGGGCTGGTGGTGCTCATCTCCGGCGAGACCGGGTCGTACTCCCTGGCGGGGGCGGTCTCCGCCTCCTACATCGTCGGGAACGCGGCCATGTCGGTCGTGGTGGCGCGCCTGATGGACCAGCGGGGACAGGCCCCCGTGATCCTCGTCGGGCTCGCCGTGTCGATGGTGTCGCTCGTCCTCACCATGGTGGCCGTCGAGGCGCGGTGGCCGTCGCCCGTGCCACACCTCCTCGCCGCCCTGGTCGGTGCCGGTCTCCCCCTCGTCGGCGCCGCGGTCCGCGCGCGCTGGAGCTACCTGCTGGAGGACAAGGCGCTCCTCCAGACGGCATTCGCGCTCGAGGCCGTCGTCGACGAGGTGGTCTTCGTCGTGGGACCCACCCTGGTCACAGTGCTCGCGACGGCCGTGCACCCGCTGGCCGGCCTGACCACGGCGATCGTCGCCGCCACGGTCGGCACCCTCGCGTTCGTGGCACTGCGGTCCACCGAGCCCCCGCCCGCCGGGAAGCACTCCCGAGGTGATTCCGCCCAGCCCATGGGCTGGCCGGTCCTCGGACCGCTCGCGCTCGCGGCCGTCTGCATGGGGATCCTGTTCGGCGCCTGTGAGGTCGCGACGGTCGCCTTTGCCGACGAGCGGGACAACAAGGCCGTCTCCGGGGTCCTGCTGGCCATCTGGTCGCTCGGCAGCCTGCTCTCCGGCCTGGTGGTGGGCACGATCCGCTGGAAGGCCTCCACCGCCGTCAGGTTCCAGTGGTCCCTCTTCGCGCTGGCGGCTCTGCTGCTGCCGCTACCTTTCCTGGACTCGTTGTGGCTCCTCGGGGCAGCGCTGTTCCTGGCCGGCTGGTGCATCTCGCCCGCCCTCATCGCGGCGGTGTCGCGGATCGAGGAGACCGTCCCCTCGAGCCGACGGACCGAGGGGATGGCGGTCTTCTCGACGGGTCTCATGGCGGGCGTGGCGCCGGGCGCCGCCCTGGTGGGGTGGGTCGTCGACCGGTACGGCGCCTCCGCGGGCTACTGGGTGCCGACCGCCGCCGGCTTCATCGGGGCCCTGCTCGCCTTCGCGACCTCATTCCTGGGCCGCCCACCCGCGCCGCTCGAGGTCGACGGTGAGGCCGTAGAGGTCGAGCCCGTGCGGCAGCGCTGAGCCCGGAGCGAGTCCGGAGCCGCCGCGCAGCGTCGGTGTCCAGTAGGCGAGTGTGTGGGCGAGGAAGGCCTGGCCCAGGAAAATCGACAGGCCGGCGCCGGGACAGCCCTGCGGCCCGTGGCTGAAGAAGTTGAACTGCCAGCTCTCTCCTGCGTCTCCTGAGGCCCACTCGCCGGGCGCGAACCGGTCCGCGAAGGGCACTCGGTCGCGGTTGCGGTGGTTGAAGACGTTGTAGATGAGGACCTGGGTGCCCTCTTTCACGACCTGCCCGCCCGGGAAGGTCACGTCGCGCGTGGTGACCCGACCGAACAGCGGTGTCGTCGGCCACAGCCGCATCGCCTCCAGAAGACAGCCACCGAGATAGTCCATCGCCGCGATCTGCTGGGCGTCGGCGAGATCCGCGCCGGCGATCTCGGTGCGCACCTCGTGGAGCTGCTCCGGATGCGTGGAGAGCAGGGCCAGGCAGCGCATCAGGTTTGCCGCCAAGGTGTCCCCCATGGCGAAGAGCCAGTGGATGACCTGCTCGGTGGTGCGCGTGCTCGGGTCGTGAGGCGCCTTGGCGAACAGTCCGACCAGGCTGTCGACGTCCGGGTCGTCGACGTAGCGCTGCAGGTGCGCCACGAACGCGTCGTACCCCTCGGCGGGCTTGCCGGGCGTGCTGTTGCCCGCTGCCATCAGCTCCCCCAGCTGCCTCGTCAGCTCGGTGTCCGCCGCGGCTGCCTCACCGAAGACGACGCGCCGCGTGATGCGCTGGAAGGCGTCGTTCAGGTCGCCCCAGGTGATGCCCTCGTGCTGCCCGTGCTCGCCGAGCTCGTCGGCCGCCTCGGCACAGACCTGGAGAAACGTGCCGGCGAGCGGGTGCAGCGGCTGCCCGGTCGCCAGCACCGACTCGGCGAACGCGCGCCGGTTCTGCCAGAGGTTGCCGCGAGAGATGGTCAGCGCGTGCGGCTGGAAGGCGGTCATGCCCTTCTTCTTCGCCTCCGGGTCGGACGCGAAGGGATCAGGTGAGCCGCCGAGCACGAACTCGATGTCCGCCGGCGCGTGGAGCAGCAGCGCCTCGTCGGTGGCGACGCGGACGTAGAAGGGGCCCGGCCCGTGCCGTTTGACGAGACCGTGCACGAGCGCGAACCCTTGGGCCTCGGCGCGGGCGAGCGAGGCGACGCGCGTCGGGAGCTCGCGCTTCTTGAACAGCCCCTGGATCACGTTGGGGACGCCGATCTGGGCGGTGAACCGGACCCCCTCGACGATCGACGCGTGCGCGAAGTCGGCTACCACGGCATGTAGGCCTTGACCGTGTCCGCCAGCCGCGAGATCGGGTTCTTGCCGTCCGGCAGCGGCGAACCGAGCTCGGGCCAGGGTGCGAAGACCCGGTCGACGTCCCCGATGACCGGCTCCAGCTCGGGGTAGTGCCGAAGGAGCACGTCCTTCATCGACGTCTCGTTCACCCAGTCGAAGCCGACCTGTGTGTAGACCTCGGGTCGGAAGTCCGTCGTGAAGAAGCGATCGCTCTTGAGCCGCCGCGAGGCCATCAGGATGAAGATCCGGAAGGCGGTGTCGGAGAACCCGAAGCCCTTGGGCGGCTTCTCGGCGTACATCCCCACCTGGAGGTCGACGCTGTCGATGTCGCCCTTGTAGATCTCGGCGATCTCCTTGGCCCACACCTTGTTCGGCGTCAGCTGGTCGAACGACTTGCGACGCGGCATGCGCAGCGCCTCGCGGAAGTCGTTGTAGCGCGGGACTCCCCGCTCCCGGTCGCGGAGGATGTCGAGCGTCGCGAGGTCCGTGACCTGGCCGTCGAGCCGCACCAGCTTGCGCAGCGCGTTCGGGTAGTTGTGCAGGCAGACCGCCCCTGCGCTCGCCAGGCCGAACGAGTACCAGAGGTCACCCATCTCGTACCGGTCCATGAAGTCGCGGGTGTAGCGGCCCTGGATGTCGGTGAAGTCGATCGTCTCCACCAGCGCGCCGGTCTCGAGCCGGTGGAAAGCCCAGTCGTCGGGGATCAGCGGGTGCATCCGGTAGACGGAGACGAACTCCTCCGTCAGCGAGAAGGGAGCAGAGTGGTGGTCCACCGGCGAGCCCACGATCCCGCTGATCGCCTCGCTGTCGCTCACCCGGCCGATCCGGTCCTTGAACTGCTCACCGAGGGCGCCGTACCAGTTGGCGTTCATGCCGATCTGCAGCGCGGGGTGGCGCAGGACGCAGGTCGTCCACTCGACCGTGTGGATCTTCGCGATGAGCGCGGCGATCACCAGCCAGGCGACCTCGAAGAGACGCTGGTCGTCGAAGCTCGGGTACGCCTTCTTCAGGGCGTCGCACACAGCGTTGTGCTCTCGCGCGAAGAGAGTGTGAAGCAGCCCCATGCCGACCCACCAGTTCTCGCGCATGCCGGTCAGGTCGATGCCGGGCTCGGCCGCGTGCGGGCTGGGTGGGAGCCGGCCGTCGTCCTGCACCTTGATCTTCCCGTCGACGAAGGTGCGGATCTCGTCCTGCCGGTCGGGCCCGCTCCCGTAGATCTGGGACGCGTCCCACCAGTGCGTCTCGACGTTGGCGTAGACCGGGGCCCGGTCGCGCGGGTTCCTGGGAGTCCCGGGCATCGGCTGCGTCGCCCGGATCCGCATCGGCCGGTCCGGCCAGTCGTCGCTGTCGCGCAGCGGCACCTCGATGACGTCATCCGGAAGGCCGTTCCCGTGGAAGAACCAGTTGTGGTTCTCGAACTGGAGCCAGGCCGCGGCGAGCGCGTTGATGATGCCGGCCGGCTTGAAGGTGTCGCGAGCCATCAGCTTCTCGCTGATGTCGCGCGGGTTCGGGTCGAGGAGCCGCTTGCGGTCGGGCCTTGTCATGCTGAGGGGGACGTTGCGGCCGAACCCGGTGCCCTTGGCTCCCATCATCGGCTGCGACAGGTCGTTCCAGGTGCCGTCCGCGGTACGAGCGGTGAGCGCCGACTCCGGGGGCTTCCCGCTCAGCTTGGGGCGGGTCTTCGGCGCCTCGAAGAGGTTGTTCTCACGGAGGTCACCGCGGAGCTTGGCGAGGCTCGCCGTCTGGAGGATCAGGGACGGGAACTCGTACCACTGAGGGCTCATGGGCCGAAACTAGCGCCGGGCGCAGCGGTTGGCTACGACCGGTCGCACCCGGGTCCGGAACCATGCCTCACGTCGACGGGGAGCCGGTCGCCACTGGCGCGGTCCACCCGCGCCGCATCGCCAGCAGCCGCCAGACGATCGTGAGGAGTGCGGCGGGCCAGGCGATCGCGGTGTTCTCCAGGCCGAGCTCGTGCCCCGTGACGGCGACGGCGGCCCCGGCCAGAGCGGGGATGGCGTACAGCTCTCCCCTGCGCATGATGACGGGCACGCGGCCGGCGAGGACGTCGCGGAGCATGCCACCTCCGACACCGGTCACCATGCCGAGGATCGCGGCCGGCAGCGGTCCGAGGCCGGCCTCGGCGGCCTTGAGGGCCCCCGCAACGGCGAAGAGACCCAGCCCGGCGGCGTCGAACACGTTCACGACGCGCTCCATCCTCCCCAGCGTGGGATGGAAGAAGAAGGTCACCAGCCCCGCGGTGATCGGGACGACGAGGTAGCGCCAGTCCGCGAGTCCCGGCGGCGGCAGGTCTCCGATGAGGACGTCGCGGATGAGTCCCCCGCCGAGTCCGGTCACCGTCGCCAGCACGACCACGCCGACGACATCGAGCTCCTTGCGTACGGCGACGAGGGCACCCGAGATCGCGAAGACGAAGATGCCGACGAGGTCGAGCGCGAGGAGCATGCCCTGAGGTTAGGACACCTGAAGGGGCGCCCGGCCGAAGCCGGGCGCCCCTCCCCCGAGATCCCTGTCGCTTGTCAGAGGTAGCGCGTCGAGTTGAAGAGGCTCAGCGCGTCGTCGTCGAAGTACGGCGAGAGCATGATCGTCGGGCCGACGATCCGGTCGATCCGGCTGTTGACGCCGTTGAGGTAGCCCCAGTTGCCGTTGTAGCCGTTGAGCCAGCCACCGCCGCTCGACCCGCGGGTCATGTCGCACGGGATCTTCACGGTCTGCGACCAGGTGAAGAAGTAGTCCCACTCGGGCGAGGTCGAGCCCTGGCAGCGGTAGAGGTTGCCGCCGTCGAACGGCGACTCTGCCGGGTAGCCGAACGCGTACTCGTACACGCCGCTCTTGCCCTTGTTGACCGTGAAGCCCTGCCCACCGAAGTAGTCGACGATGTGCCAGCCGCTGGCGTTGGTGTTCATGATCGCGACGCCGATGTCCTGCGAGAAGTCCGAGCTGTTGGTCCATGCGGTGCGGGACCAGAGCTGGCCCGACGTCCAGGTGCCGTACGGACGCGGGTTCGCCAGGTCGTCGTCGTACGACGGGACGAACGCGAAGTTGCTGTGCCAGCCCGCGCCGCTACCGCCGTGGACGCAGTGGCCCGCGGTCCAGACGGTGTCCTTGCCCTCGGAGTTGATGATCGTTCCGGAGCACACGTAGTTGCCGACACCCGGCTTGGTGAAGAAGACCTTGCCCGCGGTGTAGGCGGTCGGCGAGTAGTACGGCAGGTTCGGGTTGTACGCCGCCGCGGTGGGGCCGTCGACCGTGGCGAACAGCTTGCTGGGGGCACCCTCGAAGGTTCGGGTCGGACCGTCGTTGCTCTTGACCTTCTTGCCCGCCTTGAGCTCCGCCCGGACCTTGGCCTCGTACGCGGACGCGGCCTTGACCAGGTCGGGCGACTCCTCGACGGGAGTGGCGTTCCGCATCCGCTCAGGCGTCCAGTACGCCGTGATGGACTCGGCCGCCGTGGCGTCCGCGCCGAACTTCGCCACACCGGCCTTGCGGGCCGCCTTGGTCACCGGCGAGTCACTCGACACGTCGCCGGAGGCGGCGGCCGTGGTCGCGGGCGCCGGGCCGGCCGAGGCCGAGGTGGCGGCGACGCTGACGGACAGCGACGCGATGGTGAGCACACCGAGCGTGACGCCCAGGGCGCGGTTTCGAACGGTCTTACGCATGTGGGATACCTCTTCCCCCTCATCGGTGGGTGCCCGATGCACCCAGCGACGGGACAGGAGCCCCGGGCGGGTGCCAGTGATACTGGCGGCCCTTTACTTCCTTCGCCGAATGGCCCAATCGGACTATCTCGTCCGTGTGACGACGCGGAAGGTAGACGCGCCCCGCGCCTCCGCGGTACGCGCGCGACGCTGGGTTAGGCTCGGCCCACGGACGACATGGAGGAGCGCGTGACCAAGCAGGACCTCACCCTGGTGGGCCTGACGGAGGACAAGGGCCACCTGATCCTCGTCAGCGAGTCCGGGGACGAGTTCCGAGTGGCCGCCGACGCCAAACTCCGGGCCGCCCTTCGTGGTGAGACCACCAGACCCGGCCAGTTGGAGATTCAGATGGAAAGCGCCCTGCGTCCCCGCGACATCCAGGCCCGCATCCGGGCGGGCGAGAGCCCCGAGGTAGTCGCGGCCGCGGCACAGACCACCGTCGACAAGATCATGACCTTCGCGATGCCTGTCCTGGCCGAGCGCGCCCACGTCGCCGAGCGGGCGCAACGGGCCTCGGTACGCCGCCGCACCGGTGAGGGACCAGGCGGCCTTCTCGGCGACGCCGTCGCGGAGCGACTACGGTCGCGCAACGTCGACCCCGAGTCCGTCGAGTGGGACGCCTGGCGGCGCGAGGACGGGCGATGGAGCCTCACGGCCTCCTACAGCGCCTCCGGGTCAGCCCAGCACGCCGCCTTCGTGTACGACGCCGCTGGCCGGTACGTCGTGGCCGAGGACGACGAGTCGCGGTGGCTGGTCGGCGAGCGCGTCGCCACACCCCCGACCTCGGCGTCCGAGGCCGCAGCCGAGCCCTCCCGCCGGCTGATGTCGGTCCCCGGCGACGAGCAGCTCCCGCTGGGCGAGGACGCCATCGAGCTGGTCAGCGACCCCGAGCCGACTCCCGCGACCCCGGGCGGCCAGGAGACGACCGCAGACCTCACCGAGACCGCCCGCGCGCTGCGCGCGGTACCTGCGGAGGAGCTGCCGATCTCGGCTGACCACGCCGACGCGGACTGGATGGTCACCCAGGCCTCGGAGCGGCCCGAGACGAGGGCTGCGGAGGCCCCGTCCGCCGAGGAGCCCGAGCGTCCGAGCAAGAAGGCCAAGCGGGCCTCCGTCCCCAGCTGGGACGAGATCATGTTCGGCTCGGGCCGGGACTGACACAGCGTCCCACGCCTGGTGCTGAACAGCATTCAAAGAGGGTGAGGCATCCCTCCGTAGCGCCCCTGGACTCGCCAAGTTACCAGTGAGTAAGGTCTACGCCAGGCCCTCCCGACGCGCCCAGACGGAGGCTTACATTGGCTACCTCTCCTACCTCCCGGAGCACTCACATGTCGTACTTCGTCACCGGCGCCACCGGCTTCATCGGCCGTTTCCTCGTCCAGGAGCTCCTCGACAACCGCGAGGGCGAGATCTTCGTGCTCGTTCGCGGCGGCTCGCAGGCCAAGCTCGACCGGCTGATGGCGACGTGGGGCCACTCGTCGCGGATCACCCCGGTCCTCGGCGACATCAGCGCCCCGGCTCTCGGTGTGGACGCGGCCTGGATCGAGGCCCACCGCGGGACGATCGACCACTTCTTCCACCTCGCGGCGATCTACGACATCACGGCGGGTGACGAGGTCAACGACACGCTGAACATCGGGGGCACCCGCAACGCCCTTGCCCTCGCGGCCGACCTGGACGCCGGCATCTTCCACCAGGTGTCCTCGATCGCCGCCTCCGGTGACCACCGGGGCGTCTGGGACGAGACGCAGTTCGACGTCGGCCAGGGCTTCCAGTCGCCCTACCACCGGACCAAGTTCGAGTCCGAGAAGATCGTGCGCGAGGAGTGCCCGGTGCCGTGGCGCGTCTACCGCCCGGCCGTGGTCATCGGCCACTCGGAGACGGGGGCGATGGACAAGATCGACGGGCCGTACTACTTCTTCCCGGCGATCCGCGCGCTGCGCGACCTGATCCCGGGCTGGGTGCCGATCGTCGGCCTCGACCTGGGCGACACGAACCTGGTGCCGATCGACTACGTCGCCAAAGCGATGGACCACCTGGCGCACGTCCCGGGCCTCGACGGCCAGGCGTTCCACCTGGTCAACCCCGAGCCGCAACGCACGATCGACGTCGTGAACACGTTCGCGCACGCCGCGAAGGCGCCGCGCTTCGCGGTGCCCGTCGACCGCCGGGTCCTCCCCACGGGCCTGCTGCCCAAGCAGCTGCACCCGAGCACCCTGGTAGGCAGGCTCGTCGCCACGCCGGCCGGGCACGCTGCCCTCGCCCAGACGATCGGCCGGCTCGGACTTCCGCCGGAGGCGGTCGAGCACGCCGGCATGCCCACGCAGTACGCCTCGATGCACACCGAGCGCGCTCTCGCCGGATCCGGGATCTCGGTCCCCGGCCTGGAGACCTACGCGGACAAGATCTGGAACTTCTGGGAGGAGCAGCTCGACACCTCCACGGGAGACAGCAAGAAGAACCGCGCCGCCCTGAAGGGCAAGACGGTCGTCATCACCGGCGCCTCCTCCGGCATCGGCGCTGTCACGGCCTTCAAGGTCGCCCAGGCCGGCGGCATCCCCGTCCTCGTCGCGCGCGGTAAGGACAAGCTCGAGGAGATCAAGAACCAGATCGAGGCCCGCGGCGGGACGGCGTACGTCTACCCCTGCGATCTGTCGGACCTCGATGCCATCGACCAGCTCACCCAGCAGCTGTCCACCGAGCTGGAGTCGATCGACTTCGTCGTGAACAACGCGGGCCGTTCGATCCGCCGGTCGCTGAAGCTGTCGCACGACCGCTTCCACGACTTCGAGCGCACCATGCAGCTGAACTACTTCGGCGCGATCCGGCTCGTGATGGGCCTGCTGCCCAAGATGAGGGAGCAGAAGAGCGGCCACGTCGTGAACATCAGCTCCATCGGTGTCCAGACCTCGCCGCCGCGCTTCTCGGCGTACGTCGCGTCCAAGGCTGCCCTGGACGCCTGGGCGAACGTCGTGAGCTCGGAGCTCATCGGCGACGGCGTCAGCTTCACGTCGATCCACATGCCGTTGGTGAAGACGCCGATGATCGCGCCGACCAAGATCTACGACAAGTTCCCCACGATCTCCCCCGCGCAGGCCGCGGACAAGGTGATCGCGGCCCTCGTCGACCGGCCTCACGAGATCAACACGCTCATGGGCAACATCGGCGCGGTCAGCCACACGGTCGCCCCGAAGCTCGCGTTCCGAGTGCTGAACCTGGCGTACAAGGTGTTCCCGGACTCGGCCGCCGCCCGCGGTGACGCGGCGGCGCAGGACCTGACCCAGCAGCAGGTCACGCTGGCTCGCGTTCTCAAGGGCACGCACTGGTGATCCGCCACCTCTGACGGAAGGCCGCTCCGCGCACCCCTCGCGCGGAGCGGCCTTGCTCGTCCGCCCGAGGAGTATTTCGGCGATGGGCTCGCGCTCCTCCGATACGTGTGTCACCCTTGACCCACCATGAACCACCTGTGTTGTCGCTGTCGCTGACACCAGCCGGAGCCGGCTGGTGACCTCCGCCATCCCAGCCGACAGCCGAGCAACAGGAAGTTCGTCATGGACACTCCCCTCACCTTCGCCGCGTGGTCCTCCTCACTGACCCAGCGCGGCTTCACCGTCCTCCCCTCGTCCCACGCCGTGCCGATCGAGCTGTGGCTGCGCACTCCGTTCGACGGCCCGCTCGGCAACGAGGTCCTGCACCTGCGGGCTCGCGGCACTCGGGTCACCCTTCGCCGCTTCAGCGCGACAGCCCTGGCCGGACTGATCCTGCGCTCCGAGTGCGACTGCGAGGAGCACCGCACCGCCGGCGCGACGACGCGGACCTCGCTGGTGCCGGGTGCCCAGCCGCTCGCCGAGGTGGTGTACGACGGGGCCGCCGACCTGGGCTGGGTCGGCTACCAGGCCGGGCTCCTCGACGTGCCGTCGGCCTCGGTGCTCTTCGACCGGCTGCTCGCCGAAATCGCTCCAGGAGCCGTCCCGCAGGTCGCCTGAGTGGGCAGCCATCAGGAGTTGATCGGCTCTGGCAGGGTGTCCCCATGACGACGGACGCCAAGCGCCAGCACCGCCCTCGCTGGCAGCGAATCGGGCTGGAGATCATCGGATGGCTGCTCGTCCTCGCCGGGCTGGCTGCCCTGGTGCTCCCGGGGCCTGGACTCGTCCTCCTCGCCGCCGGGTTGTGGGTGCACTCGCAGAGCTACGAGTGGGCCGACCGGATGCTCGACCCGGTCAAGCGGCAGGCGTACAAGACCGCCGCTGACAGCGTCGAGACCTGGCCCAAGATCGTCCTGTCGTCACTGTTCGCCCTCGGCCTGGTCGCCGTGGGCGTGGTCTGGGGGATCCACCCGGACGCCCCCTCCTGGTGGCCCGTCGACGAGAAGTGGTGGCTGGTCGGGGGCTGGGGCACAGGCGCCGTGCTGATCGCCTCCGGAGTCGTCGCGCTCGGGCTCATCGCGTGGAGCTTCAAGGCGTTCCGCGTCGAGCACGAGACGATCGAGCAGGTGCTCGAGGAGCACGGGCTCGACGAGGGTTGAGCCGTTGGGGCCTGGGCCTACCCCACCTCGACCGGCCTGTCCGGGTCGCTGACCCACTGGCTGTACGACCCCACGTACAGCGCGGCCTCGACTCCGATCACCGCCAGCGCCAGTACGTCGTGCGCGGCCGTGACTCCGCTGCCGCAATAGACGCCGACCTCACCGACGCAGGGGTAGATCTCCCGCAGCTCGTCGGCTGAGCGGAACCGTCCGTTCTCGAGGTTCAGCGCGGTCGGGACGTTCACTGCTCCCGGCACCCGTCCGGGAACCGGGTCCATCGGCTCGATCTCGCCACGGAAGCGCTCGGGTGCCCGGGCGTCGATCAGTGTCCCCTCCTTCGCGACCCTGGCCGCATCGTCCGCGTCGAGAACAGGCAGGTGCCCGGGGCTGCCCTGGAAGTCGCCCTGCTTGGCGAGCGGCGGCCCTTGCTCCAGGGGCCCCTCCCAGGCGTCGAGTCCGCCGTCGAGTACCCGCACGTCGGGGTGGCCGTAGTAGCGCAGCAACCACCACGCCCTGGCAGCCGACGTGCCACCCACCGCGTCGTACACGACGACCGGACGGTCGTTGCTGACGCCGTGCGCCCGCATGATCGACGAGAAGCGGTCCGCCTCCGGAAGCGGGTGCCGGCCCCCGGACCCGGTGTGCGGCGGATCGGCCAGCTCGGTCTCGAGGTCGACGTACACGGCACCGGGAAGGTGACCTTCGAGGTAGCGCTCGTGCCCGTCGGTGCGCTGGAGCTGCCAGCGCACGTCGAGAAGGGTCACGTCACCCAGGCACTGGGCGAGCTCTTCGGCGGAGATGAGCGGTGACATGGTCTCGAACGTACCCGGCACCCGGCTCAGCTGAACGGCAGGGGCTCGCCGATCTCCGAGACCGCCTGGGCCCGCTGGGCGGTGAGCCGTCGCCGGTGGTGCTGGCGGCAGAGCACCTCGTAGCCGACCTCGGGCGGGGGCTCGTCGAGCGTCTCGACGTCACCGACGACGATGACCTCCCCTTCGGTGACCATCACGCCGTTCTCGGTGCGGGCGTTGTGGGTCGCACGCTTGCCGCACCAGCACAGCGCCTCGACTTGGAGCGTGTGGGTGCGGTCGGCGAGCTCGACCAGCCGGGCCGCGCCTTCGAAGAGCCGGGTCCGGAAGTCGGTCAGGATGCCGAAGCAGAACACGTCGAGCTGCAGCTCGTCGACCAGGCGCGCGAGCTGGTCGATCTGGTAGGCGGTGTAGAACTGCGCCTCGTCGCAGACGAGGTAGTCGATGCGCGCTCCGTGAGTGAGCTCGTGCACGACGTACA
>DASSPN010000059.1:0-25909 GCA_035699605.1 Nocardioidaceae bacterium | reverse complement strand
AAGAGCACCGTGCAGCAGCTCGTGGATCTGACGAATGCCGATCCGCGGCGCGGCGTCTGCCTCGACCTCCAGAACGAGGCGGACGTGCGTGGAGCCTTCCCGGTCGCTCAGGAGCAGTCCCGCCGCGGCGTGATCATCGTCGAGTCCTACATCACGGGACGCGACTACCGGTGCCTGGTCATCGACGGGAAGATCGCGGCCATCGCCGAGCGGGTCCCCGCCCACGTGATCGGTGACGGCCAGAGCACGGTGCAACAGCTGGTCGACCTGACCAACGCAGACCCGCGCCGCGGCGTCGGTCACGAGAAGGTCCTCACCCGGATCAAGGTCGACGACGCGGCCATCGCCCTGGTCAAGGAGCAGGGATTCGAGCTGTCCGACGTGCCGCCCGAGGGCACGATGGTCAAGCTCACCCTGACGGGCAACATGTCGACGGGCGGCATCTCGATCGACCGCACCTTCGAGGCGCATCCCGAGAACGTCGAGATCGCCGAGGAGGCAGCGCGGGTGGTGGGGCTGGACATCGCGGGGATCGACTTCATCTGCCCGGACATCACCGAGCCGGTCCGCGAGACCGGCGGTGCGATCTGCGAGGTGAACGCGGCCCCTGGTTTCCGGATGCACACCCACCCGACGATCGGCGACCCACAGTTCATCTCCAAGCCGGTCGTCGACATGCTGTTCCCGCCGGGCGCCCAGGCGCGGATCCCGATCATCGCGGTGACGGGCACGAACGGCAAGACGACGACGTCCCGGATGATCAGCCATGTCTTCAAGGGAATGGGCCGCAAGGTCGGGATGACCAGCACCGACGGCGTCGTGATCGACCAGCGTCTCGTGATCCGCTCGGATGCCTCCGGCCCGCGCTCGGCACGCATGGTCCTCCAGAACCCGCGCGTCGACATGGCCGTCTTCGAGGTCGCCCGCGGCGGCATCCTCCGCGAGGGACTGGGCTACGAGCGCAACGACGTGGCGGTCGTGCTGAACGTGCAGCCCGACCACCTGGGTCTGCGCGGCATCGACACGGTCGAGCAGCTCGCCGAGGTGAAGGCCGTCCTCGTGGAGGCGGTCCCCCGCGACGGGCACGCCGTACTCAACGCTGACGACCCGCTCGTACGGGAGATGCGCCGCCGCTGCTCCGGCGCAGTGGTCTGGTTCTCGATGGAGGAGCCGGGCAGCGAGACTCGCGACATGATCGACCGGCACTGCAGACGCGGGGGCAAGGCCGTGGTCCTCGAGCCCACGGATCGCGGCGAGATGATCATCGTCCGGCACGGTCCCCGCTCGATGCAGATCGCGTTCACGCACCTGCTTCCGGCGACCTTCGGCGGCAAGGCACGGATGAATGTCCAGAACGCCCTTGCGGCGACCGCGGCCGCCTTCGCCGCAGGTGCGCCGTTGCACGACATCCGACGAGGCCTGCGCTCCTTCTCCACGAACTACTACCTCTCCCCCGGTCGCCTCAACGAGATCGACGTCAACGGCGTCCACGTGATCGTCGACTACTGCCACAACGCACCAGGCATGCTGATGCTGGGCGACTTCGTGGATCGGTACGGCGAGAGCCTCGAGAACTCGTCCGACCTGGCGCGACCTCAACGGATGGGCATCATCGCGACCGCGGGAGACCGGCGCGACGAGGACATGGTGGAGCTCGGCGCGATCGCGGCCAGGCACTTCGACGTGATCGTCGTACGCGAGGACTCCGCACTGCGGGGCCGGAAGCCCGGGGAGACGGCTCGCCTGGTCGCCAGGGGCGTCAAGCAAGGCATCGCCGACGGTGGTCGGTGCCGTCAGGTGGAGATCGTGCGAGACGAGGTGAAGGCGGTGCGGCATGCGATGTCACGCGCGAACCGTGGCGACCTCGTAGTGGTGTGCGTCGACAAGCACGCAGCCGTCGTCTCCGAGCTCGAGAACTGGTCGAACCAGGCGCAGGCCGGCTCCGGGCTGACGGAGGAGGACTTCACCGAGCTGTAGCGGCACGCACCTTGGCGCGCAGCGTCACGGGGTCGTCGACCGTTGCGCCCTGGTGGGACAGCCAGTCGTAGCAGCCCTGCCGGTCGTCGTGGACCATCATCCCGACGACGTCACCGGGCTTGGCCTGAGCCACGAGGGCAGCCATCGCATCGACCTCGCTCGGGTACGACGCCAGGTGGTGCACCCCGACTCTGGACGCACCCGCCAGGAAGTGAGCCTCGAGGTCTTCGCGAGACCGTCCTCGCATGTACCCGCTCTTGTGCGCGATCACGACCACATCGGTGTCACGCGCAGCGATCTCCGCGAGCCCCTCGATGAGCTCGTCAGTGCGGTCCCCGACCGCCGCCAGGCCTAGCAGGGTGCGGGAGCCGGGCGCACGGACGCCGTCCATGATCTCGACGAGTGCCTCGAGGCCCGCCTCGTTGTGTGCGAGGTCCATGACGACGGAGATGCCCCGCAGGGTGAAGAAGTTCATCCGTCCGGGGTTGTGCTCCGGGTCGGGGCGGAACGTCCGAAGCCCCTCGACGACGACCTCTCTCGGGAGCCCGACCGCGAGGCTCGCAGAGGCCGCTGCGAGCGCGTTCTCGACGTTGAAGCGGGAGAGCCCGGCGAGCGTCATCGGGATGTCGGCCACCTCGATGAGCGGGTCCGGGTCCGTTCCGGGCTGAAGGACGCTCACCCAGCCGTCGATCACGGTCGTGGCGCGTCCTCCCTCGCCGAGCGTCGCCCGAAGGTTGGGCGAGTCGGGGTCCCGGGAGAAGACCCAGGGACGTGCCTTCGTGCGGAGGCGCATCGCGTAGACCCGCGGGTCGTCCGCGTTGAGGACCGCCCACCCGCCGGGCTTCGTGATCTGTGGGACGACACCCTTGACCTCGGCGAGCTGGTCGACGGTGTCGATGCCGTGCAGGCCGAGATGATCGGCGGTCACGTTCGTGACGACCGAGACGTCATTGGCGACGACCCCGATGCCCTTGAGCAGGATGCCGCCCCGAGCGGTCTCGGTGACGGCCAGCTGCACCTCGGGGTGTCGCAGCACGCGGCCCGCGCCGGAGGGACCCGAGTAGTCGCCCGCCTCGACGAGGACGCCGTCGACGTAGATGCCATCCGTGCTCGACCATCCGACGTGCAGGCCCTGAGTGCGGGCGATGTGGGCGACCATCCGCGAGGTGGTCGTCTTGCCGTTGGTGCCCGTGACAGCGACGATCGGCACCTTCGGGCGCAGCGTGGTCGGTCGCGGACCGGCATCCGCCGCGCGGACGATCTCGGCCGCTGTCGCGACCAGGTCGTCGAGCTCCTCGGAGCCCACCCCGTCGAGCACTGACGCGACCGCGTGGCCCAGCGCCTCCGCGCGCCCGCGGTGTCGCCAGGGGTACGCCACCACGATCCGGTCCACGTCGGCCGTGGTCCGGACCCGGACGGCCAGGCGGGTGGTGCCCGCCTCAGCACTCACCTGGCGCACGAGCCGCTCGACGGCGCGGACCGCGAACCGCTGCCGGAAGCCGGTGCCGGGCTCGCCCGGACGCGCGCGGTCCAAGCCGATCCTCGTGGCGAGCCGCAACGCCCGGTCTGTCGGCAGCGCGGCGAGTCTCGACAGGTCGAGCGTGAGCTTCACGGCCGCTCGCGGAAAGTAGAGATTCGGCCCCTCCAGGACCCTCAGCTCCACGAGTGCGGACGTCACCCACGGAACGCTACCCGAGCGTGGCACCGGACAGCTCGCGTCCTGCTGTCCAGCGCGTTGCGTATCGGTGCCGATGTGTCAAGACGGTGAATTGCTCCCGGCGGTGGTGGTACACACCCTGCATGGGTTGGACGAAGAGACTCCTTGCCAGTGCCCCCGTCGCCGGACTCGCGGCCGTCGCGGCCTACGACCTCAAGCAACGTCACCACGCCCTGCTGCGGAACTTCCCCATCATCGGTCACGGCCGGTACCTCTTGGAGGCGGTGGGTCCAGAGCTCCGCCAGTACATCGTCACCAACAACAACGAGGAGCGTCCGTTCAGCCGCGACCAGCGGCGATGGGTCTACGCGAGCGCCAAGCTGGAGAACAACTACTTCGGGTTCGGTAGCGACGACGACATGGAGACGACTCCGGGTTACGCGATCGTCAAGCATCGCATCTTCACCGACGTCGCCCGCCCCAACCCGACGGGGCAAGCCCATGCCGGGCACGACGCGCACATTCCTTCCGCGAAGGTCATCGGCGAGAAGCGACGCAGAGCGCGGGCCTTCCGCCCCGATTCGGTCGTGAACATCTCGGCGATGAGCTTCGGCTCGCTGTCGAACGCTGCGATCGAGGCACTCAACAAGGGGGCGGCCCTCGCCGGGTGCCTGCACAACACCGGCGAGGGAAGCATCTCGCCGTACCACCGCAAGGGCGGTGAGCTGATCTACCAGATCGGCACCTCGTACTTCGGATGTCGCGACGAGAACGGCCGGTTCGACCTGCTTCGCCTCAAGGAGCTCATGGACACCGCTCCGGTGAAGGCGATCGAGATCAAGCTGTCCCAGGGCGCAAAGCCGGGCCTCGGCGGCATGCTCCCGGGGGTCAAGATCAACAAGGAGATCGCCGACATCCGCGGGATCCCCGAGGGCGTCGACTGCATCAGTCCTTCCCGGCACACGGCTTTCCACGATGTCGACTCGATGCTCGACTTCGCCGAGCTCCTCGCCGCAGAGACGGGCCTCCCCGTCGGTATCAAGTCCGCCGTGGGCCACCTCTGGTTCTGGAGGGAGCTCGTCCAACGCATGACCCGCGACGACCGTGGCGTCGACTTCATCACGATCGACGGCGGCGAGGGGGGCACCGGGGCCGCCCCGCTGGTCTTCAGCGACGCTGTGTCCTTGCCGTTCAGGGTCGGCTTTGCCAGGGTCTACAAGCTGTTCGCCGAAGCGGGGATCACCGACGACGTGACGTTCATCGGTTCCGGAAAGCTCGGCCTCCCCGACAACGCGCTCGTCGCGATGGCCCTCGGGTGCGACATGGTGAACGTCGGCAGGGAGGCGATGCTGGCCATCGGCTGCATCCAAGCCCAGAAGTGCCACACCGATCACTGCCCCACTGGGGTCGCGACCCAGAAGCCGTGGCTCGTCCATGGGCTCGACCCAGAGCTGAAGTCGGTCCGCTGCGCGAACTACATCAAGACGCTCAGGCGCGACTTGCTGCGCGTGTCGGAGGCGGTCGGCGTCGACCACCCCGGTCTGATCGACATCGACGACATCGACATCCTCAACGGCGACGAGTCCGCCTCGACCCTGCGGGAGAAGTTCGGTTACGAGCCCGGTTGGGGAGGTCTCTCCGACGTGCAGCGGGCGCAGATCGTCGAGATCATGGCCGGCATCGCCCAGCCGGACACCGTCTCGGCGGGAGGGGCCGGCTAGAGACCCATCGCGTGGTAGCCGCCGTCGACGTGGACGATCTCGCCCGTGGTCGCCGGGAAGAAGTCGGACAACAGCGCGACGACGGCCTTGGCGGTGGGCTCGTGGTCGGACTCGTTCCAGCCCAGCGGTGAGCGGTCGGCCCAGCTCGACTCGAGCTCCTCGAAGCCCGGGATCGCCTTCGCGGCCAGCGTCTTGAGGGGTCCTGCCGCCACGAGGTTCACGCGAATCCCCTTCGGGCCAAGATCGCGAGCGAGGTAGCGGGACGTGGACTCGAGACCAGCCTTCGCGACCCCCATCCAGTCGTACGCCGGCCACGCGACGGTGGCGTCGAAGGTCAGCCCGACAAGGGAGCCACCGTTCGTCATGAGCGGCAGCGTCGCCTTCGCCAGCGACGCAAGGGAGTACGCCGAGACCTGCACAGCGTGGGCGACATCCGGCCACGGCCCTTCGAGGAAGTTGCCGCCGAGGACCGTCTCCGGGTTGCCGTAGGCGATCGAGTGGACGACGCCGTCGAGTCCGTCGACGTGCTCGCGGACGAGGTCGGGCAGTCGGTCGAGGTGCTCCTGGTCCGTGACGTCGAGCTCGAGGACCGGGGCCTCCTGGGGCAGCCGCGACACGATGCGCTTGGTGATGTTCAGGGCGCGCCCGAAGTTCGACACCAGAACCGTCGCGCCCTGCTCCTGCGCGACCCGTGCCGTGGCGAAGCCGATGGACGAGTCCATCGTGACGCCTGCGACCAGAATGCGCTTGCCCTCGAGAATGCCCATCGGAGAACTCCTGTCAGTGGCCCATGCCGAGGCCGCCGTCGACGGGGATCACGGCACCGGTGATGTAGGCGGCCCCCTCGGACGCGAGGAACACGACCGAGGAGGCGACCTCATCGGCCGTGGCCATGCGGCCGAGCGGGATCTGCTCCTTGTACTTCGCCTTGAGCTCGTCGGTGAGCTCGTCGGTCATGTCGGTCTCGATGAAGCCCGGGGCCACCACGTTGGCGGTGATCGAGCGGCTGCCGAGCTCGCGGGCGAGCGACCGGGCCATGCCGACCAGTCCGGACTTGGACGCGGCGTAGTTGACCTGCCCGGCCGAGCCGAGGAGGCCGACCACCGACGAGATGAAGACGATGCGTCCGCGCCGGAGCCGGAGCATGCCCTTCGCAGCGCGCCGGGCCACCCGGAACGAGCCGGTGAGGTTGGTGTCGAGCACCGCGTCCCACTCGTCGTCGCTCATCCGCAGGACGAGCGTGTCCTTGGTGATGCCGGCGTTGGCGACCAGTACCTCGACCGGTCCCTGTGCCGCCTCGATCTCCGCGAACGCCGCGTCGACCGACGCCTGGTCCGTGACGTCGCACTTCACGGCGAGGAAGCCCGCGGGCGGCTCACCGCTGCGATAGGTGATCGCGACGTTGTCACCGGCGTCGGCGAAGGCGCGCGCGATCGCGAGTCCGATGCCGCGGTTGCCACCCGTCACGAGTACCGATCTGCTCACGGACAAGGACGCTAGCCATTACCCGTGGGTACTCCGAATCGAGAGCGCCTGGATCAGCTGATCGAGAGCAATGTCACTCGTCCTCGAGACGGAAGCCGACCTTGATACCGACCTGGAAGTGCTCCACGGCCCCGTCCTTGACCTGACCGCGCACCTGGGTGATCTCGAACCAGTCCACGTGGCGCAGGGTCTTCGCGGCCCGGGCGATGCCGTTCTTGACGGCCTGGTCGATGCCGTCGGGCGAGGTTCCGACGATCTCGGTGACGCGGTACGTGCGGTTGGACATTCCCTACCTCCGGTTGCAGCTCGTCTGGTCTGATCACCCTATTGCTTCCCGCCGTGGGTTCGCGGCCGCGTGCGGCGTACGGTGGGGGCATGGCCCGAGGCAAGTCGGAGCCGGTCCGGATCACCTCCGCACGGCGCCCGCACAGCGACGATCTGTGGTCGCGCGAGAAGCGCTACATGGTGACGATGGGTGTGCGCACCGCGTGCTTCCTCATTGCCGTCGCGACGTTTCTCGCAGACGCACCCACCTGGATCCCGTGGTTCTTCCTCATCGGGTCGCTCGTGCTGCCCTACGTCGCGGTCGTCATGGCCAACGCCGGGGTCTCTCCGGACCCGGGCGGACCCGACCCCTTCGACCCAGCGACGGACGCCAAGGCCCTCGAGCGCGGGGGTGACTGACCCGTCAGGAAACGCTCGTGTTCCCTGATTGGAAAACCCTTCGCCGCGTGCAAGAATCGCCGACGGCTCTCGGCGCAGCATCCCCCGTCTGCGTCGAGGGTCTCAGGTGCCGGACGACTCCCCCCGTGGTCGTCCGGCACCTCTGTCTTCGGGGCCGGATAGCCTTCCCGCGTGGAGGCATCGGAACCGCTCATCTGCTCGGCGAAGGGGTGCGGGTCCCCGGCGGTCTGGCAGCTGCTGTGGAACAACCCCAAGCTGCACACGCCGGACCGGCGCAAGACCTGGCTCGCCTGCCAGGAGCACCGGGAGACGCTTGGTCAGTTCCTGGAACTTCGCGGCTTCCTCCGCGAGGTCGAGGCTGTCTCAGCCGCCGATGGCTGACATCGGCCGCGTCGGCTGCAGGAACGACACGTCGTCGATCCCGTGACCCGGACGCTTCCCGGCCATGGCGATGCGCCACCGGTCGGCGAGCTCCGCGTCGGAGGCACCCGACCGGAGAGCCGTGCGCAGGTCTGACTCCTCGCGGGCGAACAGGCAGTTGCGGACCTGGCCGTCGGCCGTCAGCCGCACCCTGTCGCAGTCCCCGCAGAACGGTCGCGTGACCGAGGCGATGACCCCGACCGTGGCCGGGCCCGCATCCACCGTGAACAGCTCGGCCGGGGCACTGCCGCGCGGCTCCTCTGCAGGCTCGAGAGTGAAGTGCTCGGAGAGCCGCTCGAAAGTCTCGTCCGCCGTCACCATCGTGTCGCGCCGCCAGCCGTGCTGGGCGTCGAGCGGCATCTGCTCGATGAACCGCAGCTGGTAGCCGCGCTCGATGCACCAGCGCAGCAACTCGGGCGCCTGGTCGTCGTTGACTCCGCGCAGCAGAACCGCGTTGACCTTGACCGGCCCCAGCCCGGCCTCCGCTGCCGCAGCGAGCCCTGAGACCACGTCGTCCAGCCGGTCGCGTCGGGTGATCTCGCTGAAGGTCTCCGGCCGGATCGTGTCGAGGCTGACGTTCACGCGGTCGAGACCGGCGGAGACCAGCGCCGGCGCCAGCCGCTGCAGCCCGAGACCGTTCGTCGTCAGCGAGATCTCGGGTCGCGGGTCGAGCGACGCCGTACGACCGACGATGTCGACCAGACCCCGGCGCACGAGCGGCTCCCCGCCCGTGAACCGGACCTCGCGGACACCGAGAAGGCGGACGGCGATGTCGATGAGGTGGACGACCTCGTCGTCGGTCAGCACGGTATCGTCGGGCAACCAGTCGAGCCCCTCAGGGGGCATGCAGTAGGAGCAGCGCAGGTTGCAGCGGTCGGTCAGCGACACCCTCAGGTCGGTCGCGACTCGGCCGAAGCCGTCCACCAGTCCGCTCATGGGCCTCAGTCTAGGCACGGGACCCAGATCGGGGGGCGGGTGCCCGGCCGACTAGATTCTTTGTCCATGGGGTTCCTGCTCACGCGTCGCTGGCTGCTGTTCCTGGCTGCGATCGCCGTGCTCGCCTACGGATGCGTCTGGCTCGGCGAGTGGCAGTTCAACCGGCTGCACGACCGGGAGGCACGCAACGCGGCAGCGGAGCGGAACCTCGCCATGGATCCCGTGCCCGTCGAGCAGGTCATGAGCGCCTCGGACGAGGTCACCCTGGCGGAGGAGTGGAGCCGCGTGGTCATGACCGGCACCTACCGGCCCGACGACTCGGTCGTGGTGCGCTACCAGACGAGAGACGGCGTGGCGGGCGTCGACATCGTGACCCCGCTGGTTCTCGCCGACGGCACGGGTGTTCTCGTGGACCGCGGCTGGCTGCACACCGACAACATCGGGTCGGCGCTGGCCGAGGCGCCTGCGCCACCAGCGGGAGAGGTGGACGTCGTGGGCTGGGTTCGCGCGGACGGGACGGGCGACTCCACCCGGGTGGACGACGGCTCGGTGCGGTCGATCTCGAGCCGGGCCATCGGAGCCGAGCTCGACTATCCGCTGCTCCGCGGCTTCGTCGACGCCGAGTCGGAGTCTCCCCAGGCAGCCGTCAGGCTGGAACCGGCCGAGCTGCCGGACCTCGGTGAAGGTCCGCACTTCTTCTACGGGCTGCAATGGTGGTTCTTCGGGCTGCTGGCGGTCTTCGGGTTCGGCTACCTCGCGTACGACGAGCGGCGCAGGGAGCGCGACCCGAAGCCGGCCCTGTCCACCTCAGAGTGAGCGCAGCATCCCGCCGTCCACGGGGATAGCCGCACCGGTGACGAACGAAGCGGCCGGGGACACCAGGAACGCGGCCACCGCGCCGAACTCCTCCGGGCGGCCGTAGCGGCGCAGCGGAATGGCCTGCTCGTTCCGGGCCCGAGCCTCGTCGGCGTCCCCAGTCGAGGCATCGAGCTCCCTGACCCGGTCGGTGTCGACCCGACCCGGCAGGAGCGCGTTGACCCGAATCCCGTGTGGTCCCACCTCGTCGGCCAGCGTCTTGGCCACCATGGCCAACCCCGGGCGCAAGCCGTTGGATATGGCGAGCCGAGCGACCGGCGCCTTCACCGAGCTCGACAGGACCAGCGCGATCGACCCGCCAGTCTCCAGCTCCTGCGCGATCTCCCGGCAGAGTCGGACGGTTCCGAGGAAGACGCTCTGCAGAGCCGCCTCCCAGGCGGAGTCCTCGCTCTCCAGCAGCGTTCCCCCGGCGGGACCACCCACCGAGATGACCGCACCGTCGAGCCGACCGTACGTCGTGCGCGCGGCTTCGATGAGGAGCGCCGGCGTGGTCGGGTCGGCGTTGTCGGCGACGACTCCCGTCGCACGGTCGCCCAGCACCCCCACGGCGTCGTCCACGCGAGACCGGTGCCGTGACGACACGACCACCCTCGCGCCGTCGACGACGAGCGCCTGGGCGGTGGCGAGGCCTAGGCCCGCTGTCCCCCCGGTGACGATGAAGACCTTGTCGGTGAGCCCGAGATCCATGACCTACCTCTCGACGGTGGTGGGACGGCCGGCGAACTGGGTGCGGTAGAGGTCGGCGTACAGCCCTCCCTCGGCGAGCAGGGTGTCGTGGGTCCCCTGCTGGACGACCCGCCCGTCGTCGATGACCAGGATCCGGTCCGCGGCGCGGATCGTGGACAGCCGATGCGCGATCACGAGCGACGTGCGACCCTCCAGGGCCTCGTCGAGCGCACGTTGCACGGCCACCTCGGACTCGGAGTCCAGATGGGCGGTCGCCTCGTCCAGGACGACGATCGCCGGCGCCTTCAGCAGCAGCCGTGCGATCGCGAGGCGCTGGCGCTCCCCACCCGACAGCCGGTAGCCGCGGTCGCCCACCACGGTGTCGAGCCGGTCGGGCAGACCTTCGACCAGGGGACGGATCTGCGCGGCCTCGAGGGCCGACCAGATCATGCCGTCGGTGGCATCGGGTCGTGCGTAGACCAGGTTGGCGCGAATGGTCTCGTGGAACATGTGCGCGTCCTGGGTGACGTAGCCGACCGCGTCCTCGAGGCTCTGCAGCGTGACGTCGCGGACGTCGTGCCCGTCGACGCGCACCACGCCGCTCGTGACGTCGTACAGTCGGGCGACCAGGTGGGTGATCGTGGTCTTCCCGGCGCCGGACGGGCCGACCAGGGCGATCATCTCCCCCGGCTCGGCGGTGAAGGTGATGTCCTTCAGGACCTCTCCGGTGTCGCGGGACTCCTGGCGTGCCACCACCTCCAAGCTCGCCAGCGAGACCTCGTCGGCACGGGGGTAGCGGAACACGACGTGGTCGAACTCGATGCGGGCCGCCGTGCGCGGGAGCTCGACGGCTCCGGGCTTCTCCTGGACCATCGAGGGGAGGTCCAGGACCTCGAAGACACGCTCGAAGCTGACCAGCGCCGTCATCACGTCGATGCGGACGTTGGAGAGCCCCTGCAGTGGCCCGAGCAGCCGGACCAGCAGGGTGCCGATGGCGAGCAGCGTCCCGACCGTCAGCGAGCCCTCGATGGCCAGCACGCCGCCGACGCCGTAGACCACGGCCGTCGCGAGGGCGGGCACCAGCATGATGCTGGCACCGAAGACCCGGGTCACCAAGGCGATGCGCACCCCGATGTCGCGGACCTTCGCGGCCTTCACCGCGAAGTGACGGTCCTCCTCGTCACGACGCCCGAAGAGCTTGAGCAGGATCGCGCCGCCGACGTTGAACCTCTCCGTCATGGTGTTGCCCATGTCGGCGTTGCCGTCCATCTGCTGCCTGCTGAGCCCCGCCAGCCTGAGTCCGACCCACCGAGAAACCACCAGGAGGATCGGGAAGAGCGCCAGGCAGAGCAAGGTCACCCGCCAGCTGAGCGCCAGGAGCGCGACGCCCACCACGAGAACACTGATCGTGTTGGACACTGTGCTGGACAGCGTCGACGTGAAAGCCCGCTGCGCGCCGATCACGTCGTTGTTCAGTCGCGAGACCAGGGCCCCGGTCTGCGTGCGGGTGAAGAAGGCCAGGGACATCCGCTGGACGTGCCCGAAGACGGTCGTCCGGAGGTCGTAGATGAGTCCCTCCCCGATGCGGGAGGAGAGATAGCCGCCGAAGACCGCCAGCACCGCGTTGAGGATTGCCACCCCCGCCATCACCGCGGCGAGCGTGAGCACGTGGCCCTCGTCGGACTTCAGGATCCCGTCGTCGACGATGCTCTTGATGAGGAGCGGCGGCACCACGACCAGCGCCGCGTCGACCACGGTGAGGGACAGGAACCCTGCGATCAGCTTCTTGTGCGGCCTGGCGAACGCGAGGACGCGCTTCGTCGTACCGCTCCGAAGCTTCCTGTCGGCCACGGACCGGTCCGCGCGCAGGTTGCGCCAGACCGGGCCCATCGGACCCATCCCTCCCATCGACATGTGGGGACCGGTCTACTTTCCGGCGGCGAGCTCGCGGAAGCGGTCGAACTGCACGCGTCGCTCCCACGCCCGCTGCTCGTCGAAGGTGCGCTCCGCGGCGCCGAGGAGGACGCGCTTGGTGCCGCGGACTGCTCCGTGGGGGTGAGCGGTGACACCGGCGACCATCTCCTTGACCGCCGCGTCGAGGTCGCCGACCGGCGACACGCGGTTGGCCAGCCCGATCGCCATGGCCTCCTCGGCGTGGACGAAGCGGGCCGAAGCCGTGATCTCCAAGGCACGCGAGTAGCCCACCGCCTCCACGAGGTGCTTGGTGCCGGTGACGTCAGGGATGATGCCGAGCGCGGGCTCGCGCATGCTGAACGCCACGTCGTCGGCCACGACGCGGATGTCGCACGCCAGCGCGAGCTGGAAACCGCCTCCGATCGCATAGCCCTGAACGGCGGCGATGCTGATGAACCGCGGGTCGCGCAGCCAGGTGAAGCCCTCCTGGTAGGTCGCGATCGTACGGTCGAAGTCGTCCTCTGACATGCCGAAGAGGTCGGTGATCGGCGGCTCGCCGTCGATGTCCTCCCCCGCGAAGATCCGCTTGTCGAGGCCGGCACAGAACGCCTCCCCCGCCCCACGGACCAGGACGACCCGCACGTCGTCGTCGACCGATGCTCCGATCGAGGCCATCGCCGCCCACGTGGAGGGGCGCATCGCGTTGCGGACCTCGGGCCGGTTCATGGTCACGGTCAGGACGGCGCCGTCGCGCTCGACCTGCAGCCCGCCCTTGTCGAGAAGCTCCTGGTTCATGAGCCAAATCTAGTGGCGGCCTCCGACGATCCCCGCGGTGGCTCAGGCCAGGGCGACCAGGTCGAGGTAGTCCTCGCCCCAGAGGTCCTCGACACCGTCGGGCAGGATCAGCACCCGGTCGGGGTCCAGGGCGGAGACGGCGCCCTCGTCGTGGGTCACGAGGACGATCGCCCCCTCGTAGGAGCGGATGGCCGCCAGGACCTCTTCGCGCGAGGCGGGGTCGAGGTTGTTCGTGGGCTCGTCGAGCAGCAGGACGTTGGCGCTGGACACGACCAGGATGGCCAGGGCGAGCCGCGTCTTCTCGCCTCCGGAGAGCACTCCCGCAGGCTTCATCGCGTCGTCACCCGAGAACAGGAACGAGCCGAGCACCGAGCGCGCCTCGCTGTCGGTGAGGTTGGGCGCGGCCGTCCGCAGGTTCTCCAGGACGGTGCGCGACACGTCGAGCGTCTCGTGCTCCTGGGCGTAGTAGCCGAGCTTGAGGCCGTGCCCGGGGTTGACCGACCCGGTGTCGGACTTGTCGACCCCGGCCAGGATGCGCAGGAGCGTGGTCTTGCCGGCGCCGTTCAGTCCGAGGATGACCACGCGGCTCCCCTTGTCGATCGCCAGGTCGACGTCGGTGAAGACCTCCAGGGAGCCGTAGGACTTCGAGAGCTCGCTGGCCGTGAGGGGCGTCTTGCCACAGGGCGCCGGCGACGGGAACTTGATCTTGGCGACCTTGTCCGCCGCACGCTGCGCTTCGAGCCCGTCCATGAGGCGCTCGGCACGCTTGATCATCGACTGGGCAGCCTGCGCCTTGCTCGCCTTGGCCCGCATCCGATTCGCCTGGTCCATCAGGGTGGTGGCCTTGCGCTCGGCGTTGGCGTACTCACGCTTGCGTCGACGCTCGTCGGTCTCGCGCTGCTCGAGATACGCCTTCCAACCGACGTTGTAGATGTCCACCTCAGCCCGGTTCGCGTCCAGGTGCAGCACCTTGTTGACGCACGCCTCGAGCAGCGCCACGTCGTGGCTGATGACGATGAGCCCGCCCTTGTGGTTCTTGAGGAAGTCGCGCAGCCAGACGATCGAGTCGGCGTCGAGGTGGTTGGTGGGCTCGTCGAGCAGCAGGGTCTCCGCACCGCTGAAGAGGATCCGGGCGAGCTCGACGCGGCGACGCTGGCCACCGGAGAGGGTGGCGAGCGGCTGCTGCAGGATCCGCTCCTCGATGTTGAGCGAGGACGCGATCTGCTTCGCCTCCGCCTCGGCGGCGTAGCCACCTCCCGCGTGCAGCGCGGCATCCGCACGCTCGTACTTCCGCATCCCCTTCTCGCGCACGGCGGGGTCGTCGGAGGCCATGTCCCGCTCGGCCTCACGCAACCTGCGCACAGCATCGTCGAGCCCGCGGGCCGACAGGATGCGGTGCAGGGCGAGCACCTCCGGGTCGCTGGTGCGCGGGTCCTGCGGCAGGTACCCGACCTCGCCGGTGCGGATCACGCGGCCCGCCGCGGGCTGTCCTTCCCCGGCCAGGACACGGGTCAGCGTCGTCTTGCCGGCGCCGTTGCGCCCGACGAGCCCGACCTTGTCGCCAGGGGCCACCCGGAAGGAGACGCCCGCCATCAGGAGACGCGCGCCCGCGCGCAGCTCGATGTCGTGTGCGGTGATCATGAGGTCCTCAGCTGGGGTTGGTGGTCGTCGGCCAGGGGCACTTGACGACTTAGTCCGTTGCTGACCTCACGTGGATAGTCTACGAGGCGACCGGAAGGGGTTACGACCATGCGCTTCAATCCGAAGGCTCGGCTCGACACCAGCCAGGTGCAGGTACGTCGAGGAGGCGGCGGAGGCGGGGGGCTCGGCTTCCCGATGCCCTCCGGCGGTGGCGGGATGAAGGTCGGGGGCGGCCTCGGCGGACTGCTGGTCCTGATCCTGATCCTCGTGGTCTCCCAGTGCATGGGAGGCGGCTCCGGCCTGCCGGACCTCGGGTCCGTGGCACCGCGCTCCGACAGCGAGGCCGTGTCCAGCAGCGAGCTGACCGAGTGCCGGACCGGCGAGGACGCGAACGAGAACCCCGACTGTGCGCGGCTCGCGGTGGTGAACTCCATCCAGAGCTTCTGGTCCAGCACGCTGCAGGGCTATCGCGAGGCCGACACGGTGATGTTCTCGCAGAGCGTCCGGACCGGGTGCGGGAACGCCTCGTCGGCCGTCGGACCCTTCTACTGCCCGCCCGACGAGCAGATCTACCTCGACACGACCTTCTTCAAGGACATGCTCCAGGGCCAGCTGGGGGCGAGGGGTGGCGACTTCGCCGAGGCCTACGTCCTCGCGCACGAGTACGGCCACCACGTCCAGAACCTCACCGGCTACATGAGCAAGGTACGGACCCAGCAAGGGCCGGAGAGCGACGCCGTACGCCTCGAGCTGCAGGCGGACTGCCTGGGCGGCCTCTGGGCCAAGCACGCGACGCAGACGCCGGACGCCGACGGCAACGTCTTGATCCAGGACCTCGACGAGCAGGACATCGCCGAGGCGATCAACGCGGCCCAGGCGGTCGGTGACGACAGGATCCAGCAGCGGTCGGGCGGCCGGGTGAACCCCGACCAGTGGACCCACGGGTCCGCGGCGGCCCGGGACTACTGGTTCCGTGTGGGCTACACCAGGGGTGACTTCGACGCCTGTGACACGTTCAAGGCCCGCGACCTGCACCTCGACGGCTGACCGTTCGCACGAGGACACGAGAGCCCCGGTCCTGCTGGAGGGACCGGGGCTCTTTGCTGTGCCTCAGCCGCGGGTGACGCGGATCAGCAACACCTTGCTACTTGGCTTCACCGACGGGTTGCCCTTGTAGATGAACTTCACCTTCTTGTCGCCAGCGGTGAGCTTCGGCAGAAGCAGCTGCACCTTGCCGCCGCTCAGCGTGCCCGACTTGAGGATTTTGGTGCCGAGCTTCGCGACGACCTTGCCGGTAGGCACGAGACCAGCCGCCCTCACGATGACGCGCACCTTCGCTTGCTTGGAGGTGGTGATTGGCGGGTTGAGCAGCTTGACTGCCGTCGTCGAGGCGACCTTGGTCACGGTGAGGGTGCCGAGGAGGTCAGCTGCCTCAGGCGCAAGGGTGCAGCTCACCGTCACATCGAGCGTGATGATCGAGTAGGCCTTCGCTGCCAACGTGAAGCTCTGCGGCACCTTGACCGGGTACTGCCCCGCAACCCCGGCAACGAACTGCCCTGCGGTTGCCTGAGTGGCGATGACCATGTCGCCGGTCTCGGGGATGTCGGTCTTCGGGATCGATACACCGGTAACGGGCACGGTCTTCGACCCCACCCTGTAGGTCACATTGGAGGACGTCGCGCTGATGGCGGTGACCCCGGCGTCACGCGCCTTCTGCACGGTGGCGTCCGGAATTGTGACGCTGATTCCGATGGGGCGTGCAGTCACTGTGCTTCCGGCCGGGACCGAGCTGGGCGCATCGAACGTCAGCGTTCCGGTGAACGGCTGGTCGTCACCCAGGACCGGGGCGTCGCACAAGTACGTCGTGGTCAGTTGATAGGTAACAGCGGACGCGGGGGAACCCGACAGGGTCACGGTGGACCCTGCGATGAGAAGTCCCGCGGCGAGGAAGCTGAGTCTGGAGGGAGAAGAAAGGCTCACGAGGGGCGCTCTCTGTGCGGCAGCCCCACCCGGATGCGGGGCTGGAGTGACCCGATCCAAGCAGCGGCAGCACTTCTCAGGGAAGGACCTCGTCCGCGGGTTCCGCGATCTGGATGCTGCAGGACCAGGCGTCCTCGACGGCCTTCGTCAGGATTGCGGCATTTGGGTCGGGTACCGCAAGCCACGGCCCGGTCACCTTGTCGACAAGTCCCCTGAGCCGCGGGTCCGCGAGCACGGCGTCGACGGCACCGCGGTCTCCCCCGCACACCAGCACGTCGACCGGGTGCTCCTGCACCAGGATCCGGTGGGCGTGGTCGGCGGCTGCCTCGAACGCATCACGGGCCTGGTTGTCCCGACGGCGCGCGAAGCGCTGCTGGCTCCAGCCTCCGGCCTTGGTCTTGCCCTGGACGTGCCGCTTCCCGACCTTGGTGCGGGTCGGGGTCGTCGTACTGCCCGCGGCCACGGCGAAGCCTCCCCGCCGTACGAGCAGCAGACCCCAGCTCACGTCCGGCGGCCGGGGAGGCAGGACCGCGGGGGTCCCGAACGGCCCCGTGATCACCGCGACCGCTCCGTCCTCGGCAGTAGCGGTCAATGGATCGGCCGTCAGCGTGAACTGACCGTGACGCGACCCGAAGTTCTCCAGCCAGCGCTCGACACGGGCAAGCGGGACAAGGACGGTGCGCACAGGCTGAACGTACGGCACGGGTGTGGCTCGGGCCCTGGACGGGTAAGTCTGGTCCCGGGAGGGAACCATGAACGCTCAGACACTGGCCGAAAGCGCTCGGCAGAACGGTCGCGCCGCCAAGCATCATCCGGTCCTCGACGCACTAGCCAGGGGCGGACTCGTCGCGTACGGCCTGGTGTACCTGCTGCTGGGCTGGCTGGCGCTCCAGGTCGCCTTGCAGGACCCGGACGGCGCCGTGGACAAGAACGGTGCTCTGCACCAGCTGGCGGAACAGCCCTGGGGCGAGATCGCGCTCTGGGCTGCCGTTGTCGGGCTCTCCGGGCTCACCGTCTGGCAGCTGCTGGAAGCCGCGACCGGCCATCATGACCGCTCGTGGGCGAAGCGCTGGGCAAAGCGCGGACGATCCGTCTTCCGTGCGGTGGTCTTCGCCACGATCGCGGTGAGTGCAGCCAAGGTCGCCTTCGGTGACTCCTCCGGGAAGAGCACCGACAGCTACACGGCGAAGCTCATGCAGCAGCCGTTGGGCCCCTGGCTGGTCGGCGTGGTCGGCCTGGCGATCATCGCCTTCGCGATCGGCAGCGCGGTGATCGGCCTCACCGACCGTTTCAAGCACGACCTGGACCACGACGGGCGCACCGGCGGAGTGGGGACAGCGCTCGCGGCCCTCGCTCGGACCGGCTACTGCAGCCGGGGCGCGGCCTTCGGGATCATGGGGTCGCTCTTCGTGTGGGCCGCCGTCACGCACGAGCCGAGGAAGTCAGGCGGGCTCGACCAGGCGCTGGGTCGTCTGCTCCAGGCGCCGGCCGGACCCTTGCTCCTCGGCGCGGTCGCGCTCGGTTTCGCCTGTTACGGCCTCTACAACATCGCGAAGGCGAAGCACCTGAAGAACTAGACGTTGTAGCCCAGCGCCCGCAGCATCTCGCGGCCGTCGTCGGTGATCTTGTCCGGGCCCCACGGGGGCATCCAGACCCAGTTGATCGCCACGTCGTTCGCCATGCCTTCGAGAGCCTGGTTGGTCTGGTCGGTGATGACGTCGGTGAGCGGGCACGCCGCAGACGTGAGCGTCATGTCGAGGACGACGTTCTTCGACTCGTCGATGTTGATGCCGTAGACCAGGCCGAGGTCGACGACGTTGATGCCGAGCTCGGGGTCGACGACGTCCTTCATCGCCTCCTCGACGTCCTCGTACGTCAGCGTGGCTCCGGCGGTCAGGTCCACCTCGGGGAAGTCGTTGCTCATGCCTGTGCCTCCTTGGCGACGATCTGGCTCGTGGCGTCCTTCCAGGCCATCCACGACAGGAGCGCGCACTTCACGCGCGCCGGGAACTTCGCGACACCTGCGAAAGCGATGCCGTCCTCGAGAACCTCCTCGTCCGGCACCACCGTGCCGCGACCCTGCATCAGCTCCTGGAAGTCCCTGTGCACGTCGAGCGCCTCGGCCACGGTCTTGCCGATGACCAGGTCGGTGAGGACCGAGGCGGACGCCTGGCTGATCGAGCAGCCCTCGGCGTCGTACGACACGTCCTCGATCACGGCGTCGTCGCCCGTGCCCGAGAGGTGCACCCGGAGAGTGACCTCGTCACCACACGTGGGGTTCACGTGGTGCACCTCGGCCTCGAAGGGCTCCCGGAGTCCCGCGTGATGGGGGTTCTTGTAGTGGTCCAGGATGATCTCCTGGTACAGCGCGTCCAGATCCATCAGCGATCCATCACCCGTCGACTCGGAAGTACGTCTTCGTGTAGTTCAACGCCTCGACCAGCGCATCGATTTCCGCGGGCGTCGTGTAGAGGTACGACGACGCACGGACCGACGACTGGACGCCGAACCGCTTGTGCGCAGGCTTGGCGCAGTGGTGACCCGCGCGTACGGCGACGCCGCGTGAGTCCAGCACCTGCGACACGTCGTGCGGATGGACGCCTGCGAGCTCGAAGCTGACCGCTCCCCCACGCTCGGCGGCGGTGCGAGGACCGAGGATCTGGACTCCGCCGACCGAGGAGAGCCCCTCCAGCAGGTAGCCGGTGATGGCCTCCTCGTGGGCCCGGACATTCTCTAGCCCGACGTGGCCGAGGTACTCCACCGCGGCGCCGAGCCCAACGGCCTCGACGATCGGCGGTGTGCCCGCCTCGAACTTGTGCGGGATGCCGGCGTACGTCGAGCGCTCCATGGTGACCGTCTCGATCATCTCCCCGCCGCCGAGGAAAGGCGGCAGCTCCTCGAGCAGGTCCGCGTGGCCCCACAGCACGCCGATGCCCGTCGGACCGCACACCTTGTGTCCGGTGAAGGCGAGGAAGTCGGCACCGCTGGCGACCACGTCGACCGGCATCTGCGGCGCGGCCTGCGACGCGTCCACGACGACCTTCGCGCCCACCGCGTGTGCCTTGGCGGCGATCTCGGCGACCGGATTGATGGTGCCGAGCATGTTCGAGACCCAGGTCAGGGCGACGATCTTGGTGCGCTCGTTGATGAGCTCGTCGATGTTCGACAGGTCGAGCCGGCCGTCGTCGGTGAGCCCGAACCAGCGCAGGGTCGCACCCTTGCGCTCGGTGAGCAGCTGCCACGGCACGATGTTGGAGTGGTGCTCCATCTCGGTGATGACAACCTCGTCGCCCGGGCCGATCTCGAGGGGCCCGCGCGCCCAGGCGAAGGCGTTGGCCACCAGGTTGAGCGCCTCGGACGCGTTCTTGGTGAAGATCACCTCGGCCCGCGTCGGTGCCTTGAGGAAGGCGGCGACCTTGTCCCGCCCTGCCTCGAACGCCTCAGTCGACTCCTGACCGAGCTGGTGCACCGCGCGCGCGACGTTCGCGTTGTGTCGCTCGAGGTGGTCGACCATCGAGTCGATCACGCACTGCGGCTTCTGCGAGGTGTTCGCGCTGTCGAGGTACACCAGCGGGTACCCGTCCGCGAGCGTGCGCTCGAGGATCGGGAAGTCCTTGCGGATCAGGTCGAGGCCGTCCAGCAGACCAGGGAGGACCGGGCCGGTCATGTCAGACCGCCGCCGCTCCGACGTACGCCGCGTAGCCCTCGGCCTCGAGCTTCTCGGCGAGCTCCGAACCACCCTCCTCGGCGATCTTGCCGTTGACGAAGACGTGGACGAAGTCCGGCTTGATGTAGCGCAGGATCCGCGTGTAGTGCGTGATGAGGAGGACGCCCTTGTCACCGTTCTCCTTGTAGCGGTTGACGCCCTCGGACACGATCTTCAGCGCGTCGATGTCGAGGCCGGAGTCGGTCTCGTCGAGGATCGCGACCTTGGGGTCGAGCAGCTCGAGCTGGACGATCTCGTGTCGCTTCTTCTCACCACCGGAGAAGCCCTCGTTGACGTTGCGCTGCGCCATCGCGGTGTCCATCTGGACCCGGTCCATCGCCTCGTTGACGTCCTTGACCCAGGTGCGCAGCTTCGGCGCCTCACCCGAGATCGCAGTCTTCGCCGTGCGCAGGAAGTTCGCGACCGACACGCCCGGGACCTCGACCGGGTACTGCATGGCGAGGAAGAGACCGGCGCGTGCGCGCTCGTCGACCGACATCTCGAGGACGTTCTCACCATCGAGCAGCACGGAACCCGAGGTGACGGTGTACTTCGGGTGACCGGCGATCGAGTAGGCCAGCGTGGACTTACCGGAGCCGTTCGGACCCATGATCGCGTGCGTCTCGCCCTCCTTGATGGTGAGGGTGACGCCCTTCAGGATCTCCTTCGGGCCGTTCTCCGTGTCGACGCTGACGTGCAGGTCGCGGATCTCCAGGGTGCTCATGTGAATCACTTTCCTACGGGGTTCTCGAGGTCGACGAGGACGTCGTCGCCCTCGACCTTCACGGGGTAGACAGGGACCGGCTCGGAGGCCGGGAGGGACAGCGGCTTGCCGGTGCGGAGGTCGAAGCGCGAGCCGTGCAGCCAGCACTCGATCTCGCAGCCCTCGACCTCGCCTTCCGAGAGCGCGATCGCCGCGTGCGAGCACTCGTCCCGGATGGCATAGAAGTCGTCGCCGTCGCGCACGACGGCCACGTCCTCCCAGCCGCCGTCCTGGGGAACGCGCACCGCCAGTGCCGAACCGTCGGCGACGTCGGCGACCGCGCAGGCACGGGTGAAGCTCACGCGCGGCCCACGTTCTTGGCGAGCTCCGCCTCGACGATGGCCAGCAGGCGCATCTCGATCTCGGCGACGCCGAGCTTGCGGATGATGTCGTTGAAGAAGCCGTGGACGACGAGGCGCCGGGCCTCATCCTCCGGAACACCGCGTGACTGGAGGTAGAACAGCTGCTCGTCGTCGAAGCGCCCCGTGGTCGACGCGTGGCCCGCGCCCTCGATCTCGCCGGTCTCGATCTCGAGGTTCGGCACGGAGTCGGCCTGGCAGCCGTCGGTCAGGACCAGGTTGCGGTTCGACTCGTAGGTCTCGATGCCCTCGGCGACCTTGCGGATCAGCACGTCGCCGATCCAGACCGAGTGCGCCCCCTTGCCCTGCAGCGCGCCCTTGTAGTCCACGTTGCTGCGCGTCTTCGGCGCGTTGTGGTCGACGAACAGGCGGTGCTCGAGGTGCTGACCCTCGTCGGCGAAGTACAGCCCGAGCATCTCCGCCTCACCACCGGGCCCGGCGTACTCGACGCTGGAGTTGATCCGGACGAGGTCGCCGCCGATGGACACGACCCCTTGCTTGTAGTGGGCGTCCCGGCCCACCTTGGCGTGGATGTGCGCGAGGTGGACGGTGTCGTCGTCCCAGTCCTGGATGCTCACGACGGTGAGCTGGGCGCCGTCGCCGATCACGATCTCGGCATTGCCCGCGCGCGTGGCGTGGCCCTCGTGGTGCAGCACGACCGTGGCCTTCGAGTGCGCGCCCACCTCGACGTAGAGGTGGTGGAACGACGCGTCGTGCCCCTCGCTGTCGCCGCGGACGGTGATGATCACCGGCTTCGCGAGCTCGGTCTCGGCGGGGACGGTGATGACCCGTGCCTGCGTGAAGGAGTTCCACGCCTGCGCCGAGACCCGGTCGTTCGGGGTGTACACAGTGCCGAGGCGGACGTCGTCACGGCCGACCTGCTCGATCGTCACGCCCTCGGGCGCGTCGTCCACGTCGATCGACGAGGAGCCGCCGGTCGAGAAGGAGCCGTCGTGGAGGCCACGCAGTCGCTTGATCGGGGTGAAGCGCCAGATCTCCTCGCGGCCCGTAGGGACCTCGAAGAAGTCGAGGTCGAACGACCCGTCCGGGTGCAGGTGCGAGGCGACCTTGGCCTCGGTGTGCTCGAGGGCGGCAGCAACGTTCTCGGTGACAGTCACAGTGATGCTTTCTAGATCAGGAGGGAGAGTCGGGGCAGGCGTCAGCCGACCGCGCCCTCCATCTGCAGCTCGATGAGCCGGTTGAGCTCGAGGGCGTACTCCATCGGGAGCTCCTTGGCGATCGGCTCCACGAACCCGCGGACGATCATCGCCATCGCCTCGTCCTCCTCCATGCCCCGGCTCATCAGGTAGAAGAGCTGGTCGTCGGACACCTTGGAGACCGTGGCCTCGTGCGCCATCGACACGTCGTCCTCGCGGACGTCGACGTACGGGTAGGTGTCGGACCGGCTGATCTGGTCGACCAGGATGGCGTCGCACTTCACGATGCTCTGCGAGTGGTGAGCGCCCTCGTTGACCTGGATCAGACCGCGGTACGACGTACGGCCGCCGCCCCGGGCCACCGACTTCGACAGGATCGAGGACGAGGTGTGCGGCGCGGCGTGCACCATCTTGGCGCCGGCGTCCTGGTGCTGTCCCTCTCCTGCGAACGCGATCGACAGCGTCTCACCCTTGGCGTGCTCACCGAGCAGGTAGACGGCGGGGTACTTCATCGTGACCTTGGACCCGATGTTGCCGTCGATCCACTCCATCGTCGCGCCGGCCTCGCAGGTCGCGCGCTTGGTGACGAGGTTGTAGACGTTGTTCGACCAGTTCTGGATGGTCGTGTAGCGGCAGCGGCCGCCCTTCTTCACGACGATCTCGACGACCGCGGAGTGCAGCGAGTCCGACGAGTAGATCGGCGCAGTGCAGCCCTCGACGTAGTGCACGTACGCGTCTTCGTCGACGATGATCAGCGTCCGCTCGAACTGGCCCATGTTCTCGGTGTTGATCCGGAAGTAGGCCTGCAGCGGGATCTCGACGTGCACGCCCTTCGGGACGTAGATGAACGAGCCACCGGACCAGGTCGCGGAGTTGAGGGCGGAGAACTTGTTGTCGCCGACCGGGATGACGGTGGCGAAGTACTCCTTGAAGAGGTCCTCGTGCTCCTTCAGCGCGGTGTCGGTGTCGAGGAAGATGACACCCTGCTTCTCGAGCTCCTCGTTGATCTTGTGGTAGACCACCTCCGACTCGTACTGCGCGGCGACACCGGCGATGAGGCGCTGCTTCTCCGCCTCGGGGATGCCGAGCTTGTCGTAGGTGTTCTTGATGTCCTCGGGGAGGTCCTCCCAGGACTGCGCCTGCTTCTCGGTGGACCGCACGAAGTACTTGATGTTGTCGAAGTCGATGTCCTCGAGCTCCGCACCCCACTTCGGCATGGGCTTGCGGTCGAAGAGCTTCAGCCCCTTCAGGCGGAGGTCGAGCATCCACTGGGGCTCGTTCTTCTTCGACGAGATGTCGCGCACGACGTCCTCGTTGAGACCACGCTGCGCGGTTGCACCGACGTCGTTCTTGTCGGCCCAGCCGTACTCGTAGCGTCCGAGGCCCTTGAGCTCCGGGTTCAGCTCCTCGATCGAAGTCATCCTGACTTCCTCTCTGTTGCACTCGTCAGTCGTGCGGTGGTCGGGGCGCCGGCCACGGGTGCCGGGATGCACGTCGTGCACACCCCGTCTCCGTGGGCGATCGTCGCCAGGCGCTGCACGTGGCTGCCCAGGACCTTGCTGATCAGCTCGGTCTCGGCCTCGCACAGCTGGGGGAACTCGTGGGCCACGTGGCTGACCGGGCAGTGCTGCTGGCACAGCTGCTCGCCGATCGGGCTGGTGCGGACGCTGGCGGAGTAGCCCGCGCGCGTCATCGCCTCGGCCATTGCTTCGCTGGGGCTGAGCGACGGGTGCTCGGTCAGGATCGCAGCGTGGCTGCCCTCGAGATCGGCGACGCGGCGACGGGCAAAGGCCATCACGGCGTCCTCTCCACCGGTCTCGGCCAAGAACCGCAGCGCCTGGACGGCCAGGTCGTCGTACTGCTGGTCGAAGCTGTCACGGCCCTGGTCCGTCAGAGCGAACACCTTGGCCGGGCGGCCACGGCCGCGTGTGCCGTAGACACGAGGCTCGCGAGCCTCGATGGTGCCGTCCTCGAGCATGTGGTCGAGGTGGCGCCGGATGGCGGCCGGAGTCAGCTCGAGATGGCCCGCGAGGGTCGCCGCGGTGCTGGGGCCCAGCTTGAGGATCGCCGCGGCAACGCGCTCCCGGGTGGGAGCGTCAGCACTGCGGTCGGTCTCGACACGCTGACCCGCTGCGCGGGTGTCGCGGCTCGACCCGAGGATTTCCACAACGCCATTGTGCCTTTATTGCTCCAGGCCCTTCAAATAAGGCTTACCTAACCTCGTCGCGAGGTGACGGATCGCACGCGGACGCGGTCAGGGGCAGGCTGCCGCTGTTCCTAGACTGCTCGGGTGTCCGCATCCGCACCCGCCGTCGAGATCGACGGCCTCGTCATGCGGTACGGCGACAAGGTGGCCGTCGATGGACTGTCCCTGCGCGTGGAGCGAGGCTCGATCACCGCGGTCCTTGGTCCCAACGGCGCCGGCAAGACGACCACGCTGGAGACCTGCGAGGGCTACCGGAAGCCGCAGCAGGGAAGCGTCCGCGTACTGGGGCTCGATCCCCAGTCCGGACGACGCGAGCTGCTGCCCCGCATCGGCGTGATGCTGCAGAGTGGTGGAGCCTGGTCGGGCGTGCGCGCTGTCGAGATGCTCCGACACATCGCGGCTCTCCATGCGCACCCTCTCGACGTGTCGATGCTCGTGGAGAGGCTTGGCCTGGGCTCGTGCGGCCGGACGCCGTACCGCAGGCTCTCCGGCGGTCAGCAGCAGCGGCTCTCGCTCGCGATGGCGGTCGTGGGGCGCCCCGAGCTCCTCTTCGTGGACGAGCCGACGGCCGGCATGGACCCCCAGGCCAGGCGTGACACGTGGGACCTCCTCCAGGAACTGCGCTCCGACGGCGTGACAACGGTGCTGACCACGCACTACATGGACGAGGCCGAGAAGCTGGCAGACCTCGTGCACGTCATCGACCACGGCCGCCTCATCGCCAGCGACACCCCGTTCCAGCTGACCCGGGGCACCGGTGACAGCACCGTGAGGCTGGTCGTCACCGAGCCCTTCCCTCCCGAGGCGCCGCTGAGTCTCCAGCGAGCCCTCGGCGACGCCACGCAAGTCCAGGCCGTCAACGAGCACAGCCTGCTGATCACGGGTCCGGCGGACGCCAGCACGCTCGCCAAGGTCTCGGCCTGGTGCGAGGAGCACGGCGTTCTCCCGGAGTCCCTCTCCCTCGGC
>DASSPN010000058.1:0-70502 GCA_035699605.1 Nocardioidaceae bacterium | reverse complement strand
CACATGCAGAGCCGCGTCGGGCCGATGTACGCCGGCATGTTCCACGGCGTCGCGCAGCTCGTCGCCGACGGCGTGAAGTTCGTGCAGAAGGAGGACGTCGTCCCGGCCGCGGCCGACAAGACGATCTTCAAGCTGGCGCCGGCGGTGGCGCTCATCCCGTACCTCGTCGCGATGATCGCGATCCCGATCGGGCCGAGCCTGGTCGGCGAGGACCTCGACATCGGGCTCTTTTTCGTCCTGGCCGTGATGGGGGTCGGTGTCGTCGGGACGCTGATGGGCGGCTGGGCGAGCGCGAACAAGTTCAGCCTCCTCGGCGGCATCCGCGTCGCCGCCCAGCTGATGGCCTACGAGCTTCCGTTCGTGCTGGCCGCGGCAAGCGTCGCGATGGCCGCGGGCACGCTCTCGCTGGTCGGCATCGTCGAGGCGTGGGAGCCCTGGTGGCTGGCCTGGCAGGGCATCGCGATGGTGGTGTTCTTCGTCGCCGGCCTCGCCGAGCTGCAGCGGCCGCCGTTCGACATGCCGGTCGCGGACGCCGAGATCGTGTTCGGCCCCTACACGGAGTACGGCGGTCTGCGGTTCGCGCTGTTCATCCTCGCCGAGTACGCCGGCATCGTGGTGCTGTCCGCGCTGACGGCGGTGCTGTTCCTGGGTGGCTGGCACGGCCCGTTCAGTGACGACTTCGGCTGGGTGTGGACGATCCTGAAGACGTTCGCGGTGTCGTTCCTCGTCATCTGGTTCCGGGTGGCCTACCCGCGCATGCGGGAGGACCAGCTCCAGAGGCTGGCGTGGACCGGCCTGGTGCCGCTGGTGCTGCTGCAGCTTGCGATCACGACGGTGGGGGTGCAGCTTCAGTGAAGGGTCTGCTCAAGGGTCTCCAGGTCACGTTCCGCACCATGTCGAAGCGGGCGGTCACTGCGCAGTACCCGGACTCGATGCCCGAGCTTCCGCCACGCTCCCGCGGCGTCATCGCGCTGATCGAGGAGAACTGCACGGTCTGCATGCTGTGCGCGCGCGAGTGCCCGGCGTGGTGCATCTACATCGACTCGCACAAGGACGTCATCCCGGCAACGGTCGAGGGCGGCAAGGACAAGTCGCGCAACGTGCTCGACCGGTTCGACATCGACTTCTCGCTCTGCATGTACTGCGGCATCTGCATCGAGGTCTGCCCGTTCGACGCGCTGCACTGGTCGCCGGAGTTCGAGTACGCCGAGCTCGACATCCGCGACCTCACCCACGACAAGGACCGGCTGCGCGAGTGGATGTGGACCGTGCCTGCGCCACCCGCTCTTGACGCAGGGGCCGAGCCGGCGAAGGAGATCGGCGTTGCTGAACGGGCGGTGCCCCAGGAGTGAGCGCTGTCGAGATCGTCTTCCTGCTGCTGTCCCTGGTCGCCGTGGGGTCGGCGCTCCTCGTCGTCACCACCCAGCACCTCGTGCACGCTGCGCTCTGGCTCGTCGTCACCCTCTCCGCGGCGGCCGGTATCTACCTGCTGCTCGCGGCCGAGTTCGTCGCCTGGGTGCAGATCCTCATCTACGTCGGCGCGGTCGTCGTACTGCTGCTCTTCGCGCTCATGCTCACCAAGGCGCCCACCGGGCCGCAGCCCGACCTCACCGCGAAGCAGGCCGTGCCGGCCGCGGTCATCGCGCTGCTCGTCGCCGGGCTCCTCGGCACGACGGTGGTAGCCGGGTTCCAGGACGTCGAGCTCGACCTCGACGACCCGGTCGTCGGCTCGGCGGGGGTCACGGGCGACACGATCTTCACCGCGTGGGTGCTGCCGTTCGAGGTGCTGAGCGTGCTCTTGCTGGCCGCTCTCGTGGGAGCCATCGTCCTCTCGCGAGGTTCGACCGGGTCGCGAAGCGACGGGGGTGACGACTGATGCCGCTGTGGTGGCCGCTCCTCCTGGCGAGCGTGCTCTTCGCCATCGGCGTGTACGGCGTCCTCGCGCGGCGCAACGCGATCCTCGTGCTGATGGGCGTGGAGCTGATGCTCAACGCGGTCAACATCAACCTGGTGGCGTTCGACGCGTACTTCCGCGACGTGCTGCACAGCGGTCAGACCCTCGCGCTGTTCACCATCGTGATCGCCGCAGCCGAGATCGGCCTGGCGCTGGCGATCGTCCTGATGGTGTTCCGGACGCACGGGCACATCGAGGTCGACGAGCTGCGTGAGCTGGCCGACAGGGACGTCGCATGAAGTGGGTGACGCTGCTCCTCCTGCTGCTGCCGTTCACGACGGCAGCCGTCACGCTGTACGCCGGTCACCGCAACGAGGGCGCCGTGAAGGGGCTGGCGGTGGGCGGCTCGCTGCTCACGCTGGGGCTCGCGTTCGTGGTGGCGGTCCCGCAGCTCGGTGACGCGGCGCCCGAGACGAGCGTCTTCACGAAGACCGATGCGCTCGAGCCGGTGATCAGTCTCGCGACCCACGTCGACCAGCTGAGCGCGGTCATGATCCTGCTGGCGTCGATCGTGTCGTTCCTCGTGCAGCTCTACTCGGTGGGCTACCTGCACGACGACCCGCGCTACCCGTCGTACGCCACGCTGGTCAGCATCTTCACCGGCTCGATGCTCACGGTCGTGATGGCCGACGACCTCTGGATGCTGCTGGTCGGCTGGGAGCTGATGGGTGTCTGCTCGTACTTCCTGATCAGCCACCACTGGGAGCTGGCCGAGGCGCGCGCAGGTGCGGTGAAGGCGTTCCTGATGACGCGGACGGCGGACCTCGGGCTGCTGTTCGCGATCCTGCTGATCGGCGACCGGACGGGGAGCTACCGGATCACCGACGCGGTGGTCAGTGCCGCGGACTTCGAGCTTCCCGCACTGCTGCTCGTCGTCGCGGTGATCGGCAAGTCCGCGCAGTTCCCGCTGCACTCCTGGCTGCCCGACGCGATGCCCGGCCCGACCCCGATCTCGGCGCTGATCCACGCGGCCACGATGGTCGCGGCCGGCGTCTTCCTGGTCGCTCGGATGTACCCGGTCTTCGACGCGGACTCCCTGACCCTGCTGGCCGTCGTCGCGTCGATCACGATGCTGGTCTCGGCGTTCTACGCACTGGTCACCAACGACCTCAAGCGCGTGCTCGCCTGGTCGACGGTGTCCCAGCTGGCGTACATGTTCGCCGCGCTCGCCGTCGGCGCGTGGTCCGCGGCCGTGCTGCACCTGCTCGCTCACGGCGCCTTCAAGGCGCTGCTCTTCCTCGGCGCCGGCTCCGTCGTGCACGCCGTCGGCGGACGTACGTCGATGACCGCGATGGGCGGCCTGCGCGAGAAGCTGCCCGACACGTTCACGACCATGACGGTCGGCTTCGGCGCGCTCGCCGGCGTGATCCCCCTGGTCGGGTTCTTCAGCAAGGACGCGATCATCCACGCCGGTCTCGACGAGGTGCGGCACCACGAGGTGATCGACGAGCAGGCGGCGTGGCTGGTGCTCATCGCGATGCTGGTGACCGCCGCGCTCACGGTCGCCTACTCGCTGCGCGCCTGGCTGCGCGTCTTCTTCGGACCGGTCGACCCCGACCTCGAGGTCCACGAGTCGCCGGCCACGATGCGTGTCCCGCTGTACCTGCTCGCCGTACCTACGGTTCTCGGTGGTCTCGTCTTCGTCGATCCCTCGCAGGTGCTGGGGGAGCGGGGCGAGGAGTCGCTGTTCCACGGCAGCATGGCGATCGCGATGACCGCCCTCGTGGCCGTAGTCGCGGCGCTCGTGCTCTACGTCTGGTGGAGCAACGACGGGGCGGACCCGTGGGCGCCGCCGGTGGAGGAGCTGCAACCGCCCGAGGACCTCGTGTACGACGTGGTGCTGGTCCGGCCGCTCCACGCCCTGGCGCGTGCCGTGGTCATTCACGACCGCGAGGTCGTCGACTCCTACGCCAACGGTGCCGGTGCCTCAGCCCGGGGGCTCGGCTGGCTGCTGCGGCTCGCGCAGAACGGCAGCGTGCAGCAGTACCTCATGGTCGTCGTCATCGGCGCAGCCGCGATCGCCGTGGCGGCGGGGGTGCTGACGTGAACGCGGTCCTCCTCAACTCCCTCGTCGCCGCCCCGTTTGTGGTCGCGTTGCTGGTGATGCTCGTCGGCCGTCGCGACCAGGGCTCCGGTGTCGGGCTCGGCGTCGTCGGGTCCCTCGCGGTGCTCGGCTGGTCGGTCGCGGCCGTCCTCGAGGACCGTTCGGTCGACGAGGTCTGGATCGCGAGCATGGACGTGCACTGGCACCTCGTGCTCGACGGCATCTCCGCGCCGATGATCCTGCTCACGACGCTCGTGACGTTCTGCTGCCAGGTCGCGCTGGTGCGCCACGCGCCCGACTGCGGGGGCCGCGCTGACCTCGCTGCCCTGCTGCTGCTGATCGAGTCCGGCGTGATCGGTGCGTTCCTCGCCGCGGACATGGTGCTGTTCTTCCTCTTCTTCGAGGTCGCGCTGATCCCGATGTGGTTCGTGATCAACGCGTGGGGCGACCCGCACGACCCCGCGGGGCGTCGCTACGCCGCCAACCGGTTCCTGGTCTTCACCGTCCTCGGCTCCGCGCTGATGATCGTCGGCTTCGTGCTGGTGCGGTTCGAGAGCGGCACCTTCGACATCACCCAGGTCTCGGGCGCCTCGGCGACGGCTGCCGCGTTGGTCGGCATCGGCCTCGCAGTGAAGACCCCGCTCTGGCCGGTGCACATCTGGCTCCCCGACGCGCACGCCAAGGCGCCCACCGTCGGCTCGGTGATCCTGGCCGCCCTGCTGCTCAAGCTCGGGACGTACGGCTTCATCCGCTTCTGGCTTCCGCTCGTCGATCCCGACTCCGCGATCCTCCCGGTCTTTGCCGCGCTCGCGACCGTCGGCATCGTGTACGGCGCCCTCGCCTGCCTGGCACAGACCGAGCTCAAGCGACTGATCGCCTACTCCTCCGTCGGACACATGGGCTTCGTCGTGCTCGCGGTCGCGTCGTACACGACGATCGGGGTGCAGGCCGCGATCTACGCGAGCGTCGCCCACGGCCTCATCACGGGCCTCCTCTTCTTCGCGGCCGGCGCGATCAAGGACCGCTACGGCACCGGCGACCTGCACGAGCTCAAGGCGCTGTACGGCGCCGTGCCGCGCCTGGCCGGCGTGCTCGCCTTCGCGTCGGTGGCGTCGCTCGGGCTACCGGGGCTCGCCGGCTTCTGGGGCGAGATGCTCGCGATCCGGGCTGCGCTGTTCCCGCACGAGGCACTGCCGCAGGAGACCTTCGTGGTGCTGTCGGTGATCGCCGCGTTCGGCGTGATCCTGACCTCGGCGTACTTCCTGCGGATGATGCGGATCACCTTGCAGGGGCCGACACTGTCCGAGCCCAAGGCCGATCTCCACGCCCTCGAGTGGCTCGCCTGGTCACCGCTCCTCATCCTCACCGTCCTGCTCGGGGTGGCTCCCGGTCTCCTCCTGAAGCCGGTCGCCGACGCGATGGCAGGGGTGCTGCGGTGAAGGTCCAGGACATCGACTGGCTGGCAGTCGCCCCACCTCTCGTCCTCGCTGGCGCCGCGATCGTCGTACTCCTCCTCGACGCGTTCTTCGGCCCCGCCCGCACCCGCAACCAGGCGCACCTGCCCGCAGTGCTCACTGTCGCGGCGCTGATCGGGTCGGCCGTGACTGCGGGGGCGATGTGGGACGACGCGGCGCGTTCGACGTTCTGCATCGAACGACCCCTCGAGGGGCCGCTGGGCTGCTCGTTCGTCGTCGACCGGTTCACGCTGGTGTTCTGGGCGATCACGCTGTTCGGCACCGCGGTCGTCGCGCTGCTCGGCACGGTCGCGATCGCGGACGGTCGCACGCCTCAGGGCGAGTGGAACTTCCTGCTGCTGTCGAGCGCCACGGGCGCGCTCGTCATCGCCGCCTCGCGGGACCTGGTCACCCTGATCGTCGCCCTCGAGGTGGTGTCGCTGCCGGCCTTCGCGATGGCGGGGCTCCGCCACGGCGACCGTCGAGCCGCCGAGGCGTCGCTCAAGTTCTTCCTGGTCAGCGTGATCTCGACGGCGGTCATGCTGATGGGCCTGTCGCTGGTGTACGGCGCGACGGGCACGGTGTTCTTCGACCAGCTCAACGCGACCCTGGCAGTCGTCGACGACACCCGCACCGTGGCGGTGGCGGGCGCCCTGCTCACCGTGGTCGGGCTGGCGTTCAAGGTGGCGGCGGTGCCGTTCCACATGTGGGTGCCGGACACGTACGTCGGCGCGCCGGTCGCAGTCGCGGCGTACCTCTCCGTCGTGTCGAAGGCCGCCGGGTTCGTCGGCCTGATGCTGGTGCTGACCTACGCGCTGCCGACGTTCGCCGACGAGTGGTCGCCGGTCATCGCCGTACTCGCTGCCCTGACGATGACAGTCGGCAACGTGCTCGCGCTGCGCCAGACCCACGCCGTGCGGCTGCTTGCCTGGTCATCGGTGGCGCAGGCCGGCTACATCCTGGTGCCGTTCGGTGCGGTCTCCGGCAGTTCGGTGGGCCGGGAGGTACTCGGCGCGAGCATCGGCTACCTCGGCATCTACGCAGTCATCAACCTCGGTGCCTTCGCGGTCGCCGCCCTGGTCGGGACCCGGCACCACGCGCAGCAGCTCGAGGACTACCGGGGTCTGGTGCGCGGCGAACCCGGTGCGGGTTGGGCGCTCGCCTTCGCCCTCGTCGCGCTCGCGGGGCTTCCCCCGGGCGTGGTCGGGCTGGTCGCGAAGGTCGTCGTACTCGACGTCGCTGCCGGCCCCGCCACCTGGCTCGCGGTGGTGATGGCGGTCAACGTGGCGATCGGGCTCGTCTACTACGCGCGCTGGCTGATGGTGCTGTTCACTCCGGCCGATGACGGGCAGGCCTCGCGCTACGACGTACCGAATGCTGTGGCGGTGGCCATCGGCGTGACGCTCACCGCCGGACTCACCTTCTCGATATTCCCCGGCTGGATTGTGGACAACGCGATCACTGTCCTGGGGTAGGCATAGTCCGGCGCGATCCGGGGTAGCCGGAACCCATGGGGTTCCACAAGGGCGACAAGGTGTCCTGGCGGAGTCACGGCAGCACGGCCACGGGGGTCGTGGAGCGCGTCATCACAGAGCGCACTGAAGCTGCCGGACGCACCGTCGACGCGAGCAAGGACGAGCCGCAGTACCTCGTCCGCTCCGAGAAGAGCGGAGGGACCGCTGTTCACAAGGCCTCGGCATTGCGTCGGAGGTCATCATGATGACCGAAGTCGAGCAAGAGGTGTGGGAGGACTGGAAGAAGACGGTCAACATGACCGCTCGCGAGCTCGAGAAGTGGCTGCAGACCGACAAGTCCGAGGCCGTCGGAGAGCGCAAGTTCGGGGCGGAGTCGACCGGTCACGAGTCGGGCCGACGGATCGTCGAGATCCTGCGGACGCCGAAGCACGAGCTCACCGAGGACGACGCCGAGCACATGCGCCAGGTCGTCGGCTTCGTGCACCGGCACCTTGCTCAGCGGCCGCGCGGAGACGTCCGCGAGACGCGCTGGCGCTACTCGCTGATGAACTGGGGACACGACCCGCTCAAGTCGTAGCCGCTGGATAGTCCAGACTGTTCCGCATGCGGAACGTCGAGGGTGGCTTCACCGGAGCATCAGGCGAGCAGAGCTACTGGCAGGCATGGCTGCCGGACGAGACGAAGGCAGTCGTGCTGCTCTCGCACGGCGTCTCCGAGCACTCGGGGAGGTACGCCCACGTAGGGACCCGCCTTGCCGACGCCGGCTACGCGGTCTACGCCATCGACCACCACGGGCACGGTCGCTCGGGAGGTACGCCGGGCAACATCGGCCGCATGGCATGGGTGGTCGAGGACCTGCACACGCTCCGTCGGCTGGCGACCGAGCAGCATCCCGACGTCCCGGTCTTCGTGCTCGCCCACAGCCTCGGTGGCCTGATCGCCCTCGACTACGTGACGACCAAGAGCCAGGCCGGGCTGGCCGGCCTGCTGCTCTCGGGTGCGGCCGTCGACCCGGCCGTCGGCTCGAGAATCGAGCGCGCCGTCGCCCCGCTCGTCTCGCGCTTCGCGCCGAACCTCCGTGTCACCGCACTGAGTGCTGACGCGATCAGCCGGGACCCCGCGGTGATCAGGGCGTACGTCGACGACCCGCTCGTGTACACGGGCAAGGTGCGGGCGCGGACCGGTGCCGAGGCGCTGGCTGCCGTCGCACGCGTGCAGGAGCGGGTTGGGTCCCTGACGCTTCCGCTGCTGGCGATGCACGGGAGCAAGGACACGTTGACGTCGCCCTCGGGGTCAGAGCTCGTCTACGAGAGGGTGCGCTCGGACGACAAGACGCTGAAGCTGTACGACGGCCTGTTCCACGAGATCTTCAACGAGCCGGAGCAGGACTCGGTGCTGGACGACGTTGTGGGGTGGCTGGACAAGCGGGTGTAGCGCTGGTTGGGGAGGGTGGCCGGATGCGGCGGATGTGCGTCCTATCGCCCAGAATGACGCGGGTCACTCGGCCGCGTGAATGTTCCGGCGTCGGTGCCCCCTTTAATACGGGGCGCCAGCCAGCAGCACAACTACGGAATTGCCCTTCGCCCCCCGGGATCGACTCGTCGGATCGATCCAAGCTGGAATGTGACTACCCACGGAACCGGTAGGTTTGTGTCCTTCTCAAGCGTGAGCGACGTCTTGTGGCCCTTTGGTGGCGAGCTGCTCCCTCACCTGAAGAGGAGACCTCCCGCGCCGCAGGGAGGACTGCCAGCGACTCGTTCGCGCTGGAATTGCATCGATGACTCATAATCAACGCCTGACGCCCTCGGGCCAGACAATGCGCACGGGTTTTCCCAATGACCGCGCAACCGCAACGATATCTCCCGTGCCCCCGAGTCCTCGGGCGTCTTCCCCATCCCAAACCGCCAGCAGCCACTCGCTGGACCGCACAACGAGTGCTCCTGCTGCCATGAAGGCATCCTCGGTGGGACTCTCAAATCCGAGCGTCTCCACAACGGATGCGCTACCCAGCAACTTCCTATATCGCTGCAGGTCAGCGGGTGACTCAAACGTTGCTTCATAACCCTTGCAGGGGATAACCGCATGCAAGTCTGCTCCCCGGTTGGTCAGGTACTCCGCGGCGATAGAGTCTGCCCCAGACGCGAGAGAACAGACAACATCGACTCGCTCGGGTTGCGGGAACCATTCGGAGAGTCTCTGGATCAACAGCGCTTCTGCGGCGACCGGAAGCGTTTGATGTCCCGTCACACCGAACCTATCGATCTTTGCGGAGGGCACTAGAGGCGATCCTCAGAATGGACGTGGTGATAATGACGGCCGAGCGGAGTTAGTCGACAACCACCGGAGTTCATTGCCGAAAAGTACAAGTGATCTTCGTCGATGGGCTCCAACAAGCTCGCCGCACGTGCTTTCTGGAGGAGCCCGAACACCCTCTCATGCTCGCTGTCGCGTGGCTCAGCGTCGGGCTCGAACGATGGATCGAGGGGCAGTTCGAACGTGGCTTCGGGAAAAAGACTAAGAACCTCCCGCAGATCAGCCCTCGACAGGTACGGCTTACAAATCCGAAGTTCCAGTGGGCGCTGGATGTTGGCTTTGAAGGTTGGTCGCTGCTCCCACGCCCCAAACGATTCTGAGACGTACGCATAGAGGTTGCCCATGTCCACCCTGCCCAGGGTGTCTGAGGCGCCTCCGTCGAGCGCGCCCTCCAAGTAGGTCGAGAACAGCCCACGACCCTGAGAAGACTCGGCCGATGTCTGATCGTTGCGGCTGGCCGCGAGGATGGTGAGGCCTGGGCGCAGTGTGGCCGCGTTGGATGCCAATGCAGGCACGCCGCCCGCTCCGCCCGCGAAGCAGCAATCGAGCAAGACGACGATTTCTGGTATCGGGGACGACGCGATTTTGCCCAGTACCTCGGAAAATTGGAGGCCAGGCGTCTGCTCCGTTCCGTCCCTTGCACAAAGCACTACGTCGTCCGAGGTCTGTCCGCCGTGACCGGCGAAAAACAACAACGCCGAGCTGGCGCCGGGTGCCAAAAGTTGGTCGACGCTCAGAATCAGTTCATCGCGGGTCAGGTTGAATCCCGTCAGACACTCAAAGTTCACCGAGTCGTCTGCGTGGCGAGCGATCAAAGGATGCAGGGCGTGTACATCGTTCGCGCAACCGTTGAGGTCGCGATAGTTGTCGTATTCGTCGTTACCGACTAAGAGTGCTCTTTTCATCGCTAGAGGGAGGAGATGAAATTGCCGACGTTCTCCCAAGTCCACTCCACGCACCGAGCTCCAGCCATTTCGGTCGGCTTAGTGCGGTAGCCCTTCTCGATCCAAACGCCAAGCAACGGCTTCTCCTCTTCGACTGCACACGCGATTTCCCAGAGTTGACCGTCGGCGTCTGGAGTACTGCTGCTGATTAGCGCTATCACCCCGTCCGAGCGGCGCACACGGGTACGCACTCGTGCCTTCCACTCGGAGTCGTACGGTTCTTTCACCGACATGTCTGTCCAACTGTACGGAGTGCTGGTGAGCTTTCGCTGGCCAAGAAACAAGATCTTCGTCGTCTCGTCTTCCTTCGCGAAAGCCAGGAACACAACCTTCTCGTCTGCCATCGAAACTCCCGGGACCTAGGCACTGAGGTTGTCGTCATCCTTCCTGTCGTTGGTGGAATTCGCTAGGGGGTTCCTCAAGAAACTTGTCATGTTCGGCGGACTGATATCTACCTGCAGATGGGATAAGAGCGCCTTGGGTGGTCGTCGGATCGGAGCCTCCAAACGCCACTGCCGTCGGGATCCGGTCGTCCGGCCTATTGACCGCCAACAGAGCCCTCGCTGGCGAGCCGCGCAAGGGCTCCGACTGAAATTCAGCGGGAGGTCAAGCAGAGGCCGCTCGCTCAATTGGCTGTCGTTGTCCGGGTGGCCGCTTATCATCCTGAGCATGCGCGGCGCATCGAATTGGACGACCTGGTTTCGCAAGAAGTCATGCGCGTGAACGATGTCCTCCGCGACCCCGATCGCGTGGCGGCCACCGCGCTCTCCGGCACCCGACGCCGCCGCGGTGCACGCCCAGTTCGACAGGCTCTTGGACTACGTCACCGAGATGCTCCCCGCCGTCGCCGACCACCTCGCCGACGCACGCGAAGACATCCTCGCGTTCACCAGCTTCCCCAAAGACGTCTGGACCCAGATCTGGTCCAACAACCCCGCCGAGCGCCTCAACCGAGAGATCCGCCGCCGCACCGACGCCGTCGGGATCTTCCCCAACCGCGACGCGATCATCCGACTCGTCGGCGCCGTCTTGGCCGAGCAGACCGACGAGTGGGCCGAAGGCCGCCGCTACCTCGGACTCGACGTCCTCGCCCGCTCCCGCATGAACATCGTGACCACCACCGAACCCGAGATCGGAGTCGATCACCTGCCCGCACTCACCGCCTGAAACCTCAGGAAGGAACACGCACCGCTACACCCCTACGAGGGACTTGACCCGCAGCCAGGCGTCCCATGCGTCAAGAATGGCTTGCCCGACGCTGAGCGCATCGAGTTTCTGACCGTTTGACTCGATCTCCCATTGGTGGCTCGAGAACCCCACAGGCCCGCGGACACTCTGAGCTGTACCCAAATTTCGTCGGGCGAGGCGTTGGGCTTGGGCCGCCCGATCCTCGCAACCTGACGGAAGGTTCCTACTTGGACCGTGACGGATTGGCCCGTGAATGCGGTTGCTTCATCGCCGGTTCGAGTTCGGCGGAGGATGCGGTGCTTTGTGCCATTGCAGAGGTCCGCGCAGATCGCGAGCTCGCGCGACAACTCTGTGATGGCCGACTCCACGTCTCTTCGAGGCAACGCGACTGTCTCGTCATTTACAAGCCAGTCCTTCAGGTGGTAGGCGTCCTGAAAGAAGTGGAAGAGTGCGTCGCGAGCGACGTCAGAACCTGCAGACACTCGCCCCGCTGCAATGTTCGCCAAGTTGCCGAATGAGCGCTGCATATCGTTGATATGGCTCCTGCCATCCTCCCTGAATCGGGGACGATGGCGGCGGTGGCAAACTCACTGACCCACCGTAGTCACATGTCTGGCCGCCACGAAACGTCCGTCCCTGATAATCTCCCGATCCTCAGGGCAGGGATGGCCTCGTTTGCAACGGGTTCAGCGATCCATCAGCGCCTCAATTGTGGGTGCGCTGGAGTCGTCGCCGAAGTGCACGTGACAACGAGCGATGGGCCGGGGGCCACGTGTTGACGCAACGGCCCGCGTCCGGAGTCATGAATGCCATTCGGACGGTGGCGGACTCGAGTTGTGGCCAGTGCTCGTATGCGATGGAGAGGGTTCGATGCCTGGGCGCGTGCGAACTCTGCGGTGGGATCATGGCAGCGCGGACCGACACAGTGGTTTTTGCTTCGTCCAGGCTGCCGTCGTAATGCCTGCGCCTCACCTCGCATGGGAATGTGATCGTGGCCTGAACATCCCAGATCGGCAGTCGACCGGGATTATGAATCGTGTATTGGTACTTCCAGTCGGCACGACCGTCCTGAACTTCGCCCGCGGTTGGCCGAAATGCGACCACTGTCGCAATGGAGACACTCCTGATTTCCGCCGCCCGGGCGTCCAACGCGTCGACGCGTAATCGCCAGAGTTGCCAGGTTGCTGCTAAGGCGGCGCAGATTCCAGCTAGCGCCGCGGCTGCATCCCAATTCACATAGCCACAGTACCCAGCAGGGTCCTTGCCCTGGGGCCATTCGGGTTCGGAGGAGCCGTGCTGTCGGCTCAAGCAAAGTCCTACAGCCGTGCGTCAAAGCGCCGCGAGATTGGACGACCAGGTCAGCACTCGAGCTCCTGGCCGCCCTGGCGTCTACCATCCATCCGTGACCGGTCCGGGCGAAAATGAAACGGTGGATGCCAACGAGTCGCGTCGACTCGCGCGCCGCCACGCCCTCGGCGGCCCAATCCTCGCAATAGCGATGATGGCTCTGGGCCTTTACGTCGCGGAAGGTACCGAGGTCGAAACACTCGCCTTCCCTGCGATGCTGGGCGCTTGCCTTGTGGGGATCCTCGTAGGACTAAGGAGCGGACCGTGGACGTCCGCGAACTCCTCCAACGGGGTTGGCCAATCGGTTGGCCTAGTCATGACCTTCGGCCTCATCGGGGCGATCGCAGCGCTTCCAGACGCCGCGAGACCGTGGGCGAGGCTAACGATCTTCGTTCTCGCATGTGCGTTCATGGCTGCGATGGCTGCCTCGGGAGCGAAGCAACTCGTAATCCGGTTGCCGGTCGGAGATGCAGGAAGCGAACAGGGTTAGGTCACCCTCGGCCAGGCAGCGCACTCAGCAGCGTCACAGCACCGCCTGGCTAGTTGGAGTTCGCGGCCTCGTGAAGCGACAAGAGGTGCGTGCCTACGGAGATCAGAAGGTCGAGAACGTCTCCTGGTGCCATGAAGTCAAAGAGCACTCGATCGCCGTCGCGTTCTTGGGTGATCTCTGGCGGGTTGGCGGTTCGACACGAGGCATCGCGCATGTGCGCCGGCCACGCACGCAGTTCCTTGGGATTTCGAAGGGTGAATCGATTCCCGTGCGCGACTGCGTTCCGGAGGTGCCTCACCATCTCCAAGACTGGCGCCCGGTCGAAGTAGTTTTCCGCTGACAAGCTGTCACCAAGCAGCATCAGGGAACTCACGCACCAGGCTCTGTCAAGTTCATCGCTGAGGGCTGGCTCGTTGCGCATTAGTTCTATGACGTGCCTCAGGTCGAAGGGGCGTTCTGACCCGTCCCTGCAGTGGACTACACCCTCGGCACTTCCCGACGTCAGCGCGGAGGTTGATGCCGCCGGGTCACGTGCGATCTCCAAGGCTGCGGTATGTGCATAGAGGCCGAACCTCAGCAGGTAAGCGAGTTCCCCTACGTCTCGAGCGCTCACCGCTCAATCCTGCCCTACACATGTTGGGGTCTGCTCCAGAACCCGCTGGAGATCGCGGTGACGCAGACGGTGCTAACGCCGGATCCTTTCGAAAGAGAGCGTCACAGCGCCGCAAGGCTTACCGACATTCCTTCGAACGGTGATGTGAGCACTTCGCGTTCTGGCCGGGTCATGATGTGCGCATGGAATCCGCGGAACGCCTCGAGGAACTCAATTCGCTTGGCGTGACTTGGCTGGCTATTTGGTACGCGACTGTTGTCGCGACGCTTGTTCTGACACCGCTGCTTGGCATCGTGGGACAACGCGCTGGCGCGGACCGTAGGCAGCTCTTCCTCCTGCTGGTCGGGGGAGCTGCGGCGATCGGGTGGGCCGTCTTCTACTTCCAGACGACTACGACCGTTGACGGCGGGGCGCATTGCGTAGTTCCCGACCAGATTCAGACCCACTTCCCCAACTCCTTCCATCCGCTTGGCGACTGCCACGATGCACAGTTCTTGAAAGGGCTGCTCAGTGTCGGCCCGATGGTGCTCGTTGTGGGAGCAGGCGCCTCACTCGCTTCCGTTCACGTCTCGCACGACACGAGGAGCGCCCCAGCTAGTGGCCGGCTGGACCGATGAGCGGCGAGCCCGAGTGCGTCACATCGCCGCGAGCTGCGTCAGCCTTCCGGCTCACTGGCGATGATCTCGACGCTCGTGTTGTTGGAGATCACGGCTCCTGCGGAGGGCTCTGACCCGATGGCCCAGTCCGACCTTCGTGGCTGCGGAGTGATTGGGACGAGGTGGGCGTCTCGAAGGATCTCCTCTGCCTCGTCAACGGTTGTCCTGAACCAGAGGGGCGGCACTGCAACCGAGCCAGGCGGAATTCTGGTGATCGAGTTCCGAATGGCGCTGGCGTCTTCGCGTGCTGTGAGGCCCATCAAGTTGGCGAAGAACATGACGTCGAACTTGGGGACTGCAACCGCAAGCCGACACTCCGTCGCCTCAGCCCGCCCTTTACACCGCGTGCCGGTCTGCACGACCAGGAGCCCGTTGATGTGCGTCCCGAGATCCAGTCGTCGGCCGAGCGGAGTTCTTGCCCAGGACGAGCGGGTGATGATCAGAGACGAGACGTCTCGGGTGGGTTCGTCGGCGCAATCGAGCAAAGCCCACTCTGGTCCTCGGAAGGCCACGGTGTCTCCGGCGGGGCTTCCGCACACCGAGGTGGTGGTGGCCCAGTCGTCGGGTACCGCGGCATCACGCCGCGGAAGCCCACCCATCTGTAGCCGGCAGTAGTCAGTTCTTCCAGGGGCGGGTCCCTTGTCTCCGTCGACTGAGTATTCGTGTGGTTAGCTGACCTCGAAGGAATCGCGTCGCCTGTGCAACTGGTCGCCACAAGGACTGCACCAAGGGCGCTCAGGAGTCGAAGCTTCATCCCCCGATTGAGACGACTCGCGTCGCGAGGCGGTTCCCTCTTGCGGAGCGCCCACCTGCGTCACAGCCGCGTGCCACATGGGCTAGCTCCTCGTCGACACGGCGGGTCAAGCGTCCGACACTTGAGCCATGTCCATGGTGACTTTGCGCGCAGGGAGCGGGCGCTTATCGGGTCTGCGGATTCTGCTCGCGGTCGTCGTGGTTTCCCTGATTGGCGCATTCCTGCTCTTGCTCAGTCGGCTTTCCCAACTGCACGACGAGACCGGCGAGTGGAGCTTTGCCCCATCGGCAGCTTCACCGAAGATCGTGTTCGGCGATCGGGATTACGACCGGGGCACACGCCAGGCAATACCTGATGGATGGGTTGAGGTGGACCGGACGCCCGGCGGAGGCATTGTGTACGCGTCCTCGGCCGAGAAAGGGACACCTGTGCTGCTCTTCGTGCGCGACGGCGACGTCACCTGGGCGTATGGATTGATCGGCGGACCATAGCCGCCGTTGATGATCGCGCCACAGCGCCGCATGCCCGGAACGCGACAATTCCCTTGATCTCTCCGCGGACCGCGCTCACGCTGGCGTGATGGCACCACCCGACATCGGATCCGTCCTACACACGGTCCTCGACCCGGTGCTGACCGGCGCCGGGTTCTCGGCGGGTCAGGGCGGTTGGGAGCAGATGATCTTCTGCGCAGTGCACGATGAGTTGAGCGACCGTTACCCGGTGCTTCCACAATCGAACGCTCAGGACCGCGGCCAGGGATGCTGTATCGATCTGATGATCGAGGTCGACCGGGGTAGAAACCGGTTCATACGACTTGACCTTGAGAACCACAGCGTCGTTGACACGCTGCGAGCTTGCGGACATGACGCGGAGGCCGCTGCTTTGCACGACGCACTGGGCGCCGATCTGGAGATCGCTCTGCCGACCCTCGCAGACTCCCTACGAGTGCTCTTTCAGTGACCGTGCGGATTAAGAGCGTCACAGAGCCGCGTAATACCCCTCCGGGTCCGCGGCACTGCACACCGCTGCGTGAGAGGTTAGGCGAGTTGAACTCCATCGAAGTAGGCGGAGTGTCCGCCTACGGTGCGCGTCACGTTTCGGTCCTTGATCCGTTGGAACGTCGAGTTGAAGCCCGTGTATCCGACCGCTTTCTGTCCCATCTCAGCGATCTTGTAGACGGTGCCGAGGACCTCGTCGCGGCTAGATCGGTAATTCCAGACCGTGCCGTTCACAGCAGCGTCCAACGAGCGCCAGTCGCCCTTGTTGCCCACGGCTGCTCCTAAAAGGTGCATAGTTTCGATAAGTGGCTCAGCGCCGGTTCGAGTGCCCAGCGCTTGAGCGGCGTGGACCATCACTCGGGCGCCGAGGCTGTGGCCGATGAGGATGTAAGGCCCCTCGTCCGTTCGTGCTATCAGGTCGGCGAGGATCGCGCCGGTCATCCCTGCTCGGTTCTTGGCGACCGACCAGGGGTTGGCGGCGACGTCGTGCGCTGCCAGGACCCAACCGATCCCCGGTAGTGACCCGAAAGCCTTGCTGCCCTTCTTGCCGGCGGCGGCGACTGCCTTGCGTGCCGCAACCTTGCCTGCCCCGAGACCGGCGAGCATCCCTATGCTCTTGAGCTCCTTGGCGCCCCAGTGCACTCGGTAGACGGTCGCGTCCGGGTAGCGTCGGTCTACCATCGGCCGCCAGGTGCCCCAACCATCCTGACCGTCGGTGAGGAATCCGGAAGCGAGCACCACAACCGGACCGTCGCCGTCACGCAGCTTCTCAAGGCGGAACGAACTGTCGGAGCTGACATAGGCAGAAGTGGCCGTGGCGCCGAGGATCCCCCCGAGGGCGGACCCAGTCGCGGTCACGACCGCGGTCCCTCCAGCCATACCGAGTCCACCAGCGGCAATCGATCCGCCGCCAATCATTGCTAACCCGTGCGAAGTGGCTGCGGCGCCGGTCAACCCGCCGCCAAGTGCCGATCCGCCGAGCGCTGCACCGACAACGGGCGCGGCAAAGAATGCCGCGGGTGCGATCACTATCGCCGCACCGATTGTTCCCCCGGTGACCTTGGTGATCCGATCAGCGTTCCTGTAGTCGAACTTGAGCCAGTTCTTGCTTTCCTCGAGGTTGGACAACCTAGCGGTTAGCTTTTCGAAACTCGGGATCTCGTGGCGATGCGGGGCGCAGTAGCTCAGCGTGATGCGGTCATTAGCAGGGACCGCTGCGTGATTGCGACACCGAGGCACGGCGCATCGGATCGTTGGCGTACCGCAGGTGGCACAAAGACACATCACCTTCGGCCGAGCGGACCCACGGACGAGGCGGTGCTGTGTGCGCTCAAAGCATCCGGAACACCATGCGTCGCGCGTCTCCGAACCGAGACGACTAACGAGGTCGGCGATGCCGGACGCGTCCCGAGCGTACCGGCGTGCTGCATCCTGGTGACTCTTGCGCTTCTCAGGAGACCGCGCGCGACGGTACGCGAATTCGTTCTTGCCGTACGCAAGGAAGGCCTCCATCAGCGCTAGGTTCGCTCGCAGCTCGACAGCGCCATCAACTGCCGCGTCCAATGACGGGTCGGGGCAGTCCAGAGTCAATTCGAGTCCATCACGCGACATCAGCCGCAGTTCGAAGCCCTTCTTCCGTGGGACGTAGCCCAGCTCTGCCATATGCGCTCCCAGATATGCCGTTCAACCACGTACACAATGGCAGCAGCCGCCGACACGAGCGACGTTTTGGAATAAGGGCTCAAGGCCGGCCCGCTGAAAACGGCGTGTGGGGAGGGAACCCGCGTCACAACGCCGCGATTGCAGGAGTCACGCGATGAACTTGTCGCGGTCGAGGATCACGCCTCCGCGTTCAAAGAAATCATCGTGGGCGGCGCCAGAATCTTCTCGCAGCTGACCGAGTGCGTCGCGTACCCAACGATGTCCCGCAGCGTCCCGGAAGTTGACTCGAGCAAAGAGCGTGGCAGGTTCCCAACCCCGCATAAGTGGGCCTTCGTAGTCGACGCTGTGCACGCGGGTTTCGCCCGGAGGTACCGGCCCAATCGCCACCCTGAACAGCGCACCGTCGACAGGAGCGAGATAGTCGACAAAGACATCGAAGACCGCCGCGTCCGAGGAATTCCTAACAAAGACCGCCGGCAGGCGAGGCTTGGCGAACGTGGCGAAGTCGCTCGGGTCCTGCCAATCCGCCCAGGATGTGATCCGCCTTGCCTGCGACCGGGCTTCATCCTCTCGCAACTTTCGGCGGTCGACCTGGCCCTGTCGCAGTAGGAAAAGCGATACTGCAGTCGCAACGACCGCGGTGACTGACGAGATTAGAGTCGAGATCTGATCCACGATCAGAGTGTGCAAGGCAGGCCCGACACTTCTCGATTCGGGTAAGTCCCGTGTGTGCCAGCACAGACCAAGTGTCGTCGCCACCCTGCTCGGGTCCACGCCCAACCTAGGCGGACATGTCGCGAGGTCAGAGGACCGGCGATGTGAAGGCGAACCTCGCCAACACCGGGCAGTGATCGCTAAGCGCCCAATAGGCGTCATCGTCTAAGACACTGCATGCGACCAGGTTTCGCGCCATCGATTCCGACGCAAAGACGTAGTCGTTTTGCCACGGGTTCGAGGAGGGCTGCCAGCGATGTCGATACGTTCGTACATGCCGACATCCGGGCCCTCCACCGCAGGAACAGTCGGCCAAAGGCGCTCGTCCCCAGCCGTCCTCCGCCTGGAGGCAGTCGATGAGTTTCGCTGACGTCAGTCGATCGAAGATCGCTTGGTATGCCGGCCACACCGCACCCTGGTGGGGCTGAATCCATATGTTGAAGTCGCCACCCAGGACTACGGACTGCTCTGAGGGCAACGTGGGTAGGAAGTCATCGAGGATGTGGTTCATCGTCCCTTCTGAGATCGAGGTGCCAGCTGCATCCCGCTCCCACATTCCATACGCGCTCGCTACCGTCACGACGGTGTGGGCCTGTAACTCGAGATTGCACGCGGCAAGCACGCCTGTCCGTCCCGGCCGTCCCTCCTCCAGCGGTCCTTGCGCCGCACGCACAACAAGGTCGGCGAAAGGGCGGACCGTGAATTCCGGATTCAGCACCACCACACCGGCCGACCAATACCGCCCACCCTTCGAGCCCCAAAGATCCGGCCTATCGATCGGCGGCCATGACCGCACGCCAGCTGGCGGTGTCCATCCAGCCGGGACTGCCGCCTCCTGAACGAGCACCACATCGGCGTCAAGAGTCGACAACGCATCCCAAGCAGCGTGCAAACCGCCCTGGTGAAGATTCCACGTCGCCACGCTGAATTCCACGAGAGCAGGGTACGCGCTACCGGACGGAGCATGGCCCGGCGACTCGAGAGCCCGACGGGAGCAATCCACGTCCCCGGAGGCTCGTCTTGACGCGAACGGGCCCGCGTCACATCGCCGCCTCGAACTCATGTCCGTGGAGCTGTCCCGCCGGGCACCCGTTGTCGCGGAACTGGTTGCCGGTGCCTCCAACAATTGGGTTAAACAAACTATGTAGATTGCAACGAACGGTGGATGGGGGGTCGGTGGACCGATGGGTCCGAAAAGCCACGCAGTTTTCATGTAGACCGATCGACTGATTACTCAGGCGTATCTCGGACATGTGCTGAATCCCGATGACAACGTACGCCGCATGTTCTCGGAACCCATATACATGTCATCGCCCAGCTGGATCGTGAACCTCTTCACGCTCGGCATCGCCCGCGCCCGCTGGGTTGCCGGCATGAACAGGTCGCTTGCCCAGGGAGGAGCAGGCTTTCTCTTCGCCTGGTTCCTCATGCCGTTCGCTGCCTACGGTCTCGCGAGGCGGCTCAACCTCGCACACGCCGCGGTCGGCTCCTCGATCAAGACCTCAGCCCTCGCCTGTTTCTGGCTTTGCGGTTGGCCGTTCGTTGGTCACGTGCGCCGTCTCAAGCGGGGCGCTGAGGCCTACGCCAGTGTCTTGAACGTCCGCGCGCGAGCGACGGTGGCCCGATGACCGACCCGACCTTCGGCTCCAACACTCCCGCTGCAAACGCTGGCTGGTACCCAGACCCGGAGGTTCCCGGAGCGCAGCGCTACTGGGACGGCACGCAATGGACAGACCACCGAGCGCCAATGGTCCCGGCCCAGCCCGTCGCGCCCGCGGCTAAGCCCCCGAAGCCCTTCTGGAAGCGATGGTGGGTCATCACGATCGGTGCGGTGGTTCTCCTGACTGCCATCGGAGCGGCATCCGGCTCCGGCGACACCAAGAAGACCGACGACGCGAGCAAGGGCGCTGGCTCGAACAACGTCACATCCACACCTACCCCCTCGCCATCACCAACACCGGTCGACACCGACGGGGACGGCGTGAACGATGACCAGGACTTCCGACCCGAAGACGCCGCCATCCAAAGCCAGGACGACGTCGACACGGACAAGGACAAGGTGCCGGACTACAAAGACGCCTTTCCCAAGGACGCCAAGTACAGCAAAGACACCGATGGCGACCGTGTCGCCGATCAGCTCGATGACTTTCCCAAGGACGCCGAGTACAGCAAGGACTCCGACAGTGACGGGGTTGCCGACGCGGTAGATGCGTTCCCTAGTGATCCCAGCAAGTCGAAGATCACTCTGGCTATGGAGAATGCCCTTGCATCAGCTCGGGACTACTTAGACTTTACGGCATTCAGCCGGCAAGGCCTCATCGATCAACTGTCATCGGACGCGGGATCGGGCTACGAGGTGGCAGACGCAACTTGGGCCGTCGACCAGCTCCACGCCAATTGGAAGGAGCAGGCAGTGCGCTCGGCCAAGGACTACCTCGACTTCACTTCCTTCTCCCGTCAGGGATTGATCGAACAGCTGTCGAGCTCAGCGGGCGCGAAGTTCACCTTGGAAGAGGCTACTTACGCGGTAAACAAACTTGGGTTGTGACCAGGGAGAGGATTACGGACGCGAAGGTTTGAACCGCTCCGGAGGCTCTGAAGCGAGGACGGAGTGGTGCAGCGCCCCCGCTGATCGGCCGTCAGAGCACGTGGTCAACCTTTCGGACGACCTGCATCGAACTGCGGACAGCCATCTCGGGATGTCCTAGCGTGATGCTGGAACGGCTATCTCGGAGACGTGCGGGGGACGCATGACTATGTCTGATCCAGTCGTGTTTGCTGTCAGTCACTGCGGCAGACCAATGGAACTGGTTCTCGACCAGGAACGATTGTCCCTGGGTGACAAGAGCTTCGACCTCTCGGACATCCGAGCGGTCGAGTACCCGACCTCATTCAGTGTTCGGATCGTGACACCGGATGAGACCTTCGATGTCGGGTTTCGGGATCGTGCGCAGCAAGCCAGCTTCCGAGAAGCCCATCTGGCAATCGTCGAAGGCGGAGCGCACTCCGCCACTTCCGAGAAGGGAGCACCGGCAATCGCGTCGGTCGGCGAACATCCAGCCCAGCTGAAGGTCTGCCGCTTCTGCGCGGAAGACATGGCATGGGATGCCGCGTTTTGTCCTTCCTGCGGAGAGTCGACAAGCGCGATTCCCAGATACATCAAGCCGCAGAGCCGCCCGAGTCAGGGAGCCGGGACTCCCAGTCCACAACCATTGGCACCGACGGCGCAAACACCGATCAAACCCTTGCAGGTGACGGCCGCTCCAACCGTCAGTCCAGACGGCAAGTACTGGTGGGATGGGACGTCCTGGCGCCCGATGAAGCAGGCGGGGCTCGATCACACATTTGCATGGATGCTGGCAATCGTTCCGCTCGTCTGGCTCACGTTTGCATGGGCGTGGCTGGCGACCTTTCCGGACGCTGACAACGCAGCGGCCTACACGGCTGCTTCGGTCGCATCCTTCATCGCAACGGTGGCGTTCGTAACTGGTGACGAACGGCGGGCCAAGAAGGCCGGTGTAAGGCTCAGTTCGGCTGCGGGGGTATTCCTGCTTCCCCTTTACCTCGTGCAGCGGACCAAGCGAGCCGGAAGCACTCCTTTGATTCCATTCGTCTGGTTGCTTGCCGTCCTGGTGGCTATCGGCGCTTCAGTGAGTCTCATTCCGCAACGCGTATCTGTGAACATGCCATTCGTCGAGACGCAGATTGCTCGCGATGCTTCAACACAATTGGGCGGCAAAGTCTCCGTAGACTGCCCCGAACTCGTGACGGTGAACGTGGGCGAGGAGCTCTCGTGCACTGCGACGGTCGGCGCTTTTAGTCGCCTTCTGACCCTCAAGTTCGATGCAGAGGGCGGCTACAGCTGGCACACCTGACGGGCTCGTCGATGGTTCGTGGTTACGTCACAACGCCGCGAGCTGGCACAGCAACTAGCTGTGCCTGGCCACTCCTTGGCGGTTGATGCTCTCGGGGACCCGCCGCTCATGAATCGGTCCGACGGTTTTGGAGATCGGCAGGCTAGCGAGCCATAGGAACGCAGTCCCTACAGGAGTACTGGACCTTGTCGTGTCGCCAGCAGGGCTCAGGTATGGCTTGCTCCCGGGTGTGTTGCTTGCGCTCGACGCCTTCCGGAATCGTCATGCGCTTCGCCTTGCTGATGTCTACCCGGCCATCGTTGGTGAAGGGCACGCCCTCGTCCGCGAGTTTGCCACGAGCAAAATTGACCCATTGCTCGGTCGTTCCTTTGATCTGGTCGGCGTCGAGCAGTGAGCCGTCGCTGCGCACGACGCGCCACCACGGCAAGGGGTCAAGGCTGGTGCCAGCGTTGGGCCGGTGACCCAGGATGGTCGCCACAGGTCGGGCATGGCTCGGGGGTCGGCCAACGAGTGCAGCGAGGTCGCCGTAAGTGATGACCATCCCTTCAGGGATGGACGCACAGGCGTCGTAGATCTCGTTGGCGTCGTCGTGCTTACTCATGACTAAATCCTCGTATCTGGGGTCGACACTAGTGCGCCAAGCGTGGCCTTGAGTCGGAGTCAGTGCCCACCATGCCACGGGCTGTTCTGCCCTCGTGAAACGTGTTGCAATTCTTGCGTCATGGTCTTGCCCGTGCCACGTCTCCTGGCTGGAACACCCAGCCCTCGCCTACGCCCGCCCAGAGGAGTCCCATTCATGAGTGAGAGGCACCACGACCCCGGCATGGAAGCCATCCCACTGGCGACGCTGCTCCCGTCAGGCTTCGAGCCGACGCTGTGCAAGGTGCATTTCGCCGTTCGAAACGAGCATGGTGAACAACCCATAGATGTCCTCGCGACGGATCCAGCTGGCTGGCAGGGGTGGAACTCGTGGCGAAGCGTGAAAGACGACTTCAATCGGCAGTTCATCTTCTCGCTGGCCCAAGACAAGCACGACCAGAGCCTATGGCTGTTCGGTGGGATCTGGGAGGTACTGGAACGCAGACCCGAGCCGAAAGCCCAGTCCTACACAGTGGCGCTGCGCGAGGACCTGATGGGTGGGTTCGTCCGGCGGCTTAACATCCGCCACAAGCGGACCGGCCGCAATATCCGGAGGCAGATGGAGTCAGTGCTGCCGACCATGTCTGTCTTCTCGATCCTTGAAGAGCCCTTCGCCGGCGACCCCTTCCCGGGGCACGACCGCATCAACCACAGTCTCGCCGATCTACAAGCCGTCGTCAGTCAGGCTCGTGCCGACTGGCGGATCGCCCTGGAAAGCATGAAGGGCGTCTATGTCATCCACGACAAGGAGACCGGGCAGCGGTACGTCGGGTCCGCGTACGGAGACACCGGCATCTGGCAACGCTGGGCGACGTATGCGGCCACCCTTCACGGAGGCAATGTCGGCCTGAAGGAAATCGTCGAAAGGAAGGGGGAGGAGTACTACCGGACCAACATGCGTTTCGCGCTCCTGGAGTATTGGTCGATGCGCACCGACGATGATCATGTTCTCGAGCGTGAGTCGTACTGGAAGGACGTGCTCCACGCGCGGTCGCTGGGGCACAACAGGAACTAACGCGGAGGGATATCGGGAGGGCCCCCAGGGTGCAGCTTCGGGCTCCGACCGAAGTGCCGAGCCGATCACGCACGCGTGGGCAATCTCAACCGCATCACAACGCCGCGAGCTTGCGCAGCAGCCACTCCACCTATTCCTGGTCGTCGATCACGCCGTTATCCAATCTCCCTGGGAGAACGATCGCCGCCAGCCCGAAGGGGAGCAAGGCGTTCACGGCGACGCTCGGAAGATCGCTTCCCTGCTGGTTGAGGTAGATGCCCACGACGCCCGCAACGGAGAGAACCGAACCGACGATCGTGAATAGGCGTTGGTGCTCCACGATCCAGCGGTTCACGCTGTCCCTCCCGGCGAAGATCTAAACGGCACTCAGAAGATTATGACGCGCTCACTGCGTCACAGCGCCGCCTGGCCGGCTTGGTCTGTCGAGGTCGCTGCATGTCTCAGGCGTTGTACGCAACCCAGATCGCTCCGTTAGCGTCAAACCACCATGGAGCTCACGATCTACGCAGCGATTGCCACCACCGCATGTCTGGCACTGACCGCGTGTGGCCCGGGCGAGGATGTCGACTCTGACCGCCTCGAAGGCGAGACGGCGGTGTGGAACATGGCCGAAGGGCAGGACCTGACCAGCTCGTCGACGGAGTTCACGGCGGTTGTGTCACGTCTCGCATGCAATGGCGGAGTGACCGGAGAAGTCTTCCCGCCGCAGATTCGGATGACCGGACACGAGGTTGTCGTGACGTTCAGTGTGGCGCCCAAGAGGCCGGGTGCCGCAACGTGCCAGGGCAACGACTGGGTGCCGTACAAGGTGACTCTGGATGAGCCGTTGGGCGACCGAGCCTTATCGGACGGCGCGTGCCAAGCCAACAGCGGCGGGGCCGCGACGACGTCGTTCTGCCTCCCGAGCGGGACCCGTTTCGAGCCCTAACGCCGGACCGACGCGCACCCAGGCATGCACATGTCACGTCACATCGCCGCGAGCTGGCGCGAGTGTGCGTGCTCGGCCTCAGTCGAGCTGCGCAATCGCCCGCACTAGGTCGACAGGGACAAACCCACCCTCGGGATCACCTATGTGGGCCCTGCTATCCGCTGAACTAGCTCGGTTGTCTCCCATCACCCAGAGGTGGTCAGAGGGAACGGTCACGTCGAAGCTTTGTTGGGACGGAGCGTTTGTGCCTATGTAGTCCTCGTCTAGGGGGTCGCCGTTGACCTGCACGCGCCCCATGGAGTCACAACAGACGACGTGGTCACCGCCGATGCCGATGACTCGCTTCACGATGAGAGATGGCGAACTGGTCTCCGAATGCGGACCGAGCCAATCGCCTGGGTCCTCGAAGACGACGACGTCCAATCGTCGCGGGTCGTAATCCTCGACGAGTCGAGCGCGAAACGATTCATCGAATCGCAGCGTCGGTTCCATCGAGCTCGACGGCATCCGGTAGACCTTGGTGCCTATCAGCCCGCAGGCAGCAACCGAAAACATGCTCGCTACGAGGGCGGCCAGGGGCACACAGGCAGTCTTGCGGTCGAGCACGGGCCCAAAGTAGCGCTGCTGATTCAGCTCGCATAGCCTGCCGGGCTAATCGCAGCGAAGACAAACACAACTGCGTCACAGCGCCGCTTCAACTTCGGGTGGCGGGCGTATGGCGCGCCCAGATAAGTGTCGGACCAATCTGCCATCATGGTGTTGTTGGTGGGCTGAGTCCGGTTCTCCGGGTTCTGTCTCTGACGGTGGCTTTCCTGGCACTCATGTTCCACAACCTCATCTCGAGCAATCCAGCCCAGAGCGGCAACGACGAGAGGAAGGAGGTGGTGAGGATGACTGCTAGCGAACTGGCAACAAGTGGGCTCTCCGCCTTCGCGCTGGTACTTGCAGACCTCAGCGTTCTAGTGTTCGCCACCGCAGGGCCGGACTGAGCCCACCAACAGCAGCGTCTTTCCGCCGCGTGACCATCCCGCGGGTGGGGTATGTGAGCGACGTGCAAACGTTGGACCGGTCGACTCCCTGGCATGATCCCCGGTGGCGCGTCAGGGGAGTCAATCCCTTACAGGCTGGGCTGAGACTTCAGCAGAGCTGGTGGCGTCAGGAGTGCCGCGGCATCGCGGACGCCGGGCGTTTGTATCCGCCTCCCAAGAAGGGCAAGAAACCAAGGGCCCGCAATCCCCTGGTGGCCTCCATTCTTCCTGAGGGACTAGACGGTTTCGAGCCGAACCTGATGTGGCCTGAGGTTGTCGATGCCCTTGAGGAATCGAAGCGAGACCTGAACTCGGCGGCGGGCATCCTGTACGAGGATCGACTGCGCCGGAATCTCCTGTCGTCTCAGCCGCTGTGCTTCAACCTGTTCGGCTACCTAAGCAGAGTCGAGCCCAACGCGCTTGTCCGTTGGGTCCAGAGCATGGCACCTGATGCCACGTCCGTTGTGCGGATTCGTCTCGAGTACGCTCCGACCGTCGCGGAGCTAGGCGAGTTGCCACTTGGCGGATCCGCGTTCGACGCTTTCGTCGAGTACGAGATACCCGGCGAACGACTTGGGTTCATCGGAATCGAGACCAAGTATCACGAGGACTTGGCTAAGGCTCTGATGCTTCCATCGGAGGGATCGCCCGGTCGCGAGAAGTACGTCAAGGAGACGGCACGGCGTCCCTGGAAAGACGGGGCGGCTCTCAGGCTCCTTGAGCACAGAAGAAACCTGCAGTTCTGGTACAACCAGCTCCTCGCTCAACGCACGTTCGAGTTGCTGAAACGCCCGGACGGCAGCCGCCTATACGCCGAATACGCGGAGGTCGTGGTCGCTAGTGATTTTGACTCCAGCGCCACGAGGGTCGTGAGTACTGTGGTCGACAGCTTGCCGAGGGCCACGACAGTACTCTGCGCTTCTCCTCGATCGAGGACGTACTGCGCTCAGTCGCGGGTCACGACGATTGGAAGAGTGAGCTCCGCCAGCGGTACACAGACTTCACTCCGATCCAGGAGTATTTGTCGATGACGTCCCCGCTGAAGGTCGCCTGAGATACGAGCGCCCTGCGTGAGGCATCGACCAGATGTAGATGCATCACAACGCCACCTCGACGGCGTCATCGCCTTGCGCCGCCCTCCTACTGCCTCGGCGGATCTGGGATGCGTTCGATCTCGCCGACAACGACTCGGTCGTCGTAGACGTTGACGTCGGCTTGGATTATCTGCGCTTGATCTGGGTGCCCCACTGGCGCCCAGCGTCGATAACAGCGCCAGGTCAGCTTCTCGAGGCGCTTGCACTCAGAGTCAGGCTCAACGCTGCTGACGCCCTTGTTCCCGAGGACCACCGACGTGGACTGCTGGAACCCATTGAAGACTCGGCTGTGGTCGGGGTCGAAGGCGTCGCTCTGCGGCTCCTGCCCTTGCTGGAAGAAGGTCAGGGCGAGCACGGCGCCAAGGGCGGCGAAGGTGAGCGCAAAGGCGACGCGTTTCAGGGTCCCTCCCGAGAACGTGGATTGCATTGAGAGTATGCGGGACGTCGCACGGGTTCTGCCGAATCGCTTGCTAAGTGCAGGGAGAGGCAGCGGAGGTGCCACAGCGCCGCGATCGCTGGCGCTTGCGGTATGTCGCACCGAAGCCGTTCACCGTCCGCCATAGCATCAGCGTGTGCTTTCCGACCCACATCTCATCGCCCTCGGCAAGGCGGTCGAGAACGACGCCTGGCCTCGTCCTAAGTGTCCCGGCTGCATGGATGCCCGTATCAATTTCGAGAAGCCGACAGAGATACTCGATCCCGGATCGGCGAGTTCTCAAGACCATCCAGCTTGGGAACCAGACTGGATCTACGGTTCCTTTCACATCGTCGGTCGCTGCGAAGGCGCCGATTGCGGCCAGATCGTCCTTGGGGTCGGGTCCTTTCGCGTCGGGCAAGCGGAGAGGGAGTATGAACAGCAGTACGCAACCTGGTACTCGCTGGATTACCTCTCGCCTCCAATCATTTTGCTTCGCGTACCCGAGAGCGCGCCAACCATTGTCAGCGACGGGATCGAGCGCGCTTCACGGCTGCTTCTGGCCGACCCTGGGCTTGCCGCCACTGCGCTCCGCACGACCGTGGAACTCTTCCTCACCAGCGAAGGCGTTGCCGCACAGGACGCGAACGGCAACTTCATTAGCGCGCATAAGAGAATCGGCCAGTGGGAGGCAGCCGGAGGCGACCCCAAAGTCGCGGCGCTCTTCAAGGCGGTGAAGTGGATCGGCAACGTGGGCACCCACGAAGATTCCGACTTGACGTTGAAGGACGTCCTTGAAGGCGCGGAGTTCTTGGACGAGGCCTTTCATCGCCTCTTCGTTGGACCGGACATCGACCTGCGCGCCCAAGCGATCAACTCCGCCAAGGGGCCCAACAGGGCGACTCCTGGCCCCTCGGCGTCCCCGCCTCAACCGGCTCCTTAGGCATTTGGGGAGCCGTGAGCCTCGGAGCGCCCACCCGCGGCGAGCAACCGTGGGCCGAGGCGCCTCATGCCGCCGTCGCTTCGCTGGGCATGGTGCGTCACATCCGCCAGACGTAGGTAGCGGCGGTGGCCAAACAAGCGGGTTAGGGCGGTGAACTGATACGAATTGATGCCATGGGCGACGATCGGCTGGTTGACCTTTACGAGGAAGTCGGACGGGTAGTGGTTCCAGCTGCCCAACTGGAACAAGCGATCACGACTCTTGCCTACGCTGTGCTCGGGGGTGACGAAACATCGTTCCGGAAGACTCATGGACAGCCGGTCGGCACGCTACGCAAACTGATCGAGCCTGAGGCGGCGACGCGTGCAGACGAGTGGTGGAGCGCAGCATCGTTGGAGTTATTGGAGCGCGCCGCAGAGCTGTTGGACGCGCGACACAGAGTTGTTCATGGCTACTGGACAGATATCCGAGGCATCGTCGATGGCCGTTCGTTCGTCACGTTCAAACCAGATCTGAAGAGCAAGACCTGGCAGGCGCAGTACTTCGATCTCTCCCAACTAAGAGCTCTTGCGCAGCAGTTGGAGTCCTTGAGCAAGAAAGCACGGCTCTTGGCCGACCGCTTAGTCCACGAAGTGCAGCGGCTGTAAGCGCTGGAGTCAGATCAGGTCGCGCGCATGAAGCCAGTGCCGCGATGCCCTTCCTTGGTCGATACACCCCTTGAGCACTCGAAGCGCGGCTCGCAACGATGAGTCCGGGTGCGGCAGCGGCGAGAACCAATATGGCGGCCTCCGCTCCACCCGCGTCACTCCGCCGCCGGCGATCGACCGTGGCGCCAAACGGCCCGCAGCTTCGGCGCAGCCGTTTTAGAGCAGGGATCCTCCAAACTTGCCTCGGTCGTCACTGCGCTCGCACATATATGTGGCCTCGGTGACCTTGTCGACCAGATAACGGTTCGCCTCTAGGGCCGCAATCAAGCCCTTCAGCCCCCACTCGATCAACGTGGCCTCGAGCCTGGCGCGGCGCATTTCGCGCGAGCCTTTGCTGACGGGCTTCAGGCGCACTCGTAGGCGGACGTCGATCGTCCGAAAGCTTTCATCAGTCATGGGGCCACCTAGCGTTAGTAGCTCAATCTCGCACGTTTTCGACAGACAAGCAAGTTCACGAGCGTGCAGGGTGGCAAGTCTGTGCAGGAATCGACGTGAACCGGTCGAATGAAGTGCGTCCCGTAGTCACGTTTCGAGTCCGAAGCGCGCTCGACGCGACAAGAGCGTCGTACCGCTCTCAAACTCATCACTGCGGCGGACGACTAGTGGTTGTCGGTGCGCGAGCTCGACGAGGTGGCGTACCTCCGTATCGAGAGGGGTCGTGGCTGACACCGCATTGCAGATTCGTGTCCGGTGACGCCTCCGAGCGGTGGCTTCGTGCGGACGCCAAGAGCAGGAGCGAAGGATGAGGATTGTGATGACCGGCCTGGTGACCTGGGCAGTGGACGACCCCGTGCGCGATGTGATCGCAAAACTTCCGAACGGGTGGCTGGTGTTCATGGTCGTGGCCGGCCTGGGACTGACGGTGTTCGTGGTTGTGAGCAGCGAAGCGCGCAGTTGGTACGGAGTGTTGTATCCCAGGGGAAGGCCGCGGAAGCACGGAAGGCGCGCCAGGCGCCGACCGCCGGATCCCTGATAGTCGACCCATTCCACGAAGGCCCTTTTGCGTCCTATCGCCGCGAGCCGCCGCACCATCGAGCCTATGATATCTTGAGATATCGAGGAGGTGTAGAGATGCCCGACGTGTTGATACGGGACGTCCCTGAGGATGTCTTGGCAGAGGTCGACGCGCATGCTGCGCGCCTTGGTCTGTCTCGCGTTGAGTACATCCGACGACGCCTGGCGGCCGATGCAGCCACGTCAAGCGCGCAGGTCTCCATTCAGGACCTGCAAAGGTTTGGAAGCAAATTCGCTGACCTGGGCGACACAGAGGTGATGGACGCAGCGTGGCGGTGACCGACTGGCTCATCGACAAGTCTGCGCTCGTCCGCCTCGGCGAAAGTCCGGACGCTCAGGAGTGGGCCACTCGAATCGAGCGTGGCCACGTGCGGATCACGACGGTCACCAGGCTCGAGATCGGATACTCGGCTCGCACAGGGGCTCAAGCTCGCTCTGCCTTCAGCACGCCGCCCATCTCCGCGATGCCTGTCGAGTACCTGACGCCAGCAATCGAGGACCGCGCGCTCGAGGTTCAACTCCTCCTCGCCTCCAAAGGGCAGCACCGCGCGCCATCAATCCCGGACCTGGTCATCGCAGCTGCGGCTGAACTAGCCGGCCTCACCGTGCTGCATCTCGACAAGGACTTCGAACTCATCGCCAAGCTGACCGGTCAAAAGACCGAGCGGCTCCGCGCCTGACGGCGCAGCGCAGGTGCGTCACAGCGCCGCCGCCGCGAGCCCAGCTAAGCACTGCAACAACCGTTACCCGAGGGAACCATCCCCTCACTCGCCTGCCGGACCGGCATAGGGTCGGACTAGGGCGCCTCACCGTGTGTGCGGCGGTCCATGGTCGAGGCCCGGACACCAGGCCGTCGCGGAGAAACGATGGCCAACTCTGTTCTTCTCTCGCTACAGCCTGGCGCAATGACGCCGGCACAGATCGCTGCGGTCTCATTCTTGGCGCGGTACTCCGGCCGTACTCACGATCTGTATTCGTATCAGCTGCGACGCTGGTTCGGCTGGTGCGAGTCAAACGGACTCGATCCATTGATCGGCATCCAGCGCGCTCACGTCGAGCTGTACATCCGTGAGCTCGTCGAGGCGCACCTGATGCCGGCAACCGTCAACTCGATGCTGAACGGCGTACGCGGATTCTTCGAGTTCGCCCACATCGACGGACTGACCCCGCACGACCCTGCCGTGTACGCGCGTTTGCCCAAGGTGCAACGCGATGAGTCGCGAACTCAAGGTCTGGATCGACTCGAGCTGATCCGCTTCCTGCAAATTGCCCAAACGATCAGCGTGCATCACGGCGCTCTGGCTTACCTGATGGGAATCAACGCTCTGCGCGCCTCAGAGGCCGCTGGCGTGCGGATCGAGCACTTCCAGGAAACTCTGCGAGGGCATCGCGTCCTTCACCTGGTCGGCAAGGGGAACAAGCCGGCCACGATGCCACTCACGGTCCCTGTGCTCAGGGTGTTGGAGACCTGTCGGGGCGATCGCACCGATGGCCCGCTGGTATTGCGTCCCCTGACCGGGAAGCCGATCGACAGGCGTGACTGCTACCGGATGGTCCAACGCATCGCCAAGGTGGCTGGCATCCCACGGCACATCAGTCCGCACTCGTTGCGGCACGCAGCCATAACGAACGCCCTGGATGCCGGCGTGCCGTTGCGCGACGCCCAGATCCTCGCTCGGCACGCGGATCCTAGGACGACTGAGCACTATGACCGAGCGCGCGGGAACCTCGACCGACACGCCGTTCACTTCCTCACCGCGTACGTCGCAGGCGTCTGAAGGCTCGGCGAGCCCAATGGGCAGCTCCCACCGCGCTGCATCTAGCCGAGGCCACCTGACCGCGACTCAACGGACAAGGCGCCGCCGAGTCATGACTCGGCGGCGCCCGACGCTGCCCCTCGACCTCCGGGGCTCACATGTCAGTTGAAAAGGATCGAGAAGGCGTGATCCTCAAGGCCACCAGCGTCCTTGCGAATCGTGACGATCGCCTTGGTGCCTGCAGGGCAGTTGAAGGGGACGCCGGCGTTCAGGGCCACGCGGGCTGCGAGCCCAAGGGTCTCGCCGACAGGGAAGGGCTCGACAAGCGAGACCTGCGCGTTCTTCGGCGTGAAGCTCAGCCCTGTGAAGCAGTAGAAGCCGGTGGTCGAGTCCGGCTGAACGACGTTGGCGCCTGTGATCCCTGAACCGTTGCTGACGTTGCCGGCAGCGTCGACCGTGGCGAATGCTTCATGGTCACGAAGCGCGGTCTTTGTTGCGCGGCTGAGGTCACGCATCTTGATGGTCCCGTCCTTGATCTGAGCACTGGTTATCAGAGAGCCGGCGACGGCAGATCCAGTCATGGCAACCACCAGGGCCACGATTGCGAGAACGAACGAAATGCTGGGCTTGCGCTTCATTGACTGCTCCCTTCGAGGGCGCCCACAGCGGGTCGCCGTGACGGCGCTCAATATAGCTGTGGCACCGCTGCGCCTGACTTCAAGAACGCTCGCCGCCCATCAGAAGCACGTACGCGAGGTATGGGTTCCTGTTGCGGGATTCGAGTGAACAAACCTGCGCTACAACGCTGCGTATCCGAGCTGAAGCCCCGTTAGGCGCTCAAGCGTGCACCCTTGAACACTTGGCTCGCGTGCCACGCGAGGTGCTCGGGTGCTGGCACGGCGGTGCCCGGGCGTGGTTGGAGTTCACGATCTGCGAGGTCATATACGCTCCGCCCGGCCTCAGTCCGTGCACTGTATTCGTCAGAGATCTGAACGCGCAGGTCCACGGAGAGCCCAAGTACCCCGCGGTCGAAGAGCTTGTGATGCAGGGAGCAAAGGGCCAGGCCGTTGTCCATCTCATCCGGTCCTTCGAAGTTGAACCAGCGAACGTGCGCCGCTTCAAGTCCGACCGAGCCAACCCCAAGTTGGCCGTCGAACCCGCAGAATGCGCACTGCCGATCCCAGGCGGCGAGGACGCGGCCAGGCCACGTGGCACTTCTCCGACGAGTCGAAGGATCCTTCGACTCGGGTCGGGCATAGACGGCATCCGGGTCGAGGCCAACGGCAGCCAAGACGTCGACGCCTACTGTTGTAGGGAACTCCGACTCCACGAGCGCTCGGGCTGTTTGGTGCAACAGGGACTGATCACTCAGCGCTGTCTCGAGGTCGGGAGGCAGGCGACCAACAACGGACTTCTCACGAAGCGGTCCGATCAAGTCCATGGGCACGTCCTCGTCCAGTTCCCAGACGCCGTCAGACCGCAGCCGCGTAAACGGGTAGGCGGCACTCTGGGCTGCCCCCGTTCGAGAGGGGGGTCCGAACTCGGCTATCAGATCTGCCAACTGCTTCTCGGCGACCGACCAGGGGAGCGAACTGGAGCCGGCTGCGGCCATGCGACCGAGCACCAGCAACACCAACAGTGGCTTGTGTGGAGATCTCACGCCTGCTTGTTGGTGCTGTCTGAGGGCTAGGAGCGGACCGAGAGGTTCGGGGACGGAAGCCACGAGATCCATGCTGCCCTAGCGACCACGAAGCGACACGGCGTTGCGTCGCACTGACCGCGTCCTTCTCGCGGCGAAGCGAGTTCAGAACGGCGTCTTTGAGCAGTCCCCTGGGAGCTCGTCGCCATACCGGGAATTCGCTGGTGGCGTGCGATCACCAGTGTTGAACAGAGTCGAAGTAAGGGCAGCAACGACCAAGATGAGCAGCATGGCGTAGGGCGGCGCCTGGCTGAGCGTCATCGCGACGATCTCGGTGTGGCCAGAGTCATGAGCAAAAGGTGGTCTGGGTCATACGGGCTCACAAGAGGCGGTTCGAGACTCGAATCATTCACAGGAGGAGCCATGATTCTGACTTTCTTGATCCTTTTCGTACTCATCTCCGTCTGGGATGTCGGGCATGCGGGCCGCTCGCTGGACCACATGGTCAACCCCCGCCGAAAGGGCACAGACTCGCAAGTGATGCCCAGGTAAGTCGCCCCGAGCGATCCCAGGCCCACTCGCCGAACTCGCGCTTCTCTAACGTGGCGTCACAACGCCGCGTGCTGGGGGCGCAGCCGCTTCAGCGGCCGCGATCACAAGGACGCCGACGACCTTCGGGCGACGTCGAGAAGACTGGGCTGATCCGCAAACGCTGTGTTCAGACGGCTCTCCGCACAGGATCAACAAATCGTGATGGAAGGTTGCTTCCCAACGCCGCTGGGTAGCGCGGGTGACTGCTGCCCGGCTGACCACAGGGAGGTCCGACACCTTCACGATTGGCGTGGGGTGGAACCCCCGGAGTCCCGCCCTGATGTGGGGGATGTCAGCTCGCGGTCGATCCAGCGTCCGATCACCTCGACCACGTAGGCTCGCTCGTCACGGTCGAGCTGATGGCCCTTGGCGATGCCGTGCCATGTCTCCAGGCAGCTGCGGCAGCAAGTCGCGGTCGCGTGCTGGGCCACGAAGACCGGGTGGTTGCGATACGGGGTCTGCCGGCCGTCGTTGCGCGGCTCGTTCGGCGCGAGTCGTTCGGCGATGATCTCCGCGGCGTGAGCCCTTATCGTCCGTGGACCGCGAAGCTCAGCGGGGGCTCGCTCGCGCCCGCGCAGGTGGAACCGCCGCCCGAAGGGCCGGGCGCTCGCGCGGTCGATCCGTTCGTCGATCTCGGCAGGGTCAGGCACCCCTCCAGACTAGGCAAGGCATGCTCCGGCTGCGTAGGGCCTGCCTAGCACCACGAGCACCGTTCCGTCACTTAGCCTCGTCACGATTGATGGACGGGTCCACTTGCTTCGCCATCTTCACCAGGGGGACGGGCGTGCCGCCGCGGTCGTCCTCGAGCTCCTCGATGGGAACGAATCCGTAGGCCTCGTACAGCGGCTGACCCGACATGGTGCCCATGAGCTCGAGTCGAGTGAACCCCTCCGCCGCGGCTGCCTGCTCGCACAGCCTCAGGATCAGCCTGCCGACTCCTTGACGCGCGAAATCCGGGTTGGTGTACATCGCGCGCACTCGCGCCGCGTCGACGGTTGGGTCGAGAAGGTGAGGGTCTCGTCCTGGAGTGGAGTCACTGCCGTAGAGCGTCGCGCGTCGGCTCCATCCTCCACAGCCTGCGATGACGCCGTCATGCTCGACGACGTAGTAGGTACCGTCTTTGATGAGCTGGTTGTCGATTCCCATGATCGCCCGGCTGGACTCGATCTGCTCGTCGGTGAGGAACCCCTTCTGCAGGCTGCTGATCGAGGCGTCCATGACGAGGCGCAGCGCGTCGGCGTCCGCCTCGGTCGCTAACCGAGTGGTGAAGTCCATAGCCTCATGGTCGGCCACGACGATCAGGCGCGCCAGATGCGGCCGGGCCGTGGTGCGGTTGCACGCTCCGACACTCTGCGTGGGTGACCTCAGGCAGATTGCCCCAGCAGGATGGCAAGACCGAAGGGAACGATCAGCAAGGGGAAGAGCCACGTCGGCCACCGTCGGGGCATGAAGCGGGCGATGGCGCCCACGATGAGAGCAGGCAGGACCATGGCCCCGATTGCCTGGCCGACGCCGTATGAGTTCATGCCCTCCCCAACGGCAGTGACCGCGATGATGACGGCCGCCGAAATGAAGGCGACCATCCCAGCCCGGTGGAAAGCATCGGCGTTTGGCTTCTTCCGAGCTGCCACTTCAGTCCTGGACATCGGCGGGCCTTCCTTGGGCGAATCGAGGTGACTGACTAACGCCAGCCTGCCCGAGTGGTTACGACCTTGGTTGGTTCTCAAGCGCGCTCGGGGCAGGGCCATTCGACGATCTTCGAGCCTCCGACTTCGAGGGCGCGCCAACGGCTTGACTCTTGTCGAGGCGCTGAGTACGTAGGTTTCGCTCCGGTTGGGTACCCGAACCGCCATGGGTATCGGTCTCGCCATCGTCTCCTTCCTGCTCGGAATCTCTCTGCTTGTTGATGCCGTCGACATCGGGGGAGGCGGCACGGATGCGCTCCTCGGCGTGCTGGCCCTTGCCGGGTCCGCCACAGCGCTCGTTCTCACGTTTGCGCTGAACCCGCGCGAACCAAGGGGGGAGTGAGCGCTCCGCGAGCGCGAAACCCCCGCTGGGCCTGACGCGTTCGGCAATGCGCGTGTAGCCCGGAACACGGTGGGTACCGTCGCGGAATGACGCCGACCCGCATCGGCTTGATGGCCGACCCGGCCGCTCCCTCCGAAATCGCTCAACGACTTGCTGACCTCGCGCCGCGTAACGACCAGCGCGGGTCGGCCTGGGACGTCGAGGTGTTGAGCGAGCCGTTCACTCACGCGTCGGAGACCATCGACGACGCCCTCGCTCGGCTGGACGAACAGGCCGATCAGCAGGGCTGGGACATCGTCGTCGGCCTGACCGAGCTCCCCCTTCACGACGACGACGGGCGGTACCTGCTGGTCGAGACTGATCCGCGGCAGAGGAGAGCGGTGTTGTCGTTGCCGGCGCTCGGTGGGTTTCGCATGCACGGCCGCGCCCGACGTCTGGTGCGCAAGCTCGTCGAGGGCATGGCAGATTCGCAACAAGGGGACGAGCACCGGGTGCGGCTGGGCCGCTTCGGTGGCCGATGGCGCGTGCTTTCCGGCATGGTGCTGGCCAACCGCCCGTGGCTCCTCATCCCCGGGTTGAAGTCGGCACTCGTCGCGGCGCTTGCCACCGGTGCTGTGGCCACCATCAACTCCAGCGTCTGGCTGCTCGCTGACTCGTTGTCGTGGTGGCGGCTCACGATCGCCACGGTCGTCTCCATAGCGCTGGTGGTCGGGTGGATCGTGATCGACGGCGGGTTGTGGGACCGTCCAGCGGACGACTCGGCACAGGCCAGGGAGCGGTCACGCCTCTACAACACCTCGACGATCCTCACGTTGGTCGCAGGTTCACTCATCTGCTATCTCGCGCTTTACGTCGTGAACCTGCTCTGGGCGCTGTTCGTGCTCGACCCTCGGGTGATGGGGGACTACCTCAAGATCTCGATAGGTCACGGTGACCTGTTCGTCCTGGCCTGGTTCGTCGCATCTGCGGCAACGGTAGGTGGAGCGCTGGGCACGGGCTTCGAGTCGGACGAGGCCATCCGCGCCGCGGCGTACTCCAAGCGCGAAGAGGATCGTCGCGCCCGGCTCGCCGGCAAACGCAACCGGCGAGGCGGGTCGCCCCGCCGAGAAGACCGGTGACGACCGCGCTGACCGACGGCGTGGTGCGTGTCCGCGGTGCCAACGAGCACAACCTCCGCAACGTCGACGTCGACATCCCCCGTGACGCGATGGTGGTGTTCACGGGGATCTCGGGCTCGGGTAAGTCATCACTCGCGTTCGGGACGTTGTACGCCGAGGCCCAACGTCGCTACTTCGAGTCGGTCGCACCATACGCACGACGGCTGCTGCAGCAGGTCGGGGCGCCCCACGTTCGGGAGATCGAGGGACTGCCTCCGGCGGTCGCCCTCCAGCAGCGACGTGGAGCGCCGACTCCCCGGTCGTCGGTCGGCACGATCACGACACTGTCCAACCTCCTGCGGATGCTCTACTCACGCGCCGGGGACTACCCGCCTGGGGCCGAGCCGCTCCCGGCCGAGGCGTTCTCGCCCAACACCGCGGCCGGAGCCTGTCCGCGATGTCACGGCCTCGGGGTCGTGCACGACGTCACCGAGGAGCTCCTCGTTCCGGACCCGACGCTCAGCATCCGTGAGGGTGCCATCGCCGCGTGGCCCGGCGCTTGGCAGGGCGCCAATCTGCGGAGCATCGTGTCAGGGCTCGGCATCGACATCGACAGGCCGTGGCGTCGGCTGCGGAAGAAGGACCGTGACTGGTTGCTCTTCACCGACGAGCAGCCCGCGGTCCTGATCGAGCCGGAGCCGGATCGCGTCGACTACGGCTACTACGGGAAGTTCTGGAGCGCTCGCCAGCACGTGCTGCACGTGCTCGCCGACTCCAAGAGCGATCGGATGCGCGAGCGAGCGATGCGATTCGTCGAAGACACGCCCTGCCCGGACTGCGGCGGGAGTGGACTGCGGCCCCAGGCACTGGCGGTCACGTTCCTCGGCCGCTCCATCGCCGAGGTCAACGACCTGACGCTTGCCGAGGTCGTGGACCTGCTCCGGTCTGTGGCCGACCAGGACGTCGAGGCCGATGAGGCAGCGGTGCGGATCTGCGCCGACGTCGTGGCGCGTCTGGAGGTGCTGCTCGACCTGGGCCTGGGCTACCTCAGTCTCGGACGGAGCTCGACCACGCTGTCCCCCGGGGAGGCGCAGCGCCTGCGCATCGCCACCCAGCTGCGATCCGGGCTGTTCGGAGTCGTCTACGTCCTCGACGAACCCTCGGCCGGCCTACACCCGGCGGACGCCGAGCCGCTGCTCGACGTACTGGACCGCTTGAAGGCGGCCGGGAACTCCTTGTTCGTCGTGGAGCACGACCTCGACGTCGTCCGACGGGCAGACTGGGTCGTCGACATCGGCCCCGGGGCAGGGGAGTCAGGTGGCCGTGTGCTCTACAGCGGTCCTGTCGCAGGACTCGAGGCGGTTGCGGAGTCGGCCACGGGCGCGCATCTCTTCGGTCGCGCCGAGCGTTTGGAGCACGACCCCCGCACCCCTCAGGGCTGGATGCGCTTGGAAGGCGTGACCCGTCACAACCTGCGCGACGTCTCCGTCGACGTCCCTCTGTGCGTGCTCACCGCCATCACCGGCGTCTCGGGTTCGGGCAAGTCGACCTTGGTCAGCCTGGTGCTCGCCGAGGAAGCCACCGCCCTGGAGTCCTTCGACAGGCACGTTCTCGTCGACCAGCGTCCGATCGGCCGAACGCCGCGGTCGAACCTCGCCACCTACACCGGGATGTTCGACGCAGTCCGCAGGCTGTACGCGGCGACGGACGAGGCGCAAGCGCGCGGCTACGACGCTGGCCGCTTCTCGTTCAACCGGCCCGAGGGAAGGTGCGAGAACTGCCAGGGCGAAGGCTTCGTCGCGGTCGAGCTGCTGTTCCTGCCCGGCACCTACGCGCCCTGCCCTGTCTGTCACGGCAGGCGGTACAACGAGGAGACGCTCGAGATCACCTACCGAGGCAAGGACATCGCGGAGGTTCTCGCACTGACCGTCGATGAAGCGGGGAGCTTCCTCGGCGATGTGGCGAGCGCGGCACGCAGCCTCGAGGCGTTGCGCGAGGTGGGACTGGGGTACCTGCGGCTCGGCCAGCCCGCGACCGAGCTCAGCGGTGGGTAGGCGCAGCGGATCAAGCTCGCGACCGAGCTCCAGCGGGCCCAGCGCGGCCACTCGCTCTACCTGCTCGACGAGCCGACCTCCGGCCTGCACCCCGCGGACACGGTCCTGCTGATGCGCCAGCTGCATCGCCTCGTCGACGCCGGTAACACCGTCGTCCTGGTCGAGCACGACCTCGACGCGATCGCCACCGCGGACTGGGTGATCGACCTCGGCCCAGGCGGGGGAGACGCGGGTGGTCGAGTCGTCGCGACCGGCAGACCGCACGACATCGTCAAGGTGCAGGAAAGCGTGACGGCGCCCTACCTCGCTCGCCATCTGAAGCGCGAGGCACCGGTCAGCGGCCGAGGTTGAGGAGGACGGTGAGAAGTACGGACGCGATCACGGAGATCGCGATCATCACGAGGCAACCGAAGGCCCCTCCGAGCGGGCGCACACGGACTTTGGATGGGGTCATCGACACCAAGTTCCCCTGGTGGCACGGACTAATCGCGCCGCGTGCGAGTCGGGGCTCACACCCCGGGCACGGTTGGCGGGCGCAGTATCGGGAACTAGAGCTTCCATGAGTGTGCGACTTGCCCACTGGCCGTCCGTGAGTGACACCTTCATCGAGGTACAAGGACGTGACGTGCGAGTTCTCCGGGTACCCAGCCGTCGTACCGAAGGTGCTCGTCCGCAACTGCTCGTCCACGGGCTGGGCGGATCGTCGGTGACGTGGATCGAGGTCATCGAGGGGCTGGCGAAGGAAGGTCCCGTGGTCGCGGTCGACCTTCCCGGTTTCGGGCGCACGCCGATCGGCGAGAACGACTCACTGAGCGTCGAGGGGTACGTCGACTTCGTGCTCGAGGTCGTCGACGCCCTGGGGTGGCAGACGTTCACCCTCCACGGGAACTCCATGGGCGGCCTCATCGGCACGTTGTTCGCTGCGCAGCACCCTGATCGTCTTGATCGGCTGGTCCTGGTGTCGCCGGCACTGCCGCCGCGTTCCCCGCTCGGATTCCTACGGCCAAGCCGGGCCACCCTCGACGGGGTCGTGCCGCTGGCGACGTCCTCCTTGGGGGCCTTGACACTCGGGGCCATCGGGCTGGCCGGCCCTACGCTCGACGAGCGCCGCAACCGCGCGATGCTGAAGCTCATCTACTCAGACCCGGACGAGGTCGAGCCGGCCGTCCTGGACCTGATGGCGGCTGACTTCGCCGAGGACATCGAGGGAGTCGACCGGCGGAGGGCGCTGCTGACCGCGACCCGCTCGATCGCGAAGCTGTGGGCGGACCCACGCCGGTGCTGGAATGCCATCCGCGAGGTGGAGACGCCGACGTTGCTGGTCGGCGGGACCCAGGACGCGCTGGTGCCTGCCAAGGTGCTGCGCTCGGTCATCGCTGCGCGCCCGGACTGGGAAGGCCACGTGCTCGACGACCGGCGGCACGCGCTGATGATGGAGGACCCGGAGGCGTACCTGAGGATCTTCGAGGACTGGCAGGCTCGCCTGGCAGCAGTTGCGTAGGTGCCTCGGGGTTCCGCCCGTCAGGTCGTGACGATCTCGCGATCGAGAACCGTGATGACCGTGCTGACCACCTGGCGTGCGAGCTCCTGGGAGTCCACGCGCTGCCACTCCGCGAGGGTGTCGCCGATCGCCTCGACGAGCGGTTCGTCCTCACTCCTCCACGTTGTCAGCAGATCGAGAAGCTCCTGTTTGCTCGCGGCGTCCATGGGTCCATCTTGCTCGGGACAGCGACCGCGGTACACGGCCTACTTCATCAGACGCTCCACGAGTGCGACCGCTTCGCCGGGACTCAGTCCAAGCTCTCTCACGCGGGCGACGTACGCAGCCGCCGCAGCCTTGGCCTCCCGGTCGACCCCGGCACCGGTCACGAACGTCCCCGCTCGACCGCGGGTCTCGATCACTCCTGACAGCTCCAGCTCACGATAGGCGCGCGCAGCGGTGTTCACGGCCACGCCGAGGTCGTGAGCCAGCTGTCGCACGGTGGGCAGACGGTCACCTGCTGACAGCTGGCTGTTCTGCACCATCGCGACGACGCGACTCCGGATCTGGTCGAACGGATGTGTTGCGTCTGTGAGGTCGAGCGGGGCTGACAGACCGGTCCCCTGGACAGGGGCCGAACCTGGGGGGTCGACGGGCATGTGCCGATTGTGCCCTCGCGAGGGTTCCCGGTGACTCAACGAAGCTCGAGTCGCATGAGGACGCGAGGAAGCCGTTGAGCACGGAGTCTGTCTTGGCGACGTGCTTGAACCCCGCCCGCGTGGAGAGGCCTGCTGTTCCGATGTACGCCATGGTCAGGTCGACTTGCGTCCCTGAGTGTCGACGGGATGGCCCTCGACCGCGGGGGCGCCGTGCTGGCGCGCGGACTTGACGGCAGGGGAGAGCAGGTGGTGCGAGATTCCCTTGCGGCGATTTCGACGGAACACGGCTGGCTGTGGCCCTGGCGGAGCTCAGCAGCGCAGGGTGTGCTTGCCCGCTGTCAGCTTGGCCCCGTTGGCCGGCCGTTTGCCGTGCTCGAGGCTGTAGGCGCGGATCCAGTCCATGATCGCGTAGGTGTGGTTCATCTCCTGCTTCTCGTCCCCGACCAGCGAGAGTCGGATGGTGAGGGGCACGCGAGGCACGGCGGCGCGGGCGCGGACCGTCCCGATCAGCTGGCCGTCGAGGAACCACGAGACGTGGTCCCGAGCGACCTCGACCGCGTAGGCCCTGGCGACCTGCTGCACCGGCGCCGACCGGATTCCTCGCCATTCCCTGTTGTGCGGGGGCGTGTTGACGCCGTACCGGATCTCCGAGGTTCTGGGGGCGATGTCGGCGACGGTGATCGAGCGAGCTCCGCAGAGGCGCTGCGCCGGGTCCTCGGGCACGAGCTCGAACCGCACGCGGTAGTCGTGTCCGCCGCTCTCGATCACCCAGGGCCTGATGCGCACCTCCCAGCGGCCGAACTTCTGCGCATTGCCCTGCAGGGTGGCGGAGACGCTGCCGCGGTCACCAGGTCCGCTGTCGCGGGGTACGACGCGCCCGTACTTGCTCTCAAGCATGAGACCCGCGTTGTGGCGGGCTGCCCTACCGGAACCCGTCGTGGCGTCGACCCACGCGCCGCGCAGGTGCGTGCCGCGCGTCGGCTTGTCGGTGAGCGACTCGCCGTACTCCCAGTCGTAGTCGAAGCGGACGGGCCACCAGCCGAAGGCGCGCGCCGACGTGACCGCGGGAGTAGGCACCTTCCGAGTCCCTGGCGGCGGCCCCTCGACCGGCGTGTCCTCCGGGTCCTCGGCGAGCTCCGACAGGAGGTCGGTCACGGACATCACGTCGACGGTCGTCGGGAACGAGGGGAACCAGCCGATCCTGCTGCCCTGCTCTGTCCAGCTCTCCAGCCTCGCCCGGTAGGTGACAGTGCCCGGCTGGGTGACGACCTGGGCGAAGCGCGCCACTCCCTGGCTGTTGGTGATGCCGGAGGAGATCGTCTGCCAGCGGTCACTCGCGACCTGCTTCTGCAGGGTCACGCGGCGACCGGGCAGCACCGGGCTGTCCACCGGCGACGTGTCCACCTGCACGACGTAGGGCACACTGACGACGGCTGCGTAGCGGACGTAGTCCTGCTGGAGGTCGGAGCCGAGGAGAAGGTCGAAGAGCTGGTCGGTGAGCGTGACGGAGACCGCGACCTCCTGGTCCTCGGCGCGCGACACGACACCGGGCGTGGCCACCGTCCTCGAGGCCACGCGCAGGATGATGTTGAGCATGCCGCGCGCCGGTTGCGTGAAGCGGAACGAGCCGTCGGACCGGGTGTACGTGGTGAAGCCGGGAATGCGCGTCCACTCGTCGCCGGGTCGGTTCATGTGGAACTCCAGCCAGATCTTGCGGGTCCCGCTGGTGGCCAGGGTCCCGGAGAACGTGACGGCCTGCCCGCCGTAGAACTCGGTCGGAGACAGAGTGAGGTCACCCGCGACGCGTCGAGCGGAGTGCGCAGGGGACGCGCTGAGCGAGAGGGCGAGGAGCAGAGGCAAGAGAACGGAGAGCCACCGGGGGATGGCACGGACGGGCATTCGATCCTCCCAAATCCGGATTTAGTACAATCATTTTACTACCCGGAGGGGAGGGGGTGTATGCGTGGGAGCCTCGGCTGGCTGCCACGGGCGTGGCGCGATCTGTGGGGTGCTCGTCGTAGACGACACGTCCCGCACGGGGCCACCGTAGGCGTATGGAGCACAAGGTCACCTTCCTGATCTACGACGGCTTCGACGGCCTCGACCTGTCAGGCCCGTTCGAGGTCTTCGCCGAGGCGCACTACGACGTCCCTGTCGTTGCTCCGCAGGCCGGCCCGGTCCGGTCGGACTGGGGGCTGACGGTGCACGCGGAGGCGTCGCTGGCGAGCACCGATCCCAGCCAGGTCGGAACCCTGCTGGTCGTGGGCGGGGACGGCGTGGACTCCGCGGGCTTCGACCCCGCCGTGCTCGCCTGGGTGACCGAGGCCGCTGCATCGGCTGACCGCGTCGCGTCGGTCTGCTGTGGCGCGTTCATCCTGGCCGAGGCAGGGCTGCTCGACGGGCGGCGCGTGACCACGCACTGGCGTGAGGCGGACCGGCTGGCGCGCGAGTACCCCGCCGTCATCGTCGACAGCGACCCGATCTTCATCAACGACGGGCCGATCTGGACCTCTGCAGGGATCGCCGCCGGCATGGACCTCGCCCTCGCGCTGGTAGAGGAAGACCTGGGGATCCAGACGGCTCTCCGGGTGGCGCGAGAGCTGGTGCTCTTCCTGAAGCGACCGGGCAGCCAGTCGCAGTTCAGCGTGCCGCTGTGGTCCGCCCAGCCGGCGAACGACGTGATGCGCGAGGTGGTCGACGCCATCCACCTCGATCCTGGAGCGCGGCACGGGATCGACGAGCTGGCGTCGCTCGCCGGGCTCAGCCCGAGGCACCTGCAGCGTCGCTTCACGAACGAGACCGGGTTGCCACCCACCGTGTACGTCGAAAGGGTGCGCGTCGAGGCCGCGCAGCGAGCGCTCGCCGAAGGCGACGATCCACTCGAGGCCATCGCCCGACGCCTCGGCTTCGGCACCTCGGAGACCTTGCGCAGGACCTTCCACCGCATCGTGGGCATCGCCCCCTCGGAGTACCGAGAGCGATTCCGCACGGCCGCTCACCTCAAGGGAGTCAGATCATGAACCACGCACTGCACGTGACCACTGCGCAGATCCGGCTCTCGCGTCAGGCAGCAGCCGCGGCGCCACGGACCCGTCGTCGCGCACTCGCCACATTGCTGGCGACAGCGGGGCGCCGTACCCGCCGATCCTCGAGCTCGGTCACCCGAGAGCCGGCTGGCAACGGCGTCAGCCCGATGACGATGGGGGCGTCGCGGGGCGCTGCCCTCTTCGTCCGCCGGTGAGTCAGCCCTCGAACCCGTGGTACTGCATCACGTGCTTGATCCGCGTGTAGTCCTCGAACCCGTACATCGACAGGTCCTTGCCGTAGCCCGAGTGCTTGAACCCACCGTGCGGCATCTCGCCCACCAGCGGGATGTGGGTGTTGATCCAGACACAGCCGAAGTCGAGGCGCGCGGCCATCCGGGTCGCGCTGCCGGCGTTGCTGGTCCACACCGACGACGACAGTCCGTACTCCGAGTCGTTCGCCTTCGCGATGGCGTCGTCCTCGTCGGTGAACTTCTGCACGGTCATCACCGGCCCGAAGACCTCCGTGCGGATCAGCTCGTCGTCCTGCTGCAGGTCCGCGACGACCGTGGGTGCGTAGAAGTAGCCCTTGTCGCCGACGCGAGTGCCCCCGGTCGTCACCCGCGCGTGCGCAGGAGCGCGCTCCACGAGGCCGGAGATGTGGGCGAGCTGGTTCGCGTTGTTGATCGGGCCGAAGAGGATGTCCTCGTCGCTCGGGTCGTAGCCGGTCTTCATCCCGGCGGCGGCCTCGGTGAGGCGGGCGACGAAGTCGTCGTACACGCCCTGCTGGACGATCACGCGCGTCGCGGCCGTGCAGTCCTGGCCCGCGTTGAAGAGGCCGGCGACGGAGATGCCCTCGACGGCAGCGTCGAGGTCGGCGTCGTCGAACACCACGACCGGAGCCTTGCCGCCGAGCTCGAGGTGAGCTCGCTTGAGGTCGTCCGCAGCAGCGCTGGCCACCGCCATGCCCGCACGCGTCGAACCGGTGATCGACACCAGCTGCGGGACCTTGTGCCGGGTCAGCGCGGCGCCGGTCTCGCGGTCGCCGCACACCAGGTTCACGACGCCGGGCGGGTAGATCTCCTGCAGCTTCTCGACCATCCAGTACGTCGACGCGGGCGTGGTGTCCGACGGCTTCAGCACGACGGTGTTGCCGGCGGCGAGGGCGGGAGCGAGCTTCCAGATCGCCATCATCATCGGGTAGTTCCAGGGGGCGACCTGGGCGACCGGACCAATCGGCTCGCGGCGGATCGACGAGGTGTGGCCGCGCAGGTACTCGCCCTGCGAACGACCTTCGAGGATCCGCGCGGCGCCGGCGAAGAAGCGGACCTGGTCGATCATCGGGGGGATCTCCTCCGACAGCGTGAGGTTCACGGGCTTGCCGGTGTTCTCGCTCTCGATGGCGACCAGCTCGTCGGCGTTGGCCTCGAGGAGGTCCGCGAACTTCAGCAGGGCACGCTGCCGCTCGGACGGCGTCGTCCAGCGCCACGAGTCGAACGCGCGGCCGGCCGCCGTACACGCAGCGTCGACGTCGCGCTCGTCGGAGTTCGGCGCGGTCGCGTACACCTCGCCCGTCGCGGGGTTGATGACATCCATCCCCGAACCGGACGCGGACTCCTGCGCCTTCCCGTCGATGATGTTGTGGAACGTCTTCTTGGACATGCTGACTCCTCGAGAAGTGGTGGTTAGCGCGCGCCTTCGGTGTCGCCCGACAGTCGCTGGGCGATCCAGATCGGAATGATGGAGAGCAGGATCATCACGACCGCGACGACGTTGACGACGGGCGCTTGAGCCGGGCGGAACATGTTGTTGAGGATCCAGATCGGGAGCGTGGTGACGCCGCTGCCGGCGGTGAACGTGGTCACGATGATCTCGTCGAAGCTCAGCGCGAACGCCAGCAGCCCGCCGGCGAGCAGGGCCGACCGCAGCTGGGGGAACGACACGAGGCGGAACGTCGTCCAGAGTCCGGCACCGAGGTCGGCCGACGCCTCCTCGAGGTTGCCGCCCATCCGTCGCAGCCGTGCCTGGACGTTGTTGAAGACCGTCACGATGCAGAAGGTCGAGTGCGCGATCACCACGGTCATCAGCGTGAGATCGAGGTTGAGGATGCCCTTGAACGCGTTGTGCAGCGCGATGCCCGTGACGATGCCAGGAAGCGCGATCGGCAGGATCACCAGCAGGTTCACCGAGCTCTTGCCGAAGAAGTCGAAGCGCTGCAGCGCCATCGCCAGCAACGTGCCGAGCACGAGCGCCACCACCGTCGACATCGCCGCCACCCGGACGCTGGTCATCACGGCGTCCCGCGCGCCCTGGCTGTTCCAAGCCCGCTCCCACCAGTCGAAGGTCAGGCCGTCCGGCGGCCAAGTCATCGTCTGGTTGGTGTTGAACGAGTTGAAGACCACCAGGATGAGCGGCAGGTAGATCAGCACGAGGATCAGGACGGTCAGTCCTGCGAGGAGTCGCTTCACGTTGGCGCTGAGAATCATCAGTGGCCTCAGAGGTTGTCCAGGGCGCCGGTACGTCGTACCGCGGCGAGGAAGACGATCATGATCGCGATCGGGATCAGCGCGATCGCGGCGGCGAGGGGCAGGTTGTTTGCCGCACCCTGGTTCACGTAGACCAGGTTGCCGAGCATCTGGTTCGCGCCACCGACGATGTTGACGGTGATGTAGTCGCCCAGCGTGAGCGAGAAGCTGAAGATCGCGCCCGCGATGATCGCGGGGAACAGCACCGGCAGCACGACGTGCCGCAGCGTGCGCATCGGCCCGGCGCCGAGGTCGCTGGACGCCTCCATCAGGGAGTCCGGGACGCGCTCGAGCCCGGCGAAGATGGGGAGGATCACGAACGGCAGCCAGATGTAGGCCTGCGTGATGATGACGGCAGTCAGCCCGTACCCGGGCGACTCGATGCCGAAGGGGGTGCCCAGCCATTCGAACAGGCCGCCCTGGGACAGGGTGGCGCGCCACGCGAAGGCCTTGACCAGGTAGCTCGCCCACAGCGGGGTCAGCACGGCGATCAGCAGGATCCGACGCCAGCGGGGCGGCGCGACCTTGGCCATGAAGAAGGCGATGGGCAGCGCGATCGCGACGTCGATGACGGTCACGAGCGCAGCGACGCCGAGAGTGCGGAAGGCGACGGTGCGGTACAGGGGGGTGGTGAGGACGTTCTTGATGTTGTCGAACGTCAGGGCACCGCGGTCGATGTTGCCGGTGAAGCTGTCCACCTGCCACAGGGCGGTGAGGAGCAGGGCCGCCAGCGCGACCACGTAGATCGCGATGAGCCAGGCGAGAGGCGCGGTCAGGAGCAGCCCGAGGCGGAGCCAGGAGAACCGGCTCAGGACGCTGGAGACACTGCGGGCGGCTCGCCGGGCAGCGGCGACCACCGGGTTCCCTGCCGTCCCCCCGGGTGGGGGGACGGCAGGGCGTGCACTGGTGCTGGACAGGGACAAGATCAGCCCTTCATCTCTGTCCAGGCCTGCGTCCACTGGGAGTAGTCGGTGCACTCGACGTCGGTGCGCCCGTCCAGGCACTCCTTGATCGGCGTGCGCCACGGCCAGATCTGCTGGATGAACTCCTCGTCACCAGCGTGGAAGATCTCGCAGTGGTCCTTGTTCACCGTCAGCGCGCAGGCTGCGTCGCTGTTCGGCGCCTCACCGAAGTACTCCGTGGCCAGCGCGTTCGCCTCGGGGGACATGATGTAGTCCATCCAGGCGTAGGCGCAGTTCGGGTTCTCGGCCTGCGAGGACAGCATCCAGGTGTCGTTCCACCCGGTCGCGCCCTCCTCGGGCAGCGTCACCTTGATGTTCTTCTTGTTGATGACGTTCGCGGTGACCTGCCACGTCGTACCCACGACGCTGTCCCCGGTGGTGAACGCCTGAGCCTGCTTCAGGAAGTCGCTCCAGTACTCACCGATGTACTCGCGCTGCGTCTTCAGCAGCTCGATCGCGGCGTCCAGCTGCTCCTCGTCGAGCGAGTACGGGTTGGTGATGTTCAGCTCGGGGTTGTGCTTCATGAGGTACAGCGCGGCGTCGGCGATGTAGATCGGCGAGTCGTACGCCGTGACCTTGCCCTTGTTCGCCGCCATCTTGTCGGCGTCGAACACGACGTCCCAGGACGTCGGCTCGTCCATCACGTCGGCGTTGTACATGAGCAGGTTGGCGCCGTACCCGTGCGGGGCGCCGTAGTTCACGCCGTCCACCGAGTTCCACTCGGTGTCCTTGAGGAAGTCGTAGACGCCGTCGTAGTTCTCGAACAGGTCGGTGTTGACCGGGTCGGCCTCACCTGCGGCGATCAGGCGCAGCGACAGGTCGCCGGAGGCGGCGATCACGTCGTACTCACCGGACTTCGCAAGGTTGAGAGCCTCGTCGGAGGTGCCGTAGACCTTGCTGGTCACCTGGCAACCGGTCTCGTCCTCGAACGCGGACACCCAGTCCACCTTCGGGTCGTTGCTGCCGTCCTCGACGTACGCCGGCCAGGCGAGGATCGACACCTGACCCTCGAACTCGCCGATCTCGGTCAGGGCGCCGTCACCGTCGCCGTTCGAGCCGGTCGAGGGCTCGTCGTCGCCGCAGGCCGCGGCCAGGAACAGGCTCGACACGGCGAGCACGACGCCCGCCGCGCGAGGCCCGCGCCTCTTCATCACGCTGCTTCTCATCTGCAACTCCATCTCAACTTGCGGGGAGGGGTTCTGCTTGCGGTGCTGCTGCCTGGTTCGCACCCTCGTCCGCGAGCGGAACGAGATCGGAGCGGGACCAGCTGGCGATGACCGAGTCGCCGCGGTTCTCGGGCTCGGTCTCACCGCCCTTGCTCTGTTCGAGCACGACCAGCGGTGTGCCGTCGTCCAACCGGACATGGACGCGGTGTCCGGTGCCCAGGTAGATCGACTCGGTGATCACGCCGGCGGCCCGGATGATGCTGCCGTCGGACGTCGTGGGTGTTCCGTTGTTCGCCGGGTGCAGCGTCACCTTCTCCGGCCGCAGCGCGTGACTGCCGCCGGTGCCGAACAGCCGCTGGCTCGCGGCTGCGTCGAACAGGTTGCTGGTGCCGACGAACTGCGCGACGTACGACGACGTCGGGCGCTCGTAGATCTCGGCGGGGGAGCCGAGCTGCACGACCTTGCCCTCGTTGAAGACGGCGACGCGGTCACTCAGCGTCAGCGCCTCCTCCTGGTCGTGCGTGACGAAGACGAACGTGATCCCGAGATCGCGCTGGAGCTGCTTGAGCTCGACCTGCATCTGCTCGCGCAGCTTGAGGTCGAGGGCGCCGAGCGGCTCGTCGAGGAGGAGCACCTTCGGCTGTACGACGATCGCGCGGGCGAGCGCGACGCGCTGGCGCTGGCCGCCGGAGAGCTGGTTCGGCCTGCGGGACGCAAGGTGCTCCAGTCGGACAGTCGCGAGCGCCTCCCGCGCCCGCGCATGTCGTTCCTTCTTCGCCACCTTGCGGACCCGCAGGCCGTACGCGACGTTGTCCAGGACGCTCAGGTGGGGGAACAGGGCGTAGTCCTGGAACACGGTGTTGACGTTGCGGTCGAAGGGCGCTGTCGCAGTGACGTCCTCTCCCGCGAGCTCGATGCGCCCTGCGGTGGCCCGCTCGAAGCCGGCGATCAGTCGGAGGACCGTCGTCTTTCCGGAGCCCGAGGGGCCGAGCATCGAGAAGAACTCGCCGTCGCGGATGTCGAGATCGAGGCCATCCACGGCGGTGACGTCGCCGTACTGCTTGGTGAGGCCCCGAAGCGAGATGGCGGCGCTTTCTGGTGCTGGCGTGATCTGCGACACAGCGATAACATATAGAACCAGAGGTTAAAGGTCTAGTCTCTGTTTGTTGCATCCCGATAACGTGCTCCCGACTGGGCGGGCACTCGGGAGCAGGCCCAGGTTGAGGGGAGGCGCGGGTGACGAAGTCGCTGCGCCACGCCTCGCGCTCGCGCTCGGCGATCTTCGCTCCTCTGGGCGACCCGGGCCGGGCCACCCGTGTGGAGCAGCGGCTCGCGGACGCGATCCGGTCCGGGCTGCTGGCTGACGGCGAGCGGCTGCCGAGCGAGCAGGAGCTCGCCTCGATGCTGGGCGTCGCCACCGTCACCGCGCGCGAGGCGCTCGTCGCCCTGCGGACCCAGGGTCTGGTCACGACCGTCCGCGGCCGTGGCGGTGGCAGCTTCGTCACCCGCCCCAAGGGCGGGGACGAGGCCGCGCTCAGCGACCGGCTCGCCCGGATGACGCGGGTCGAGCTGCGCGACCGGGGCACGCTCTACCGCGTGATCATGACCGGGTGCGCGGAGCTCGCGGCGCAGTACGCCGACGACCAGGACGCCGCTTCGCTGCGCGACCTGCTGGTGCCGGTCTCCGAGTGCGACGTCGCGGTCTGGCGGCATGCCGGCTCCGAGCTCTACCTGTCCGTGGCGGCCCTGACCCAGTCGGCGCGGATGACCCGTGAGGTGGTCCGGCACGAGGCGGACTTCGGGGTGCTGCTCCGGCTGCCGCTGTCCACCGAGGAGTTCCGGTCTGCGACGCGGGGGCACCACGAGCGGTTGGTGGACGCGGTCGCACAGCGGGACCCCGACGGAGCCCGTCGCGCGGTGCACGAGCAGGTGGACGAGGCCCTCGGTCATCTGGTGGACCTCCACCGGGCGGTGCGAGAATGACGACCGTGCGCACCATCTCCCCCGAGCTGACGGCCGTCGCCGACGAGGTGAGCGAGCTCTTCGAGGGCGCTTTCGCCGCCGTCGACGCGATCCGGCGTGACCTGCTGGAGCACTTCACCGGCGGTCGACCGGCCTCGGAGGACGTCCTCGGCGTCGTCCACCCGCACGCGGCCGCTCTCCTCGACAAGGGCGTCGTGCTGGGCTGCGGCTTCGTCGCTGCACGGGACGTCCTCGCGGACCGATCTCTCTACCTCGCGTGGTGGCAGGGGGAGAGCCAGCAGCTGCTCGGCCAGGCCGATGCTCCCGCTGGTGACCCGCTCGACTACACCCGGCGCGAGTGGTACCGCGTGCCCGAGGCGACCCGCGAGCGGCACGTCACCGGCCCCTACGTCGACTACGTCTGCACCGACGAGTACGTCGTGACGTCGACGATCCCCGTGCTCGCCGAGGGTGAGCTGCTCGGTGTGGTGGGCTTCGACATCCTCGTGGAGACGCTGGAGGACCTGCTTCTCGAGCCGCTCCGCCGGGTCGGGGCGACGCTGGTCTCGGAGAACGGTCGGGTCATCGCCTCCGCCGACCACCGGCTCGCCGCCGGCACCCTGCTGGAGGATGCCGGCAACGAGCGGGTGCGGTGCGGGTCGCTGCCGCTGGCGCTGGTCACGCCTCCTGGGGAATGACTACGTCGACCATCCACTGGACACCGAACTTGTCGGTGACCATGCCGAAGATGTCGCCCCACATCTGCTTCTCCAGCGGCATCGTGACCGTGCCGCCCTCGCTGAGCCCGTCCCAGTAGCCGCGGAGCTCGGCCTCGTCGTCACCGCTGATGCTCACCGAGATCGTGCTGCCGGTGTCCAGCGGCATGCCAGGGGGCGCGTCGGACGCCATGATCGTGTAGCCGGCGGGCGTCTCGAGCATCGCATGCATGACGCCGTCGTTGCCCTCGTCGCCGAACTCGCTGAAGGTGTTGATCCTCAGCTCGCCGCCGAGCACGGACTGGTAGAACTCCATCGCCCCGCGGGCGTTGTTCTCGAAGTTGAGGTAGGGGTTGAGACGCGAAGCCATGGGATCCCTCCTGGGTCGGGTGAGCTGACTCGGCGAGCCTAGAACCGGCGTCCGACAGTTCTCCAGACCCCGCTCACACGCCCCAGAGCGCGCCCACGTGACGAGCGTCCGTGCCGCAGCAGCCACCGATGACGGTGAGGTTCGGGAGCTGGGGCCGCAGCGCGTCGTACGAGCTGGCCAGCAGGTCGATGTCACCGGCGTCGAGCTCCTCGGCCGCGTCGAGCTCGGCGTGGGTGAGCGTCGACGCGTTGGGGTTGACCTGGACGATGCGGGCGAGCCAGTCGCCGTCGGCTTCGAATGCCGGCGCGATGTGGGTCGGGTGTGCGCAGTTCACGATGAACCCGTCGGGCGAGGCAACGGCCTCGACCGCGGCCACCGCGTCGCGCAGCGTGGTCCCGTCAGGGAGGCGGCCGTCGGTCTCCACGGTGAAGCCGACGAGCACCGGCAATCCGGCCTGTCGGGCGGCGCGGACCACGCCGATGGCTTCCTCGGCTCCGGTCAGGGTGTACGCCGCGACCACATCGGCGCCCGCTGCGGCGAACACCTCGGTCTGGAGGCTGTGGTACTCGGCCGCCTCGTCGGGGTCGGCCTTCTCGCCGGCGACGTACCCGTCACCGCGTGGGCCGATCGAGCCGATGATCCGCACGTCGGTGAGGTCGGCATACGAGTCGCGGAGCTCTGCCATGAAGGCGATCGCCGCTCGGTTGGCTCGGGCGAGCGCGGCAGTGTCGTACCCGACCTTCGCGCCCCAGTCGAGGTTGGCCCGCCAGGTGGGTGACTCCAGCGTCAGGCCGGCCCCGACCTTGCGCGCCACCGCGGCGTACCCGTCGTAGTAGGCACGGAGCAGCTCGCGTCCGCTGTCGTCCTCCACGAGCGGGAAGGACGCGAACTCCGGCAGGTCCACCCCGTGGTTGAAGATCAGGTCGGTCTCGAGACCGCCGTCGCTGACGTAACGGACACCGGACTGGAAGACGGACTGGGTCATGGAAGCCTCCTGGGAAACAGACTGAACGGTCTGTTTGTATCAGACCAAACGGTCTGGTACAAGAGTGTTATGCCCAGAGACGGAGCCGTCAACCGCGAGCGCATCCTCGACGCCGCGGAGCAGCTGGTGATCGAGAACGGCTTCGCTGCCACGTCGCTCGACCAGGTGATCAAGGCTGCCGGCACGTCAAAAGGCGCGTTCTTCCACCACTTCGACTCGAAGCTCGCGCTGGCCCGTGCGCTCACCGAGCGGTATGTCGAGGGCGACCTCGCCCAGCTGCAGGCCGGGCTCGACGCCACCGCCGCCATCGCTGACCCGGCCGAGCGGCTCGTCGAGTTCGTGCGGTTCTACGAGGACCACGGCGACGAGATCATGTCGGCGCAGAGCAGCTGCTTGTACATCGCCGTGCTCACCGAGCAGCAGCTGGTGAGCAACGGGACCGCCGACCTGATCGAGCGGGCGGTGACGGCGTGGCGTCGGGAGATCGCCGTTCTGGTGCGCGCGGCCTCCGAGAGTTTGGACCTTGATGCCGACGCGCTCGCCGACCATCTCTTCGTGACCTTCGAGGGCGCGTTCCTGCTGTGCCGCACGACCGGGTCGCCGGAGCACATGCGGGTGCAGCTGGGGGTGTTCCGCCGGCTGCTCGAGGCGGCGTTGCGGCTGGAGCCGGCGCGGGGGTGAGCGACGTCGGGCGCCGAACCCGGCGTCCCCCAAGCGGCCCGGATGACTGGCGATTCTCGCTAGAACGGCGTGAATCGCGACCGGATCAAGGGAATCGCCAGTTTTCCGGGCCCCTACTGCTCTCCCGGCAGGCGGCGCCGTCTGCAGACCCGGCTCAACGTGAAGCCGTGGGGGCCACCGGAGGTCCGGCGTCCGGAAAGAGCCGACTCAGCGGTAGTTGGTGAACTGCAACGCGAAGTCGTAGTCCTGCTCCTTGACCAGCGCGATCACGGCCTGCAGGTCGTCTCGGCTCTTGGAGGAGACCCGCAGCTCGTCACCCTGGACCTGCACCTTCGCGCCCTTGGGGCCCTCGTCGCGGATCAGCTTGCCGATCTTCTTGGCCTGCTCCTGGGAGATGCCCTCCTTGAGGGCGACCGCGATCTTGCTGACCTGGCCGGACTGGCGAGGCTCGGAGGCGTCAAGGATCTTCATCGACTGGCCGCGCTTGACCAGTTTCTCCTTGAAGACGTCCAGGACGGCCCTCGCGCGGTCGTCCGCGCTGGCCTCGATCTCGACGGCCTTGTCGCCGGACCAGCTGATCTTCGCACCGGTGCCCTTGAAGTCGAACCGCTGGGAGATCTCCTTCGCGGTCTGCGTGAGCGCGTTGTCGACCTCCTGGTGGTCGAGCTTGCTGACGATGTCGAACGACGAGTCGGCCATGCTTCCTCCGTGTCTGGGGACTACATTGCGCATCATGCCTCAGGTCAAGATGAGCGAGAACATCGCCTCCGCCCCCGCAGACGTCTGGGCGCTCGTGTCCAACCTCAGCCGGCTGGGCGAGTGGCTGTCCTTGCACGAGGCCTGGCGGGGCGAGGTCCCCGAGCTGGCCGAAGGGGTGCAGCTGACCGGGGTCGTCTCGGCCAAGGGGATGCGCAACAAAGTCACGTGGGTCGTGGACCACTACGACCCACCCCGGCACATCTCCCTGACCGGCGACGGCGTGGGTGGCACGAAGGTCTCGCTCGACATGAGGGTGACGCCTGCCGGGACCGGCTCGACGTTCGACTTCGCCGTCGACTTCTCGCACCCGGCCCTGAAGGGCCCGTTGGGCAGCATCGCGGGGAAGACGATCAAGAGCGACCTGTCGAAGGCGCTCGAGAAGTTCAACGCTCTTCTCTAGAGCACTGCTCTGACAGCTTCCTCGAACACCTCGTGGTGACGGTGTACGTCGGCCGCTGACGTCTCCGGACACATCAGCGCCATGTTGTGGAACGGCGTGAGGAGTACTCCGCGGTTCGCGAGGAAGAGGTGCAGGTAGTCCTCGAGCTCCCCGTCGTGGCTGGCGGCGGCCTCGGTCCCGGTGCGAGGGGCGGGGTCGGCGAAGCGGTACTCCGTCCGGGCGCCGAGCTGGCTGACCGACCAAGGGAGACCGTGCTCGTCGATGACCTTGCGGACTCCCTCGGTGAACTCGGTGGCGAGCCCGATCATGTGGTCGAAGGCTGCGTCCGTCAGCACGTGCTCGAGGGTCGCGCGCATCGCTGCCACCGACAGCGGGTTGCCGGCGAGCGTGCCGCCGACACCACCCATGTCGACGAGGTCGAGGTCGCTCCTGCTGAGCAGCCGCTCGGCCAGGTCGTTCTTCAGGCCATAAGCCCCACAGGGGATTCCGCCGCCGATGGACTTCCCGATGACCACGATGTCGGGTTCGAGGTTCCAGGCCTTCGTGGCGCCACCAGGGCCTGCCGAGAAGGTGTGGGTCTCGTCGTTGATGAGCAGCGTGCCGTGCTTGCGGGTCAGCTCGCGGACGCCGTCGAGGTAGCCCGGCTCCGGGAGCACGATGCCGATGTTCGTCAGGGCCGGCTCCATGAGGACCGCCGCCACGTCACCGTGCGCGAGCTCGCGCTCGAGCACCGCCAGGTCGTTGAACTCCGCGACCCGGCTGGTCTCGGTGACGTCCACCGGTGAGCCGACGTTGCCAGGGCGGCTCATCCCATGACCATCGGGGCCGACGACGATCAGGGACTCGTCGACGGAGCCGTGGTAGCAGTACGCGTTGACCAGTACCTTCTGCCGTCCAGTCACCGCGCGGACCAGCCGGATCGCCCAGCGGTTCGCGTCGGTGGCGGTCAGCGAGAAGCTCCACCGGTCGACGCCGAACCGCCGGGTCAGGTCGGCCGCGACCCACTCGGCGTCCTCGGTGGGGAGCATGGTGGTGATGCCGCCCTGCTCCTTGATCCGCCTCTCGACGGCGGCCACGGTCGCGGCCGGGGAGTGGCCGGCCATCGCACCGGTGTCACCGAGCGCGAAGTCGACGTACTCGTGGCCGTCGACGTCCCAGACCCGGTTGCCGCGTGCCCGGTCGACGTAGATCGGGAACCCGCCGGCGAGCTTGTTCATCCAGGTCATCGGCACCCTGCCGAAGAGGTGCGTGGCGGCGTCGTACGCGGCCTTGGACCGCGGGTTCTGCTTCTCGAAGAGTCGGAGCTCGTCGGCGTAGGCCGTGGTCAGCCGGCCTCGGTCGATTCCCATGCCGGTCATCCTGCCTGGGCGCAGCGCGGGCGGACAGCGGTTTGGCCCTCCGGGACCTCGGGAGGGGCGTGAGCCCGATTCGGAGCCCTGGCGAGGCTGCGCTATTCTTTCGTGTCGTTGTGCCTGGTCCGCCGGGCCGACAAGCACCACCCGGCAGGTTGCCCGAGCGGCCAATGGGAGCGGACTGTAAATCCGTCGCGAAAGCTACAGAGGTTCGAATCCTCTACCTGCCACCAATCCGAGCAAGGGGCCTCTGACCTGGGCGTTCGCCAGGCGGAGGCCCCTTGTGCGTGTGGCTCCGGCTATCGGCCAGCCACGACGGCCTCAGCCGCGCGCCCGTTCCCGGTCGAGCCACACGGCCAAGGCGACCGCGACGCACGCGGAGACCCACAGGTTGAACTCGACCCAGACCCAGTGCCGCTCCACGCCGGCGGAGTGGAAGGAGCCGACGATGCCGTCGACGACCATGGTGAGGGCGAACCCGAAGACGAACGACCCGATGCCCGCGAGTGCCCGCACCCACGTTGGCGAGCCCGAGGTGGCGCCGACTCCGAGCGCGACCGCGGCCACGACGAACGCCAGCAGGCCGGCGAAGAACAGCGGGCCCTCGAGCGGGCTCTTGTCGAGGCCGCCGGCGGCACCGATGGCGATCGACTTGACGGTCCAGGCGGTGGCCGCGGCGAGGGCGGCCCAGCGTGCGATACGACGTGATCTCATGGCCACAACGGTGCTCGTCCGCAACCGCGGGGTCGTCCCTCTCGAGAGTGACGTGCGACGAGATCCCGGCGTCTAGTCTCGACGCATGGCCCGCCCTTCCGTCGTCCTCGCCGTCGTGGTGACGGGCGGGCTCGCGCCGTTGGTGGCGGCGGGCTTCGGCTGGGAGTGGTACCTCGACAGTCCCTTGGTTCTGCTCGTCGCCGTGGCGCTCGGCTACGCGTCCGGCGCCTTCCTCCCTCGCGGCCGGGCTCTGCTGGCTGTGGCGACGACGACCGCGGCACACGTGGTCGCGAACCAGTTCCACACGGACGTCTACCACTGGCTCGACGACCTGGTGTTCTACCTCGTCGTCGTGGCAGGGCCTGCGGCAGCAGGCGCTGCAGTCACCACCCGCTCCCAGCAGGTACGACGCCTGCAGCGACTCCAGGCAGAGCTCGACGAGCTGCACCGGATCGAGGTCGCGGCCGCTCGACTCGACGAGCAGAGCAGGGTCTCCGGGGAGGTGCACGCCCTCCTCGCCGAGTCGATTGCCGGGATCGCGATCCGGGCGGAGGGTGCCCGTCGAGCGGCCGACCCGACCGCGATGCCGGCGATCGAGGCCGAGGCACGCACGGTTCTCGACCGGTTGCGCGAGACACTCGGGTCCTTGCGCGCCGACGACATCACCACACCGGTGCAGCCACCTGCCGTCCAGGACCAGCAGCGCCTCACCCCTCTCGACGTCGTGGTGCCGGCCGTCATCGGCGTGGCGATGGCTGTCGAGACATCGATCATCGGTGACGCGCGTGGTCCGGTCTGGGCGAACGCCCTGGCTGCTCTCGTCGTCGTCGCACCGCTCGCCATACGCAGGCACCGACCCCTCCTGGCGGTCGCGGCCTCCTCGGCGCTCGGCGTCGGCATGAGCGCTGTCGTCACGCCAATTCCGGAGACGGTGACAGGGATCGCCCTGCTGGTCGTCATGTTCTACTCCGCGGGCGCGTGGTGCCGCGGCTGGTGGTGGCTGCTCGGCTGGGGCGTGGCCCTTCTCGGGGCAGTCGGCATGGAGGCCCTCGCGGGTTCGGGCGGTGACGAAGGGGGAGACGGCGACAGCGCCTGGATCGTGCTCGTCTGGACGGTGGGAGCTGTGGCAGTCGGCCGCATCACTGCCGGCTGGCAGGAGCGCGTGACTCGGACGAAGGCTGTCGTCGACGAGCTCGAGCGCGGGCGGGGGGCCGCCGTGCGCCTTGCGGTGGCTCAGGAACGCGAGGCCTTGGCCAGCCAGCTGCACGACACCGTGGCGCACGCGATGACCGTGGTGTGCCTCCAGGCCGGTGCACAGCAGCGCGCGGGCATCGACCAGGAAGGTGCCCTGCAGGTCATCGCGTCGATCGCCGAGTCGAGCCTCACCGAGCTCCGGGACGGACTGGAGGCGATGGAGACGGTGGCCAACCCTCTCGACAGTTCGCACATCTCGGCCCTGGCCAGGCGGGTCGGTGTGGACGTCGACGTCAGCAGCGGGCACATCGGAACCGGACCTGCCGCCGTACTCGCACACCGGGTGATCCGTGAAGCCATCGTGAACGTCGCGCGCCACGCCCCAGGGGCGTCGGTCGCAGTCCGCGTCGAGAAGTGCGGGGACGACCTGGCGGTGGAGGTGGTCGACACCGGCACCGACCGAGCTCCGGTCCTGGCGGGCACGGGCACCGGCCTGCGCGGACTCGCGGATGCGGTCGAGTCCGCAGGTGGACGCCTTAGCTACGGGCCGCGGGAGCCAGCCGGCTTCGGGGTTTCCGCCGTGATCCCGCAGGAGCAGGGATGACGTCGATCCTTTTGGCCGACGACCAGGACCTCGTTCGCACCGGCTTGCGCATGATCCTCAACGCGGAGGACGACCTGGAAGTCGTCGGCGAGGCTGCCAACGGTCACGAGGCGGTGGACCTCGCCCGCTCCCTCGCCCCGGACGTCGTACTCATGGACATCCGCATGCCCGAGCTCGACGGGATCGAGGCGACGCGGCGGATCACAACGAAGCTCGTCGGCGTGCGCGTCGTGATGCTGACGACCTTCGACCGGTCGCAGCTCGTGTACGACTCGCTCGTCGCAGGGGCGAGCGGATTCCTGCTCAAGGACGCTCCGGCCGCGCAGTTGGTGGCCGGTGTGCGGGCCATCGCGCGTGGTGAAGAGCTTCTTGCGCCGAGCATCACCCGCCGCTTGGTCGAGGAGTTCACCCGCGCCGGGCGGGGTGCGCCACCGCCCGGCTACGACCAGCTGACCGAGCGCGAGGCGGAGGTCCTGACCCTCGTTGCTCGGGGCAAGTCGAACTCCGAGATCGCCGGCGATCTGTTCGTCAGCATCCAGACCGTCAAGACGCACGTCGCCCGGATGCTGGCGAAGCTAGGGCTGCGCGACCGTGTGCAGGCCGTGGTGCTGGCGTACGAGCACGGGCTTGTCCGGCCGGGGGAGTAGAGATGCAGTTCGGCTGGTCGACGGTGACGACTGTGGTGGCTTGCCTGGCCTTCTCGTCCTCGTCCTGCAGTACACCGTCCGCCACTCCCCCTGTCCCAGCCCCGCAGAGCGACGCTGCGACGACCGCTTCGCCACCGCCCACGGGTGTGGCGCCACCATGGTCCTCCGCCGTCGGTGGCCGCACGCGCCAGGTCATCCGGACGGTGTCGAGTGATCGCTGGTGCACGCAGATCTACTGCACGGCGACGCAGGCCTGGGAACGACGTCGAGGATCCTGGGTGCTGGTGCGGGAGTTCGGCTCCACGATCGGGCCGCGTGGCTGGGGGAAGCGGCGCCAGGACGACGGCCGCACCCCCGAAGGGGTGTACCGGATCAAGGTCACCTTCTCCACGACCGCGGAGAACCCCGGCGCCATGCCCTGGCGCCGGCGACTGCCGACGTCGACGGTCACCGATGAGGAGGGGCCGTTCTACAACACCTGGATCGAGGAGCCCGGACGGACCGACGGGGACCGCCCGTCCATGCGGTGGGGCTTCGTCGTGGACTACAACCACGTCAGGCTGCGCCCTGGGGTGGGAGCCGCCCCGCAGCCAGACGCCGGCAGCGGAATCTTCTACCACACGTCGCGGCCAGGTCACCGGTGGGAACCGAGTGAGGGCTGCACGCGGGTAGAGGATCCGAGAGACATGCGTTGGCTGCTGGGCTGGCTGAGGCCGGAGGCTCATCCACGCGTCGTTCAGAACCTCTGATCGCGGGCGAGCCTCCGGCATCACTTGCTCAGTGGCCGGGCTCGATCCGCACCTGCGTCGTCGTCGCGATGCCCGAGCACGTGGCCGTGCCGCTCCGCCCGTCTGCGAACTCGACCGTGATCGTCTCGTGGTACGTCGTGAAGGTGCGGCGCTCGACGATGCCCTCCTCGGACCACGTGTCACGGGTCTTGGTGCCGACGCGCTCCAGCTCGAGGCCGATGGTCGCCGTGGTGCGCACCTCGCCGGTGAAGTAGTCCACGACGTCGGTGGTCAGTGAGCCGCTGCCCTGCTGCAGCGTGATCTCGCCCTGCGCCTTCTCGACGTTCTCGCCACCGTGGTCGAGGACCACCTCGACGTACGCCTGCGGAAGGATGCCGCTGACACGGACCTGGCCGTCGGCGAGACCGTCGACCGTGCAGATCTCGGACTCGAGGTCGCCCGAGTCGGTGTAGATCTGCGCGGCAGGGTTGGTCGTGACGACGTCGAAACCGTTGATCGAGCCGCCGCAGCCGCCGCTGGTCAGGTCGACCTGGGTCGCGCCGTAGGTCGCGGCCGTCGCGGTGACGTCGAGCAGCGTCTCGGTCGTGGTGCCCTTGGTCCAGCTGTTGCCGCTGCGCTCGCGCACCGGCATGGACTCGGTTGCACCCGCCTGCACGTCGGCCGCGAGGGAGAACGTCGTACCGCCGAGGTCGATGCTCGTGGTGAACACGTCACCGAACGTGAAGTCGGGCGTCCAGCCTTCGGCGATGATCTGGCCGTCCGCGTTCTCGATGAAGGCGCCCACGCCACCCTCGGCGCCGTCGGTCGTGCCGGAGCCGAAGAGGAAGACGGTGTCGCCCGCACCGAGCGAGTAGACGCAGTCGACGCCCCAGTACTCCTCGTCGATGCGGGTCAGCGAGTCTCCGTGGGCCGGTACGGCGAGCGCGGCGATGGATGCGCCGCCCAGGGTCATGCCGATGGCGAGCCGGCGCAAGGTGCTGGTCTTGGACTGGAACATGGTTTCTCCTGTGTGTGAGGTCGTTCCAAGACGCTGTGACCCACGAAGAGGTTGCATCAGCCGGCCTCGAGCCGGCGTCGGTCGTCCTAGCCGTCGCCGAGCTCGCGCTCGATGACGCCGATGATCTCCGGCCGCAACCGGGCAGCCGAGATGACGGAGTCGACCGACCCGACGTCGACCGCGCGGTGGATGTTGTGCACGCCGTCGAACTCGGCGGCCACCTCGCCGAGCTTCTCCGCCCGAACGGAGGCGCGCAGCTGGGCGAGCTCGACGACCAGCCGGCCGCGCTCGGTGGCGGACGCCTCGGCGACCGCCTGCTCGAGGGCGCGCACCTGGGCGTCGCCGGCGGTCCGCTTGTCCACCTCGCCGGCGAAGACGACGGCAGCCGCTGGGGCTCCACCGATCACCGACGCGAACGACCCCTCGAGCGCGAGCACCGTCATGCGGGGGTTGAGCGCCTTGGAGAAGACCACGAACGCTCCGCCGTGGTAGCGCGAGATGACCGTGAAGACGATGGGGCCGTCGAAGTTGACGATCGCCCGGCCGATCTCGGCGCCGTACTCGAGCTGCAGGTTGCGCATCGAGTCGGGGGAGCCGTCGAAGCCGGAGAGGTTGGCCAGCACGACGAGCGGCCGGTTGCCGCTCGCCGAGTTGATCGCCCGCGCCACCTTCTTCGAGGACCGCGGGAACAGCGTGCCGGCGGTGTAGACGTCGGGGCCGTCGGTGGGCGGGAACCCGCGCCGGGGGACGGGCTTGGACTCGATGCCCACGAGGCACACGGGGTAACCACCGAGATGAGCGTCGTACACCACCGCGGTGTCGGCGTCGGCCATGCCGGCCCAGCGCTCCAGGGTGGCGGCGTCCTGGTCGACAAGAGCCCGCATGACGGTCCGGACGTCGAAGGCCTTCTTGCGGTCCGGGTTGCTCGCCGCGGAGAAGATCTCCCCGACCGTGCGGAAGTCGCTGCCCGGCTCGTCGTGCGGGTACGTCGTGACGTCGCGGTCGCTCGGGTCGGTGGTGGCGATGCGCCGCGGACGGTCCTCGCCGGGTGCGACGTACGTGTGCTCGTAGTGGGCCATCAGGATGTCGAAGGCGCCGGACAGGTCGGGCGCCCAGTACTGCGCCTGGCCGTTCGGCCCCATCACCCGGTCGTACCCACCGATGCCGAAGTTGTCCTCGGCGGACACGCCACCGGAGAAGTCGAGGGACTGCTTGCCGGTCAGCACCATGGCGCTGTCCGGGGTCATCACCAGGATCCCCTTGGTGTGCATCAGCATGGTCGCCTCGGCGTTCCAGTACGGCTGCGCACCGACGTTGATGCCCGCCACGACCACGTTGATCTCGCCGCCGGCCTGGGTGAACTCGACGATGCGGCGCAGCGCCGCGGCGACCCAGTCCATGTTCTCGGTGCCCGAGTCCATCGAGATGCGAGCCCCTGCGGAGAGGGCGAACCACTCCACGGGGACGCGCATCCGCTCGGCGAGGTCAAGGGCCGCGATGATGCGCGTGCACTCCGGCTCCGACACCGCACCCAGTGCCTTGGTCGGGTCCCCGCAGAGGACCACGCGCGTGACGCCCTCGGGATGCAGGGGCGTCGGCGTCGTCACGACGGCGGCGATGATGCCCGCCTTGTTCCCGCCTCGGGGGCGGTCGACCGGCACCAGCGCGCCCGTGTCGTCGAGGTCGTGCTCGACGAGGGTCCCGCTGGGCCCGGTGAGCAGAGGCTCCAGCTCGTACGGGTAGACCAGCCCGCGCCGACGGGCCCGCAGCACCTTGCCGCCGTAGTCGTCCAGCGGCTCGAGCAGCTCCGTGGGCGGGTCCTCGACCGACGCGACGACCCCGGCACCTGGCCGCGCGTGGAAGCGGATCGAGACCGGCACCGGAGTGCCGTCGGGGCCGGCGATCCGGCCCTGGGCGCGGACCTCCGCGATGCCCGCACCGTCGGTGAGCGGGGTGATCTTCCGCTGCAGCCCGGTCAGCTGCTCGGGGTCGGCCTCGACCACCGGCCACACGTGGACCCAGACGTGGTTCAGGTCGAGCTTCTGGCCCGCCGCACCCAGGGAGGTGCGGGTACGGCGTACCGCTTCGAGGCAGTTCTCGATGGCACGCTCCGCGTGGGGGAGGCCGACGACGCGACCCTCCTCGTCACGGACGACGGCCAGCTGGCGGACCTGGGCCAGGGCGACCAGGCGCCGGTCGGCCGGGTTGTCCTTGGCGACGCAGTCGTAGAGGAGCACGTCCTCGGGCGCGTCGACGCGGGTGACGTGGAAGTTGCGCAGGCGCCACAGGTTCAGGCGTCGCCCGACCATCGGGTGCACCCCGTGGACGAGGTCGTCCTCGACGACGCCGCCCTGCTCGTCGGGTCGGAAGGTGAAGTAGTCGACCGGCCGGCCGGAGCCGGGGCACACGGCGACGGTGACGCGGCGCGCGTCCTGCGTGAAGGGGAGCTTGGCGAGGAGGGCGCGCAGCTCCGCCTCGGCGTCGGTGACGGACTCGGGGACGGTCGGCCAGTGGAGGTACAGGTCGACCACCGCCTCGTCTCCCTCGCGGCGGGCAGCGAGCTCGGCGGCGACGCCCTCGACCAGCGTCGACTGTGGGTCGGCGAGCTCGGCCACCGTGCCCGCGGTGGACACCAGGCGGGTCGGGCGCTCGTCGAGCACGTAGTCGGCGAACACCATCGGACGGCCGCCGCGCTGGAGCGTGGTCAGGTCATGGAGGTCGAACTCGCGGTAGTGACGCTTGACCAGGACCTCGAGCAGCGGCTCGTCACCCCAGAAGCCGTCGGCGACACCGTGCTCGATCCGCTCGGCCAGGAACTGCACGATCTGCTCGGGGATCGCGGCGAGCGCGTCGATGCGCGCGGCCCGGTCCGGACTCTCCGGGTCGTCGGCGAGGGCGGCGACCTCGTCGCGTACGCCGGCGAGCACGCTGGTGCGGTCGGCGTCGACCAGCGGCTGGTCGAACCAGCGGAAGCGCACGCTGCGAGCCAGGTCACCGACCACGGGGAACCGGCGCTGGGTCGCGGCCTTGAGCCGCTCGAGGAGGTCGCGGACCTGCGCAGCGCGGCCGTCGGCGGGCGGTGCCTCGCCGATCCAACGCTGCAGGAGGGCGGTGACGACTCCCACCTCGGCAGCCGGGTGCTGCTGGGCGAGGAAGATCCGGAAGACCGCCTCCTCCAGCGCCGGGGTGCGCTCGAGGTCCGTGACGCCGTAGTGGGCCAGCACCCGTTGGACGCGTCGACGGAACTCGTCCGGGAGCCCACCTCGCTCGGTGTCCAGGCTGCGCAGGAACGTGTGGAAGTGCTCGCGCGAGCTGTGCACGCGCAGCTCGGTGCGCAGCTCCTCGTCGGCGGGATGGTTGCGGCTGAGCTCGGCGAAGTCGGTGAAGAGCTCGAGGAGCCTGGCCTCCTCCCCGATGACGTCGACGCCGGCTGCGCGCAGCTCGTCGCGCGCCTCGAGGTAGCCCCGCAGCGCGACGTTCTGCTCGGCCGCGGGCACGTCGTACCCGCGCATCAGGGCCGACAGTTCGCCGAGCCGGCGGGCGGCGCGCTCCTGGGCGCTCGCCGTGTCCTCGTCGGTCGGCAGCTCGAGCGCCGGACCGTCGGCTGCCTGGGGGGTGTCCTCGGCGGCGTCGTCCGCGACGGGTTCGAGCCGCACCAGAGGCGCGCCGGTCTCGACCTGGCTTCCGGTGATCACCAGCAGGTCGCGCACCCGCGCGGCGAACGGCGCGTTGATGACGGTCTCCATCTTCATGCTCTCCAGCACGAGCACCGGAGCGCCGGCGGCCACGACGTCGCCGACCGCCACCGGGGTCGCGACCACGAGGGCCGGAGCCGGCGACCGGAGTACGCCGCCCTCGTCCCGGCTCACCCGGTGGGTGACGCCGTCCACCTCGATCAGGTGCGTGGGTCCGTGGACCGCCGACACGATGCGGTAGCGCCGACCCCCGACGAACAGCAGCGCGTGGAACCTGTCGATCCACTCGATGGTCACGTCGGCCGTGGCGGGCGAGCCGCCGTTGGCGATCGAGACGCGGTACTGGCCCGGGGCGCGCTGCAGCGCCGTCAGCTGGTACGTCGTACCGCGCAGCTTGACCTCGACGGCGTCGCCGACCTTGTGCTGCACCTGCGGGCGACCACCGTGCGCGGTCTCGAGCAGCCGGTCCTTCTCGACGCGCAGCTGCTCGTCGTACGCCTCGATGGCAGCGACCACGAGCGCGATCTCGAACTGGGCGTGGGAGACGAGGCGGCCCTCGGAGCGCGCCCGGTCGATCCACGCGGTGTCGGCCCAGGCCGGCTCGCCCGAGGTGACCTCGGGCTGGTCGAGCAGGTCGAGGATGAAGCTCTTGTTGGTGGTGCCGCCCTCGATCACGACGGTCGTCTCCGCCATCGCCCGCTTCAGCCGCGCGAGCGCCTCGTCGCGGTCGCGGCCGCTCGCGATGATCTTGGCGATCATCGAGTCGAAGTCCGCTGGGATCGTGTCGCCCTCGCCCAGGCCGGTGTCCACCCGGATGCCCGGGCCGCTGGGCAGCTCCAGGAGCTCGACGCGACCGGGGGACGGTGCGAAGTCGCGGTCCGGGTCCTCGGCGTTGAGCCGGGCCTCGATGGCGTGGCCGCGCTCCTGCGGACGGCGGCCTTCGAGCCGCCCGCCTGCCGCGACGTGGATCTGTGCCTTGACCAGGTCGATGTCGGTCGTCACCTCGGTGATCGGGTGCTCGACCTGGAGCCTGGTGTTGACCTCGAGGAAGGCGAAAGCCTTCTCCTCGGGCTGGTAGAGGAACTCGACGGTGCCCGCGCCCTGGTACCCGACGGCGAGGGCGAGCCGCTCCGCGGAGGCCTTCAGGGCGTCACTCTGCTCCGCGGTGAGGAGCGGCGACGCCGACTCCTCGATGACCTTCTGGTTGCGCCGCTGGACCGAGCAGTCGCGGACGCCGACCGCCCACGCGGTGCCGTACCCGTCCGCAATCAGCTGGACCTCGACGTGACGAGCTCCGGTGACGACTCGTTCGAGGAAGACGACCCCGCTGCCGAACGCACGCTCGGCCTCGTCGCGGGTGCGCTGGTAGGCGTCCTCGAGCTCGGCCGGCGCGGTCACCTTGCGGATGCCGCGCCCGCCACCGCCAGCGGTCGCCTTCAGCATCAACGGGTAGCCGATCTTCTCCGCGGCCTCGAGCGCGGCCTCGAGCGTGTCCACGGGCCCCCCGCTCCAGGGGGCCACGGGGACGCCGACCTCCTCGGCGATCAGCTTCGACCCGATCTTGTCCCCGAGCTTGCGCATCGCCTCCGAGCTCGGGCCGATGAACGTCACGCCGAGGCGGTCGCACAGGTCGACGAACGCCGGGTCCTCCGCCACGAAGCCCCAGCCGACCCAGACGGCGTCGCTCCGCGTCGCGAGCAGCGCGCTCTCGAGGAGCTTCAGGTCCAGGTAGGGGCGAGCCGCGGCCGGTCCCAGCGAGTACGACTCGTCGGCCTCGCGCACGAACATGGCGTGCCGCTCGGCGTCGGTGTACAGCGCCACCGTCGTGAGGTCCTGGCCCGCGGCCTTGAGGTCGCGGACGGCGTGGATGAGCCGCATGGCGGCCTCGCCGCGGTTGACGATCGCGATGCGTGAGAACACGGAGCCCCTCAGCTGGTCTTGAAGGCGATGGCGATGTTGTGGCCGCCGAAGCCGAACGAGTTGTTCAGGGCCGCGAGCGGACCGTCGGGGAGCTCGCGTCGCGTCGTCGCGATGTCGAGCCCGATGTCCTCGGGGTCGTCGAGGTTGATCGTCGGAGGGATCACGCGGTGGTGCAGCGCGAGCACCGTCGCAACCGACTCGAGCGCACCCGCTGCGCCGAGCAGGTGACCGGTCATCGACTTGGTGCCTGTCAGGATCACCCTGCTCGCGGCCTCGTCGCCCAGGGCCTGCCGGATCGCAGACGCCTCGGCGAGGTCGCCCTGCGGGGTCGACGTGGCGTGGGCGTTGATGTGCACGATGTCGGTGGGCTCCAAGCCGGCGTCGACGATGGCCTTCTTCATCGCACGGGTAGCCCCGGCACCCGACGGGTCGGGCTGGGCGATGTCGTGCGAGTCGGCCGTGATGCCGTGGCCGGCCGCTTCGGCGTACACGCGGGCGCCGCGCTTGGCTGCGTGCTCCTCGGACTCGAGGACGAGCACAGCGGCACCTTCGCCCAGGACGAAGCCGTCGCGGCCCTTGTCCCACGGACGGGAGGCCTTCTCGGGCTCGTCGTTCCGCTTCGACAGCGCCATCATCTGGCCGAAGGCCGCCATCGGGAGGGCGTGTACGGCGGCCTCGGTGCCACCGACCACGACGACGTCGGCCCGCCCGAGGCGGATCATGTCGATGCCCAGGGCGATGGCCTCGTTGCCGGAGGCGCAGGCCGAGACGGGCGTGTGCACACCGGCCTTCGCACCGATCGTGAGGCCGACCGCGGCAGCGGGACCGTTCGGCATGAGCATCGGGATGGCGAGGGGGGACACCCGGCGGGCGCCCTTCTCCTTCAAGGTGTCGTAGTTGCTGAGCAGGGTCGTCACACCGCCGATCCCCGACGCGATCGCCACGGCGAGCCGCTCCGGATCGACGTCGACCTTGTCCAGCCCCGAGTCGGCCCACGCCTCCAGCGCGGCGACGAGGGCGAGCTGGCCCGAGCGGTCCAGGCGCCGCGCCTTGACGCGGTCGAGTACGTCGGTCGGCTCGACCGCGACCTCCGCCGCGATCTGGGTGCTGAGCTCCTCGGCCCAGTCGTGCTTCATCGCACGCACCCCGGAACGGCCTGCGAGGAGGGCCTCCCACGTCGTGGGCACGTCGCCACCGACCGGGGACGTGGCCCCGAGGCCGGTGACGACCACTCGAGAGCTGGTCATCCCTGCGCGCGCTCGATGTACGAGACCGCGTCGCCGACCGTCTTCAGGTTCTTGACCTCGTCGTCCGGGATGCGCACGCCGAACTTCTCCTCGGCAGCGACGACGATCTCGACCATCGACAGCGAGTCGACGTCCAGGTCGTCGATGAACGACTTCTCCAGCTGCACGTCGTCGGCGTCGACGCCGGCGATCTCGTTGACGATCTCGGCCAGCTCGGCGCGGACATCGGTGGAAGCCATGGGGGCTCTCCTTCAGTTGGGGTGGTGGGTACCCGCCGCGGTGCGACGGGGGACTCGGGGGTGGGTGCTACGGGACACGGACGACCTGGGCTGCGTAGGCGAGGCCGGCACCGAAGGCGATCAGGAGCGCGAGGTCGCCGCTCTTCGCGTCGCCCTCCTGCATCATCCGGTCGAGGGCGAGCGGGATCGAGGCGGCGGACGTGTTGCCCTGGTCGACGATGTCCCGGGCGATCCTCACGTGATCGGGCAGCTTCATCGACTTGGCCATCGCATCGGTGATGCGGCTGTTCGCCTGGTGGGGCACGAAGACGTCGAGGTCGTCGACGGTGAGGCCACTGGCGTCGAGCGTGGCCTGGGCGACCTTGGCCATCTCGTACGACGCCCACCGGAACACCTGCGACCCCTGCATGACCAGGTGCGGCATGAACGGTCTCTCCGCGGCGACCACGTCACGCCAGTCCTCGGTCTGCCGGATGAAGTCGAACTGCTCGCCGTCCGACCCCCACACCACGGGGCCGATGCCGGACGCCTCGGACGGTCCGATCACCACCGCACCGGCTCCGTCGGCGAAGATGAAGGCTGTGCCTCGGTCGGTCGGGGAGGTGATGTCGGTCAGGCGCTCGACGCCGATCACCAGCACGTGCTTGGCGCTGCCGGCGCGGATCATGTCGCTGGCGAGTGCGACGCCGTGGCAGAAGCCCGCGCACGCCGCGGAGATGTCGAAGGCCACGGGGTGGTTGGTGCCCAGCTCGTGGGCGATCGCTGTCGCGATGGCGGGCGTCTGCAGCAGGTGGGAGACGGTGGCGACGATGACGCCGTCGATCTGCCCGGCCTCGACCCCTGCCCGCTCCATCGCCTGACGGGACGCAGAGACGGACATCATCTGCACGGTCTCGTCAGGGCCGGCGAAGCGCCTGGTCTTGATCCCGGAGCGCTGCTGGATCCACTCGTCGCTGGACTCGATCGCCTCGACGACCTCGGAGTTGGGGACGAGGCGTTCGGGGCGGTAGGCGCCGACGCCCAGGATCGCAGCGTGCTGGGCGCCGGTGACGGAACCGATGGTCTTCATGCGGAGACCCCCTTGTCATGCCCCGAAATTGAGGGCCGAGATGCGCCCAGAGTACTGAGCGTCAAGGTGGGAGAAATCCGCAGGCGATTACCCGTCAGTATGGCGAGATTTCGCGCTTCCGAAATTCCTGGGCGCTCGTGAGCACCCCGTGGAAATGCCCCGTGAGGTCTCGCCGTTGAGGCTGTTTTCACGCGTGGAGGGCGAGTTTCTTCGTCAACCTGGGCGTATACCGGAGGTAACGGCATTTCTTGCGGTGAAATTCGCGAATATGTGCCACGGGCAGTTGTCGGATTACCCGCCGGTACCCCCTCAGAAAATGCCCGGTGACGCAGTTGCGGTGGTGGCAGAATCCGCTCACGACGTGCTCGCTCATCGATCGATGAGTCGCTGCATCGAATCGGGATAGCGCGGGCCCTGCACCTGGATCGCGTCGGACGCGGAGGTGAGCTCGCTCAGCTCGTCGACGCTGAGCTCGAGGGCGGCCGACGCGAGGTTCTCCTCGAGGCGCTCCAGGCGCCGCGTGCCGGGGATGGGCACGATCCATGGCTCCTGCGCGAGCAGCCACGCGAGCGCTACCTGTCCAGGCGTCGCCTCCCTGCGTTCGGCCACCTCGCGGATGCGGTCCACGAGGGTCAGGTTCGCGGCCCTCGCCTCGGGGGTGAAGCGCGGCAGGTTCGCGCGCATGTCGCCCTCGCCGAACTCGGTCGCCGCCGTGAGCTGTCCGGTGAGGAAGCCGCGGCCCAGCGGGCTGAACGGCACGAAGCCGATACCGAGCTCGGCGAGTGTGGGCAGGATCTGCTCCTCGGGCTCGCGCCAGAAGAGGGAGTACTCGCTCTGCAGGGCAGTGACCGGTTGCACGTCGTGTGCGCGGCGGATCGTCTGCGCCCCTGCCTCGGACAGGCCGAAGTGGCGGACCTTGCCGGACTCGATGAGCTCCTGCACGGTGCCGGCGACGTC
>DASSPN010000057.1:0-7384 GCA_035699605.1 Nocardioidaceae bacterium | reverse complement strand
GGGACTGCCTGGGCGGCTGACCAGGGCATGACACTGCGCGGCCCGGGCCACGTGGTCCGGGCCGCGCCGTTGCTCAGCAGGAGGTCTGGCGGTCACGCAAGCCGCTGCACGTGTCGCGGCCGGGGCCCCCGTTGAGCAGGTGACGGACTGTCGAACGACCCCCCGTGCGCCACAGCCGCCGCCCCACGTCAGATCTGGAACAGCCGGCTGCTCGACTGTGCCCACTGTCCGTCCGGCGCGCGCCCGTGTCAATGGACTCACCCACAGGTCTGGTGTGCTGGACCCATGCGTACGACCGTCGCCGCCCGCAACGCAGTCGGTGCGGCGTTCGTCCTGAACGGGCTGCTCTTCGCCAGCTGGGTGTCACGGATCCCCGAGGCCCGCGCCGAGCTGCGGCTCGACAACGCCGGTCTCGGGCTCCTCCTTCTCGCCCTGGCTGGGGGGTCCGTCCTGACCCTGCCGACGACCGGTCACGCGATCGAGCGCTTCGGTACCGTTCCCACCATCCGCGCGGGTGGCGTCAGCAGCTTCGCCGGCCTCCTGCTCGTCTCGATCGCCCTCACCGCCGGCGAGGTGTGGCCGGCAGCCCTCGGACTCTTCCTGTACGGCGTCGGCACCGGCATCTGGGACGTGGCGATGAACGTCGAGGGCTCCACCGTCGAGCACCACCTCGAGCGCACGGTGATGCCCCGTTTCCACGCGGGCTTCAGCCTCGGCACGGTCGCCGGGTCCGGGCTCGGGGCGGCAGCGGCCGCCGTACACCTTCCTGTGCTGGCGCATCTCGTGCCGGTGGCCGCGATCGGTCTCGTAGGTCTGGTGGCCGGCAGTCGCTCGTTCCTGCCGGACGAGCCCGCGGAGCACCCCGAGGAGCGCCTGTCCGCCTGGTCCGCGTGGCGTGAGCCTCGCACACTGCTCATCGGACTGATGGTGCTCGCGCTCGCCCTCACGGAAGGCACCGCCAACGACTGGCTCGCGCTGGCCCTCGTCGACGGGTACGGCGTGGAGCGCTGGGTCGGTGTCGCCGGCTTCGCCGTCTTCGTGACGGCGATGACCGCGGGGCGGCTCGGGGGCGGCGTGCTCCTCGACCGGTTCGGGCGCGTGCCGGTGCTGTGGAGCACCATGACCGCGGCCGGCGCCGGTGTGCTCCTCATCGTGTACGGCGACCACCCGGCCCTCGTCGTTCTCGGCATCGTGCTGTGGGGCCTCGGTTCCTCGCTGGGGTTCCCGGTCGGCATGAGCGCAGCGGCGGACGACCCCCGCCGAGCGGCGGTTCGCGTGAGCGTCGTCTCCACGATCGGCTACCTGGCGTTCCTGGCCGGCCCACCGCTGCTCGGGTTCGTGGCGGACAGCGTCGGCACCCTCAAGGCGCTGCTCGTCGTCACGCTGGTGCTCATCCCCTCGGCACTGGTGGTTCCCAGCGCCCGCAAGCGCGACTGAGCCCAGCCGGACGCGGACCCGTCAGTCGGTCCCGGAGCCCCGCCGGGACGTCGTCCGCTGTCGCTCGTCGCCGTCGACGTCCACGTCCGGGTCGATGTCGTCGGCCTGACGGAGCGTGTCGAGCTTGCGGCGCTCCGCTTCGCTGGCGGCCGACGCGTTTTCGCGGGCCTCTGTCTCCAGTCGCTCGGCCTCGGCGCGGGCAGCCTCCGCCTTCGCGCGCGCCTCGTCGGCGACGACGGTACGGCGGTGCACGCCGACGTCCTGCGCGGCGGCCTGAGCCCGCAGCTCCTCGGCCCGCTCGCGGCGCTTCTCCTCGTTTCGTCGCTTGGTGACGACGACGACGGCGGCGATGATCGCGATCACGACGACTGCGGTCACGGCCAGCCAGATGAGTGTGGTGGTCTCCATGTCGTTCTCCCTCTCCCTCAGAGCGGGAGTTCCCCGTCGCAAGGCCGCACAAACACGGGTCTGGCCCGATCGGGGGGCGCGGGAGCCACCCCAGCGGGCCGTATCGCCAACCGGCCGAGCCCAGCCAGGATGCAGCATGGATCGATCCGGGGAGCACTACGACGTGGTGGTGGTGGGTGCGGGCATCGCCGGCCTGAACGCGCTGGTCGCCGCGAGCGACTACGTCGGACGTCAGGGCAAGGTGCTGGTGGTGGACCGCCGGGCGTCACCGGGCGGCATGTGGAACGACACCTACGACTACGTCCGGATGCACCAGCCGCACCCGTTCTTCACCGCCGGCGACGTCCGGTGGAACCAGGGCCATCGGCGCGAGCACCTCGCTACCAAGAACGAGGTGCTGCAGCACCTGCGACACTGCCTCGACGTGGTCGCCTGCCGCACCCGGCTCGACACCCGCTGGGAGTCGGAGTACGTCGCGCACGTCGAGCGCGACGGAATGGTCGACGTGACCGTGCGAGCCACGGACGGCACGACCGGCTCGGTCACCACGAAGCGTCTGGTGAAGGCCTTCGGGTACGACGTCCCCACGAACCCCCCGCTCCAGGTCTCGAGCGAGCGGGTCCGGTCGGTCTCCCCGGACGAGATGGACGTGCGGTCGGGCGCGATCGCCCAGGACTCTGCGCCCGTGTGGGTGGTGGGCGGTGGCAAGACCGGTATGGACACTGCCCTGGCCCTGGTCACGGCGCAGCCGGGTCGGGACGTGCGGATGCTGGTGGGCGGCGGCACCGCCTTCATCGCCCGCGACACGATGTTTCCGACTGGCCGGCGGCGGTGGCTCGGTGGGAAGCGCGCCATCCAGTACACCAGCGACTTCTCCCTGCATTTCGACGGCACCAACGAGGGGGAGGTCCTGGACTGGTTCCTCGCGAACGGCGGGATCTCGCCGGTCGACGCGCCTCGTGACTTCGCATTCGGGATCCTCGGGCGCGACGAGGCGGCGGCGCTGCGCGCGGGCGTCACCGAGTTCGTCCACGACTACTTCGAGGACGCAGCAGACAGCGAGACGAGCATCGACCTCGTGCTGCGTTCCGGGGCACGACGGCCGCTCGACGAAGGCACGTGGCTGGTCAACTGCACGGGCTACCTCAGCAGGAAGCACACTCCGTACGAGCCGTACTGCTCACCGAGCGGCCGCGTCCTCACGATCACGGACCGATCGGCCGTCACGCACCTCACGTCGTTCTCGGGCTACTACCTGACCCACCTGATGATGCGGGACCTCCTCCCGCTGAACGAGCTCTACGAGCTCGACATGGTCGAGCTGCGGGAGAAGGCCAAGCAGGCGTTGGGGCCCGCCGGCTTCACCCTGTCGATGCACAACTTCGGGGTGTTCTTCGACGCCCTCCCGACGAAGGTGTTCCTGACCAACCAGCTGAACTACGACCTCTGGTACCCCATGCCGCGCACGATGGCGGGTGCGGTCCGCTTCATGGCGACCCGCCGTCGCGCGGTGGCCAGGCAGCGGGTCGCGCTGGACGCCCTGCGAGAGCGGGGGATCCGCAGCGGTCCGCTGGCGCAGTCGTAGGTCGCGCTACATCGGCTTGTGCGGCACGTTCTGCACCGTCCCGCCGTCCATCACGAACTCCGACCCCGTCGCGTACGACGACTCGTCGGAGGCCAGGAACAGCACGAAGTTGGCGACCTCGATCGGCTGGCCGGCCCGACCCAGCGGGATCTGGATCATGTCCTCGGGGATGCCCTCGGTGAGCGGCGTCTTGATGAGTCCGGGGTGGATCGAGTTGACGCGGATGTTGTGCGGCGCGAGCTCCATCGCCACCGACTTGGTGAGGCCGCGGACTGCCCACTTCGTGGCGACGTACCCGTGCGCCCACGGGGTTCCGCGCAGTCCCTCGATGGAGGACACGTTGATGATCGAGCCGGAGCCGGCGGCGATCATCGCGTCGGCGACGGCCTGCATGCCGAGGAAGGTTCCGGTCAGGTTGATGCCCACGATGCGGTCCCACTGGCCGCGGTCGAAGTGCTGGAGCGAGCTGCCGTTGGCGATGCCGGCGTTGTTGACCAGCACGTTGAGCTTGCCGAACTCGTCGACGGCGGTCGACACGGCTGCCTTCCAGTCCTCGGCCTCGGTGACGTCGAGGTGCACGTAGCGGGCTGCGTCGCCGAGCTCATCGGCGAGCGCCTTGCCCTCGTCGTCACGAACGTCACCGATCACAACCTTCGCACCCTCGGCCACCAGCAGGCGGGCGTCCTCGGCACCGATGCCTCGTGCACCGCCACTGATCAGGGCGACCTTGTCGTCCACGCGTCCCATGGGTCAGTTCCTCTCGAGGTTGTTCACGTTGTTCACGCTGTCCAGGTTGTTCACGGCGGTGGCGAACCCGTTGCCCGCCACCAGCGGAAGGTCGAGCGTCGTCCGGATGCCCGGCTCGGCGGCAACCACGGCCGGGATCGCGTTCACCACGCGGCCTGCGCCGGCCAGGATCGCGGCGTAGTTGTGGTCGCCCTCGCGACTCGTCGGGTTGATGTCCATCGTGTACGACGGCTCGCCGGTGATCTCGACGCGGTACGAGCCACCCGGCTGCGAGGGCTGGGCCCAGTCGGGCCGCAGGTCCTCGCGCAGCCGGGTGACGTGCTCGACCACGATCCTCGGCACGCCTCCGACCATGCCGATGATCTCGAACCGCACTGCCGCCGTACCACCCTTGGGGATGTGCCCCGCGGACACGTCGAACGCCTCGGGAGCCGGCTCGCGCTCGACGGACTCCTTGATCTCGTCGACCTCGACGCCGAGGGCGGCAGCGAGCTGGCGGATCGTGATGCCCCACGCGCTGGCGAGCATCCCGGGCAGGAAGAGCAGCGGGGTCTCCTCCTCGGGCAGGCCGAAGCCCATCACGTCGAACATGACCGTGGCGCCGTCGTACGTCGCGTAGTCGGCGATCTCGAAGCAGCGGATCTGCTCGACCGTGCGGCAGGTGCTCGTCAGCGCGAGGGGCAACAGGTCGTTGGCGAAGCCCGGGTCGACGCCGTTGACGAAGATGCTGGCGCTACCCGCGCGGGCGGCCTCCTCGATGCGGTCGATCCACTTGTCGGGCAGCAGGCCCCACGGCCAGGCCAGCATGCCGGGCGAGGACCCGCACACATTGATGCCGGCCTCCAGGATGCGCCGGACGTCGTCCATCGCCTCCTTGATGCGGGTCTCGCCCATCGCGCAGTAGACGATCGCGTCGGGCTTCAGGGCGATCAGCCCGTCGAGGTCGTCGCCGGCCAGCACGCCCGTGTCCGGGGTGCCGGCGAGCGCCCCCGCGTCGACGCCGACCTTCGACGGCGTCGACACGCAGAGGCCGACGAGCTCGAAGCGGGGGTCCTCGATGACGTGCTTGAGCGCCGGTCTGCCGACGTTGCCGGTGCCGACGTGGCCGACGCGGTAACTGGACATCTGTCTATCCTAGTGTCCATGCAAGAGTCCGGTCAACGGAACCCAGGCGCGACGAAGGACCTGACGATCTCCGACTCGACCGTCTCGTCCTTGACCGGCCAGACCAGCAGACTCAGAACCACCCGCATGATCCACTCCCCCGAGTACGGCGCCGCCGCCTCCGAGCCCGTCAACGTCACCGCTAGCCCCTTCAGGTCGGCGGAGCTCTGCACGTAGTCGCCGGTGAGCAGCGCGTTGCGCACCCACGCGAGAGTGGAGGCGTCCGACCGGATCTCACGGAGGGCGACGAGGATTGCCTTGACGACCCGCTCCTCGCCGGCGAGGCCGTCGACCGCAGCAGAGATGCGCCCGGCAACGGCAGCCGCCTCTTCTGCGAACACCGCGTCCAGCAGCGCCTTCTTGCCTCCGGCGACGCGGTAGAGCGTGGCTCGAGAGCAGCCGGCGCGGGCCGCCACCCGTTCCACGCTGAAGCGCTCTACACCTCGCTCCAGCAGTACCTCACGAGCCGCCCGACGGATCGCGCGCACCGCCAGCTCACGTCGTTGGCCACCCGCGAGCCAGTCGTCCGACGACACCATGCGCGCTCCTGAAACGGTTGCACAAGTTTGTCTCAGTGTAAGACACAATCGACTCTTTGGGTCCGGCTTCCCAGCCGGGACTCCTGCCCCGCTGAGACGCTCCTCCAGCGCGCCGCTCGTGGCCGGGTCTCACTTGTCCGCGACCTCTTGAACCACGTCGTGGCGGCCCCCACGATGAGGCGGGTCCCGACCCTTCGGAGGAAGCATGACGACCGCGGCGACCGACCTCGCCTTCTTCGACCCCGCTTCTGTCGAGAACCCCTACCCGCTGTACGAGCGGCTGCGAGCGAAGTCCCCCGTCCACCGCGTGCCGGGCACCGACTTCTTCCTCGTGTCGACATGGGACCTCGTGCAGGAGGCCAACGCACGGACCGAGGACTTCTCCTCGAACATGCGCTCCGTCATGGTCGCCGAACCCGGGAGCCTCGTGCCCACAGCGCTCGAGCTCGACCTGGGCGGCACCGTCGAGCAGGTGCTGGCGACCGCTGACGAGCCCGCGCACAAGCTCCACCGCGGGATGGTGCTGCACACGATGACCAAGCGCATCCGCGCTCTGCAGGATGCCTGCGACCTGGCGGCCGCCCGGTTCTGGGACGAGCACGCCTCCGAGGGCCGGGTCGACTGGGTCGGTGGGATGGCTGAACGCCTGCCCCTGGCCATGCTGTCGACCCTCATCGGGCTGAGGGACGAGGAGCTGCCCTACTTGCTGGCCCGGGCGTACGACGCGACCGAGATGCTGGGCGGCATCGTCGACTCCGCGCGCACGGAGGTGCTGGTCAACGCGGCTCTGGAGCTGGCGACCTACCTCGACGAGAGATTCACCGACGCGCGCAAGGATCCCCGAGACGACCTGATGGGGCTCTTCGCCGAAGCCTGCGCCAGCGGCGACCTCGAGCAGGGAACCGCCGTCATGATCCTGATGCAGCTGGTCGCAGCGGGAGCAGAGTCGACGGCCGCCCTCATGGAGAGCGCCGCCCGCCTGCTCGCGGAGGACCACGCACTGCAGGATCGTCTGCGCGGCGACCTCAGCCTGATCGACCCCTTCCTCGACGAGGCGCTGCGGCTGGAGTCACCCTTCCGCGGTCACTACCGGAGTGTGCCGCGGGACACGACGCTCGGCGGTGTCGAGATTCCCGCCGGCAGCTTCCTCCTGCTGCTGTGGGGCTCGGCGAACCGCGACCCGAGCCAGTTCCCCCATCCGGACACGCTCGACCTCGACCGGCCTGTCATCCGTCAGCACCTGGCGTTCGGCAGAGGGACTCACTTCTGTGTGGGATCGCACCTCGCGCGGATGGAGGCGACGTCGGCCCTTCGTGTGCTGCTGGAGCGGACGAGCCGGTTCGAGCTCGACCCCGACCGCCCGCCGGCCTGGATCCCGAGCACGGTCGTGCGGAGGCATCGAACGCTTGGCCTGCGCTACTCGCGGTCCTAGGGCGAGCACTGGCTGCACGGCGTGAGCCCGGTCAGCTCGGGCCCGGCGACGCGGAGGTCTGTCATGCCGGCG
>DASSPN010000056.1:0-221344 GCA_035699605.1 Nocardioidaceae bacterium | reverse complement strand
CGGACGAACGAGCCGAAGGGCACCAGCTTGGTGACCTTGCCCGGCACGATCTGGCCGATCTGGTGGGTGCGGGCGAAGTGCTGCCACGGGTCCTCCTGCGTCGCCTTCAGCGACAGGGAGACACGCTCGCGGTCCATGTCCACGTCGAGAACCTCGACGGTGACCTCGTCACCGACGGCGACGACCTCGGACGGGTGGTCGATGTGCTTCCAGGACAGCTCCGAGACGTGGACGAGACCGTCGACGCCGCCGAGGTCCACGAACGCACCGAAGTTGACGATCGAGGACACGACACCCTTGCGGATCTGGCCCTTCTGCAGCTGGGTGAGGAAGCCCTGACGGACCTCGCTCTGGGTCTGCTCGAGCCACGCACGACGCGAGAGGACGACGTTGTTGCGGTTCTTGTCGAGCTCGATGATCTTCGCCTCGAGCTCCTTGCCGACGTACGGCTGGAGGTCGCGGACGCGACGCATCTCGACGAGCGAGGCGGGAAGGAAGCCGCGGAGGCCGATGTCGAGGATGAGACCACCCTTGACGACCTCGATGACGGTGCCGGTGACGACGCCGTCCTCTTCCTTGACCTGCTCGATGGTGCCCCAGGCGCGCTCGTACTGGGCGCGCTTCTTGGACAGGATCAGGCGGCCTTCCTTGTCCTCCTTCTGGAGAACGAGGGCCTCGACCTTGTCGCCGACCTCGACGACCTCGGACGGGTCGACATCGTGCTTGATGGAAAGCTCACGGGAGGGGATGACACCCTCGGTCTTGTAGCCGATGTCGAGCAGGACCTCGTCGCGGTCCACCTTGACGATGGTGCCCTCGACGATGTCGCCGTCGTTGAAGTACTTGATGGTCTCGTCGATAGCGGCGAGGAAGTCCTCTTCGGAGCCGATGTCGTTGACCGCGATCTGCGGGGCGTCCAGAAGAGTGGGGATGATCGTCATTAGGGAAAGAATTCCTTGGATGGATGGTGTCGTGCGGGCACGCGAGAAGTCCTTGGATCACTACCGTGGTGAAGAGAATCGGCGATAGCGAGCGAGTGTCTGCTCCGTCTGAGACTCAGGCAGACTCCTTGCGCAGCCGTCAGGATACCCGTGGAGCGCTCAGGGCGTCCAACCGGGAGCCCCCGGAACCCCGGACCATCCGTTCAATGTCTGAAAATTTGAACAAATCACACCATCTCTCGCGTCATGAAAGCCCGTCTGGGCCGTGGAACCTCCTGGAGGACCACCCGTTCGAGAGGACCCATCACTTCCATGCGCATCCTGACCGCCGGCTCGCTGTCGCTCGTGACAGCCGCCGCCCTCACCCTCGCGCCCATCGGCGCGGCGGAGGCCGATCCACTGCCCGCGCCGTACACGGCGGACGCCCACGGCGACCTGCTCAGCCTGCCGGGGGTCAACGTCCTCCCGGCTGTGCTCCCCGGCGGCGGGAGCGTCGCGTCCGTCGTGATCGGCCATGCCCGTGCCACCGCTGACAGCACGCTCCCGTCGGCCAACACGACGGCGTCGTCAGGCAACCTCGACGCAGCGGCCCTGTTCAACGGGCTCCCGCTCCCGATCGACACCGAGACGGCCACCGCTCCCCCGAACAGCGGACCCACGAGCCGCACTCTCCTCGACCTGCCCCTGGCACCTGTCGCGACGGTGGGCGTCATCGGCGGCACGGTGGAGGCGAGCTACGGCGACGCCGACCACTGCGTCCCCGCCACGAATGGCCGTCGCGTGCTCTCCCACGCGAAGACGACGCTCGCCGGAGCGACCGTCGTCGAGACGATCCTGCCCAACATCTCGCACCTCGCCCAGGTGGGTGCGTCGGACGTCGAGACCGAGACCGCTCTCGTCGACGACGGCAACGGCGGGTCGGACGTCGAGTCGGTGACCCGCACCAACGTCGCGGGGGTCAGCCTGCTGGGCGGAGCGGTGACGGTGGACGTCACGAACCCCGTCACCCTGCGCGCGCACTCCGACGGCACGACCGGCACGGCGGCCTTCGACGACCCGCCGACGATCGTTGCGTCGGTCGGCAGCTCCGACATCCCGATCCCGCTGAACGGCCAGGCGGTCACCATCCCGGTTGTCATCCCCGACAACCCGCTGCTCGGCATCGACCTCCAGATCACCGCCTTCTCGCCGACGCAGCAGTCGTCGGGCGCCACGGGCGAGGCCGACCTGCAGGCGCTGCTCAACATCGACCTGACCCTCGACCTCCTGCTCGTCACCGTGGCCGACGTACACCTGGCGCTGGCGCCGATGCACGTGAAGGCAACCGCTCCGACCGGCGGTGTCGAGTGCGAGGCCGCGGAGGACACTGACGGCGACGGCCTGACCAACGGTCAGGAGGCCCAGTTGGGCACCGACCCGACCAAGGCGGACACCGACGGGGACGGCCTGACGGACGGTTCCGAGATCAACAGCTACGGCACGGACCCGCTCGACTCCGACACCGACGACGGCGGAGTCCCGGATGGCGCGGAGGTCTTCCGAGGGACCGACCCGCTGAACGCGTCCGACGACGTGCCGACGCTGAACGACGCGGACGGCGACGGGCTCACGGACACCGAGGAGGCGCAGCTCGGGACCGACCCGAACAAGGCCGACACCGATGGCGACGGGCTCACCGACGGCGCCGAGGTCAACACCCACGGCACCGACCCGCTCGACTCCGACACCGACAACGGCGGGGTCGGTGACGGAGCCGAGGTCGACAACGGCACGAACCCGGTGAACAACCCCGGAGACGACCTGCCAGAGACGAACGACCCCGACGGCGACGGCCTGACGAACGCCGAGGAGACCCAGCTCGGCACGGACCCCAACAAGGCCGACACCGACGAGGACGGTCTGACCGACGGCGAAGAGGTGAACACCTACGGGACGGACCCGCTCGACTTCGACACCGACAACGGTGGCGTGGGCGACGGAGCCGAGGTCAACGCGGGCACCAACCCCGTGAACAACCCGAGCGACGACCTCCCGCCGGTCGACGACAGTGACGGCGACGGCCTGAGAGACACCGAGGAGGGGCAGCTGGGTACCAACCCCAACGACCCCGACTCCGACGACGACGGGCTCACCGACGGCGCGGAGGTCAACACCCACGGCACCGACCCGCTCGACGCCGACACCGACGACGGCGGTGTGTCCGACGGCGCGGAGGTCACCAACGGCACGAACCCGGTCGACAACCCGGGTGACGACCTGCCCGCTCCCGTCGACACCGACGGCGACGGCCTGACCGATGCCGAGGAAGTGCAGTACGGGACGATCATCACCGACCCTGACTCAGACGGTGACGGCCTGACCGACGGGGCCGAGGTGCACACCCACGGCACCGACCCGACCAAGCCGGACACGGACAGCGACGGGCTGGGCGACAAGGCCGAGGTCGACTCCGGAGCCACCGGATGCTCGACGTCGCCGACCGTTCGCGACTCGGACGGCGACCGGCTCACCGACGGCCAGGAGGTCAACGGGGTCACGATGAACAAGCGCGTGACCAAGCGCGGGGGCAAGGTCTCGACGATCGGCGTCGTCAAGACGTTCCCGTGTGATGCAGACACCGACAACGACGGCCTCACCGACGGCGCCGAGGTCAAGGGCACCAAGGTCCGGCAGCGGATCGTGACCAAGACCGGCTCGTACGTGCTGCGCCGGCTCTTCTCCAACCCGCGGGTGAAGGACACCGATAGCGACCGCCTCACCGACAAGCAGGAGGTCACGGGGTCCAAGAACGTGAGCTTCAAGAAGAAGAAGACCGACCCGCTGCACTGGGACACCGACCGCGGCAAGGTCGGCGACGGTGCCGAGATCGCGGCCGGGTCCGACCCGACCAACCACTTCAGCGGCCCGCGTAACGCCGTCTGACGGTCTGAACGGTCTCCGGACCGGTGAGGCGTAGGCTCTGCCCATGTCCTCGCCGGTCCCGGAGTCCTCGGACACCGCCAGCGTCCGGCCGGAGCGTTTCCCTGTCGACGAGCAGGCGACGCTCGACGCGATCCGCCAGGACTGGGACGCCTACGCCGACACCTACCAGGCCACCCACGGCGCCTTCCTTCGGGACATCGGCTTCGTCTGGGGGCCTGAGGGCCACCACGAGCAGGACCTGCGGATTCTCGGCGACGTCGCCGGCAAGCACGTGCTCGAGGTCGGCTGTGGCGCGGCCCAGTGCGCGCGCTGGCTGGCGACCCAGGGTGCGTACGCCGTGGGTCTCGATGTGTCCTTCCGGCAGCTCCAGCACAGCCGGCGCATCGACGACGCGACGGGGGTCGCGGTACCCACCGTGGCGGGGACAGCCACCCACCTGCCCTTCGTGGACAGGTCGTTCGACGTCGTCTTCTCGTCGTTCGGGGCGATGCAGTTCGTGGCTGACGAAGCGACGGCGGTGGCCGAGGTCGCCCGAGTCCTCCGTCCGGGAGGGCGCTTCGCGTTCTCCATCACCCACCCTGTTCGGTGGGCGATGCCCGACGACCCGGGTGAGGGTGGGCTCACCGTCACCAACAGCTACTTCGACCGCACGCCGTACGTCGAGGTCGACGAGGACGAGCGCGTGCGGTACGTCGAGCACCACCGCACTCTCGGCGACTGGGTGCGGGTGCTCGCACGACACGGCTTCACGCTGACCGACCTCGTCGAGCCCGAGTGGCCCGAGGGGCACGACCGCGTCTGGGGCGGCTGGGGCCCCGTGCGGGGCAGGCTCGTCCCCGGCACCGCCATCTACGTCGCCGACCTCCCGCCGGGATAGCCGAAGGGGCCGACCCGAAGGCCGGCCCCTCCTCGTGCGCCTGCCTCAGACGAGGCGGCGGCGCAGGAACACGACTCCACCGGCCATGGCCAGGAGCACGAGACCGCCGAGGGTGCGGGTCAGGTTGCGACCACCCTCGCCGTCCTCGCCGGCGATCTCGTAGGAGTACGCCGCCAGACCGATCGCATCCTCGGGCGCACCGACGATCATCTTCTCCGTCTGCGCTCGCTCTGCCCCCTTTTCGAGCGTGGCGTAGAGCTCGCCGTACTGCCGGGCCGTGGCGTCGCCCTTCTCGACGATCTGCGACGTGCCCTCCTCGGAGAGGCGCCCCGCACCGTCGACGAGCTGCGGCGCGCCGCCGGCGGCCGTCTTCAGACCGTCCGCCAGCCGGCCGGACCCGGCAGCGGCGTCGCCCAGCCCGGAGGCCAGCTCGTCCGCGCCGGCAGCCAGACGCTGCGAGCCGTCGTACGCGTCTCCAGCACCGTCGGCCAGCCGGCCGGCACCGTCAGCGAGCTGACCGGCACCGTCGTCGAGCTGACCGAGGCCGTCGGTCAGGTCCGACCCACCGGTCGCTGCCTGCTGCGAGCCGGAGGCGAGCTGGAGAACCCCGGCGACGGCTTTCGCCACGCCGACAGCCAGCACGTCGAGACCGTCCTGCACCTGGCCGAGACCGCCCTTGAGCTGGAGTGCGCCGTCCTTGAGGTCAGCGGCACCGCCCTTCGCCTGCGTCAGCCCGCCCTGGAGCTGGGTGGCGCCGGGGATGAGCCCGTCGACGATGCCGGAGATCGCGGTGCCGAGCCCGCCCGACACCTGGCCGAGACCGGCCGAGGCCGCGCCCAGGTCGGTCTTGCTGGTGTTGACCCCGGTGATCAGGGCCTGGACCGTGCCGAGGCAGACCGGGCTTTGCTGGCAGCCGGCGTCGAGCAGCAGGCTCTGCAACCCTCCGAGGAGCTGGTTGAGGCTGCCGGCCGGCGCGAGCGCCGCGTCGAGCCCGGCCTTGACCTGGTCGACGCCACCCTTGGCCGCAGGAAGCCCCGTCTGGCCGACGAGCTGCTGGAGCCCGCCGAGGAGCTGGCCTGAGCCGTTCTCGAGCTGACCGAGGCCGCCCTCGAGGCTGGCCAGTCCGCCGATCAGGGTCAGTGGCTGGTCGACAGCACCCACGCTGGTGACGATCAGGTCGAGACCGGCCTGGAGCTTGGCGATGCCGGCCTTGGCTGCAGGCAGTCCCGCGTCCACGCTCGCGAGCTGGTCGAGGCCGCCACTGATGGCGTCGAGTCCCGCAGTGAGCTTCTTGGCGCCGGCGTACGCCGTTCCCGTGCCGTCCGCCAGCTTGTCGGCACCCGCACCGAGCTGGTCGGCACCCGCACCGAGCTTGCCCAGGCCGTCGCTCAGCTCGGAGGAGCCATCGGCCACCTGCCGGGCGCCCGGTGCAGCCCGGTCGACGAGACCGGTGCTGAGCTCGGCCGCGCCGTCGCGGAGCTGGATGAGTCCGGCGAGCAGGTCGGCCGCACCGTCGCGGAGCTTGAGCAGGTTGGTGTCGATGGTCGATGCACCTTCGGTCAGCTCGGCACCCGTGGAGGCACCGCCTTCGTAGCTGGTCGCCGCCGTCTTGAACGTCGGGCTCGCGAGCGGGTCGACCGGCAGCACCTGGACGGTGGCACGAGGCACGATGCCGTCGGTGATCTGGGCGGTGTATCCGAAGGTGGCCGTGTCCGAACCGATCGGCGGGAAGAGCGTCATGGTGAAGGACAGCTTGGTGCCGCCCTTGCCGTCGCCGGCCATGCTCGCGGCCTCCGACGTGACGTCACGGAAGGTGCTCGGGAGACCCGTGGAGAGCTGGCCCACGAGCGGGATCGGCACGAGGACGTCCTTGGTCACGGTGTTGCCGCGACCGTCCTTGAAGGTGACCGGCTGGGTCACGCCCGTGACGTTCTTGACCGTGTAGCGGACCTCGAGCGATCCGGACTCGCCGACCACGTCGCCGGGGCTGACCTCCTCGCCGTCGAGGGAGTAGGCAACGTCCACGTCCAGCGGAAGGTCACCCTTGTAGTCGCTCACGGAGCGCAGGTTCTTGGTGCCGTCGACCGACGTCTTCACGATCTGCTCGCCGCCGCGGACCTCGAACCCGCCGAAGCCGTCGAGGTTGCGGAGGCCGGCCGTCAGGACGGGGTTGGCGAAGTCGACACTTCCGGTGCCGGTCAGCGCCAGCTGCTCGTAGATCCGCTGGGACTCCACCTCTCCGGTGGCAGACGTGTAGACCTGCACCGTCTCGGTGTTGACGACCTCGACGTCCGAGCCCGCTGCCGAAGCAGGTCCGACACCCCAGACGCTCACGAGCGCGGCGCAGGCCGCAGCGGCCGCGGTCCTCCGCGGCGAAAGGAAGGCCTTCACTTGCTGTGCTCCAGGATCTCGTCGAACGTGGTGGTCTCGGTCGTCGTACGACGGCCCGGGCGACCGTTGCCGGCAAGCGCACCGGCGGAGCCAGGCCCGGCCAGAACGCCCGCGAGCAGACCGACGCCCACGTTGAACAGCATCGTCGTCGCGGTGCTGACGGACGTGTCGGCAAGCTCCGGCGGTGCCACGTTGTAGGTGAACTCGTAGGCGCCTGCGAACGCACCGGCACCCAGGAGCGGAGCCCACAGCGGAATGCGCTCGAGCGTGGCGGCGCTGACGGCCACGCATGCGAAGACGACGATCGCGGCAGCGACCGCGCGCCCAGAGCTGGTGTCAGGCAGCCATGCGGCGCGGACGACGTAGCCGATCCACGCGATGACGAAGCCGGAGCCGAAGCCTGCCACCCTGGCGAGCAGGGTGCGGTCCGGGACGAGCGCGATGACGGCGCCCATAGCCGCGCCCAGCAGGGCAACGGACTCGAGTTCAAGGTCGAGAATCGCGCTCGCAACGATGGCCGCGGCAGCGGCAATGGCAAGCAGAACTCCGACCAGCAGCAATCTGCGCATGCTGGCGCTTACTCCCTCCGAGTAACGAAACGCCGTATCCCTCCTGATCCGGCGTAACCGGGCGGCTCCCTCAAGCACTCCGGTCGAGAGAACTGTAACTCGCGAGTAGCCAAAAGAACACTTCGAGAAAACGCGGACGTTTCCGGCCGGGTACACACCGTCCCCGATGCACGCGGCGACGGCACCGGAAGGCAGAATCCTGCCCATGACTCTTCCCGAGGCCGGGCCCGAGCGCTACAGCGTCGCGACCGCGACCTCGCTGACTGCTGCCGGCATGATGGCGATGAACGTGCTCGTGTACGTCTTCACCCTCGCAGCCTCGCGTCTCCTCGGTCCTCAGCACTTCGGTGCTGTCAGCGCCTTCCTCGGTGTCCTGCTCGTCGCCAACGTCGGAGCGCTGGCACTCCAGGCCACGGCGGCGCGCCGGATCGCGACCACACCGGAGCACAGGCGGGACGAGGTCGCCCACGACGTCATCGTCAGCACCTGGCACGTCGCCCTCGGCCTCGGCGTCCTGTTCACGGCGGCCACGCCGGTGTTCATGGCGACGCTGCATGCTCCCCTCCTCGCTTCGCTGATGGTCGGCCTGACGGTCGGGCCTCTCACGATGATCGGCGGCTACCTGGGCGTGCTTCAGGGCTCGCAGCAGTGGCGCTGGCTGGCCTTCACGTTCGTCGCCGTCGGACTCGGCCGGGCGGGCTTCGGCGTCCTCGGTGTCCTGGTCAAGGACTCCGTCAACGGCGCCATGGTCGGCGTCTTCCTCGGCGCTCTCGTGCCTGCGGTCATCGGCTACTGGGGCTGCCGTCACGTGCCCCATGCAGCCATCGGTCGCCACCACGGCGTGCTCAAGGAGGTGTGGCACAACGGCCACTCCCTGCTCGCCTTCTTCGTGCTGACCAACCTCGACGTGCTGATCGCCCGCAACCAGTTCTCGCACCTGGACTCAGGTGTCTACGCCGCAGGTTCCATTCTCACCAAGACCTGCCTCTTCCTCCCGCAGTTCGTGATCATCGTCGCCTTCCCGAAGATGGCGCAGGACCAGTCGGCGAACGACCAGGACCGGGCCTGGCTCAAGCCGCTCGGAGCGGTGCTCGCCCTCGGGGCCTGTGCAGTCGTCGGGTGTGCCGTGCTCCGGGACCTCGCGGTCACGTTCGTGGGCGGATCGGAGTACGAAGCGCTCGCGTCGTACGCCTGGCTGTACACCCTCGAGGGGACCGTGTTCGCCGCGCTGCAGATGGTCGTCTACCGCCAGATCGCCCGGCAGGCACACGTCGCTGCCTACCTCTGGGCCGCAGCAGTAGCGGTCGGCGTCCTGGGTGTCACCATGGCGGAGGGCAACAAGGCGCTCGTCGCCTCGGTCATCGGCGTGGTGGTGGCCACCGTCGTCCCCGTCACGATGGCGAAGGCCTCCGGCCGGGCTGCCATCAGCAGCTCCTAGATCAGTGGGCGGCTTCGTGCCAGGAACGGCCGGTGCCGACGCTGACGTCGAGCGGAACCGTCAGGTCGGCCGCCGCGGCCATCTCCGTGCGGACGAGCTGCTCGAGCGGCTCGGCCTCCCCGGGCGCTACCTCGAAGACGAGCTCGTCGTGGACCTGGAGCAGCATCCGTGAGCCCAGGCCGGCGTTCTTGATGGCTCGGTCGACCCGCAGCATGGCCACCTTGATCACGTCGGCGGCCGAGCCCTGGATCGGTGCGTTGAGCGCCATCCGCTCGGCCATCTCGCGCCGCTGTCGGTTGTCGCTCGTCAGGTCGGGCAGGTAGCGACGACGACCCAGGATGGTCTCGGTGAAGCCGGTGCGCCGCGCCTCGTCGACGATGCCGCCGAGGTAGTCACGGACGCCTCCGAAGGTCTCGAAGTACTCGTCCATCAGACCCCTGGCCTCGCCCGGCTCGATGCCGAGCTGCTGGCTCAGGCCGTATGCGGACAACCCGTAGGCCAGTCCGTAGTTCATCGCCTTGATCTTGGCTCGCATCGGCGGTGTGACGTCAGCCGGGTCGACCCCGAAGACCCGGGCGGCCGTGACCGAGTGGAAGTCCATACCGGACCGGAAGGCCTCGATGAGGCCCGCGTCCTCGGACAGGTGAGCCATGATCCGCATCTCGATCTGGCTGTAGTCCGCGGTCAGCAGCGTCTCGTAGCCCTCGCCCACCACGAACGCCTCGCGGATCGTGCGACCCTCCTCGGTGCGGATCGGGATGTTCTGCAGGTTCGGGTCCGTGCTCGACAGTCGACCGGTTGCCGCGATGAGCTGGTTGAACGTCGTGTGGATACGTCCATCGGGCTGAACCGTCTTGAGCAGCCCCTCGACGGTCTGGCGCAGCCGCGAGACGTCTCGGTGACGAAGCAGTGCGATCAGGAATGGGTCGTCCGGAACCTTCTCGAGCAGGCCCTGGAGCGCGTCGGCGTCGGTCGTGTAGCCGGTCTTCGTGCGCTTGGTCTTCGGAAGCCCGCGCTCCTCGAAGAGCACCACCTGCAGCTGCTTGGGCGAGCCGAGGTTGATCTCCTTGCCGATGGCGTCGTACGCCTCCTCCGCGGCCTTCTTGACCTCGCCGGCGAAGCGGCTCTCGAGTCCCTCCAGCTTGTCGAGGTCGACCGCGACCCCCAGCTGTTCCATCCCGGCGAGAACCTCGATGAGCGGAAGCTCCACCTCGGTCAGGAGAGCGGTGCCGCCACGATCGGTCAGCTCCTGGTCGAGGGCCTCCGCGAGGTCGAGCACCGCTCGCGCCTGCAGCATCGGGGTGTCGCCGGCGTTGGCGTCGCCGATGCTGTCGAAGCTCAGCTGGCCGTCGTCCTCGCCCTGCTCGGCCTTCAGCTCGCGCTTCAGGTAGCGCAGCGTCAGGTCGGCGAGGTCGTAGGAGCGCTGGTCGGGCCGCGCGAGGTACGCCGACAACGCGGTGTCCGCGTCCAGGCCGCGCAACGACCATCCCCTGGCGGCCAGCGCGAGAAGAGGTCCCTTCGAGTCGTGCAGCACCTTGCGGACGGAGTCGTCGGCAAGCCAGGCCGCGAGCGCCGCGTCGTCCTCGACGCCGAGGGTCTCGGTGTCGATCCAGGCGGCGGTGTCGTCCGCTGCGGCGATCGCAACGCCGTGAACGTCGCCGGTGCCGGAGCCCCAGCTGCCCTGCAGCTGGATGCCGACCCGGGGCCCCTGCGTCGCGTGTGCGGCAAGCCACGCGGCCACCTCACCTGCGGCCAGCCGCGTGCCTTCGAGCGCGAAGCCGGAGTCGTCGATCTCCTCCTCCGAGGAGAGGTACTCGAAGAGCCGGTCGCGCAGCACGCGGAACTCGAGGCCGTCGAACAGCTTGTGCACCTCCTGGCGGTCCCAGGGCCGGAGGGCGAGGTCGTCAGGCCCCACCTCTAGCTTCAGATCGCAGACGAGCGCGTTGAGGCGTCGGTTGCGGATCACGTCGCCCAGGTGTGCCCGGAGGTTCTCCCCCGCCTTGCCCGTGATCTTGTCCGCGTGCTCGATGACTCCGTCGAGCCCGTCGTACTGCAAGATCCACTTCGCCGCCGTCTTGGGACCCACGCCGGGCACTCCCGGGAGGTTGTCGGAGTCCTCTCCGACCAGAGCAGCCAGATCGGGATAGCGCCCGGGCGGGATGCCGTAGCGCTCCTCGACCTTCTCGGGCGTCATCCGCCAGAGCTCCGAGACGCCACGCGAGGGATAGAGCAACGTGGTGTCCGCGGTGACGAGCTGGAAGGCGTCACGGTCGCCGGAGAGGATGCGCACCTCGAAGCCCTGGGCGACCGCCTGGGTGGTCAGGGTCGCAATGATGTCGTCCGCCTCGTAGCCCTCGACCGCGAGGTGCGGGACGCGGAGGGCGTCGAGCACCTCACGGATCAGCGACAGCTGGCTCGAGAACTCGTCGGGGGTCTTGTTCCGCTTGGCCTTGTACTCCGGGTACTCGGCGAGCCGGAAGGTCTGGCGTGACTTGTCGAAGGCGACGGCGATGTGGGTCGGCGCCTCGTCCCGTAGCACGTTGATGAGCATCGAGGTGAAGCCGTAGACGGCGTTCGTCGGCTGCCCCGTGGTGGTGGAGAAGTTCTCCAGCGGGAGGGCGAAGAACGCCCGGTAGGCCAGCGAGTGACCGTCCAGGAGCAGGAGCCGTGGGCGCGTGGGAGTCTCGGTCACACGGCGACTCTAGCCGTCCCCCCGGACAGTCCTTGCGGCGTGTGCCCCACGCTCAGGACGAGCCGAACTTGGCTCGACGCTGCTGCCGTCGCTGGGCGAGGATGGCCCCGACCGTCCGGCTCGTGCGTACGTCGGTGCGCGCACAGTTGGGCGGCTCCACCGGCAGCATTCCCGCTCGGAGCGACGCCACCGAGGCAGCCCGGATCACGGCCAGCGGCGCGAATCCCAGCCGGGCCAGGTAGCGGTTGGCTTCCCGGTCCCCTGCCGTGGCCGCGGACATCACGGTGGTGGCGCCCTTCTCCTCTGCCCACGCGACAGCGCTCTCGACCAGTGCCTTTCCGGCGCCGTGCCGACGGGCGTGCTCCAGCACCTGGAGGTGGCTGATCTGAACCGCGTCGTCGGCATGGACGGGGCTCAGCGGAGTTCTGCTCAGGAACGCGGCGCCGATGATCTCCTCGTCCAGAACGGCCACCACCAGTCGCTGCTCAGGGTCCGCCGCGACCCTGGCCAGCGAGGCGCGAACCTCGTTCATGGGAGGACGAGGCGCACCCGCTGTCGTGCGTCTCAAGTCGTTCCAGATGCGGAGCAGCGATGCCGCGTCCGCCGGCTCGGCATCGCGGACCACGATGGGTGAACGAGACAAGATCAGGACCCTCCCAAAGGCTCCATCGCCCGTCGCAGGAAACGAGAACAAGGGTGCTTGTCCCCGGCCGATCTGAGGTGCCCCGTTCACCCGAATCAGACGGGATGAGACATTACGCCTGGAAGGTGCCACAGCGATAGAGGAGGCCGAGTGTTTCCGGGGATCGGAACGCTGGTGAACGTCGTCACCGTGCTGATCGGCTCGGTGATCGGCGTCTTCGCCGGCCACAGGCTCGCGGAGCGGACCCGGGACGTCGTCACGGACGGTTTGGGCCTGGTCACGTTGCTCATCGCGGCACTGTCGGCGACGGCGATCACCGACTCCTCCCTCGAGGCCGCCGTGGGCGACAGCGCCCCGGTGCTGATCGTCCTGGGCGCCCTCGTCATCGGCGGAGTGATCGGCAGCATCCTCGGGATCGAGGAGAGCCTGGAGAAGTTCGGCGGCTGGCTGCAGCGTCGGCTGGGCGGACGTGGCGGTGCCACGCGCGAACGGTTCATCGAGGGCTACGTGACCGCCTCGCTCGTCTTCTGCGTGGGGCCGCTCACGATCCTCGGTGCCCTGAACGACGGGCTCGGCAACGGACCGGACCAGCTCTTCCTCAAGGCAGCGCTCGACGGGTTCGCATCGATCGCGTTCGCGGCGTCGCTGGGGTGGGGCGTGGCGGCCAGCGTCGTGTCGATCGTCGCGATCCAGGGCTCCCTCACGGTGCTGGGCGTCTTTCTCGGTGACGTGCTGCCCGACGCACAGCTGGCCGCGGTCACGGCCACCGGTGGCCTCATGCTGATCGGGGTCGCCCTCCGGCTGCTGCGGATACGACCGCTCCCGGTGGGCGACCTCCTGCCGGCGCTCCTGGTCGCTCCGATCCTGACGGCCCTGGTCGCGGCGTACCGCTAGCCCTCATGCGACGCCGAGATACGCCTCGCGGATGGACGGGTCCGTCAAGAGCTCCTGGCCGGTGCCGGTCTTGACGATCCGACCCGTCTCCAGAACGTAGGCACGGTGCGACCGCGAGAGCGCCTGGTGTGCGTTCTGCTCCACCAGCAGGATCGTGGTGCCCTGCTCACAGATCTCCGTGATGATCCCGAAGATCTGCTGGATCACCATCGGCGCGAGCCCCATCGACGGCTCGTCGAGCATCAGCAGCTTGGGACGCGACATCAGCGCTCTGCCGATCGCCAGCATCTGCTGCTCGCCGCCGGACAGGGTGCCGGCGACCTGCTTGGACCGCTCCTGCATGCGCGGAAACAGCGTGTAGGCACGCTCCAGGTCCTGCGCGATGCCCGCTCGGTCACGGCGGGTGTAGGCACCCAGATCGAGGTTCTCCGCGACCGTCATCCCCGGGAAGATGCCGCGCCCCTCGGGTGCGAGCACGAGTCCCCGCTTCAGGCGCTGGTCGGCGCGCAGGCCGGTCACGTCCTCGCCGTTGAACATGATCGTGCCCGAGTGGAGCTTGCGAACGCCCGACGCAGCCCGCATGGTCGAGGTCTTCCCCGCGCCGTTGGCCCCGATCAGTGAGACGATCTCGCCCTCCTCCACCTGGAGAGAGATGCCGTGCAGCGCCTCGATCCTGCCGTAGGCGAGCACTACGTCCTGCAGCTCAAGCAGCGGCATCGGGGTCTCCTAGGTAGGCGGCGATGACCCGCGGGTTGCGGGCGACCTCGGCCGGGGGGCCCTCGGCGATCTTCTGCCCGAACTCGAGGACGACGATCCGGTCGGTCACGCCCATGACCAGCTTCATGTCGTGCTCGATGAGCAGGACCGTTCGGCCGGTGTCCCGGATCTTGCGGATCAGCCCCATCAGGCCTTCCTTCTCCGCCGGGTTGAAGCCGGCGGCCGGCTCGTCCAGGCACAAGAGCTGGGGGTCGGTCGCCAGCGCCCGGGCGATCTCGAGGCGGCGTTGGTAGCCGTAGGGAAGGTTGCGGGCCGTCTCTCGCGCCCGGTCGGCGATCCCGACGAACGTGAGCAGCCGCATGGCCTCGGTGCGGCCCGTGCGTTCCTCGTGGTTGTGCCTGCTGACGCCGATCACCCTCTCGACGGAGGCCAGGAAGGGGTTGTCAGCGGCGTTTTCCGGAGTCTGCTTGACCCGGGCAAGGCGGAAGATGGCACCCAGGACGCTGGTCTTGTGATTCGCATCCAGGCCCACCATCACGTTGTCCAGCGCCGACATCTCGGGAAAGAGTCGGATGTTCTGGAAGGTGCGCGCAATCCCCATCGTCGTGATCTTGTGGGGCTGCTTGCCCGCCACCGACTGCCCGTTGAAGCGGATGTCGCCGTCGGAGGGGGCGTAGACACCGGTCATGGCGTTGAAGCACGTGGTCTTGCCGGCGCCGTTCGGTCCGATGAGACCGAGGATCTCCCCCTTGAGGATCTGGAAGTTGACATCGTTGAGCGCCACCACGCCGCCGAATCGGAGCGTCAGGTGGTCGACCTCCAGCACCACGTCGGTCATGCCTTGATCCCCTCTGCTTCGATCTGCCGAGCCTTGTACTCGAGGGCCTTCTTACGGCTGGGCAGCAGCCCCTGTGGTCTGAGCACCATGATGACCACGAGGGCCACACCGAAGGCGAACGGGCGCCAGTCCTCGAAGGCCCGGAAGCGCTCGGGGAGATAGGTGATGAGGAAGGCCCCCAGCAACGCGCCCCAGATGTTTCCGGCGCCACCGATCACGACCATGGCGACGAACAGGAAGGACAGGTTGAGCACGAACGTCTGGGGGGTGACGAAGGTGTATTTCGAGGCGTAGAGCAGCCCCGCGACGCCGCCGAGGGCGGCACCCATCGCAAACGCCCAGATCTTGAACTTGAACGCGGCGACGCCCATGATCACCGCTGCCTCTTCATCCTCACGGATCGCCATCCAGGCGCGTCCCACCCGGGAGTGTTCGAGCCGGCGAGCCACGACGATCGCGAGCAGCAAGACCGCCAGCACCAGCCAGTACCACCGCTCGGCATCCACCGTGTTGAAGAAGTCGCGGCCGTCGATCTCGGGTCCGGGCGGCTTGGGGACGTTGATGACACCGGCCGCTCCTCCGGTGACCGACTCGGCGTTGCGGGCCGTGATGCGGATGATCTCGCCGAAGCCCATGGTCACGATGGCGAGGTAGTCGCCGCGCAGTCGCAACGTGGGTGCGCCCAGGATGACTCCGGAGACGATCGTCAACATGATCGCGATGGGGATGCACAGCGCGAACGGGACCGCCCAGCCGGTTTCCAGTCCGAACTTCTCGGCGATCCACACCGTCACCGGCGAGGCCGGAGACCCGAAGAGCGCCACCGAATAGGCGCCGAGCGCGTAGAAGCCGACGTACCCCAGGTCGAGGAGACCGGCCAGCCCGACCACGATGTTGAGGCCGACGGCGACGATCATGTAGATCAGGACGAGGAACAGCACCGAGGGCCAGTCGGATCCGGAGCCGCCGTAGTCGGTGCGGATCACGTTGAGACCGGGGATGTCCAGCAGCGGCAGGTAGACCGCGAACCCGAGGACGGCGGCCACGCCGATCCACCGCACCCACGGCGGGGCATCGGCGAACCGGTTCCGAAGCTTGTCGGTCATGGCGGCGATCTGGTTCATGCCCGTGCCTTCCCAAGAGACTCGCCGAGAAGTCCTGTCGGTCTGAACATCAGCACCAGGACGAGGACCACGAAGGCGGTGACGTCGACCCAGGAGGAGTCCACGAGGACCGAGAAGTAGACCTCGATGACACCGAGCAGAAGCCCGCCCAGGAGCGCTCCCCGCAGGTTGCCGATCCCACCGAGCACGGCCGCGGTGAAGGCCTTGATGCCGATGATGAACCCGACGTCGAACTTCGTCACGTCGTACCGGATCGTCCAGAGCAGCGCGGCCACTCCGGCCATGGCTCCGCCGACGACGAAGACCAGCATGATGACGCGCTCCTGGTTGATCCCCATGAGCGCGGCGTTGTCGGGCGACTGGGCGACCGCCCGGATGCCCCGGCCGATGCGCGAGCGGTTCACGAACCAGTCGAGGCCGACCATCATGACCAGCGCGGAGACCATGACCAGGAGCTCGACGTTGGTGATGTTGATGAGGTCGGTCTCGACGAGGTTCCTGCTCGGGAAGATCGGGTCGATCGAGACGACGCCGCGGCCGAAGGGGGACCCGAAGAACTCGTAGAGCACGAACCCGAAGATCTCGAGCAGAGTCAGGGAGCAGCCGATCGCGGTGATCAGGAAGATCAGGGGCGGAGCATTCTTCCGACGTAGCGGACGGTAGGCGATGCGCTCGACCGCCAGCGCCGTCGACGCGGACGCCGCGACGGCAGCGGCCAAGGCGACGAGAGTGATGCCGACGACGGCCGGCCAGCCCATGCCCACCGTGGCGCCGAGCGCGGCGTAGACGCCGAGGACGGCGAACGTACCGACCATGAATACTTCGGAGTGGGCGAAGTTGATCAGCCTCATCACGCCGTAGACGAGCGTGTAGCCCAGTGCGACCAGCGCATAGATCGCCCCCCGCGTGAGCCCGTCGAGCGTGTGGTCGGGCAGACCGTCCCACAGGACGTTCCAGTCCAAAGCCGTTCCCTCTCAGAGTGATCGATGTGGGGAGGATAGTCGGCCGAAGACCCCCTCGGTTCGCCGCGGCCGGAGCTGTAGTCAGACGGTGCGGGGGCGGCCAGGGATCCCTGACCGCCCCCGTTCTCAAAGCCTCACGCTACGCGCCCGTCACTCCTCGACGGTGGTCTCACCCAGCGTCTCGTACGCCGTTCCGTCAGCACCGTCGTAGAAGTAGTACGTCTTCGGGACCGAGGCGTCGCCGAACTCGTCGAAGCTGATCTCGCGGCCGAGGATCGTCCCTTCGTAGTTCTCGATGAACTCCTGCAGGGCCTCGCGGTCGGCACCCACTTCCTTGATGCCCTCGAGGATGATGGTGGCCGCCATGTAGCCCTCGTTCACGTAGGCCGGGACCATGTCGCCGTGCCTCTCCCTGAACTTCTCGCCGAGCTCCGAACCCTCGATCGGGGTACAGGGGCACGACACGACGGCGCCGGAAATCGGGTCGCCGTAGGCGCCGTCACCGGCGAACACCGGGACATCGAGCCCTTCATCGGCGATCTGTGCCGCCAGGGGGGTGAGCTCCGCCACGTAGCCGCCGTAGAAGACGTGGTCGGCGCCGAGTGCCTTGATCTTTGCGACCGTGGGCGCGAAGTCGGTCTGGCCGACCTGGGTCTTGTCGGTGCCGACGACCAGGTCGCCGAGCCCGGCGGCAATGGTGTCAGCCAACGGCTGGCCGTACTCCTCGGAGTTGCCGATCACGAAGACCTTCTTGGCACCCCGCTCCTGGATGAACTGAACGATGGCCTTGGCCTGGAAGCTGTCGTAGGGCACCACCCGGTGGAACACCTCGACGGCGGCCGCGGGGTCCTGGGTCAGGTCGTCGGCCGTTGCCGACTCGGAGACCATCGGGATGCCGGCGTCCTGGAAGATGCCCTTGGTAGCCCGGGTCTCACCGGAGAACGCGCCACCCATCACTGCGACGACGTCGTCACGAGACGCCCAGGCGGTGGCCAGCGGGACAGCCTTGTCACCGGAACCCTCGGTGTCCTCGGCCTCGAGCTTGATGTCGCAGTCGTTGGCCTCGTTGAACTCGTCGACGGCGATCTGAGCCGCGTTGATGGCGGGCACCACGAGTACGGCGTTGGGGCCGGACATCGCACCAAAGGCAGCGATGGTGCCGGTGCAGTCGCCCTCACCGTCACTGGCGCCGTTGGTGTCGTCGCTGCCGCACGCGGAAAGCACCAGTGCGGACGCGGCGGCCGTGGCCGCGAGCGCGCGCCACTTGGTTGAGCGGATCATGGACCCTCCGGTCTGACTCGATGGCCGACCGATCCTCATCGGTGGCCCTTTGGCGGGAACCTAGCACCGAAACCGCCCGTGAGACGACGACCGAAGGGCCTCATGGCGGTACGTCGTTGCGGATTCGTGACCCAAACTCCGACAGTCGGACGTTCCGGTAAAGACCAAAGGTCCTCCGCGTGGGTCAGGCGTCGGGCGTCCCGGACCCCGACGCGACATCGGGACCGTGGGTGATGACGCCCTCGGCAACCTGCCTCATCGACAGCCGCAGGTCCATGGCTGTCTTCTGGATCCAGCGGAACGCGTCCGGCTCGCTGAGCTCGAGCTTCTGCTGGAGCACGCCTTTGGCCCGGTCGACGAGCTTGCGGGTCTCGAGGCGCTCGGTGAGGTCGAGGACCTCCGCCTCGAGCATCTGCAGCTCGGCGAACCGGCTGACCGCCATCTCGATGGCCGGCATCAGGTCGTTCTTCGTGAACGGTTTGACCAGGTAGGCCATCGCGCCGGCGTCGCGGGCGCGCTCGACGAGCTCGCGCTGGCTGAAAGCGGTGAGGATGACGACAGGAGCGATCCGCCGCTCGGCGATGCGCTGGGCTGCGGCGATGCCGTCCAGCTTGGGCATCTTCACGTCGAGGATCACCAGATCGGGTCGGTGCTGCTCGGCGAGCTCGATCGCGGCCTCTCCGTCGCCGGCCTGGCCGACGACGTCGTACCCCTCCTCGGCGAGCATCTCGGCAAGGTCGAGCCGGATGAGGGCCTCGTCCTCGGCGATGACCACCCTGCGACTCGGTCCCGTGTTCTGTGCGTCCACGGCACCGACCCTAATGGATCAGGTCGGACCGTTCAGGCGGTACGCGACGCCCGGCGCTCGGCGAGAGCCGCGAGGTAGAGATCCACCTCGACGCGTTCTACTCGGCGCTTGGCGGCGATCGTCGCCCCTTCGCGCGCGTTGGCGATGGCTCGGTCCTGGCTGATCAGCCGCCGGAGAAAGTCGGCCATGTCCTTCCCTCTTGTCCGCACCCTGAGTGGTCGAGACTGAAACTGTACTGATTCACTCGACTTTTGCCAAGGCGGTGCGTCCGGGCGCGGCTCGATCGGCTACGGTTGTCGCTGCCCTGGCCGGGTTGGTGGAACAGGCAGACACTGCGCTCTCAAAAAGCGTTGCCCGAAAGGGCGTGCGGGTTCGAATCCCGCACCCGGCACTCTGTCGGAGGCTCCAGGCAGACTCACGCTGTGCCTCACATTCGCAGCGACGACGTCGTCGCCTCGGCCCTCCGGGACTCGTCCGAGGGCATGAAGGATGCCGAGAATGCGGCCAAGCACGGCGTGGCCGTCAAGACCATCCGTCGATGGCGCAGGTTGTACGTTCGGCGGGGGGTGACCCGCGGGCAGGAGCACGTTGGAGCGCCATGTCCGCGTTGCGACGGGGCGGTTTTGGACACCGGCGCATACGCCGAACTTTTCGGTTGGTATCTCGGCGACGGACACCTGGCTCGCGCCCGGCGAGGGGTCTACACGCTCAGCATCGTCAACGACGAGCGCTACGCGCTCCTCAACGTACGCATCGCACAACTGATGAAGCTCGTGAAACCCGCATCGCGACCGCACACGAGGCAAGTGCCTGGTGCTGTCGTCACGACCGTCGGCTGGAAGCACTGGCCGTGTCTCCTCCCACAGCACGGACCGGGGCGGAAAGATCAGCGCGTCCTCTCGCTGGAGGAGTGGCAAGAAGTCATCGTCGGGACGCACCCCGCGGACTTCTTGCGTGGTCTCTTCCACTCGGACGGCAGTCGGTTCACGAACTGGGCCCGCCGCGGGGAGCGACGTCACGAGTACGGCCGCTGGATGTTCACCAACAACAGCAGCGACATCATGACCTGGTGCCAGGAGGCGCTCGACCTCATCGGCGTGCACTGGACCATGCCCCGTTGGAACTGCCTGTCGGTTGCCCGCAGGGCAGACGTGGCGCTGCTCGATGAGATCATCGGCCCCAAGCGCTGACGGCTCCTCGACGTCGGCCTGCGCGGCTGGCGAACCGGGTCACCGCCCCCGGCGGTATGCCGGAGCGACCTCGTTGATCGCGTCGCCCATCCGGTGGATGCGTAGCGCGTTGGTGGAGCCCGGGATCCCAGGCGGGCTGCCGGCGATGATGACGACGAACTCGCCCTCCTTGACGCGGCCGATCTTCAGCAGGGCCTCGTCGACCTGACGAACCATCTCGTCGGTGTGCTCGACGTAGGCCCCGATGAACGTCTCGACGCCCCAGGACAGGCAGAGCTGTGAGCGGACTGACGGCACTGGCGTGAAGGCGAGAACAGGGATGTCCGTGCGGTACCGAGAGAGCCGACGGGCGGAGTCGCCGCTCGCGGTGAACGCGACGAGGTACTTCGCACCCACTCGGTCGGCCACCTCGGCAGCGGCCTTCGCGATCACGCCGCCCTTGGTCTTGGGCTGCCAGTCGATCGCGGCCATGTTCGCCAGGAAGTGGTCCTCGGTCGACTCGATGATGCGGGCCATCGTCTTGACGGTCTCGACCGGGTACTTTCCGACTCCCGTCTCGCCCGAGAGCATGACGGCGTCGGCTCCGTCGAGCACAGCATTGGCGACGTCGCTGGCCTCGGCCCGCGTCGGGCGCGGCGACGAGATCATCGACTCGAGCATCTGCGTCGCGACGATCACCGGCTTGGCGTTGCGCCGGGCCTTCTCGATGACCTGCTTCTGCAGGAACGGCACGTCCTCGAGCGGGCACTCCACGCCGAGATCCCCACGCGCCACCATGAAGCCGTCGAACGCCTTGACGATCTCGTCGATGTTGTCGATCGCCTGGGGCTTCTCGATCTTGGCGATGACCGGGACGAAGACCCCCTCCTCGCGCATGATCTCCCGCACGTCCTCGACGTCCTGGGCCGAACGGACGAACGACAGCGCAACCATGTCGACGGCCAGGTGCAGCGCGAAGCGCAGATCCTCGCGGTCCTTGGCCGAGAGCGCCGGCACGGAGACGGCGACACCAGGAAGGTTGATCCCCTTGTTGTTGCTGATCGGCCCGCCGACCATCACGACCGTCTGCACGTCGGTGGAGTCGACGCCGGTCACCTCGAGGACGACCCGGCCGTCGTCGATGAGGATCCGCTCCCCCGGCTTCACGTCCCCTGGGAGGCCGCCATACGTCGTGGAGCAGATGTCCGCATCGCCGGGGACGTCGCGGGTGGTGATCGTGAACCGGTCTCCCTCCGCCAGCTCGACGGGGCCGGCGGCGACCTTGCCGAGCCGGATCTTCGGGCCCTGCAGGTCGGCGAAGATGCCGACACCTCTCCCCGTCGCGTCGGACGCCTCGCGGACCATCCGGTAGACCTTCTCGTGGTCGGCATGCGAGCCATGGCTCATGTTCAGCCGGGCGAAGTCCATCCCGGCATCGACGAGCTCGCGGATCTTCTCCGGGGTCGACGTCGCCGGTCCCAGCGTGGCCACGATCTTTGCTCTACGCACGGTCACAAACTATCAGTGGGGCGGCGAACCACCTCGGGGAGGACGAGACCCAGGTCACAGCCGAATGACCCCGTCGCGCCTGGATGCCTGAAGGTCGCTCGACCTACTCTTGTGGGAGGGCCACTGGGGGCAGGGGCCCTTATTTTATGGGGGTTTCTGAGACAGATGAAGAGGAACATTGCACGCGCATCCCTCGCTGGACGCGCTGTGGTACGTAAGCGGCTGGCTCCTCTCTCCGCGGCGACGGCGCTGACGGTAGCGCTCCCGGGGCTGGCGTACGCCAGCGTGTCGACGACGCCGGACCCGAGCCCGGTCGTGGCCGGTGGTGTCGTGTACTCGATCGCCAAAGTCGGCACCAGCACGGTCCTCGGTGGCACCTTCACGTCGGTCGCCGGTGTTGCACGTGATGGAGTGGCGGTGATCGACACCCAAGGCAAGCTCGTCACCACGGTCAACCCGGATCTTCCCGACGGCTTTGTGGTGTACGCCGTCGAAGGCTCGTCGGACGGGAGCACGATCTACATCGGCGGTACGTTCGCAAGCGTCGACGGCATGGCCCGCAGCAACCTGGCCGCCATCGACGTCGCGACCGGAGCACTGAAGGCGAGCTGGTCGGCGGACACCAACGACGTCGTGCGCACGATGGAGGTGAAGAACGACCGCTTGTACGTCGGCGGCAGCTTCACCAGCATCGACGGGGTGAGCCGACGACGGCTTGTGGCGCTGACGACCGACGGGAACGTGATCACGGCGTTCAACCCGTGGCCCAACTGGACCGTCCGGGACGTCGCCGTCTCACCGGACGGGACCCGGATCTACGCGGTCGGCTCCTTCGCCCAGATCGGTGGGCAGACCCGGAAGTACGCCGCCGAGCTGAGCGCGACCGACGGCAAGGCGACGACGTTCGCGCCGAGCACCGACGGCGGCGTCGCCATTGCAGCGGGGCTCTCGCCCGACGGCACTCGCTTCCTCTACGCGACCGAGAACAACAGCGTGTTCGCCTACGACCCCGCCACGTCCAACGACCCGGCGTGGGTCAACAAGGGCGGCGGGGACACGCAGGCGATTGCGATGGGTGCTTCCGGCGAGGTCTACATCGGCGGTCACTTCACGATCATCACCGACCAGTTCGGGGTGAAGACCAAGCGCGAGAAGATCGCGTCGATCTGGTTGGCGGACGGCACGGTCACGGGCTGGAACCCGGCACTGACCGGCAACCTGGGGCCGTGGTCGATCCTCACCGCAGGATCGCGCGTCGAGGTGGCCGGGGACTACCAGTGGATCGGTGGCAAGAAGCGCGGCGGCTTCGCCCGCTTCAGCGGGACGCCGTAGCACGACGAACGCGAATGCCCGGCTCCACCGAGGAGCCGGGCATTCGTTTGTCAGGCTGGTGCGATCAGACGACCAGGGGTCGTTCGGTCGGCGGGATCGGCGCCGGAAGGGTGGTCGATCCGGTGAGGTAGGTGTCGACCGCGGCCGCGCAGGCACGGCCTTCGGCGATGGCCCACACGATCAAGGACTGGCCGCGGCCGGCGTCACCGGCGACGAAGACGGTGTCCTTGGAGGACTTGTAGTGCTGGTCGCGGACGACGTTGCCGCGTGCGTCGAGCTCGACGCCGAGCTGCTCGAGCAGGCCGTCCTTCTCGGGGCCGACGAAGCCCATCGCGAAGAGCACCAGCTCGGCGGGGATCTCCCGTTCGGTGCCGGGAACCTCCTGGAACTTGGAGTCGACCTCGACGATCTTGAGGGCGCGGACGTTGCCGTCTGCGTCGCCGAGGAACTCCTTGGTGGACACCGAGTAGACCCGCTCGCCGCCCTCCTCGTGGGCCGAGGAGACGCGGAAGAGCATGGGGTATGTCGGCCACGGCTGTCCCTCGGGACGGTCCAGACCCGGTTGGGGCATGATCTCCAGCTGCGTCACCGACTTCGCGCCCTGTCGGTGCGAGGTGCCGAGGCAGTCCGCGCCGGTGTCACCGCCTCCGATGATCACGACGTTCTTGCCGGTGGCCAGGATCTGGTCCTCGACGGTCTCCCCCAGCGCGACCCGGTTGGCTTGGGGGAGGAACTCCATCGCCTGGTGGATTCCGCCGAGCTCTCGTCCGGGGACGGGGAGGTCGCGGGCTTCGCAGGCACCGATGGAGAGGACCACGGCGTCGAAGCGGTCGACCAGCTCGGGGCCGGTGATGTCGACACCGACGTTGACGCCGGCGCGGAAGACCGTGCCCTCGCGCTCCATCTGGCCGAGGCGACGGTCGAGGTACTGCTTCTCCATCTTGAACTCGGGGATGCCGTAGCGCATGAGCCCACCGATCTTGTCGGCACGCTCGTAGACCGCGACGGTGTGACCCGCGCGGGTCAGCTGCTGCGCTGCGGCGAGGCCGGCGGGGCCGGACCCGATGACGGCGACGGTCTTGCCCGAGAGCCACTCCGGCGCCTGGGGCCGGACGAATCCGGACTCCCAGCCCTTGTCGATGATCGAGACCTCGACGTTCTTGATGGTGACCGGGTCCTGGTTGATGCCCAGCACGCAGGCGGTCTCGCACGGCGCCGGGCAGAGCCGGCCGGTGAACTCGGGGAAGTTGTTCGTCGCGTGCAGACGCTCGAGCGCACCCTCCCAGTCGTCACGCCAGACCAGGTCGTTCCACTCGGGGATGATGTTGCCCAGCGGGCAACCCTGGTGGCAGAACGGGATGCCGCAGTCCATGCAGCGTCCGGCCTGGGTCTTGATGATGGGGAGCAGCGCACGGCCCGCGCCGCCGGGGTAGACCTCGTTCCAGTCGCGGACCCGCTCGTCTACCGGACGACGGCCCGCGACCTCGCGACCGGCCTTGAGGAATCCCTTCGGGTCAGCCATGCAGCACCTCCATGATGAACGCCGCGGCGGCTTCCTCGTCCATGCCTTCCTCGATTGCCTCGGCACGTGCCTCGAGCACGCGCTTGTAGTCACTGGGCATCACTTCGGTGAACCGGCGGACCGACGTCTCCCAGTCCGCGAGCAGCGCCTCGGCCAGCGGGGACTCGGTCTCCTCGAAGTGCTTGCGCACGATGGCCTCGAGCTCGTCGGCGGCCTTGCCCGTGACCGGGCTGAGCTCGACCAGCTCGGGGTTGACCCGGCGTTCCTCGAGGTCGAGCACGAAGGCATAGCCGCCCGACATGCCCGCCGCGAAGTTGCGGCCGGTCGGCCCGAGGACGACCACGCGTCCTCCGGTCATGTACTCGCAGCCGTGGTCACCCACGCCCTCGACCACTGCGGTCGCGCCGGAGTTGCGGACGCAGAACCGCTCGCCGGCCTGGCCGCGCAGGAAGATCTCGCCTCCGGTCGCACCGTAGGCGATCGTGTTGCCGGCGATGATCTGCTTCGAGGCGTCGAAGCCAGCCGCACGGTCCGGGCGCACGACGAGCCGTCCACCCGACAGGCCCTTGCCGACGTAGTCGTTGGCGTCTCCCTCCAGGCGCAGCGTGATGCCGGCCGGGAGGAACGCACCGAACGACTGCCCGGCCGACCCGGTGAGGGTGATGTCGATCGTGCCGTCCGGGAGGCCCTCACCCTTGTAGCGTTTGGTGACCTCGTGACCCAGCATCGTGCCGACGGTGCGGTTGACGTTGCGGACCTTGACCTGGGCACGGACCGGCTCGCCCCGCTCGAGCGCGTCGGCGGCGAGCGCGATGAGCTCGTTGTCCAGCGCCTTGTCCAGGCCGTGGTCCTGGCCGGTCGTGTGGTGCCGGGGCGTGCCCTCCGGCAGGGTCGGGACGTGCAGGATGGGGGTCAGGTCCAGACCCGCCGCCTTCCAGTGGTCCACGGCCTGCTCGACGTCGAGCAGCTCGGCGTGGCCGATGACCTCCTCCAGCGAGCGGTAGCCGAGCTCGGCGAGGTACTCGCGGACCTCCTCGGCGATGTACTCGAAGAAGTTGACGACGAACTCCGGCTTGCCGGTGAACCGCTCGCGCAGAACGGGGTTCTGCGTCGCGACACCGACCGGGCAGGTGTCGAGGTGGCAGACCCGCATCATGATGCAGCCCGAGACCACCAGCGGAGCGGTGGCGAAGCCGTACTCCTCGGCGCCGAGCAGCGCCGCGATGACCACGTCACGGCCGGTCTTGAGCTGACCGTCGGTCTGCACGACGATCCGGTCGCGCAGCCCGTTGAGCAGCAGCGTCTGCTGGGTCTCGGCCAGGCCGAGCTCCCACGGACCACCGGCGTGCTTGAGCGACGTCAACGGCGAGGCACCGGTGCCACCGTCGTGACCGGAGATCAGCACGACGTCCGCGTGCGCCTTGGAGACACCCGCGGCGACCGTGCCCACCCCGACCTCGGCGACCAGCTTCACGTGGATGCGGGCCGACGGGTTGGAGTTCTTCAGGTCGTGGATCAGCTGGGCCAGATCCTCGATCGAGTAGATGTCGTGGTGCGGCGGCGGGGAGATCAACCCCACCCCCGGGGTGCTGTGCCGGGTCTTGGCCACCCAGGGGTAGACCTTGTGACCGGGCAGCTGACCACCCTCACCGGGCTTGGCACCCTGCGCCATCTTGATCTGGATGTCGTCGGAGTTCGTGAGGTACTCCGAGGTCACGCCGAAGCGACCCGACGCCACCTGCTTGATCGACGAGCGGCGCTCCGCGTCGTAGAGACGGTCGGGGTCCTCACCACCCTCACCGGTGTTCGACTTCCCGCCGATCCGGTTCATCGCGATCGCGAGGGTCTCGTGCGCCTCCTTGGAGATGGAGCCATACGACATCGCACCGGTGGAGAACCGCTTCACGATCTCCGAGACGGGCTCGACCTCGCTGATGTCGATCGGCTGCCTGCCCTGACTCTCAGCGCTCTTCAGCTTGAACAGGCCACGCAGCGTCATCAGCCGCTCGGACTGCTCATCCACACGGGAGGTGTACTGCTTGAACACGTCGTAGCGCCCGGCGCGGGTGGCGTGCTGCAGGCGGAACACCGTCTCCGGGTCGAACAGGTGCGGCTCGCCCTCGCGGCGCCACTGGTACTCCCCACCGATCTCGAGCGCGCGGTGCGCGGGCGGCAGACCGTCGACCGGGTAGGCCTTGCGGTGCCGGCGCGCGACCTCCTCGGCGATGACGTCCAGACCGACACCGCCCAGCTTGCTGGTCGTGCCGGTGAAGTAGCGGTCCACCAGCTGCTGGGAGAGGCCCACGGCCTCGAAGATCTGGGCGCCGGTGTACGACGCGACGGTCGAGACACCCATCTTGCTCATCACCTTCACGACGCCCTTGCCCAGCGCCTTGACCAGGTTCGCGATCGCCTTCTCCGGCGCCACGTCGACGAAGTGACCGTCGCGGGCGAGGTCCTCCACCGTCTCCATCGCCAGATACGGGTTGACCGCGGCCGCACCGTACCCGATCAGCAGCGCCACGTGGTGCACCTCGCGCACGTCACCGGCCTCGATGATCAGGCCCACCTGCGTGCGGGTCTTCTCCCGCACCAGGTGGTGATGGATCGCACCGGTCATCAGCAGCGACGGGATCGGCGCCAGGTCAGCAGTCGAGTGCCGGTCCGACAGCACGATGATCCGCGCACCGTCGGCGATCGCCGCCGACACCTCGGCACAGATCTCGTCCAGCCGCCGCGCGAGCGCCTCCCCACCGCCGTTCACGTCATACAGACCACGCGAGACGTGGGTGATGAACCCGGGCATGTCACCGTCACGGTTGATGTGCCGGATCTGCACCAGCTCGTCGTTGCTGATCACCGGGAACGGCAGTACCACCTGCCGGCACGACGCCGGGGTCGGCTCCAGCAGGTTCGCCTCCGGCCCGATCGTGCCGCTCAGACTGGTCACCAGCTCCTCACGGATCGCGTCCAACGGCGGGTTCGTGACCTGCGCGAACAGCTGGCTGAAGTAGTCGAACAGCAGCCGCGGGCGCTCCGAGAGCGCAGCGATCGGGGTGTCGGTACCCATCGAGCCGATCGGCTCGTACCCGGTCTTGGCCATCGGCGAGAGCAGGACACGCTTGTCCTCCTCGGTGTACCCGAAGACCTGCTGGCGACGCGTGACCGAGGCATGCGTGTGCACGACGTGCTCACGGACCGGCAGGTCGCCTAGCTTGATCAGGCCCGCGTGCAGCCACTCCTCATACGGGTGCTCCCCCGCCAGCTGGCCCTTGATCTCGTCGTCCTCGATGATGCGGTGCTCCGCGGTGTCGATCAGGAACATCCGACCCGGCTGCAACCGGCCCTTGCGCACCACCTTCGACTGGTCGATGTCCAGCACCCCGACCTCGGACGCCAGCACGACCAAGCCGTCGTCGGTCACCCAGTAACGACTGGGCCGCAGCCCGTTGCGGTCCAGCACGGCACCCACCTGGGTGCCGTCGGTGAACACCACGCACGCGGGACCGTCCCACGGCTCCATCAACGACGAGTGGAACTCGTAGAACGCCTTGCGTGCGGCGTCCATCTCCGTGTGGTTCTCCCACGCCTCGGGGATCATCATCAGCACCGAGTGCGGCAACGACCGACCACCCATGTGCAGCAGCTCCAGCACCTCGTCGAACGACGCCGAGTCCGACGCCCCAGGGGTGCAGATCGGGTACAGCCGCTCGAGGTCACCCCCGATGACGTCGGAGGCGAGCAGCGCCTCACGCGCGCGCATCCAGTTCCGGTTGCCCATCACCGTGTTGATCTCACCGTTGTGCGCGATGAAACGGAACGGGTGCGCCAACGGCCAGGACGGGAACGTGTTCGTCGAGAACCGCGAGTGGACCACGCCGACCGCGGACTCGACCCGCTCGTCGACCAGGTCGGGGAAGAACTGGTCGAGCTGGTCGGTGGTCAGCATGCCCTTGTAGGCGATGGTGCGGCTCGACAGCGACGGGAAGTAGACGTCGGTCTCGCGCTCCGAGCGCTTGCGCAGGCAGAAGGCCTTGCGCTCGAGCGCCATCCCCATCTCGTTGCCGCCCTCGCCCTGGACGAAGAGCTGCACGAACGTCGGCATCACGCCACGGGCGGTGGCACCGAGCAGGTCGGGGGTCACCGGGACGGAGCGCCAGCCCAGGACGGTCAAGCCCTCCTCGGCGGCGATCTCCTCGATCCGCCGCTGGGTCTTCGCGACCTCGTCGGCGTCACCGGGAAGGAACGCGGTGCCGACGGCATACGCGTGGGCCTGCGGGAGCTCGAAGCCCAGCTCCTTCGTGACCTCCCGGAAGAAACGGTCGGGAACCTGCAGCAAGATGCCGGCGCCGTCACCCGAGTCGGGCTCGGCACCCACAGCACCACGGTGCTCGAGGTTGCGCAAAGCGGTGATCGCCTTCGCCACGATGTCGTGGCTGGCCTCGCCGGTCAGGGTCGCCACGAACGCCACACCACACGCATCGTGCTCGTGGGTTCCGTCGTACAGCCCTTGGGGCGGCGGGAATGCTTGCATGGTCGGCACCCTTTCCCGTCGTCGTGGCACCCGGAAACCACGCGGCTCGCGCCGGGCGTGGGGGGTGCGGTTCATCGGTGGGGAGACAAGGGACGACATTGGCCCAGGCAGAGAGGAAATCCTAACATCATCCGTCCGGGCGTCCCTGCGGTTCGCCGCCTCGGCCGGACCGCGGAGCGGATGCTGGCCGAACGGTCGAAATCGTGACTCTCAGCGCCGTAAGTCGGGACTTTAGCCCGGTGTGGGCCTGGAGCCGCGTACCGTAAACCGGACATATGGCCCTCAGTACATGTCGCGTCTTCCTCCTCGACGAGCACCTGATCGTGCGTCGAGGCCTGCGCGCACTCATCGAGGGATCGGCCGACATCGCCGTCGTCGGTGAGAGCGGCGTCGTGGACGGCGCACCCGAGCGGGTCGTGGAGGCGCAGCCCGACGTCGTGGTGGTCGATCTGGAGTTCGGCGACGGCCTGGGCCTGGACGTCTGCCGCAGGGTCAAGGCGCTGGATCCCGGCGTCAAGGTGCTGTTGTTCGCGGACAGCGCCGCCCAGAACGGCGTCGCCAAGGCGATCGTCGCCGGAGCCTCGGGCTACCTCCGCAAGAACATCGAGGAGGCGCCGTTCCTGAACGCGCTGCGCCTCGTCGCCACAGGCCACTCCCTCTTCGACAGCGCGATGGCCGCAGAGGCTCTCCAGCACCTCCGCTCCGCCCGCGACCCGTTCTCCGACGACCTCACCAGCCAGGAGCGGCAGATCCTCGAGCTGATCGGCCAGGGCAAGACCAACAAGCAGATCGCCCACGCGATGCACCTGTCGCCGCACACGGTCAAGAACCGGGTCACCAGCATCCTCGCCAAGCTCGGCGTGGAGCGGCGCACCCAGGCCGCGATGCTGGGTACCCGCGGCTGAGCTCTTCCCTGAGCACGGCTGAGCACGCAAGAGCGGCCGCAGCGCGAGCCTCTCATCCCACGCTCCGGCCGCTCTCGGGCCTTGCAGTACCCCGACGGACGGTGGCGTACGGCGTACGCTCCGGATCCGCCGTACGGTGCCTCTCACCGCCCGCCGGGGTAGCTCGTTGCGGTCAGACCTTGAACTGGCTGACCAGACGCCGCAGCTCCGCACCCATGCCGGCCAGGTCGGTGGCCGACTGCAGGGTGTTCTGCGCGCCCTGACGGGTGTCGTCGGCCGCGCTCGCCACCTGGGTGACGTCCGCCGCGATCCCGTTCGCTCCGCCGGCCGCCTCGGTCACGCTGCGCGCGATCTCGTTCGTGGTGGCGGTCTGCTCCTCCACCGCCGAGGCGATGGCGGTCTGGATGTCGTTGATCTTGCCGATCACCTCGGAGATCTCGCTGATCGCCGAGACCGCACCCTGGGTGTTGGCCTGGATCGCCTCGATCTTCTGACCGATGTCCTCGGTGGCCCGGGCCGTCTCCTTGGCGAGCTCCTTGACCTCGTTCGCGACGACCGCGAAGCCCTTGCCGGCCTCACCGGCGCGCGCGGCCTCGATCGTGGCGTTCAGCGCGAGGAGGTTGGTCTGCTGGGCGATCGAGGTGATCACCTTGATGACCTGGCCGATCTCCGCGCTGGACTCGCCGAGGCTGGCAACCGTGCCTTGGGCGTCGCTGGCGACCGTCACCGCGTTGGTGGCGACCGTGGCCGCCTCGGTGGCGTTCTTGGCGATCTCGCGGATGCTCGCGGTCATCTCCTCCGCTGCTGTAGCGACCGTCTGGATGCTCGCCGACACCTGGACCGACGCGCTCGACGCGCTGGCGGCCCGCTCGGACGTCAGGGTGGCGCCCTCGCCCATGCCCTGCGAGAGGACGGTGAGCTGCTCGGAGGCCACCGCGAGGGTGTCCGCGGTGCGGCCGATGTCGGTCATGCTGCCGCGCAGCGTCTCGAGAAGCGAGGTGAGACCACCGGCGAGCTGGCCGATCGCGTCGTCGCCGGAGACGGGAATCTCGCGGGTCAGGTCGCCGGCGCCGGCGGCCCGGACGACCTCGAGGACGAGGTCGACCTTGCGGGCGAGCTCGGCGGCTGCCTCGCGGTCGGCGGTCTCCTTGTCGATGCGCTCGATCGCCTGAGACACGAGGCGCCCGACGTTGCGGAGCGCGTCGAGCCGCTGGCCGGTCGGCGACAGGGTCTCGGTGGCGAAGAAGTCCATGGTGCCGGCGACCTCTCCGGCGACCACGATCGGGAAGCAGATGCCGGACTTGACGCCCACCTGCTGCGCGACGGGCGCACGCACGCAGTCGGTCATCTCGCCGATGTCCTGGGTGAAGAAGAGGTCACCGGTCGCCCAGGCCCGGCCCGACAGGCCGACACCCTTCGCGAACGACGCCTCCAGCGTCACCTTGCGGAACTCCGGACCGGCGTCGCCGGACTCCTGCACGAACTTGAGCTTCTGGTCGGCCGGGTCGATCTTCCAGTACGACGAGTAGGCCCAGCCGAACTCGGCACGCACGGTGTCGAGCGCGGCCTGGACGGCCTCGTCCACCGACTTCGCACCCGCGAGCACCGACAGCACCTTGTTCACGGCGGAGGTGTCCGCCGCGGCCTCGGCGCTCTCGCGCTCGGCCTTGAGCTTCCCGGTGATGACCTCCCAGGTCGCCATGGCGCCGATGTACTCGCCCTTGTCGTCCCGGATGGCGGAGACGAGGAGGTCGAGCGTCTCGGGGCCGACCTGGATGTTGGCGCGACGCGGCAGGTTCGACTCGTTGCCGAGGATGCCCCGCTGGTACGACGGCGTCTTGTGGAAGATGTCGAGACTGGAGCCGACGATCTCGTCCGCCGACACCGGCAGGAACTCCTCGAGACCGCGCAGGGTGTTGAGCGACGCCGGGTTCATGTAGGTGATGACGAGGTCGCGGTCGGCGAACATCATGTTCGTCGGCGAGTTCTCCATCATCGACGTCACCCGGGCGACCTGGGCCTCGAGGGCAAGCTTGTCCGTGACGTTCTCCCAGGTGGCCATGGCGCCGACGTACGCACCGTCGGTGTCGTGGACGGCCGTCACCGTGAGGTCGAGCGTCTGCGGGCCGACCTGGATCAGCGAGCGACGGGGCAGCTGGGACTCGTCGGCGAGGATGCCGCGCTGGTACGACGGCTCCTTGTGGAAGATGTCGAGGTTGGCGCCCACGACCTCGTCGAGGCCCACCGGCAGCCAGTCGGCCAGGGCGCGGAGGCCCTCGACCGTCGCCTGGTTGACGTAGGTGATGGTGAGGTCGCGGTCGCACAGCATCACCCGGGCGGGGACGGTGTCGAGGACCTCGGGAAGCGCGCTCAGGTCGACCGTGTCGGCGGTCGGCGACCCCTTGGCCGCCCCGTTGGGCTTGCGGTCGGCGCGGCCGTTGCTGGCTGCGCGGGTGGCGGTCTCGGTCACTGGTTCCTCCGGTCGGATCGGTCTTGACTACGACGCTCGACGGCACGGTTCGCGTCGAGGACGAGCAGGATGGTTTCGGGTAGCGGGATGACGCCGAGGAGCGCGGATGCGACGGCGCCGGGCAAGTTGGCTGGCACGGGCTCGGGAACGCGGTCGCCCGCTTCCATGACATCGCCGATGTCGTCGACGAGGAGGCTCACGACCTCCCCGCGACTGCGGACGATGACGTTCATGGGCAGGGTGTCGTCCTCGCGTGCCGGCAGCCCGAGTCGGCAGCGCAGGTCCACGGCGGTCACGATCTGACCGCGCAGGTTGATCAGGCCACGCACGGACTCCGGTGCCTGCGGCACGACCGTCATCTCCTGGTAGCGCAGCACCTCCTGCACCTGCTCGACGTCGACCCCGAAGAAGAGGTCGCCGACCCAGAAGGTGCAGTAGCGCTCGGTGGCGGTCAACAGCTCGGTGGTCATCAGGCACCCACTCCACTCGCAGCGATCACGGCGTCGAGGTCCACCAGGTCGGTGACCTGGCCACGCACGACGGCGGACCCGAGGACCCCGGTCCGACGTCCGACGTCGCTCAGCGTCACGGCCGTGTCGACCACGTCGACGACCCGGTCGATGACGATTCCGACCAGCGAGCCTTCCTGCTCGTGGACCACCACGGACAGCCGCTCCTGGTCACCGGCGGTGTCCGGCAGCCCGATCGCGGGTGCCAGTCGGACCAGCGGGAGGATGCCGTCGCGGTACTGGACGACCTCGCGGCTTCCCGAGCGCTCGATGCGCTCGAACGGGAACTCCTCCAGGCGCGACAGCGCCTTGAGCGGGAGCGCCGCCTGGCGCTGGTTCGAGACCTCGAGCACGAGGAGCGATGTCTGGTCGCCGCTTCCTGCAGCCTTCGCCTCGTCCGCGTGGTCGACCGAGTCGGCCACGTTGCTGGCCTCGGCGATCCCCGCGACGTCGACGATGAGCGCGACGCGGCCGTCGCCCATGATCGTGGCACCGGCGTACATGTTGAGGTCCTTGAGCTGGCGACCGATCGGCTTGACCACGATCTCCTGCGTGTCGTGCACCTCACCGACGCACAGCCCGAAGCGCACGTTGTCGGCCTGCAGCACGACGATGTTCAGAGCGTCGTCGTCGCCCGGCTCGGTGCCGAGGACGTCGGACAGCGTGACCAGTGGCAGCAGCTTTCCGCGGAGCCGCAGCACGGGCGACCCCGCCAGCACCTCCACGTTCTTGCGGCGCTCCTCGCCCTCGAGGCGGACCAGCTCGACCAGGTTGGCCTGCGGGATCGCGTAGCGCTCACCGCGCTCCCCCACGAGCAGGGCCGGGATGATCGCCAGGGTCAGCGGGATGCGGACGCGGCACGTCGTACCGGCGCCGACGTTGCTGTGGATGTCGACGCTGCCGCCGATGCCCTCGATGTTGGTGCGCACCACGTCCATGCCGACGCCGCGGCCGGACACGTTCGTGACGGCTTCCGCGGTGCTGAACCCGGGCCGGAAGATCAGACCCAGGATGTCCCGCGTCTCCATGTGGGAGAGCTGGTCACGTGTCACGATGCCGCGGCTGACGCCGACGTTCCCGATCTTCACCGGGTCGATGCCCTTGCCGTCGTCGGTGATCTCGACGACGACCTGGCCGCTCTCGTGGTACGCCCGCAGCGACAGCGTGCCCTGGGCGGGCTTGCCGGCGGCGCGTCGTACGTCGGGAGGCTCGATGCCGTGGTCCATGGAGTTGCGCACCAGGTGCGTGAGCGGGCCCTTGAGCGCCTCGAGCAGCGTCCGGTCGAGCTCGGTCTCGTGGCCCTCCATCTTGAGGTCGACCTCGCGACCGAGCTGGGCGGCGAGGTCGCGCACGATGCGCGGCATCTTCGCCCAGACCTGGCCGATCGGCTGCATGCGCGTCTTCATCACGCTCTCCTGCAGCTCGCTGGCGACCAGGTTCAGCCGCTGGGCCGCCCGCATCAGGTCGACGTCGCCGAAGCTCTCGGTCTGCTGGAGGATCTGGTTCCTGGTCAGGACCAGCTCTCCGACGAGCTGGACCAGGCTGTCGAGCAGGTCGACGTCGACGCGGACCGACGAGTCGATCACGCCGCGACGCTCCGTGCCGGGCTCGGCGGTCTCGGCGGACGCCTCCGCGACCGGCTCGGCCACGACCGGAGCAGCCGGGTCGACGACCGGCTCGGTGAGAACCTCGGCCACGGGCTCGGCGACGACTTCGGTCACCGGCTCGGCGACGACTTCTGCCACCGGCTCCGCGACCGGCTCGGCGGAGCCCTCGTCGACAGGCTCGTCGACGACCTCGGCGACAGGCTCGGTCTCCGTCGCGGGCTCCTCGTGCGCTCCACCGTCCCCCTCGACGAGCGCGTGCAGCTCGGCTACGACGGGGTCGACGTCGACGTTGCCGCCGGCGTCGCTGCCGGTGCTCTCCACGAGCTCGAGCAGCTGCCGCACGGTGTCGACCATCCGGAGCAGCGCCTCCGCGACCGGAGGCGACATGGTCTGCTGACCGTCACGCAGCCTCGAGAGCAGGTGCTCGCCGATGTGGGTCAGCGCCTCGAGCCGGTTGAAGGCGAGGAAGCCGCTGGTGCCCTTGATCGTGTGGATCGTGCGGAAGATGCTGGAGAGCAGCTCGCGCGAGCCGGGCTCACGCTCGAGAGCTACGAGATCACGGTCGAGCTGGTCGAGGTTCTCGTGGCTCTCCACGAGGAACTCATGGACGATCTCTGCGTCGTCGTTCACACCGGCTCCCTTCTGCCGCACGAGTCATCGGCAGTGGGTTCCGCCACCTGAGTGGATCAGGGGGGTGAACGAACGGTGGATCAGTCCTTGCGGTTGCGGAGCGCCGCTGCGAGCGCCGCCGCCGTGCCCTCGGCAGGGGACGCGGCCTCCTGGTTGGAGGTCTCCAGCTCGACGATGAGCTCCGCGCGGTGAACCGCGACAGAGCGTGGTGCCTGGATCCCGATCCGTACGACGTCGCCACGCACCTCGAGGACGGTGACGGTGACGTCGTCACCGACCCGGATCATCTCGCCGACGCGGCGGCTCAGCACGAGCATGGTGGGTCTCTCCTCGGCTCGGCGGGCAGCAGGTCCTGCGGTCGGGTCACGCCTGGAGTGGTGCGCGGACCGAGAGGTCCTCGTCCAGGATCACCTGACACGCCGTCCGACGGGCGGTGTTCACGAGCACCGGCGCCAGCAGGTTGACGGTCGTGGTGGCGAGCGTATCCCCTGCGTTGACGATCACCAGGGGAATCACCTCGTCCGGCGATGTCACGCCGAGGTCCTCGACGACGTCGTCACCGATCTCGGGGGCGTAGTCCGGGAAGAACGGACCCGGCGGTAGCACGAGGAAGCTGAGGTCGGAGTCCTCCACCGAGCGGAGCTCCGAGAGCAGGCCGTCGTCGTCGACCTGCACCAGCGCGAACTGGGTGAGCCCGGGAAAGCCGGGCAGGGGTCGCACGAAGTCGATGAGCGGGATGGCCGGGACTGACTCCTCCACGGCAGGGTTCATCTGAGGAACTCCAAGAGCGTCGGCTGTGTGACCCGCGCGGTGGCCGACAAGGCCGCCTGGTAGGCCATCTCCTGCATGTGCAGGTCCACCGTAGCCCTCGGGAGGTCCGTGGCCTCGACATCCGCGAGGGATGTCGTGAGCCCGAGCGTGGCGTCCTTCGCGAGCTGGTTCGCCGACTCGACCCGACCGAAGCGGGTGCCGACGTCGGCCATCACGGCCGTCACGCGCGAGAGGGCCTGGTTCAGAGCGGTCAGACCGGTCTGGATCCCGGCCTGGTCCGTGGTCCGTAGGGCAGTGACGAGGTCGTCGAGCTGCTGGAACAGCGTGCTGCCGGCCGCACCGAAGACAGCGGCGCCGTCGACGTCCACCCGGATCGTCACGCCCTCCCCGATCGTCCGGTTCACGGCGCCGGGCGTGCCGACGTACACACCGTTCGAGTCGAACGCCAAGGACCCGCTGGTGATGCCACCGAAGACGGGCCGACCGAGGTAGTTCGCGTTGGCGGAGGCGATCAGGCCCTCGCGGATCTGCTCCAGCTCGGTGGCCAGGGCGTCGCGCGCCGCGACGCTGTTCGCGCCCGTGCTCGCGCCCTGAAGGGCGAGGTCCCGCGACCGACGTACCTGGTCTGTGACGGTCGACAGCACGGTGTCGATCTGCCCGAGCCAGCCGAGGCCGTCCTCGGCGTTGCGGGAGTACTGGTCCTGGTCCGCGAGCGAGGCACGCAGCCGCATCGCGACGCTCACACCCGTCGGCGAGTCCGACGGCCGGTTCAGCTGGCGTCCCGTGCTGATCTGCTCCTGGGTCCTCGCCAGGCGCGCGAGCTGACCCTGCAGGGACTCCATGGAGGTCTGCAGCATCATCTTCTGGGTCACGCGTGTGATGGCCATCAGCGCACCAGCCCTGTCCTGTTGATGAGGGTGTCGAGCACGGTGTCGACCGTGCTCATCACGCGCGCCGCTGCCTCGTAGGCTCGCTGGTGCGCGAGGAGCAGCGTCATCTCCTCGTCGAGGTTGACGCCCGAGAGCTGCTCACGCGACCCGTCCACCTGGGCAGTGAGCGCCTGCTGGTTCGCCGCGAGGCGCTGAGACGAGGCGACCTCGGTGCCGAGCCCGTTGACCAGCTGCTGGTAGGCCTGCTCTGCGTCGAGCGCGCCACCCAGCAGGGCGGCCACCGAGCCGTCGAGGTTGCCCCCGGGTACCCCGGACGCGGCGACGAGGTTGGCGTCGGTGAACGCAACGGCGAGGCTTCCCGCCGGGTCGGCCGGGTCGTAGGTGAAGAGTGCGACGCCGGCGGTACCGGTCAGGTCGTAGCCCGACTGGTGCAAGGCGTTCACGTCGTCGGCCAGGCTCTTGGCGACGGCATCGAGACCGGCGCCGTAGGCCGGGAGCGTGGTGTTGAGCAGGTCGGTGAGCGCGCCGACCTCGCCCCGCAGAACAGCAGGTACGGCGGTGCCGCCCGGGTTGACCTCGAAGGTCACCGGACTGCCGTCCGCGCCGCCCGTCGGCGTGACGCCGGACGCGATGTCGAGGCTGCCGGCCACGTTCCCCGTCACGAGCGCGACTCCCCCGACGGTGACGTCGAAGCCGCCGTCGGCCCGAGCCGTGGCAGTCGCACCGGTGAGCTCGGAGAGGCGCAGGGCGAGCGCGTCCCGCCGGTCGAGAAGCGCGGAGGCGTCGGTGCCGGTCAGCTGGGCGGCGGCGACGCTCTCGTTGGTCGCCGCGAGGTCGGACGCGACGGTGTTCACCTCGGCGAGGGTGGCGATCAGCCGGTTCCGCTGGTCGCCGGCCTCCGCCTCGACACCTGCGGCCTGGATGCGCACGGCCTCGGCGAGGGCGCTGGCGCGGGCCAGGACCTGGCCACGCATCGCCGCACCACCGGGGTTGTTCGCAAGGTCGTGCCAGCTCTGCCGGAAGTTCGCGATGGCGGCCGCGACACCGGTGTCGCCCGGCTCGCCCACGCCGCCCTCGAGCCGCTCGAGCGACATCCGTCGGGTGTCGAGGTAGGACTGGCTGGCGTGCTCGCGCCTCGCGCGCATGTCCAGGAAGGCATCTGCCATCCGGCCCAGCCCGACCGACCGGACGCCCTCGCCGGCACCGTCGTACCGCGACCACATGGCCGGGACCGCGGGCGCGCCGATGGTCTCGGCGAGCACCCGGCGTCGGACGTAGCCCTCCGTCGTGGAGTTGGCCACGTTGCCGCTCGCGACGTCCATCGCCACGCGGTTGTACTGCAGCGCGGTGAGGGCCGTGTTGAGCGAGCCGAAGGTTCCGGACATGTCAGAGACTCCGGTCCACGAGGCGTGGGCGGGCGTGCGGCACGACGGCCGAGCCGTCGTGCGCGTAGCCGGTGACGTTCTCGTCGAGAGCCAGCAGCGTCTCGCGTGCAGTGCGGAGCCCGGTCGTGACCAGGTCACGGTTGGCCTCGGCCATGGCGGTGAGCTCCTGGGTGACCTGCAGGAACGCCTGGCGGTGGTCCTCCAGGATCGTGCGCCAGGGCTCCCCGACGGCGTCGATGAGTGCCCGGAGGCTCGGGTTCGGTCCCAGGCCGAGGACGGCGGCCTCCTGGTCGACGGCGACGGCGCGCAGCGCCTCGGTCTCGCGAACAGTCTCGAGAACGAGCTCCACCTCGCGCGCGGCGCGGTTGAGCCACCGGGTCCGGCCACCGGCGAGGACGAGCTGCTCCTCCTCCAGCTTGAACAGCAGCGTGTCCAGAAGCTCGCGCTCACGCCACAGGATGAGCGACAGGTTCTCCATGACGAACGCCTTCCGTTCCCGGACGCCGGAGCTCGCTGCTGAGCCTCTTGCGACGTCTCGACCGAGTGTTGTAAGCCGGAATCGTCCGAACGGGTGACCACCTGAGGAGTTTCCGGTCCGAGGTGCTTCATCCCGCTTCGTCCCGTATCACCGATGGGACGGATGTGTGGTGGTTTCCGGACAACCCAGGCCGAGATCATCCGTTCGGACCAGAGGGGGGAGGGAAGGTGTTCCCGAATGGGACAACAGCCGTCCATTAAGGACCAAAGCATCTCCCATTTCCTTGACGGCTGACCAAAACTCATTCCCGTGAGGGAGAACACAAGGGAGAACGAGGTCGAGGAGCTGGTCGTGGCGCACATGCCACTGGTCGGCCACATCGTCCGCCAGACCATGGGCCGAGTGCCCCACTACGTCGACCGTGACGACCTGACGTCGGCCGGTATGACTGCGCTGCTCCAGGCTGCGCGTGCCTACGACCCCGAGCGGGGCGTGCCGTTCGCCAGCTACGCCAGCACCCGCATCCGCGGTGCGATCCTGGACGAGCTCCGAGGGGTGGACTGGGCATCCCGCTCCGTCCGGCGTCGCGCCCGTGACCTGGATGCGACCCGCAGCCAGCTCGCGTCGACGCTGGGCCGGCCCGCCACCGACGCCGAGGTCGCCTCCGCTCTCGGACTCTCCGTGGCCGAGGTCAGCGCGAACGACGACGACGTCGCGCGCGCCCAGGTCCTGTCGCTGCAGGGCACCGCCGACAACTCCTTCGACGACATGCTGGCGAGCACCGGCCCGAGCCCCGAGGACCTCGTCGAGCACCGCGAGAAGCTCGACTACCTCGTGGAGGCCATCGCCGAGCTCCCCGAGCGACTCCGCGTCGTCGTGCAGGACTACTTCTTCGCCGAGCGGCCCATGGCGGACATCGCCGCCGACCTCGGCGTCACCGAGTCACGGGTCTCCCAGATGCGCGCCGAGGCGATGGTGCTGTTGCGCGACGCCCTCAACAACGCGCTCGACCCCGACCTGGTGGCCCCGCACTCCCGGCCGGACGGCTGCGCCGCCCGCCGGCGCGAGGCCTACTTCGCTGCCGTCGCGGCCAGGCACACCGCCGGACTGCGCCGGTCCAGGCCGAGACTGGACGAGACAGCCTGACCTGACCACCGTGGTCTGACGACCGGGCCAGGGCATCCCCTTCGCGGGAGCCCTGGCCCTCGTCATGTCACCGGACCGTGGCCCCTCGAAAAACTTGGACTGTTTTCTTCGCCCGAGTCCTCAAGCCCTCCGTCACCGTGCCGATGGATCACGCAGTCGGAAGCCACGGATGGCATCCGAGGACTCGATACCAGGAGGGAACCACCATGAGTCTGCGCATCAACCAGAACATCGACGCCTTCAACGCCTACCGCAACCTGTCGGTCACCCAGGGCCAGATGTCGAAGAGCCTGGAGAAGCTCTCCAGCGGCTTCCGCATCAACCGCGCTGCCGACGACGCAGCCGGCCTCGCGATCTCCGAGGGCCTGCGCTCGCAGGTCGGCGGTCTCAAGGTCGCGGTCCGCAACGCGCAGGACGGCATCTCGGTCGTTCAGACCGCTGAAGGCGCGCTCCAGGAGGTCCACTCGATCCTCCAGCGTGTTCGTGACCTGTCTGTCCAGGCCGGCAACGACTCGAACAACGCCGCCGCCCGCACCAACATCAAGACCGAGATCGACGCCCTCGGCGACGAGCTCATCCGCATCGGTGACGCCACCAACTTCAACGGCACCAAGCTGCTCGACGGCTCCGCGTCGGCCCTGACCTTCCAGGTCGGCGCCAGCGACCAGGCCGCCGAGTCGCAGGTCGTGGTGGACCTCTCCACCGCGGACGTCGGCGCGATCGGCACCGCAGTGAAGGCTCTCGACGTCTCGTCGGCCGCCAACGCGCTCACCTCGATCACCGCGGTGGACACGAGCATCCAGACGGTCTCCACGGAGCGCGCGAAGCTCGGTGCTTCGCAGAACCGGTTCGAGCACACCATCAACTCGCTCAACGTCGCGGTCGAGAACCTGTCGGCCTCGGAGTCGCGGATCCGCGACACCGACATGGCGTCGGAGATGATGAACTTCACTCGGGCCCAGATCCTGTCGCAGGCCGGCACGGCGATGCTCGCGCAGGCCAACCAGGCGCCGCAGACGGTCCTCCAGCTGCTGCGGTGAACAACCTGATGCGTCGCCCTCCATCTCCCGGGCACGTATCAGACCCTCAGTAAGGAAATGGCTGGGGTGGTCGATCCCTTGAAGGCCACCCCAGTCCCCTTTCTTCAGCCCCGTCGCAGACCGTCGCCCCGAGGAGGCCCGGACCATGGCCAACGCCAGCATCAGCGGCCTCGCCAGCGGCCTCGACACCGCCACCATCATCAGCCAGCTCATGCAGCTGGAGGCGGCGCCCCAGACGCGGCTCAAGTCCCGGCTCTCGGCGGAGCAGTCGACTCTCGGCATCCTGCAGAGCATCAACGCCAAGCTGAGCGCTCTGATGAACCGCGCGAAGGACCTGGACACCGGTGCCGACTGGAGCCCGTTCAAGGTCACCAGCAGCAACGAGCTGGTCAGCGCCACCGCGACCGCCTCAGCGGTACCGGGCACGGTCTCGTTCACCGTCAACCAGGTCGCCTCGGCGCACAAGCTCAGCTTCGCGAACACCGCGGCCCTGACCGACGTCGTCACCACCGGGTCGACCCAGGTCAAGCTCACCGAGCACGACGGGACCGTGCACACCCTCGAGACCGGCGACGGCACTCTCCAGGGCCTGCTGACGGCGCTGGGCACCCAGAGCGGCCTGGTGAGCGCGTCGACCGTCAAGCTCGACGACGGCACCTACCGGTTGAGCGTGCAGTCGGCGACCACGGGTGCGACGTCCGACTTCACCGTGACCAACCTCGACGGATCGGCCCTGCTCGGTGGCGCCAACGTGACCGCCGGCGCCGACGCCGCCATCACGATCGGGCCGGACACGGTCCACTCGTCCACGAACACCTTCACGGGCGTGCTCCCCGGCATCGACGTCACGATCGGCGCTACGACTCCGCCCGGAACCAGTGTGCAGGTCACCGTGGCGCGGGACGTCAGCAGCGCGGCCGACGACCTCAAGTCTCTCGTCGACTCGATCAACGAGATCCTCACCGACCTCGACACCCAGTCGTCCTACAACTCCGTCACCAAGAAGGCGGGGCCGCTCGCCGGCGACGCAGGTGTCCGCGCCCTGCGCGACCTGCTGCTCAACGCGGTGTACGACTCGAACGACAGCGGTCTCGCTTCGCTCGGCGTCCAGGTGGACCGCAAGGGTCGGCTGACCTTCGACAAGGACGCCTTCACCACCGCGTACGGCGCAGACCCGGCGGGTGTGAGCGCCAAGCTGGGGTCGGCCACCGGGTTCGCCGCCCGCGTGGCGGCCGCTGCCGACGCTGGCTGCGACCCGGTCGAGGGCACCGTCACGGCTGCCGTCACCGGTCGCACCGCGGCCACCCGCCGCCTGCAGGACAGCATCGAGGCGTGGGACGTGCGGCTCGAGCTCCGCCGCACGACTCTCAGCCGTCAGTTCACCGCCCTGGAGACCGCCCTGAGCCAGATGCAGGGCCAGTCCAGCTGGCTCGCCGGCCAGCTGTCCGCCCTGTCCGCCAACTCGAGCAGTTAGGAGAACCGCCATGTCCGCCCACGCACGCGCCGCCTACCTGGACGCCGGGATCAGCACGGCCGGTCCCGAACAGCTCCTCGTCATGCTCGTCGACCGGCTCCAGCTCGACGTACGCCGGGCCTACGAGGCCCAGGCGCTCGGCAACCACGACGCAGCCCGGCCCCAGCTCCTGCACGCGCAGGACATAGTGCTCGAGCTCCGCGGCGGCCTGAAGGTCGACCAGTGGTCCGGCGGGCCGGCACTGGCCTCGCTGTACGACTGGCTCACCCGCCAGCTCGTCCGCGCGAACGTGGACCGTGACCCGGCCGTCACCCATGAGTGCCTGACGCTGGTCACCGGCCTCGCCGAGACCTGGCGCGAGGCGGCCGCGATGACCGCGATGGCGGGGCGGTGACCCCGGTGCTCGACGATCTGAGCAACGACGAGATCACCCGCGCCTGGGCCGAGGCCCTGGACCGTCTCGAGCGCGACGTCGTCGCCGCCGAGGCGCTCGCCGCCCACCCCGAGCGCGCCGAGCGCCGCAGGGCGACCCCCAAGCCGTGGACCCCGCCGAACCTCCCCGGACATCTTCCCGCCGGCCTCGTGGGTCGTGCGCAGGAGCTGCTGCGTCGCGAGGAGGAGGCCAAGCGCCTCCTGGCAGCGGGTCTGGAGCAGATCCGCGCGGAGCGGTCCGCCCTGGGCGAGCGCGCGCGCAGCGGCGCCGCCCCCTCGGCCTACCTCGACGTCAACGCCTGAGTCACGTAGCTGCCGATGTTCTCCAGCGGTAGCACCTCGTGGGCCAGGCCCGCTGTCGCGACGGCGCCGGGCATGCCCCACACCACCGAGGTCGCCTCGTCCTGGACGACGCTGAACGACCCTGCCTTCTCCAGCTCCTGACAGCCCACGAGGCCGTCGTGGCCCATGCCCGTGAGGACGAGGCCCAGCACCTTGTCGCCGTACACCTCGGCGGCGGAGACGAAGAGGGCGTCGACCGCGGGGCGGCAGAAGTTGAGCTGTGGGCCTTGGTCGAGACGCACCTTGACGCCGTTCGCCGAGGGCACCAGTCGCATGTGGTAGTCGCCGGGAGCCAGGAGCACCTGGCCGGCGGCGGCGACGTCACCGTCGGCCGCCTCGCGCACGGAGAGCGGAGAGGCGTTGTCCAGCCGCTGAGCGAACATCGTGGTGAAGACCGGAGGCATGTGCTGGACGGCGAGCACCGGGACCGGAAGGTTGCCGGGCAGCTCGGAGAGCACGCGCGTGAGCGCGTCGGGGCCGCCGGTCGAGCAGCCGATCACCAGCAGCTCGGGCGCAGCATTGGTCGTCCGGGGGGCCGGTCGCGGCAAGGTGGTCGCAGGAGCCGAGGCGGTGACGGCACCACTTGCGGACGCCGTCAGTGGCCTGGTGCGCGGCTCGGAGTGGGCAACCCCGAGGCCGACGATGCGTCGGGCGCCGGCGAGCGCCTTGATGCGCGGGACGACCTCCTGACGCACTCGCTCGATGCTCTCCCCCACGCTGCCGGTGTTGGACGGCTTGGTCACGTAGTCGGAAGCCCCGAGCGCGAGCGCCTCGAGCGTCTGCCGGGCACCGCGCTCGGTCAGCGTGCTGAACATGATGATCGGCAGCCGGGGGTTGTCGACCCGGATGCGCTGGAGGGCGCCGAGGCCGTCCAGCTCGGGCATCTCGATGTCGAGGGTCACGACGTCGGGGTTCAGCTCCTTGACCTTGGTCAGCGCCTCGAGCCCGTTGCAGGCGGTGCCGGCCACCTGGAGCTCGGGATCCGCTTCGAGCGCGCTCGTGACGAGGCGGCGGATGAGAGAGGAGTCGTCCACGACGAGAACCCTGATCACCAGGTCCACATCGGCTCCGCGCCGTCGTACCTGAGTGCGACACGCCCGGTGATACCGAGAGGGGCCGAAGGTCCTGGGTAGACCGGCACGTCGTTTCGCTCAGGACCGGGCCGCGTCGCCCGATGGTGCGGTCGTGACCATCTCAGCCTCCGCCTTCGACTACGTGTCAGCGCTCGCGCTGCGCGAGACGTCGGTGGTCTACGGCCCCGGCAAGGAGTACCTCGCCGAGGCACGGCTGCTCCCTCTGGCACGGGCGGCCGGCATGGCCGACGTCGACGCGTACGTCGCGCGACTCCAGATCGACCCTGCGGAGCAGCGCAAGGCCATCGACGCACTGACCATCAACGAGACGTCGTGGTTCCGCGACAACGCGCCGTACCAGACCTTCACCGACGTGATGCTCCCGTCGTTGATCGAGAACCGCAGGCACACGCAGAAGATCCGCATCTGGTCGGCCGCTTGCTCGAGCGGACAGGAGGCCTACAGCCTCGCGATGCTGCTCGACGAGCACCTGCCGCTCGGCTGGACGGCCGAGATTCTCGCGACTGACGTGTCGACTGCGATGCTCGAGCGCGTCGAGTCGGGGCGCTACGGCCAGGTCGAGATGAACCGCGGTCTGCCCGCCGGACTGCTGGTGCGCCACTTCACGCGGGTGGGCACCGAGTGGGAGATCGCTCCCAAGCTGCGCAACATGGTGAGCACCCGTCACCTCAACCTGGCTGCCCCCTTCCCGGACCTGCCCCAGTTCGACGTGGTCTTCCTCCGCAACGTCCTCATCTACTTCGAGATGGACGTCAAGACCGACATCCTCACCCGTGTGCGCCGGCACATCGCCGACGACGGCTTCCTGCTGCTCGGCAGCTCGGAGTCCAGCCTGGACGTCGAGCGGCACTGGACGCGCGAGACCGCAGGCCGGGTGCAGCTGCACCGCCCCGTCGTCAACCACCCCCGACCCGTAGCAGTAGGAGCCTGACGTGAAGGCCTTGATCATCGATGACTCGCGCGCGATGCGGAGCATCCTCCGACGCATCCTCGGCGATGCAGGCTTCGAGACCCACGAGGCCGAGGACGGCCAGGTGGCGCTCGACCTCATGAACGGCGGCCTCGAGCCGGACGTCTGCCTCATCGACTGGAACATGCCGGTCATGGACGGCTACACGTTCGTCACCCAGGTGCGCCACAACCAGGACTGGCGCGACGTCACGCTGATGATGGTCACCACCGAGAGCGACTCGAACCGGATCGTGCGCGCGCTCGCGGCCGGTGCGCACGAGTACGTCATCAAGCCGTTCACCCCGGACGCGATCCTCGACAAGCTGCAGCTGCTCGGTCTCTTCACGGAGGTGCCCGCATGACCGTCGAAGCCCCCGAGCTCTGGGACGTGCTGTCGATCGCCGGCGAGGTGTGGACCAGTTTCATCGGACCTGACGAGCCGCTCGTGCCCGCCGGCGAGGAGGCGTTCCCCGTCGCCTGGTCCGGCGCGGTGTCGGTGACCGGCGACTGGTCCGGCATGGTCGTCGTCGAGATGCCGGAGCACTGCGCGGTCGCCGCGACCTCGCGCATGCTGATGATCGACGAGCCGTCGCAGGCCGACGTCTCCGACGCGGTCGGCGAGCTGGTCAACATGGTCGGCGGCAACGTCAAGTGCCTGCTGTTCGGCGAGAACAGCCTGTCCCTGCCCGTGGTGGCGCTCGGCCGCGTGACGCCTCCCGGCGACGCTGTCGAGGTCTGCCGCGCAGACCTGCAGTGGTCCGAGGGACCGCTGCGGATCACGGTCCACTCCGTCGCCCAGTCGGGAGTCACGTCATGAAGATCCTCGTCGCCGACGACAGCCGGGTGATGCGGCAGATCGTCATCCGCACCCTGCGCCAGGCGGGCTACTCCGGCCACGACGTGGTCGAGGCCGGCGACGGCAAGGAGGCGCTCGACCTGGTGCGCTCCGAGGCACCGGACCTGGTGCTCTCGGACTGGAACATGCCCGAGATGAACGGCATCGACCTGCTCACCACGCTGCGCGCCTCCGGCTCGACGGTCCCGTTCGGCTTCGTCACCTCGGAGGGCTCCGAGGACATGCGAGCACGCGCCGCCACCGCCGGAGCCCTGTTCCTCATCGCCAAGCCGTTCACCCCCGAGACCTTCGGGGACGCACTTTCGGGAGTTCTGGGCTGACCATGTCCGACCTGCTGCACACCCACCTGCCGTCGACGATGTCGATCCGCGAGCTGCTCGACGGGCTGCTCGGGCGCGAGGTCACCCTCGAGCCCGGCGCTCCGCTCGCGCCCTCGGCGAAGACGCCGACCAGCATCGCGACGTACGTCGACGACAGCCTGCAGCTGCGCAGCCTGATCGTGGTGGACCTGCCCTTCGGGGCGTACGCCGGGGCGGCGCTGGGACTCATTCCGGTGGGTGGCGCGACCGATGCCATCGAGGCAGGCGCTCTGCCCGAGACCATGGCCGAGAACCTCTACGAGGTGCTCAACATCGCTGCCTCGCTCTTCAACGTCTCGGGGGCCGCTCACCTGCGGCTCTACCAGGTGCACCACGCCGGGGCTCCGCTGCCGGCGGACATCCTCGCTCGGGCGCTGACGCTCGGTCGTCGCGAGGACCTCAAGGTCGAGGTCGCCGGGTACGGCGCCGGCCGCCTCTCTGTCGTGCTGCTCTGAGCGCGCGTCGCTGCCCTGATCGGGGCAGGTCCTATCGGCCGTTCGGCCGATATCGGACAGAAAGTCTCAACCCGGACGCCCCCGGTGCCGATCGGCCCCCTGAGCACGGATAGCTCTCCCTCGCCGACGGACTGGCGCCCCTTTCCTGGGAAGGAAGACCCGTGCTCGTCACCGGCTCTGATGCCGTCGGCCTCGTGCTCGCGACCGCCCTCGACGCGGTCTCGCTCCGCCAGCGCGTGACGGCCGACAACATCGCCAACGTCGACACCCCCGGCTTCCGCGCGACCAGCGTGGACTTCGAGACGTCCCTGCGCTCGGCGATCGAGGACGGCGAGTTCGGCACCGACGAGACCCTGAGCGTCAGCACGCAGCCGACGCTGACCCCGGTGGGCGCGAACGGCAACAACGTGGATCTGCGCAAGGAGACCATGGCGGCGATGCAGTCGCTGTTCCAGTACCAGATCCTCACCCGGGCGGTCAGCGACCGCTACGCCCTGGTCCGGACGTCGGCCGGAGGCGTGTGATGGGTGCCTTCGACATGCTCGCCATCGCGAACACGAGCCTGGGTGTCCACCAGACCTGGCTCGACGCGCTCGCGAACAACATCGCCAACGTCAACACCGTGGTCAGCACCGACCAGGACGCCTTCCAGGGGCAGATGGTCATCGCCGAGGCCGACCCGTCGGGCGGCGTCCGTGTCGCCGGCATCGCGCAGAGCGACCCGGAGGGCCGTCTGATCCACGACCCGGACAACCCGCTGGCCGACGAGGACGGCTACGTGCGCGCCCCCGAGCTCGACATGGCCAGCCAGATGAGCCAGCTGATCATGGCGCAGCGCGGCTTCCAGGCGTCCGTCCAGGTCACCAAGAACGCCCAGGACACCTACGCGAGTGCCCTGCAGATCGGCAGGTCCTGATGAGCGTCTCGGGCATCGAGGGGATCGGCGGCTTCACGCCGTACGTCGCTCCGGTCGTCGGCACCCCCGCCACGTCGGCGGCTCCCGCGGCCGCCACGTCGGGAGGCTCGTTCGGTGACCTGCTGGCCGACGGCATCGACCGGCTGGAGGGTCTTCAGGACCGGGCCGACCAGCTCTCCGTCCAGGCCGCCACCGGCGACCTGAGCGCCATCCACGACTACACGATCGCCTCCACGGAGGCGTCCGTGACCACCCAGGTGACCGTCGCGGTCCGCAACAAGGCGGTCGAGGCGTTCAACGAGATCATGCGGATGCAGGTGTGACGTGCGCACGAACGTGAACCGGGTGCTGACCCGACTCCAGACGTCGTTCGGCGACTTCACCGCTGGCCAGAAGGTCGTCGCCGTCATCGGTACGGCCGCGCTCCTGCTCGCCGGCTTCGCGCTCTTCCGCTGGGCTTCGGCGCCGAGCTACGCGCCGCTCTACAGCGACCTCGCGTCGAAGGACGCCGCCGGAGTCATCGAGCAGCTCGACAGCCGCGGTGTGCCCTACAAGATCGAGGGCGGCGGCGGCACGATCATGGTGCCTCGCGACGAGGTGTACGGCCTCCGCATCGCGATGAGCGCCGAGGGGCTCCCCACGGCGTCCGAGGGCGGCTACTCGCTGCTGGACGACCAGGGCCTGTCGACGTCGCAGTTCCAGGAGCAGACCGACTTCAAGCGCGCGATGGAGGGCGAGCTCGCCAACACCATCGAGGCCATCGACGGGGTCGAGCAGGCGGTCGTGCACCTCGCGCTCCCGCCGCGCCAGATCTTCGCCGACGAGCAGGACCCGGCGACCGCGTCGGTCCTCGTCCGGACCCGCACCGGGCAGACCCTCGCCGCGGAGCAGGTCCAGGCGGTCATCAACCTGGTGGCCTCCAGCGTCGACGGTCTCGAGCCCGCGAAGGTGACCGTCGCCGACGCCACCGGCAAGGTGCTGTCCGCAGCGAACGGCTCGGAAGCCTCCATGGCGAGCTCGCACACCCAGCAGGTCGCCGACTTCCAGACGCAGATGGGTGCCCGCCTCCAGACGATGCTGGACCGCGTCCTCGGCCCCGGCCACTCGCAGGTCCAGGTCACCGCCGACCTCAGCTTCGACAAGTCGGTCACCGAGACCACGCGCTACTTCGCGGACCCCGGCGTCCCGCCGCTGTCCTCCAACGAGACCAGCGAGAAGTACGTCGGTGCGGGCGGCACCGGTGGCGCGGGCGGCGTCCTCGGTCCGGACGGCCAGATGGACTCGACCACGACCGGCGGCGCGGGCAACTCCCGCTACGACAAGAAGTCCAAGACGACGGACAACCCGGTGAGCGTCTCGCACGAGCGCCGCGAGGCTGCCCCCGGCAGCGTGAACTCGATCCACATCGGGGTCGTGATGGACGAGCTGGGTCCGGTCCAGGCCAACCCGGACGACGTACGCGCCCTGGTCGAGGCCGCGGTCGGCGTCGACCCCGAGCGCGGCGACACCGTCGAGGTGGCGGCGATGCCGTTCGACCGGACCGTCGAGGAGGCCGCTGCCAAGGAGCTCGAGGTCGCGGCGAAGGCCGACGCCAAGGACGAGCAGATGGGCATGTACCGCAACATCGGGCTGGGCGTGGCCGCCCTCCTCATCGCGTTCATCGCCTGGCTGCGCAGCAAGAAGAAGGCCAAGCAGCGCGCGGAGGCGACCACCTACGTGGTCGAGCAGCTGCGTCGCGACGCGGTCGAGCGGCAGGCGACCCAGGCGATGATCGAGCCCAGCCCGGCCCTGGCCGCGCTCGAGGCCGCCGAGCCCGACATGACGTCGGAGCTGCGGGACGAGATCGCCGCGCTCGTCGAGCGTCAGCCCGAGGACGTCGCCGCGCTGCTGCGCGGCTGGCTCGTGGAGCGTGCCTGATGACCGTGATGACTTCGGGCCTCGCCACCGCCGGCGTCCGCAAGGCCGCGATCCTGCTCATCCAGATGGGCAAGGACCGCGCCGCGTCGATCCTGTCCCACCTCGACGACACCGAGGTCGAGGCGATCTCCGCCGAGATCGCCCGGCTGCAGTCGATCAGCAGCGCGGAGACCGAGCACGTCCTGTCGGAGTTCCGCGACATGATGACGGCTCGCCTGCACATCGCCCAGGGCGGACTCGCCTTCGCCCAGCAGCTCCTCGAGCGGTCGCTCGGCTCGGAGCGGGCGGCGGAGATCATCCAGCGGCTGAACGCGGCAGCGGTCCAGATGCCGTTCCAGTTCCTGCACCGGGCCGACCCCTCGCAGCTGCGGTCCTTCATCGCCGACGAGCACCCGCAGGTCATCGCGCTCGTCCTGGCGCACATGACGCCCGACAAGGCGTCGCTGCTCCTGTCCGGCCTCCCGCCGGAGCAGCAGGCGGCGATCGCGCACCGCATCGCGGTGATGGACCGCACCTCGCCGGACATCGTCCGTACGGTCGAGAGCACGCTCGAGCGGAAGCTCTCGTCCATGCTGCAGCCGGCGGAGATGTCCCGCGTGGGCGGGCTCGACCCGTTGGTCAACATCATCAACCGGTCCGACCGGTCGACCGAGCGTCAGATCGTCGAAGGCCTGGAGGCCATCGACAGCGAGCTCGCCGACGAGATCAAGAGCCGGATGTTCATGTTCGAGGACATCGTGAACCTCGACGACCGCTCCGTGCAGCAGGTACTGCGCCAGGTCGAGACGTCCGACCTCGCGATGGCGCTCAAGGGTGTCACCGACGTGGTCCGCACGAAGATCACCAACAACCTGTCCGAGCGCGCCGCCGAGAACCTCATCGAGGAGGTCGAGCTGCTCGGTGCCGTCCGTCTGCGCCAGGTCGAGGAGGCCCAGCAGGCAGTCATCCGCACCATCCGCGGGCTCGAGGAGCAGGGCCAGATCATGGTTCGCCGAGGGAACGACGATGAGTTCGTCGAGTGAGGTCGTGACCCGGCTGGCCACCCCCCAGCTGAAGTCGGGTTCCTGGACGAGGCTGGGTGACGTCGCCGTGCTCGGTGACGCCGTGACCGAGCAGACCCTCGGGGCGCTCGCCGAGTCGACCCGCGAAGCGGCACGTGCCCAGGGGTACGCCGTGGGCTGGGCCGAGGGCCGCCGGGCCGCCGAGGTCGAGGCCAGGATCGAGGCCGAGGCAGTGGCCGAGCAGGTTCAGCTCGCCGAAGCCGCGCGCGCTGCCGAGCACGCTGCCGCGCTCACCGCGCTGCGCGAGGCAGCCTCGCTGCTCATGGACTTCGCCGCCGAGGCCCGGGCAGCCGTCGCCGCTCAGGCCGTCGAGGTCGCCACGGAGCTCACCGAGACGATCCTGGGCTGCACCCTGGCCGCCACCGAGGACACCGGGGCGCTCGCCGTGCGTCGTGCCGTGGCGGCGAGCGGGAGCGAGCCGCTGACCCGGGTCTGGCTGAATCCCGCTGACCTGCCGTCGGACGCGGTCACCGGGCTGCGTGACGCCGGCGTCCAGGTGCTCGCCGACGCGACGCTCGGGCGGGGTGACGCGCTCGCGGAGCTGGACGACCACGTCCTTGACCTGCGGGTCTCCACCGCCATGGAGCGAGTGCGCGAGGCGCTGCGCCAGGAGGGCACCCGATGAGCCTGTTGACCCCCGTGCGCGACGGAGCACTCCTCGCCGCTCGCCCGCGCCGCCTGGGCCGCCTGACCGGGCTGGTCGGGCTCCGTCTGGAGGTGTCCGGACTGTCGGCGGCGGTCGGTGACCTGCTCGAGATCGAGGGGCCTGAGCTCGTCCAGGCCGAGGTGGCCGCGGTGGACGGCGACGGCCTGGTCTGCATGCCGCTCGGCCCGATCACCGGGCTCCGCGTCGGTGCACTCGTGGGCCACACCGGTGGTCCGCTGCAGATCCGCGTCGGTGACGAGCTGCTGGGGCGGGTGCTGGACGGGCTCGGCCGACCTGTCGACGGCGGACCCTCGCTCGAGGGGCTCGAGCTGGTCGACGTCGACCACCCCGTCCCCCCGGCCCTGGGCCGACCCCTGATCGACACGCCCCTCGTGCTCGGCGTGCGCGCGCTCGACGCTCTGGTGCCCTGCGGCCGCGGTCAGCGCCTCGGCATCATGGCCGGATCCGGCGTCGGCAAGTCGAGCCTGCTGAGCATGGTCGCCCGAGGCACCGACGCCGACGTCTCCGTCCTCGCCCTGGTCGGCGAGCGCGGTCGCGAGGTGCGCGAGTTCATCGAGAAGGACCTCGGTCCCGAGGGCCTGGCCCGCTCGGTCGTGGTCGTCTCGACCTCGGACGCGCCCCCCGTCGAGCGGCTGCGAGCCGCTTTCGTGGCCACCCGGATCGCGGAGGCCTTCCGCGACCGCGGTCGGCACGTCGTCCTCATGATGGACAGCCTGACCCGCGTGGCGATGGCGCAGCGTGAGATCGGCCTGTCCGCCGGCGAGCCCCCGGCAACGCGCGGCTACCCGCCGAGCGTGTTCGCGCTGCTCCCCCGGCTCCTCGAACGGGCCGGCACAGCACCCGTGGGCAGCATCACCGGTCTCTACACCGTCCTGGTCGAGGGCGACGACCTGCAGGACCCCGTGGGCGACACGGCCCGCTCGATCCTCGACGGCCACATCGTCCTGTCGCGGCGGCTCGCCACGGCCGGCCACTTCCCGAGCATCGACGTCCTCGAGTCGATCTCTCGGGTGTCCTCAGCCGTGACCACGTCCGAGCACAGCCGCGACGCCACCGCGCTCCGCCGGATGCTCGCTGCGCACCGCGACGTGCGGGAGCTGGTCGAGATCGGTGCGTACGTCGCCGGTGCGGACCCGGACGCCGACGCCGCGCTAGCGCGCCTCCCCCAGATCGACGGCTTCCTGCGCCAGGCGATGGACGACGCGTCCCCGCTCGCCGAGACGCGGAGCCGCCTGCACTCGCTCGTCGCCACCGAGGAAGGTGCTGCCGCATGAGCGCCCGAGCCGACGCCGGCATGCGGGCCGTGTCCCGGGTCCGCGAGATCCGTGAGCGCGACAGCCGCATCGGTGTGCAGCAGGCAGCCGCCGAGCTCCGTGCCCGCGAGGCCACGCTGGCCGACCTGCAGCAGCGGGCCGCGGCCACCCAGTCGTCCGACCAGTCGATCGAGGCCTACCTCCGCAGCCGCGACTACCTGACGGCGCTCGGCGAGCAGATCGTCGTCACCGAGCGCTCGGTGGCGGCTGCTGCCACCCTGACCGACTCCGCGCTGGCGCACTGGCGGGTCGACCGGACCCGTCTGGGAGCCGTCGAGCTGCTCCTGGAGCGCCGCGCCGAGGTACGGCGCCAGGAGCGCGCCCTCGAGGAGAGCAAGCGGCTCGACGAGGCTGCCGCGCTGCTGTGGCAGCGTCGCCAGGGAGGTGCTGTCGCATGACCGTCATCGACGTCACCGCCCGTATCCAGCAGATCCAGAGCCAGCTTGCCCTGCTGGCCCCGGCGCCCAACCCGGTGTCGAGCGACGCCTTCGCCCGCGCCCTGAGCACTGCGTCCGCAACGCCCGCCACCCCCACGGCCGCCCGCGGCACGGGCTCGGGCCAGGCGGTCGTGGACGAGGCCAGGAAGTACCTCGGCATCCCGTACGTCTGGGGCGGCACCGACCCGAACAAGGGCCTGGACTGCTCCGGGCTCGTGCAGCTGGTCTACAAGAACCTCGGCTACGAGCTCCCGCGTGTCTCCTACCAGCAGGCGACGGCCGGGCGACCGGTGGCGTCCCTCGCCGAGGCGCGCCCGGGGGACATCCTCGCGTTCAACTCGCCCGTGAGCCACGTCGCCATCTACATCGGCGACAACAAGATGATCGAGGCACCTCGACCGGGCAAGAACGTGCAGATCTCGGAGGTCTACGACACTCCGACCGCCATCCGCCGGGTGCTTCCCGACGAAGGCGTGGCGGGAGTGACGGCCGGCCGAGGGGTGCCGGCCGGGACTCCATTCGCCGACCTCTTCGCCGACGCTGGCCAGAAGTACGGCGTCGACCCGGCACTGCTGGCCGCCATCGCCAAGCAGGAGTCCGGCTTCAACCCGAAGGCCGTCAGCCACGCCGGCGCCCAGGGTCTGATGCAGCTGATGCCGGGAACCGCTGCCGGCCTGGGGGTCACGAACTCCTTCGACCCTGCTCAGGCCGTCGACGGCGCCGCCCGGCTGATGCGCGACCTGCTCGACCGGTTCGGCCGCACCGACCTCGCGCTGGCGGCGTACAACGCCGGCCCTGGTGCGGTCCTCAAGTACGACGGGATCCCGCCGTACCCGGAGACCCAGAACTACGTCCGTTCCGTCCTCGCGATCGTGGAGGCTGCATGACCCCGCCCCTAGCTCTCACCCCCGGCGTCGCCTCGCCCGGGACCCCGTCCGTGCCCGGTGTTGTGGGCAGCGCGGCTCCCGGCACGGGCGCTCCCGGGGCGGAGGGGTTCGGCGCCTTCGTGGCGGCCGCCCTTGCGGCCGTTCCCGGAGCGCCGGCCCAGGCCGAGGCCGTGACGTCGGTGGCAGCCGGCGCCACGGCCGCCGCCGACCTCCCGGGTGAGGCCGGTGCGCTCGTCGAGCCCGGGGCCGAGCTGGAGGAGCCCGACGCTGAGAAGGCGGCCCAGCTGCTGGGCGTCGTCGTCCCCGTCGCCCTCCTTGCCGTCGTACCCGTGCCCGTGGCAGCAGGGGCGGAAGCTGCCACCGGAACCACGGACGAATCGGCGGCCGTCCTCCCGTCCGCCGGAGCGACGCCGTCCGAGCCCGCGGCGGCCGAGGGGGCGAGCGAGTCCGAGTCGTCCGCGGCCTCTCCGGTGGTGGCGGCTGCGACGTCCCAGGGCACGAGTGACCAGTCCGAGGGCCAGGACCGCGGCGGCTCGACGCCAGCCCGCCCGGAGCCCGTCGCCGAGACCCGCGCAGCCACGTCGCCGACTGCGCCCGCTGTCGCAGCGCCCGAGGCCGCCAGGACGGTCACCAGCACCGGTGCCTCCAGTCGCCCGGACGCGACCGGACCTGTCGCCCGCCAGACCTTCCCGGAGGTGACCCGGCTGATGAGCCGCGGCGACGGGACGCACCGCATCACGCTGCACCTCCGGCCCGAAGGACTGGGCGAGGTGCGCGTCGTGCTCACCATGAAGGAGGGCAAGGTGGACGTGCGGATGACCTCGTCCACCGAGGCACGGCACTCCCTGAGCAGCGACCTGCCGGAGCTGCACCGGCTGCTCGCCGCGGCCGGAGCCACCGAGACGTCGGTCTCGGTGCGCGATGCCCAGCAGCTCGTCTCGTCGAGCTGGGAGGCCGGCCGCAGCACGGCGGCGTCGTCGCAGGACCTCCTGGGCGAGGCCGGCACCGGCCAGCCCCGCCACCACGAGAACCCTCAGCAGGCAGGGACGTCTGCTGACCACATCGCCACGGACGGCGCCAGGGACCGCGCGCGAGCGTCAGGTCCGATCGACCCGGCCACGGGGACCCGCACCGCGGGTCTCGACGTGACCGTCTAGGAGGGACCGTTGTCCGTATCCGCAACCGAGGGCGTCACCGGCGGCCTCGGCGTCGTGCCCCAGGGCACGACGCAGGACGCGTTCGGTGACAAGCAGCTGTTCCTCCAGCTGCTCGCCGCCCAGCTGCGCTACCAAGATCCGATGAACCCGGCCGACTCCTCGGAGTTCCTCTCGCAGACGGCCCAGTTCACGTCTCTGGAGAAGATGCAGGACGTCGCCGACCAGACCGCCATGGTTCTGTCGACCCAGCTGGCGTTCGGGGCCAGCGGACTCGTGGGCCGGAACGTCAGCTACACCGACGCGGCCGGCAACGAGGCGTCCGGCGTGGTCAAGGGCGTCACCTTCGGCGCCACCGGCCCCGTCCTCGACGTCGACGGCACCGAGGTGCCCCTCATGCAGGTGCTGTCGGTGACCGACGGCTCGGCTTCCACCCCTACCCCCTGATCCAGACCCCCCGGAAGGAAACACCATGCTTCGCTCGCTCTTCGCCGGTATCAGCGGCCTCCGCGTCAACCAGGTGATGCTCGACGTCACCGGCAACAACATCGCCAACGCCAACACCACGGGCTTCAAGGCCAGCACCACCATCTTCCAGGACACCCTGAGCCAGATGCTGACCGGCGCCACCGCCGCCGGCGTCGACCGCGGCGGCTCGAACCCGCTGCAGGTCGGCCTGGGCGTCCAGGTCGCGGCCATCAGCACGAACGTCACCCAGGGCTCGGCCCAGATCACCGGCCGGTCGACGGACCTGATGATCCAGGGCGACGGCTTCTTCGTGACCCGCGTGGGCGCCGAGAGCCTGTACACCCGCGCCGGTGCCTTCACCTTCGACGAGACCGGCACGCTGGTCACGCCGAGTGGTGCCCGCGTGCAGGGTTACGCCCTCGACGCCGCCGGCGTCCCCACGGGCGGCCTGATCGACGTCACGCTGGACACGTCGGCGCTCAACCCGGCCGTACCGGTCGGCGTCGAGCTCACGTCGTACAGCATCGGCAAGGACGGCAAGCTCCGGGGCATCTTCTCCGACGGCATCTCCCGCGACATGGCACAGCTGGCCATCGCGGACTTCGCCAACCCCATGGGCCTGGAGAAGGTCGGCGAGACGTCGTACCGCGAGTCCGCGAACTCGGGTGCGGTCCAGCTCGACGTCGCGGGTCAGGGCCGCCGCGGCACCCTCATGGGCGGCGCGCTCGAGATGTCGAACGTCGACCTCGCGGCAGAGTTCACGAACCTGATCCTCGCGCAGCGCGGCTTCCAGGCCAGCTCGCGGGTGATCACCACGTCCGACCAGGTCCTGGAGGACCTCGTCAACATCAAGCGGTGACCTCCCAAACGCCGCTCGGGCTTAGCTGAACTCTGGGCCCTGACGACGGCCCGGCAGCCTGCAGGCTGCCGGGCCGTTGCTTTTGGCCTCAAGTACGGCGGACGCGGGCCGATGGATACCTCGACAGGCCACGGAAGGCCCTCGTCGACTCGGAACCAAGGATGGTGCCTCCATGATTCGTCTCACCCGGCTGTCCGGGTCCCAGTTCGTGCTCAACTCCGACCTGATCGAGAAGGTCGACAGCACCCCGGACACCCTCATCTCGCTCGTCGACGGCAAGAAGTACATCGTCCTCGAGACGCTCGAGGAGATCATCGAGCTGGTGATGACGTTCCGCGCTGGAGTCATCGCCCTGAGCAGCCGCCTCTCCGAGGAGCCGGGACCGCCGCGGACGACCGCCCGCCTGACCTCCGTGCCGCCCATGGGCACCGGCAACCGCGGGAGGGCCTGATGGACCCGGCAACCCTGCTCGGGCTGCTGATGGCGTTCGCCATCATCTTCATCGCCCAGATCATGGAGGGCGGCAGCCCGGCGAGCCTGATGCTCGTTCCCCCGCTGCTGCTGGTGTTCGGCACCACGATCATGGTGTGCGTCGCCGGCGGCACGATGGCCGACGCGAAGCACGCCATCGGCTCGCTGAAGCGCGCCTTCACCGCCAAGGTCGTCCCCGCGGCCGACGTCGTCCCCACCGTCGTGAAGCTGGCCGACGTGGCCCGCAAGGAGGGCCTGCTCGCGCTCGAGGACAGCATCAAGAGCCTGGACGACCCCTTCCTGGTCAAAGGCGTCACCATGGCTGTCGACGGCCTCGACCCCGACGAGGTGCGCGACATCCTCGAGGGTGAGATCTACGCCAAGCGTCTCCAGGACAAGCACGCGGCCAAGTTCTACGCGGACGCAGGTGCCTACGCGCCCACGATCGGCATCATCGGCACGGTCATGGGCCTGGTGCACGTGCTGGAGAACCTCGCCCAGCCCGAGGAGCTCGGTCACCTCATCGCCGCCGCCTTCCTCGCCACGCTCTGGGGGGTGCTCTCCGCGAACGTGATCTGGCTGCCGATCAGCAACCGGCTCAAGCGCGTGAGCGAGCTCGAGTGCGCGCGGATGGAGCTGATCGTCGAGGGCGTCGCCGCCATCCAGGCCGGCTCGAACCCGCGCATCGTCGCGGAGAAGCTGAAGTCCCTCATCCCCGGTGACAAGCACCAGGCCGAGGCGGCATGACATGTCCGGTGGAGCTGGAGGAGCGCGGCGCAAGCGCGAGCTGCCGCACGAGGAGCACGAGAACCACGAGCGCTGGCTGGTCACGTACGCCGACATGATCACCCTGCTCATGGTGCTGTTCATCGTGCTGTTCGCCATGAGCCAGGTCGACCAGAAGAAGTTCAACGCGCTCAAGGACGGACTCGCGGCCGGCTTCGGCCAGTCGTCGGACCTGCTGGACGGGTCCCAGTCGCTGCTCGACCAGCCGGGAACCGCACAGGTCGGGGACTTCGAGCCGGAGACAGACACGACGCCGGAGGAGGAGGCAGCCATCCGGGCGGCCATCAGCAAGCACGACATCCTGCGGGAGCAGCGCCGGCACGGCGAGGCGGAGTCCGAGCTGCGTCGTCTGGTGAAGGTGCTCGACCGGCTGATGGCGGCGCTGAAAGCCCACGGCCTCGAGGACGACGTGCGGGCGAGCATCGACGAGCGCGGGCTGGTGATCAGCCTGGTGTCGAAGCACGTCACCTTCGAGCCGAACCTGGCCACCCTGAGCGCCCGCGGGAAGAGCGTCCTGGACATCCTGGCGCCGGTGCTCCGTGACCTCGAGGACCCGATCCAGCTCGACGGCCACACCAACCAGGTGAAGGTGAAGCCGAAGTACTACCCCACGGACTGGGAGCTGTCGACGGCGCGGGCCGTCACCGTCCTGCGCTACCTCAACGAGCGCGGCGGCGTGCCGGGGGCCCGGCTCAGCGCGGCGGGCTACGGACACGAGCGTCCGCTGATCGACCCCCGCCTGCCCGACTCCCAGCGCATCAACAAGCGGGTGGACGTCGTGATCCTCACGGCCCTCCCCGACGAGACCAGAGACCTTTTGGCCCAGGCCGCCGCCGCGCGGTACCCCGCCGGCCCAGGAGCAGGAGAAGAGCAAGGATGAGCGTGACGACGATGCCTCCGGGCACCAAGGAGACCCCCGCCGAGGAAGGCAAGGGCGGGAAGGTGAAGAAGCTGGCGGTCATCGGTCTGGCCGTGCTGCTGCTGGGAGGCGGCGGCTGGTACCAGTTCTTGCGACCCAAGCCCGAGAAGGAGCCCGTCCCGGGCGAGGTGGTCGCCCTGGAGTCGATCCAGCTGAACCTCGCCGGGGGCCACTACCTGCGGATCGGGATCGCCCTCCAGCTCCAGGAGGGGGCCCACGAGGTGGACGGCAGCAAGGCCCTCGACGCCACGATCGAGACCTTCAGCGGACTCTCGATCTCCGACGTGGCCAGCCCGAAGGACCGGCGGCACAAGAAGGAGGAGCTGGAGGAGGTCCTCGAGCACGAGTACCACGGCGACGTCCTGGGGGTGTACTTCACCGAGTTCGTGACCCAGTGAGCTCTTCAGGGGCCTGAACTACTTCAGGGACCGAATCTCTCAAGTGCCGGGTGAGCGGGCCGATCAGCGAGTCGTGCCTGCAACACCTGGTCTGCCGTCGCTGCCGCGTGACCTCAACGCTCGTGGCAGCGCCCGCCGACGTGCGCCCGGACCGGGAGTCCCCTACGACTTCCGGCGTCCGATCCAGCTCTCGCGCGAGCACTCACGCATGCTCCAGATCGCGTTCGACGGCTTCGCACGCCAGGCGACGACCGTCTTCACGTCGTCCCTGCGCTCGGTCTGCGCCATGACGCTCCTGTCGGTAGACCAGCGGTCGTACGCCGAGTACGTCGACTCGCTGTCGCCCGAGACGTACCTGACGATGTTCTCCGCGGAGCCGCTGCCCGGCCGGTGCGTGCTCGAGATCCCCCTCCCGGCCGTGATGTCCTGCGTGGACCACATGCTCGGCGGGCCAGGTGCTCCAGACCAGCCCGAGCGGCCACTGACCGACATCGAGGGCGGCGTGGTCCGTGGGTTCGTGGACCGGCTCCTCGCGGAGATGCGCTACTCGCTGGCCGACATCGTGCCCGTCGAGCCCGTCGTCACCGGGATCGAGTACAGCCCCCAGTTCGCCCAGGTCGCGGGTGCCGCCGACGTCGTCGTCGTGGCCACTTTCGAGCTGCGCATCGACGACCACCCCTACCGGGCGACGGTCTGCCTGCAGTTCGCGGGCCTGCTCCCCCACCTCGCCAGCGCGGCCGCCCCGGCCCCGGACTCCGACCGTGAGCGCGCCAAGCGCGAGCACGCGGCGGGCATGCTGCGCGACCGGTTCCAGGAGGTGCCGCTCGACGTGGCCGTCCGGATCCGTCCCACCTACCTCGCGCCGGAGACCCTCTCCGACCTGAAGCCCGGAGACGTCCTCCGGCTCACCCACCCGGCCTCGGCACCCCTCGACGTGACCGTCGAGGAGCAGGTGTTCGCCCACGCCACGGCTGGCGCCCAGGGCCAGCGTCTGGCCGCTCTCGTCGTCAGCGTCCCCGAGAAGGAGCTCTCATGACCACCACCGCCGACGCGCCCGCGCTGACCGACCTCGCCTCCGCTGCCGCGGACGCGGTCGCCTCGACGCTGCCGTCCGTAGACCCGCTGCAGGCGAGCATCCCGCAGCCGGGCAGTGAGCACGTCACCGCCGCCTTCGCCGGCGCCGCACTGGTCGACCTCGAGGGTGCAGTCTCCGGTCGCCTGGGCGTCCTGGTCGGTGAGGACCTCGTCTCCGCGCTGTCGGGCAGCCCCATGGGGGACCTCGACCTCGCGGCGGCGGTCCAGCCCGCCCTGGACGCCGCGGCGGCCTCGCTCGGGACCTCCGCCAAGGCGGCCCGTACCGTCGAGCTCGACGCCGTCGTGGGTGAGCTCGGCGGACCGTTCACGGTCGTGCCCCTCATCGGCGCCGGCATCGCCGCCGCTCTCGCCGTACCCGACTCGACGCTCGAGGCTGCTGCGGCTGCAGCTGCGGCCGGGACCTCCGTGACCCCCGAAACAGCTGCTGCCCCTCCCGCCGCGCCCGAGGCCGCTCCAGCCCTGGGTGCAGCGATCGGCGCCGGCATCGGTCTGCCCGATCACCGCACCGGACCGATCCGGGGCATCGAGATGCTGCACGGCGTCAGCATGGAGGTGACGGTCGAGCTCGGCCGTACCCAGCTCACGGTCCGCGAGCTCCTGGCGCTCTCGCCGGGCACCGTGCTCGAGCTCGACCGTGCAGCCGGCAGCCCTGCCGACCTGCTGGTCAACGGCCGGCTCATCGCCCGCGGCGAGGTCGTCGTGGTGGACGAGGACTTCGGGCTCCGGATAACCGAGATCGTCGACGACGGCTCAGCAGGCTGACATGATCGCGCTCACCATCCGCCTCGTGGTGTCGCTCGCGATCGTCGTCGGACTCCTCATCGTTCTCGCCCGTGTGGGCTCCAAGCGCTTCGCCGGACAGCGCGGAGACCTGGTGCACGTCGTGCACCGTCAGGCGCTCACGCGCACCTCGTCGGTCGCCGTCGTGACCGTCGGCAGCCGCGTGCTCGTCCTGGGCACGACCGAGCAGCAGGTCCAGCTGCTCACCGAGCTGGACCCCGACGAGCTCGAGCTCGTGGAGGAGCCGGCCGTGCCTCTCGAGGGAGACCCGTCGACGGACGGTGCTCCGGTCCGTCCTGGTCCCACCTCCGTGGGATCGCTCTCTGGATCCGTTCTCTCCCCGGCCACCTGGCGTCAGGCCGTCGCCGCTGTGAGGCGCGCGTCGTGACCCGCGTCGGCAACCGGGCGGCCCGCCTGGTCGTGGCTCTCGTCGCGCTCGTGCTCCCCGTGCTGGGAGTCGTCCTCGCGACCGCCGCGCCCGCCACGGCAGCCACCCCCCAGACCGAGGTCGCCATCGTGGCCGCCGAGAACCCGGGCCCCGACGGCCCCGACGGCCCCCAGGGCCCGCGGGTCCGCGGCAACCAGGACGGCACCGTCGGTGTCGAGATCGAAGGGCTCACCGACAAGCCCGGGACGTCCGTGACGGTCCTGCTCGGGATCACACTGCTCTCCCTGCTGCCGGCCATCCTGCTGACGTGCACCAGCTTCACCAAGATCCTCGTCGTGCTGAGCCTCACGCGGAACGCGCTCGGTCTGCAGCAGACGCCGCCGAACCAGGTGCTCGCCGGGCTCGCGCTCTTCCTCAGCCTCTTCATCATGTCGCCGGTGCTCAGCGAGATGAACGAGAAGGGGCTCCAGCCGTACCTCGACGGCGACAAGACGGCGAGCCAGGCGTGGGACAGCGGCATCGACCCGCTGCAGAGCTTCATGCTCGACCACACCGGCGACGAGGAGCTGCGGCTGCTGACCGACGTGGCCGACCGCGAGCTCCCCGAGAGCCGTGAGGACGTCAGCATGGCCACCCTCGTGCCTGCCTTCGTGCTGACGGAGCTCAAGCAGGCCTTCATCATCGGGTTCATCGTGTTCGTGCCGTTCCTGATCATCGACATCGTGGTCAGCGGCGCGCTGATGGCGCTCGGCATGATGATGATGCCGCCGGTCATGGTGTCGCTCCCGTTCAAGCTGCTGCTCTTCGTGCTCGTCGACGGCTGGGCGCTGATCATCAAGTCGGTCGTGGCCAGCTACGGAGGTGGCTAGCGATGCACGTGCTCATCACCGACACCTCGGTCATCGAGATCGCGCTGCAAGCGATGGTGGTCGCGCTGAAGCTGTCCGCGCCGATCCTGGTGACCTCGCTGGTCATCGGCTTCACGATCTCGCTCTTCCAGTCCATGACCCAGATCCAGGAGTTCACGCTCTCCTTCGTCCCGAAGCTGATCGGCGTCGGCATCGCACTCCTCGTCTCCGGCAACTGGATGCTGCACACGCTCGTCACGTTCACGGAGAACCTGTTCGAGCGCATCCCGAGCCTGTTGGGGTGATGCGCTGTGACGTTGACGGTCGCGGGTGAGCCGCTCATCGCGTACCTGCTGGCCTCGGTGCGGATCATCTCCTGGCTGGCGGTCGTGCCACCCTTCGCATCGCGCTCGGTGCCTGCCCCGGCCAAGGTCGTGCTGTCCCTCGGGCTCGCGTTCACCGTTGTCCCGGCGGTCCCGGACGCCCGCGTCCCCACCGGGAGCGTCGAGCTGATCACCAACGTCCTGGTCCAGGTGGGGCTCGGCCTGGCCATGGGCTTCGTGACGATGCTGCTCTTCACGGCGGTGGCCGCCGCCGGCAGCCTCATCGACCTCTTCGGCGGCTTCGCGCTCGCCCAAGGGTTCGACCCCCTGGGCATGAACCTGAACTCGGTATTCGGCAAGTTCCACTCGCTGCTCGCCAGCGTCCTGCTGTTCGCCACCGGCGCTCACCTGCTGGTGATCGGCGGGATGCTGCAGACTTTCGACCTCGTGCCGATCGGGACCACGCCATCGGTGCCTAACGCCCCGGACGTCCTGATGAAGGCCTTCGACGTCTTCTTCGTGACTGCGGTCCAGATCGCCCTGCCCATGGCTGCCGTCCTGTTCATCGCCGATCTCGGCCTGGCGCTGCTGACCAAGGTCGCGCCGCAGCTCAACGCGATCAACGTGATGTTCCCGGCCAAGATCGGCCTGACCCTGCTGCTCCTCGGACTGTCCTTCCCGGTCCTCCCTGTCGCGGTGCGCCGGCTGGCGGACCTCGCCAACCAGGCGATGGCCGGACTCGCTGGAGGAGGCTGATGAGCGGCGGCGAGAAGACCGAGAAGCCCACTCCGAAGCGGAAGAAGGAGGCGAAGAAGGAGGGGCAGGTCCCCCGGACCCAGGAGCTGGGCGCCTGGGGCGCGATGCTGATCGTCGCGCTCGCGATGCCCACCCTGCTCCGCCACGAGCTCAGCACGATGCAGGACCTGCTCACGCGCAGCCTCACGTCGGCCGAGCGCGCCGACACGCACGTCGCGACCAGCATCCTGCGGGAGGGGGCGCTGCACGCCTTCCTGACCCTCGTTCTGCTCGGCTCGGCGATCATGGTCGTCGGCGTGGCGGGCGCGCTCGCGCAGGGCGGCTTCCACCTTGCCACCAAGGCGGTCAAGCCGAAGGCCAACAAGCTCAACCCGATCAACGGCGCCAAGCGCATCTTCGGTCCGCAGGCCCTCTGGGAGGGCGGCAAGATGCTGCTCAAGACGGCCGTGCTGGCCTGGTTCGTCTACCACGCCCTCCGCTCGATGATGCCGCTGCTCGGCGGGCTGGTCCCGATGTCCGTCGTGCTGGACCGGGTCGGCTCGGTCACGGGCCGCCTGATGTTCGGCATCGCGGGGGCCGGGCTGGTGATGGCCGGCGTCGACTACGGGATGCAGCGCCGCCGCGTCGGCAAGCAGATCCGGATGACCCGTGAGGAGATCCGCCAGGAGCACAAGCAGGCAGAGGGCGACCCGCTGGTCAAGAGCGCCATCCGGTCCCGGCAGCTCGCCGCGGCCCGGTCGCGCATGATGGCCGACGTGCCCACGGCCGACGTACTGCTGGTCAACCCGACCCACGTGGCCATCGCACTCCGCTACGAGCCCGAGAAGGGCGCCCCGCGGGTCGTGGCGCGCGGGGCCGGAGCCATCGCGCTCAAGGTCCGCGAGGCGGCCACCGAGGCGCGGGTCCCGATCGTCCGTGACGTGCCCCTCGCGCGCGCGCTCTACCGGTCCTGCAAGGTCGGCCAGGAGATCCCCCCGGAGCTCTTCGCGGCCGTGGCGCAGGTCCTCGCCTTCGTGATCAGCCGGCGGAACCTGGGCTACCACGGCGGCGAGCACCGGACACCGCGCTCGAGCGACGAGGTCCCCGCCGTCGCGCCACGGCGAGGCCGTGCACTTCCCTCAGGTCCGGTGCCCGACAGCCGATAGAGGGGGCAGACCACCAGGACGGCCGGTCTGCTGCTGCCACGGACGGCGACGGTTCGCCGACCCCGAAAGGACCCCTGGTGGTAGCTCCCCGCCTCTCACGTCTCGCCGTACCCGTCGGCGTCGTGATGATCGTGGTGATGCTGGTCGTCCCGTTGCCGGCCATCGTGCTCGACCTGCTGATCGCGGCGAACATCACTGCTGCGCTCCTGATCCTCATGGTCGCGATGTTCGTACGGCGTCCGCTGGACTTCGCGGCGTTCCCGGCAGTGCTGCTGGTGATGACGCTGTTCCGACTCGCCCTCAACGTGAGCGCCACCCGCCTGGTGCTGCTCGACGGCTACGCGGGCAAGGTCATCGACACCTTCGGCCACTTCGTGGTCGGGGGCTCGCTCATCGTCGGCATCATCGTCTTCGCCATCCTCCTGGTGATCCAGTTCGTGGTCATCACCAACGGTGCCGGCCGCGTCGCCGAGGTCGGCGCCCGCTTCACCCTCGACGCGATGCCGGGCAAGCAGATGGCGATCGACGCCGACCTGAACTCCGGGCTCATCGACGAGGACACGGCTCGCCGCCGCCGGGCCGAGATTCACGCTGAGGCCGACTTCTACGGCGCCATGGACGGTGCGTCCAAGTTCGTGAAGGGCGACGCGATCGCCGCCATCGTCATCACGCTGGTGAACCTGATCGGTGGCTTCGCCATCGGCATGGCCCAGAAGCAGATGGAGTTCGGCGACGCCGTCAGCACCTACAGCCTGCTGTCCGTCGGTGACGGCCTGGTGTCGCAGATCCCCGCGCTGCTGCTGTCGGTCGCGACCGGTCTCGTCGTCACCCGGGCCAACAGCGACGACGACATGGGCTCCGACATCATCCGGCAGGTCCTCGCGCAGCGGACCCCGCTGCGGGTGGCCGGCTTCGCCGCCCTCGGGCTCTGCCTGGTCCCTGGGCTGCCCAAGCTGCCCTTCCTCGTCAGCGGCGGTGTGGCCCTCCTCCTCTCTGCCCGGGTCAAGGAGGACGAGCTGGAGGTGGCCACGGAGGCCGACCTCGAGCACGTTCCCGACGCAGACTCCCCCGAGCTCCTCGCCGCCGAGATCCAGGTGGACCCGCTCGGCCTCGAGCTGGCGACCGACATCATCGACCTCGTGGACAGGACCGCCGGCGGCGACCTGCTGGAGAGGGTCAAGGCGCTGCGCCGGAAGGTGGCTGGCGACATCGGCATCGTGGTGCCGCCCGTGCGGACCCGCGACAACCTCGAGCTGCCGTCGAACACCTACTGCATCCGCATCTTCGGCGTCGAGGTCGCCCGCGGCCAGGCTCCGCGGGGGACCGTGCTGGCCATCGGGGACGATCTCGCCGGCCTTCCCGGTGAGCCGACGAGGGAGCCGGTGTTCGGCCTCGCGGCCAAGTGGATCCCGGTCGCCCTGCGCAGCCAGGCCGAGCTGAACGGCATCACAGTCGTGGACCGTTCCTCGGTGGTGACCACCCACCTCGCCGAGGTCGTGGGCACCTACGCCGCGCGGCTGCTCGGCAGGGAAGACGTCCGGCTGCTCACCGACGTGGTCAAGCGCCGGCACCCCGTCGTCGTGGAGGAGCTCACGCCCGCGCAGCTCAGCCTCGGTGAGGTGCAGCGGGTCCTGCAGCACCTGCTGGAGGAGGGGGTGTCCGTGCGCGACCTGGTCCGGATCTTCGAGGCACTCTCGCTGCGTGCCCGTGAGACCAAGGACGCCGACGCCCTGGTCGAGGCGGCTCGCGCCGCACTCGGTCCCGCGATCGTGGCGCCGTACACCCGCGACGGCGCCGTGCACGTGATCAGCCTCGAGCCGATCCTGGAGCAGCGCATGCTCGAGGCGATGCGGCCCGGGGACCAGGGGCTCATCCTCGCGCTCGACCCGATGCTTGGACAGTCCGTCCTGACGCAGATCGCCAGACTCGCAACGGACGCCGAGAACGCCGGCATCCTGCCGGTGGTCGCGTGTGCGCCGCAGATCCGTGCCGCACTGCGTCGCCTGGTCGCCCCGTCGTTCCGCACGCTTCCGGTGCTCTCCTACAACGAGCTCACCGGGGCGGCCCTGGTCCGGACTGTCGGCACGGTCACCGCTGACACCAGCCTGGCGGCAGTATGAGCGTCGCGAAGCTCGCCATCGGTGGCGCCACCCTGGTCAGCTCCTCGGCCCTGTGGCAGGCCTATCAAGGCTCGATGCCGATCGAGACGGCCGCGACCCGCTTCGCGATCGTGCTCGTGGTCAGCTGGATCGCCCTGAGCGTCGTCGCGGAGCTGGTCTTCCCGGCGCAGTCGTCGGTGCCCAACCGGTCCGCCTCGCCGGCCACCCCGCACCATCCGGGTATCGCCCACCACGACGAGGTCCAGCCGAACGACGCGGATCAACCGATGCCGGCGCCGCCGACCAGCATGCCGAACCCGTAGGTCAGCGCGGCCGCGGCCGCCCCCAGGAGCAGCATCCGCAGGCCGCCGTACCACCACGGGCGCACGGTCAGACGCGTGACGACCGCGCCGCACACGAAGAGCGCCAGCAGGGTGGCCACGAGCCCGGGCAGCAGGCTGTCGGCGCCCAGCAGGTAGGGCAGCACGGGCACCATCGCCCCGACCGCGAACGACACGAACGAGGAGACGGCCGCGACCATCGGGGACGCTAGGTCCTCCGGGTCGACGCCGAACTCCTCGCGGGCGTGCACGGCCACGGCGTTGTCGAGGTCGCGGTGCACCTGCTCGGCCATCTCCTCGGCGACCTGTGGGTCGATCCCCTTCTCGACGTACATCTCGGCGAGCTCGCGCTCCTCCGCCTGGGGGTGGGCGATGATCTCGCGCCGCTCCTTCGCGATCTCGGCCTCGGCGTACTCCGCCTGACTCGCGACGGAGTTGTACTCCCCTGCCGCCATCGAGAAGGCACCGGCGGCCAGGCCCGCCAGCCCGGCGAGTACGACGGCCGTGGAGTCGGTGTGGTCGCGCGTGCCTCCGGCCACCCCCGCGATCAACGCGACGTTGGACACCAGCCCGTCCATGGCGCCGAAGACTGCCGGCCGGAGCCAGCCCCCTGTCACGTCGGGATGCTCGTGGCCGATGCCTTCGGCGTCCTGGCTGTCCTCCGAGATGATGCTCACGCCCTGCAAGGTACCCATCGAATCTTCGCGGCGCACCGAAGGCGAGCCTTGGCTAAGCCTCCGGTGGTGGGTCGGTGGCAGGGGTCTCGGTGTCGGCCGCACGCGAGACGAGCTCCGGTGCGTCGGCAGCCCTGGCTCCCTGGTCCTCGGCCGCGGGTTCACGCCCCTCGCGCCAGACCGACTCCTCGCGGCCCGGGCGGCGCCGCCCGACGACCACGAAGTAGGCCAGCGCCAGGACGAACAGGACGATCGACGTCCAGACGTTCAGCCGCAGCCCGAGCACGTCGTCGGCCTGGACCGGGTCGATGCGGAGGTACTCGATCCACCCGCGGCCGGCGCAGTAGACCATGACGTAGAGCGCGAACACGCGCCCCCGGCCGAGCTTGAACCTGCGGTCGGCCCAGATCACCAGACCGGCACCGCCGAGGTTCCAGAGGAACTCGTAGAGGTACGTCGGGTGGAACGTGGCGTAGTCGCCGTAGCCCTCGGGGCGGTAGCGCTCGTCGATCTCGAGCGCCCAGAACGTGTCCAGCGGCTTGCCGAACAGCTCCTGGTTGAACCAGTTGCCCCACCGGCCGATCGCCTGGGCGAGGAGCAGGCACGGCGCCAGGGCATCCATCATGGGCGGCATCCGCAGCCCCTGCCGGCGGGCGTAGAGGTAGGCACCGAGCGCACCGAGGGCGATGGCGCCCCAGATGCCCAGGCCGCCCTCCCACACGTACAGCGCGGTGATGGGCCGCTGGCCCTCGCCGAAGTAGCGCTCGTTGTCGGTGATCACGTGGTACAGGCGGCCACCGACGATGCCGAACGGCACCGCCCACACCGCCATGTCGCCCACCTGGCCGGGGCGGCCGCCGCGGGCCACCCAGCGCTTCTCGCCCAGCCACACCGCCACCAGGACGCCGGCGATGATGCACAGGGCGTACGCGCGGATCGGGACGGGCCCGATCTCCCACACGCTGTCGCCAGGACTCGGGATGTACTCGAGGATCACGGTCAAGAACCTACCTGCGCCACGCCGGTGTCGAACGCCTGGGTGATGTCCTCGGCGAACTCCTTCGAGCTCGTGCCCGTGTCCCAGACCAGGGGCGCGGTGCCGTCGGACCGCAAGCCGATGACGTAGGAGCCGTGCCCGACGTCGTAGCCGCCCGACGGCAGCGGCTCGCCCTTCTCGACCAGGACTCCGACGGACTCCGCGATCGCGGTGATCGTGGCAAGCGCCCCCGTCAGGCCGACGAAGTCGGGGTTGTACCGGCCGAGGTAGCGGTCCAGCGTCTGGGGGTCGTCGCGCTCGGGGTCGCTCGTGACGAAGAGCATCCCGACCTCGTCCTGCAGGGCCGGGTCGAGTCGGGCGACGGCCGCGGTGAGGTCGGTCATGATGATGCGGCACACGTCGTCGCAGTTCGTGTAGCCGAAGAACACCAAGGTGAGCGGCTTGGTGACGTCCTGCGGAAAGCGATACTGCTCGCCCTCGTCGTCGGTCAGCTTGCCACCCGTCACCTGGTAGGGCTTCGGCAACAGGATGGCGTGGTACCCGTCCGGGTTGGTGTTCTGCGACGTCACCACCGCGGCCGGCTCACCGCACCCGGCCACCGCGACGAGCAGGCACGCCAGGACGGCGCACCACCTACGCACCCCGGACACCGCCGGCGAGGTCCTCGGTGAGCGCCGCCAGTGCCCTGAGGCCGGCTGCCTCGTCACCGGCGCTGTCGAGAAGCACGCGCACGAACGCCGACCCGACGATCACACCGTCTGCGTACGACGCGACCTCCGCGGCCTGGGCACCGTTGGAGACGCCGAGACCGACCCCCACGGGGAGGTCGGTCACCGCACGGGTCCGCGCGACGAGGGGGCCGGCGAGGTCGCTGGTGCTCTCGCGGGCGCCGGTGACCCCCATGACCGCGGTGGCGTACACGAAGCCGCTCGCGTGCTCCACCGTCATCTTCAGTCGCGCGTCGGTGGAGCTCGGGGCGACGAGGAAGATCCGGTCGAGGCTGTGCTGCTCGGACGCAGCCAGCCAGGGCTCGGCCTCGTCCGGGATCAGGTCCGGCGTGATGAGCCCGCTGCCACCGGCACTGGCGAGATCGGCCGCGAAGCGCTCCACGCCGTACCGCTCGACCGGGTTCCAGTAGGTCATCACGACGGTCTTCACGCCGGTCGCGGCAACTGCCTCGACGGTGCGCAGCACGTCGGCGGTGCGCACGCCCCCGTCCAGCGCCTGCTGGGCCGCCGCCTGGATGGTGGGCCCGTCCATGACCGGGTCGCTGTAGGGCAGGCCGACCTCGATCACGTCACAACCGGCGGCGACCATCTGCTTCAGCGCGGCAACAGATCCCTCCACCGTCGGGAAGCCCGCGGGGAGGTAGCCGACGAGGGCGGCCCGACCCTCGGCCTTCGCGGCGTCGAAAGCGTCGCGGACGGTCACGAGTCCTCCCCGAGGTCGAACCACTCGAGGGCAGTGCCCATGTCCTTGTCACCCCGGCCACTGAGGTTGACCACGATCGTTGCCTCAGGCATCTCCTTGGCCAGCTCCATCGTCCCCGCGAGCGCGTGCGCGGACTCGATCGCCGGGATGATCCCCTCGGTGCGGGCGAGCAGCGACATCGCGTTCATCGCGTCGGCGTCGGTCACCGGGAGGTACTGTGCACGGCCGGTCTCGGCCAGCCAGGCGTGCTCGGGACCGACGCCTGGGTAGTCCAGGCCCGCGGAGATGGAGTGCGACTCGATCGTCTGCCCGTCCTCGTCCTGGAGGACATAGGTGCGCGCGCCGTGGAGCACGCCGACCTCGCCGGCCGTGATGGTGGCGGCGTGCCGGCCGGTGTCGTAGCCGTCCCCGCCGGCCTCGAAGCCGACCAGCCGGACGGACTCGTCGGGGATGAACGCGGCGAAGATGCCGATGGCGTTCGAGCCACCTCCGACGCACGCCGTCACAGCGTCCGGCAGCGCACCGGTCAGCTCGAGGCACTGTGCTCGCGCCTCGTCACCGATGCCGCGCACGAAGTCGCGCACCATGGACGGGAACGGGTGCGAGCCCGCGGCGGTGCCGAGCAGGTAGTGCGTGTTGTCGACGCTGGCGACCCAGTCGCGCAGGGCCTCGTTGATCGCGTCCTTCAAGGTGCGGGAGCCCGACTTCACGGGGATGACCTCGGCACCGAGCAGCTTCATGCGCGCGACGTTGAGCGCCTGGCGCTGGGTGTCGACCTCTCCCATGTAGACCACGCAGTCGAGCCCCAGGTACGCGCACGCCGTCGCCGTCGCGACACCGTGCTGGCCGGCACCGGTCTCCGCGATGACCCGGGTCTTGCCCATGCGCTTGGTCAGCAGCGCCTGGCCGAGCACGTTGCGCACCTTGTGCGCGCCGGTGTGGTTGAGGTCCTCCCGCTTGAGCAGCAGCCGTGCCCCGGCCTGCTCGCTGAGCCGGGTGGCGTCGTACAGCATCGACGGCGTGCCGGCGTACTCGCGCAGCATCCGCTCGAAGGTCGCTGTGAAGTCGGGGTCGGCCATGGCGCTCTGCCAGGCCTCGGTCAGCTCGTCATGCGCGGCGATGAGCGCCTCGGGCATGAACCGGCCGCCGAAGCGGCCGAAGTGACCAGCCTGATCGGGTTGCACCTCGGGACCTTTCTAGGAGTTCTTGCGCACCGCGCTCGGGTGGGCACCGGCGGCCACCAGGTCGGCGACGGCGGCGCGGGGATCGTCACCCTTGACGAGGGTCTCGCCGACGAGGACGACATCGGCCCCGAGCTTGGCGTACTCGAAGACGTCGTGCGGTCCGCGGACGCCGGACTCGGCGACCGTGACGACGCCGTCAGGGATCAGGGGGCGAAGCCTGCCGAAGGTGTCACGGTCGACCTCGAGGGTCTTGAGGTTGCGCGCGTTCACGCCGATCAGCTCGGCACCCGCGTCGACGGCACGCTCGACCTCCTCCTCGTCGTGCACCTCGACGAGGGTGGTCAGCCCGATGCTCGTCGCACGCTCGAGCAGCCCGGTCAGCTCGTTCTGGTCCAGCGCGGCGACGATGAGCAGAGCCATGTCCGCGCCTGCGGCCCGCGCCTCGAAGAGCTGGTACGACGTGACGATGAAGTCCTTGCGCAGGACAGGGACGTCGACGGTGGCACGCACGGCCTTCAGGTCCTGCAGGCTGCCACCGAACCGCCGCTGCTCGGTGAGCACGCTGATCGCAGCCGCACCGCCGGCGGCGTACTCGCCGGCCAGGCGAGCAGGGTCGGGGATGGCTGCCAGGGCTCCCTTGCTGGGGCTCGACCGCTTCACCTCCGCGATGACGCTGATGCCGGAGGCCCGGAACGCCGCCAAGGGGTCGAGCGCCTCGGGCGCCCGCCGGGCAGCAGCCTTCACGTCGTCGAGCGGGACGAGCGCCTCGCGCTCGGCGAGATCGAGGCGGACGCCTTCGATGATCTCGTCGAGGACCGACATGCCGTTCCCTTTCCTGGTCGCGCGTCGCTGTGCGTGTGCCCGACTAGGTTCTCACGAACCCCCGGTCCGCAGGCCCGCAGGTCCGGCCAGCGGCGGCGGCGCGTGCCACCTGCCAGTCGTCGCGGCCCGGTATAGCCTCGGGCTGCACAGGTGCCCGTACCGACAAGGGGGAGACTCGATGTCCGACTACCCGCCTCCGCCACCCGAGGGCGGTGGCCCGACGCCTCCTCCCGAGAACCCGGGCGGCTACACGCCACCTCCACCGCCTCCCGGTGGCGGCTACACGCCGCCTCCTGGTGGCGGCTACACGCCGCCTCCCGGCGGTGGCTACACCCCGCCCCCTGGTGGCGGGTACCCGCCGCAGTACCCGTACCCCGGTGAGGGATACGGCGGCGCTCCGCAGTCCAACCAGAAGGCGCTCTGGTCCATGATCGTCGGCATCGCGTCGATCGTGCTCTGCCTGTGCTGCCCCCTCTTCCCGATCGCCCTCGGCGGCACCGCGGCTTTCCTGGGACGACAGGCGAAAGCAGAGATCGCGGCGTCGGGGGGCATGCAGACGGGTGCCGGCCAGGCTCAGGCGGGCTTCGTCTGCGGCATCATCGGGGTGGCGCTGGGTCTCGTCTCGCTGGTGGTGAGCATCGCGCTGTTCGCCACCGGCGACGGGTCGTTCACGACGTACAACGACTTCTAAGGCGCCAGCCAGCTGCCGAACGGCAGGTTGCGCACGACGGTGAACACCAGAAGCACCGCGACGACCACCGCGGCGAGGAGGTACTGCGACCGCTCTCGCCCGGGCATCGCGGGTCTGCCCTGCCACGACCTGCCGAACCACCGCGCCCACAGGAACGCGAGCACCGGGATCGACGCGACGAACAGCAGGTTGCTGGACGCCGCCCCGAGCAGGTCGGCGTTGGTGAGGTCGTTGACCGCCCGCAGACCGCCGCAGCCGGGGCAGTAGATGCCAGTGGCGGCGAACAGGGGGCAGATGCCCCAGCTGCCGGACGCGTGCGGGTCGCGGACGTGCAGCGCGACGGTGGCGGCGCCTACGGCACCGGCGACGACCAGCGGGCTGCGCACACGGCGCGCCCGGCCGGCCTGGACGGCCGGAGGGTGAACGGCTGCCTCAGCGGCTGACCGGCTCAGCGCCGAGTCCCATCTTGGACATCACGAGGCCGGCGAGACCGCCGATCGGCCCGAGGGCGCAGCCGATCCAGAACAGCGGCATGTTGCCGATCACGAGGGCGAGGCCGCCCAGCACGAATCCGAGAAGAATGATCGTCACAGCGGTCCAGGCAGCAGGGGTGTTGCCGTGGCTAGCAGACATGGGGTCGCACTCCTCGTCGGTGAAACGGTTGCTCGGGCCAATCCTAGGGGTTCGGTCAGGCCGTTGGGTCGTGACCTTCGTCAAGCGCCTTCCACAGGTCCGCCTGGTCTGGGGTGCGCGAGGGCGGCTGACCCCCGGGAGCGTCGTACCGGGCACCCATCTCGGGCCAGCTGCCGGCGCTCCGCAGCGCGACGCCGCAGAGAGCCGAGGCGGCTGCAGCGGCGACCAGCAGCACGAAGTACCAGGCCGTGTGCGAGCCGTCGGCCAGCACGGCGCCGCCACCGAGCTCGATCGCCTCGTCGACCGCACGGTTGTACGACGTCGCTGCGGCGGCGACCGTCCCTGCCGAGGCGACCAGGCCGACGACGGCCGCGACCCGGCGCCCACGCGTGCGCGTGACGAGAAGGGCGCCCCACGAGGCGAGGGCGACCAGGCTGAGCGCGAGGGCGAGCGGCGCGACGTCCGAGCCGTCCGCCGACACCTCCCGAGCCGCACCGGTCACCTCGGCCGTTGCGGTCGCCCACGGTCGGCTCGCGGCGGTGGCAGCCAGCGCGGAAGCCGCCGCGCCCAGCACCACGACGGGCCAGAACGAGCGGCGGTCAGCCACCGAGCAGGCCCGCGTCGAAGCAGGTCCGGTCACCGGTGTGGCAGGCCGGACCCTCCTGGTCGACCTTCACGAGCAGGGTGTCGCCGTCGCAGTCGAGACGCACCTCCTTGACGTGCTGCCGGTGGCCCGAGGTCTCTCCCTTGACCCAGTACTCCTGGCGTGACCGGCTCCAGAACGTGGAGCGTCCGGTGGTCAGGGTGCGATGCAGCGCCTCGTCGTCCATCCAGCCCAGCATCAGCACCTCGCCGGTGTCGTACTGCTGCACGACGGCCGGGACGAGGCCCTGCGGGTCGCGCTTGAGGCGGTCGGCGATGGTGGGTTCGAGGCTGCTCACCCCGCCATTCTCCCGTGTCACTCCAGGGACTGCTGCGCCACCCACGATGCGTACAGGCGACCGTAGACGCCACCCTCCTCGACGAGGGTCGCGTGCGGTCCCCGCTGGACCACCCGGCCGGCGTCGACCACGACCACCTCGTCGGCCTGCTCGGCGGTGGTCATCCGGTGCGCGATCGTCACCGACGTCCGGCCTGAGGTGAGCCGTTCGAGCGCCGAGGCGATCCGCATCTCGAGGGCCGGGTCGACCGCGCTGGTCGCCTCGTCGAGCACCAGCAGGTCAGGGTCGGCCAGGTGCGCCCGCACCAGGGCGACCAGCTGCCGTTCACCGGCGGAGAGCGACTCGCCGCGCTGCCCCACCTTCGTGTCCAGGCCGCGCGGGAGGGTGTCGAGCCAGTCCGACAGTCCGAGCTCGGCCACGGCGTCCAGGATCTCGCCGTCGGTGGCACCGAGGCGCCCGTAGCGGGTGTTGGCCCGCAGGGTGTCGTCGAAGAGGAAACCCTCCTGCGGGACCAGGACGACGCGGTCGCGCAGGGAGTCGAACGGGATCTGTCGAAGGTCCACGCCGTCGAGCCGCACGGCCCCGGTGGTCGGGTCCATGAGGCGGGTGAGCAGCTTGGCCAGGGTGGTCTTGCCCGAGCCCGTCTCGCCTACGACGGCCACCCGGGTCTGGGGCTCGAGGACGAGGCTCACCTCGTGCAGCACGGGCGGACCGTCGGGGTAGGCGAAGCCGACCCGGTCGAACTCGATCCGGACGGGGCCGCGCGGCAGCGGCGTGCCGGAGTCCCCGGGGTCGACGACGTCCGCCGGCGTGTCGAGGATGCCGATGACCCTGCGCCAGCCGGCGAAGGCGTTCTGGGCGTCGGTGAGCACCTGGGTGCCCATCTGCACGGGGCCGACGAAGAGGTTCACCAGGAAGGCGAACGCCAACACCTTGCCCGCGGTGATGTCTCCGTCGATGCCGAGCAGCACCCCGATGATGATGACGCCGGCGTTCGCGAAGCCGGCCGAGATGCCGCCCAGCGAGAAGGAGAAGGCGGTCAGGCTCTGGGCCCGGATCGACGAGCGCATGTTCGAGTCGATGGCCCTGTCGATGCGCTGCTGGGTGCGGGCCTCGACGGCGTACGACCGGACGGTGGCGGCGCCCACGACGGGCTCCGAGATCGCACTGAGCATGATGCCGACCTGCTTGCGCGCGGCGGCGTACGCCGCTGAGAGCTGCCGTTGGAAGTAACGCAGGCTCACGAAGAGCGGCAGGAAGCAGAGCCAGACGACGATCGTGAGCTGCCACGAGTAGACGGCCATCACGATGGTGGCCATCAGGATCTGTCCGACGCTGACGACCGCGATCATGCCGCCGAACACCAGGAACTGCGACACTTGGTCGACGTCGCTGGTGACCCGCGAGACCAGCGCTCCGCGGCGCTCGGTGTTCTGGGTGAGGACCGGCAGGTCGTGGACGTGCCGGAAGGCCTTGATGCGCAACGTCGCCAGGCCCCGCTCGGCGGCCCGGAAGAGCCGGGCGGTCATGAGGTACGACGCGAAGCCGGTCACCAGGACTGCCGCGAACGCGATCAGCGCCGTCCGGGTCGTGAACTCGACGTCCGGGCCGCCGGCCGCGTTCACGCCGTTGTCGAGGGTCTGCTGCACGGCGATGGGGACGACGATGCGGCCGACGGTGCTGAGCCCGGCCAGCCCGAGCGTGCCCCAGAACCCCTCGGTGAGCTCTGGCGAGAGCGCCATGCCACGGCGCAGGGTCTGCCACGCCGAGATGCGCTCGCCGCTGTCGACGGAGGTCGTCACGGGCTGGGTCGCGGGAGCCGTCACGCGGACACCTCCTCGGACTCGTCCTCGTGGTCGGTGCGCTCGTAGGCGTTGACGAGGTCGGCGTAGCCGGGGTTGCGAGCGATCAGCTCGGAGTGGGTGCCGCGGTCGGCGATACGCCCGTCCGCGAGGTAGACCACCTCGTCGGCCAGCGCGATCGTCGCCTTGCGGTAGGCGACGACGACGACGGTCGCCCCCTGCCGCTGGCGCAGCGCAGCGAGGATCCGAGCCTCGACCTCGGGATCGACGGCGCTGGTGGCGTCGTCCATGACGAGCAGCCGTGGGTCGCGCACGAGGGCGCGGGCAAGGGAGAGCCGCTGTCGCTGTCCGCCGGACAGAGTGGTGCCGCGCTCGCCCAGCCGGGAGTCGAGCCCGGACGGCAGAGCTGCCACGAACCCGTCGGCCTGAGCCGTGCGGAGTGCGTCCCACACCGCCTCGTCGGCCACCTCGGCGCCCAGGGTGATGTTGTCCCGGACGGTGTCGTCGAAGAGAAAGGCCTGCTGCGGGACGAGGGCCACGTGCTGCGCGAGCGCGCCTCGTCTCAGCGTCCTCAGGTCGGTGCCGTCGACTTCGACCACGCCGTGGTCCGGGTCGACCAGGCGCAGGAGCAGGCTGGTCAGCGTGCTCTTGCCCGAGGCGGTCGCGCCGACGAGCGCGACGGTTCTGCCGGGCTCGACGTCGAAGGTGACCCCGTCGAGCACAGGCTGGTCCGCGAGGTAGCCGTAGCCGAGCTGCTGGACGTTCAGTCGCGCCCCGCCCTCGGCCGCGGCCAGCGAGAGCTCGCCGTACTGCATGTCTGCGCGCACGGCGAGCACGGCACGCACCCTGTCGAAGCCCACGACACTGCGCGGGAACTCCCCCACGAGCCAGCCGAGCGACCGGATGTAGAACGCGACGATGCTGAGCAGGTACGCCACCTCGACCACGTCGCCTGCTTCGCTGCTGCCGTTGCGGACCCGCACGACTCCGACGGCGAGCACCGCCAGCACACCGAGCGCAGGCAGGGCCTCGAGCACAGGGTCGAAGACCGCGCGGGCCGTGCCGACGCGGATGTTGACGTCCTGCAGCTGGCGCGCTTTCGTGGCGAAGCGCGCCGTCTCCTCCTGCTCCCGACCGAGCGTCTTGACGACCATCGCGCCGTCGAAGGACTCGTGCGCGACCTCGCTGACCTCCGCCCGGAGCGCCTGCGCCCTGGTCATCAAGGGGGACTGGATGCGCTGGTAGACGATGTTCGCGACCACCACGAGCGGGAACACCATCGAGCCGAGCACCGCGAGCACGACGTCGGCGAAGAACATCCCGACAACGGCGATCACCATCATCGCCACGGTGCCGAGAGCCATCGGCAGCGGCGCGATCGGGGACCACGCGGCCTCGGTGTCGGAGTTGGCGACGGAGAGCAGCTGTCCGGTCGGGTGCTGCTGGTGCCAGGACATCGGCAGGTCGAGGTACTGACGCGTGACCGCGCGTCGGTCGCGCGCCATCATGCGGTACTGCATCACCCCGGCCCCGACCCGTCGGGCGACGATGCCGACCGCGCGGAAGAGCGCCACGCCCACGAACAGCGCCGCCACGGCCACGAGCCCGCCGGCTCCCGTCGTCCCCGTCTCGAACGCCGGGAGCACCACGTGGTCGGTGGCCCAGCCGAGCACCCACGCGTCGGCGACGGTCAGGGCCCCGAACACGAGGCTCCCGAACGTGGCGATCGCAAACACCCGCTTCTCCGTGCGGATGGCGACGCCCAGCACGGAGAAGCCCGCACGCAGCGTGCTTCTCGACCGGTTCGCACCAGGGCGCGAGGCGAACGTCACGTGGGAGACCTCTCTGTCGATTCCGGGTACCACCCTACGATCGAGTGGTGACGTACCTGGCCGCGACGGAGCGCACCGCGCTGTGCGACCTCGCCCTCGAGACCGGACCCGACGCCCCGACGCTGTGCGGCGGCTGGGACGTTGGCGACCTGGTCGCCCACCTCGTCCTGCGTGACGGCAGCCTCTCGGCGGTCGGCATCGTGGTGCCCGCCCTCGCGTCGCTGACCGACCGGGGGATGACCAGGCTGCAGGAGGGCCATGACTTCGAGAGCCTCGTCAAGCGCCTTCGGAAGGGTCCCCCGCTGCACTCCCCCTTCCGGGTGAAGTCGGTGGACCGGCTCCTCAACGCGATGGAGTACTACGTCCACCACGAGGACATCCGACGCGCCCAGCCCGGCTGGGAGCCCCGCGGCCTCTCTCCGCGCATCCAGGACGCCCTGTGGCGTGGCCTGAGGACCAGCGGCCGCGGCCTGCTGCGCAACGCGAAGGTGGGCGTGGTCGCGCAGCGCGCCGACGGGGGCGACACTGCAACGCTCAAGGGTGGATCTCCGGTCGTCACCGTCACCGGGACCCCCGAGGAGCTCGTCCTGTTCCTCTACGGACGCAAGGAGCACTCGCGCGCCGAGCTCCAGGGCGACGAGTCCGCCATCACCTCGCTGCTCGACACCTTCATGGGTGTCTGAGCGGGCGGTCAGAGGTACACACCCGCCGGCTGCGTCGAGCGCTGCCAGCGACCGTCACGGGCAGCCTCCAGCAACGCCTCGGTCGTGACCGCGTCGTTCGTCTCGAGCACGGCGTACCGCACCAGCTCCTTGAGGTCGGCGCCGGTGGCCCCGTCGGTCGACGTCGCAACCGTCTCGAGGTCGAGCGCCTCGTCGCACCAGTCGAGGTAACGCATGAGGATGGCGAGCCGACCGTCGTACGACGGCGGGTCCAGCCTGATCACCGTGTCGAACCGCGACGAGCGCTGAGCGGCCTTGTCGACGCGCTTGTGGTCGTTCGTCGAGGCTACGACCACGACCCCGCTGCGGTCTGCGAGCCCGCCGTCCATGACGCCCAGGAACTCCCGCAGCTTGTGCGGGTTCATCGTGCCGCGCTCCCCGGCGACGAGGTCGAGGTCGTCCATCAGAACGAGCGAGGGCGAGAGGTGACCCGCGAGCTCGAAGAGCTCGGTCAGGTAGTGCTCGGACGCGTGCGAACCCGGCACCAGCACCGTGACGCGCCCGAGGAGCTCAGCGGCGACGACCGTGCCGAGCTGGGTCTTGCCCGTGCCGGGAGGTCCCACCAGCAGCACGCCGCTGCTCGTGCCCAAGCCGCGGGTCTCGAGCGCCGGTGCGTGCTCGAGCACGCGGTGGATCGTCCGCTCGACCGTGCGCCAGACGCCGTCGTCCAGCTTGAGGGAGTCGCGCGTCGCGGTCGGCCGGGACCAGCGCTTGAGCACGAGCCCTGTGTTGTCGACGTCGACGAGGTAGGCGCCGCGGTAGTACGGCGAGCCACGGCGCCTGCGCTCGTCCATGAAGGCGGTGAAGACCTCGGAGAGCCCCTCGGACTCCGACCGGGCGGCCATCAGCTCGACGACGTACTGGTAGTGCGGCCGCGCGATGCGCAGCACCACGGGCGCAGCGTGCAGCGCCCCGGCCGGCAGGACGACCGTCGCGGACCGGAAGCCGTAGACGTCGCCGTCGACCCCCTCGACGAGCTCAGAAGCAGGCGGAGTCGAGGGGTTCCCCCCGACGAGGGCACCGCCATGGGTCTCGTGCGCTCGCAGCAGCCAGCACCCGACCGAGTGCGCGACGATCGAGCCGACGTGGTCGGAGAGGACGAGCAGGTCCTGGACATCGACACCCAGCTGGGCTGCCGCGAAGTCGTACGCCGACGGCTCGGCCGGGTCGCGCCGCAGGAACTCGCGGTCGATCGTGTCCGCGAGATGCGTCACGACAGGGTCAGCGGCCGCCTCGACCAGCAGGTCGAGCGGCAGCTCGGACAGGTTCAGAGGCGTCGTAGGCACAGCCGACAAGTGTGCGGCGTGACCGGACCCGAGGTCGAACGGTTTTCAGCGAACCGGGACGCCGGCGGCCGCCAGCGAGTCCTTCACGTCATGGATCCGCAGGGTGCCGAAGTGGAAGACGCTGGCCGCCAGCACGGCGTTCGCGCCTGCAGCGACGGCCGGCGGGAAGTGTTCGGTGCGACCGGCCCCGCCGGACGCGATGACGGGTACGTCGACGACCGCGCGAACCGCGCGCAGCATCTCGAGGTCGAACCCATCCAGGGTGCCGTCGGCGTCCATCGAGTTGAGCAAGATCTCTCCCGCACCGAGCTCGGCACCCCGTTCGGCCCACTCGACCGCGTCGATGCCTGCGGACTGGCGGCCGCCGTGGGTGGTGACCTCGTAGCCGCTGGGCGTGCCAGCACGACGGGCGTCGACCGACAGCACCAGCACCTGGTTGCCGAAGCGGTCGGCGATCTCTCGGATCAGCTGGGGTCGACGAATGGCCGCCGTGTTCACCGCGATCTTGTCCGCACCGGCCCGCAGCATCCGGTCGACGTCGTCGACCGAGCCGATGCCGCCGCCCACCGTGAGCGGGATGAAGACCTGCTCGGCGGTGCGGCTGACGATCTCCAGGGTGGTGGCCCGGCCCTCGTGGCTGGCCGAGATGTCGAGGAAGGTCAGCTCGTCGGCGCCCTCCTCGTCGTACAGCTTGGCGAGCTCCACAGGGTCGCCGGCGTCGCGCAGCTCCTTGAAGTTCACTCCCTTGACCACCCGACCGCCGTCGACGTCGAGGCAGGGGATGACCCGGACTGCGAGGGTCACGAAGGCCTCGTCAGGGCAAGACCCTCGACCAGGGTGAACCGGCCCTCGTAGAGCGCGGTGCCGATGATCGCGCCCTCCACGCCCTGCTCGACCATGCCCATCAGGGCCTCGAGGTCGGCGAGCTCGGTGATGCCGCCACTGGCCACGACCGGGCGGTCTGTGGCCGCACAGACGTCGGCGAGGAGCTGGAGGTTGGGACCCTGCAGCATGCCGTCCTTGTTGACGTCCGTGACGACGTACCGCGCGCAGCCCTCGGAGTCGAGGCGCGTGAGAACCTCGTAGAGGTCGCCTCCCTCCTTGGTCCAGCCCCGGGCTGCGAGGGTGCGACCGCGGACATCGAGGCCGACCGCCACCCGGTCGCCGTACGTCGCAATTGCCTGCGCACACCAGTCCGGCTGCTCGAGCGCGGCCGTGCCGATGTTGACGCGCCGGCACCCGGTGGCCATCGCGGCCTCGAGCGACTCGTCGTCACGGATCCCGCCGCTCATCTCGACCTTGATGTCGAGACGACCGACGATCTCGGCGAGCAGCTCGCGGTTGTTGCCACGACCGAAAGCGGCGTCGAGGTCGACCAGGTGGATCCATTCCGCACCGGAGCTCTGCCAGTTCAGTGCCGCCTCGACCGGGTCGCCGAAGGTCTTCTCCGAGCCGGCGATCCCCTGGACCAGCTGCACGGCCTTGCCGCCCTGGACGTCGACGGCAGGCAGCAGCTCGAGGTAGGAACTCATGCGAGAACCCTAGGCCGCGCTCAGCGCGGGAAGAGCAGGGTCTTGAGGACCGGGAAGGACAGGACGCAGGCGATCAGGACCAGGATCCGGGTGCTCCAGACGTCGGTCGCGAACCACACGACGATGTTGAGCACGAGCAGCAGGTCGAACAGCACGAAGTTCTGGATCCTGCGCCGCCGAAGCAGGATGCCCTGGTGCGTGCCCACGCCGAACCGAGGGAGCGCGGAGCGGACGCGTCGCTTGCGTGCCTCGCGACGCTCGCGACGCTCGGCCTCCGCGGCGCGTGCAGCCGCACGGATGGCAGCCTCCCGCTCCCGCTCGGCACGGCGAAGCGCTCGTTCCTTCGCCATCAGAGCGAGCTGACCCAGTTCTTGAGCAACCGTGCACCGGCGTCACCGGACTTCTCCGGATGGAACTGGGTCGCCCACAGCGGGCCGTTCTCGACCGCCGCCACGAACCGGTCGTCGCCGTGCGTCGACCAGGTCACGAGGGGCGCACGGGTGCGGCCGTTGGTCTCGAGCTCCCAGCGGCGGACGCCGTACGAGTGCACGAAGTAGAACCGGTCGTCCTCGACGCCCTCGAAGAGGGTCGAGCCCGCCGGGACCTCCACTGTGTTCCAGCCCATGTGTGGCACCACCGGCGCCTGCAGTCGCTCGACCACCCCCGGCCACTCGTCGAGGCCCTGCGAGTCGACGCCGTGCTCGACACCGCGGCTGAACAGCACCTGCATGCCGACACAGATGCCGAGCACCGGGCGACCCCCGGCAAGCCGACGGCCGATGATCTCGTGGCCGTGCGCGGCCCGCAGCGACTGCGCGCACGCCTGGAACGCACCGACCCCGGGCACCAGGAGACCGTCACACTCCTCGGCTGCGCGGCGGTCGCGCGTCAGCTCGACGTCGGCGCCGGCACGCTCGACTGCCCTGACCGCGGACCGGACGTTGCCCGAGCCGTAGTCGAAGACGACAACCTTCACAGTGTTCCCTTGGTGGACGGTACGCCGGTCTCGCGCGGGTCGAGCGCGATCGCGTCGCGCAGCGCCCGTGCCACCGCCTTGAACTGCGTCTCGACGATGTGGTGGGGGTCGCGACCCGAGAGGACGCGGACGTGCAGAGCGAGGTGGCCGTGGAAAGCCAGGGTCTCGAAGACGTGTCGCGTCAGCGACCCGAGGTACTGGTCCCCGATCGTCACGAACTGCTGCCCCTCGGGCTCACCCGTGTGCACGCAGTACGGACGGCCCGACACGTCGACAACCGCCTGGACGAGCGCCTCGTCGAGCGGCACGGTCGCGTCACCGAAGCGCCGGATGCCCTTCTTGTCGCCGAGAGCCTGGCGCAGCGCCTGGCCGAGCGCGATGGCGGTGTCCTCGACCGTGTGGTGGGCGTCGATGTGCAGGTCGCCCTCCGCCTGGACCGTGATGTCGATCAGCGAGTGTCGCGACAGCGAGATGAGCATGTGGTCGTAGAAGCCGACGCCGGTGCTGATGTCGTGGCGGCCGGTGCCGTCGAGGTTCACCTCGACCAGCAGCTTGGACTCGCTCGTCTGACGCTCCACACGTGCGGTCCTGAGCCCATCCGTGGTCATTGCAGTACCTCCACCAGCGCGGCCTTGAACGCCGCCATCTCGTCCGCCGTGCCGATCGACACGCGCAGCCATCCGTCCGGACCAGTCTCCCGGATCAGCACTCCCCTATCCAGCAAACCGCGCCATACCGCGTGCCGGTCGGCAAAGCGCCCGAACAGCACGAAGTTCGCGTCGCTGTCGGCCACCTCGTGGCCCTGCTCGCGCAGCCAGTCGACCGTGAGGTCACGCTCCTTGCGCAGGTCGTCCACGCGCGCCAGGAGCTCGTCCGCGTGGGCAAGGGCGACGCGCGCGACGACCTGGGTCACCGCAGACAGGTGGTACGGCAGGCGTACGACGCGCACCGCGTCCCCGATGTCCTTCGCGGCGGCGAAGTAGCCCAGCCGACCGCCGGCGAGGGCGAACGCCTTGCTCATCGTGCGCGAAACGACCAGGTTCGGCGTCGTCGGGAGCAGCTCCAGCGCGCTGGGCGTCCCCTCGCGCCGGAACTCGGCGTACGCCTCGTCGATCACGACCACGCAGCCGCCCTGGACGGCGTCGGCCGCGGCACACACCGCCCGCACGGTGTCGAGCGGGAGCGCCGTCCCGGTCGGGTTGTTGGGCGACGGCAGCAGCACGACCGAGGGCTGCTCGGCTGCGATCACCTCGACGGCGTGGTCGACCGAGAGGGTGAAGTCCTCCTCGCGGTGCCCCACGACCCAACGGGTGTGGGTGTCGCGGGCGTACTCCGGATACATCGAGTACGTCGGCGCGAAGCTCACCGACGTGCGCCCGGGGCCGCCGAAGGCCTGCAGCAGGTGCAGCATCACCTCGTTCGAGCCGTTGGCCGCCCAGACCTGGTCGGCGGTGACGCCGTGGCCGAGGTAAGCCGCGAGGTCCTCGCGCAGCGCGCTGAACTCCCGGTCGGGGTAGCGGTTGAGGTCGGTCGTGACCGCCTGCACCGCCGCCGCGACCTCGCGGGCGACCGTCTCGGACGGCCCGTAGGGGTTCTCGTTGACGTTGAGCTGCACAGGCACGTCGAGCTGAGGAGCGCCGTAGGGCTCTATGCCCCTGAGCTCCTCCCGAAGAGGGAGGGTCACGGCGTGAACCTCACCGTGACCGCCGCCGCGTGGCCGGGCAGGTCCTCCGCGTGGGCCAGCGTCTCGACGTGCCCCGCGACGTCGCGCAGCGCCTCCAGCGAGTAGTCGATGACGTGCACCGCCTTGCGGAACGCCCGCACCGACAGGCCGGACGAGTGGCAGGCACAGCCGGCGGTCGGCAGGACGTGGTTCGAGCCCGCGGCGTAGTCCCCCAGGGACACCGGCGCGAACGGCCCGACGAAGATGGCGCCCGCGTTCGTCACCCGCGCAGCGACCTGGCCGGCGTCGCGGGTCTGGATCTCGAGGTGCTCGGCTGCGTAGGCGTTGACCACGTCGAGACCCTGCTCGACGTCGTCCACGAGCACGATGCCGGACTGCTGACCGCTCAGCGCCGTACGGATGCGCTCGACGTGCTTGGTGGCGGACACCTGCTTGTCCAGCTCGGCCTCCACCTCGTCGGCCAGCGACTCGCTGTCGGTGACCAGCACGCTGGCTGCCAGGGGGTCGTGCTCGGCCTGCGAGATCAGGTCTGCTGCGACGAAGGCCGCGCTCGCGGAGTCGTCGGCGAGGATGGCGATCTCCGTGGGGCCGGCCTCGGAGTCGATTCCCACGACGCCCTTGACCAGGCGCTTGGCGGAGACCGTGTAGATGTTGCCGGGGCCGGTGATGAGGTTGACGGGCTCGCAGGGGCCGGCTCCGTAGGCGAACATCGCGATCGCCTGGGCGCCGCCGACGGCGTACACCTCGGTGACGCCCAGCAGCGCGCACGCGGCCAGGATGGTCGGGTGCGGGAGGCCGCCGTGGTCCTTCTGCGGGCTCGAGGTCAGGGCGATCGAGCGGACGCCGGCCACCTGGGCGGGGACCACGTTCATGATCACGCTGGAGACCAGCGGCGCCACGCCGCCGGGCACGTAGAGGCCGACGCGGTCGATCGGCACCATCCGCTGGGCGACCCGGCCGCCCGGGACGACCTCGGTGACCACGTCCGCCTCCAGCTCGGCCTCGCAGGTGAGCCGGAGCCGGCGGATGGACTCCTCCAAGCCCTCCCGGATGGCGGGGTCGAGGCCGGCCAGCGCCTCGTCGAGAGCGGCTGGGGGAACGGCGATCCCCGTCTGCTCCACGCCGTCGAAACGGGCGGTGTACTCGATGACCGCCGCTTCGCCGCGATGGCGGACGGCGTCGCAGATCGGGCGCACCACCTCGAGGGTGGCGGCCACGTCGATCTCGGCGCGGGGCACCACCGTGCGGTAGGGCCCCTGCGTCCCACGGACGTCGATCCGGCGAATCATGGGACCCAGTCTATTTGGGCGGGTTCAGGCCGTCGTTCGATATGTCAACCACCGGATAGGCGCAGCTTGGCCCTAGGTTGGGACCTGTGCCGTCGCTGCTACCGATCTTTCCGCTGAACACCGTGGTGTTCCCCGGGGTGACCATGCCGATGCACATCTTCGAGGAGCGCTACCGTGCGATGGTCCGGTACCTCCTGGAACGCGAGGACCCGACCGAGCGGCTCTTCGGGATCGTGGCGATCCGAGAGGGCTACGAGGTGGGCTCGCACGAGGCTCGCTCGATGTACCGCACCGGCTGCGTCGTGCAGCTCACCGACGTCGACCGGTACGACGACGGGCGGTTCGACATCGAGGTGGTCGGGCGGCACCGCATGCGGGTGGAAGGACTCGACACCAGCGGCCCCTTCGTCGTCGCCGAGGTCGTGGACCTGCCGGACACGGACGACCGCACCGACGAGCTGCTCGACAGCGCCAGCAGGGCGCTCGCGGCCTTCGAGGACTACCGCAACCTCCTCGGGGAGCTGCGCGGCGGCGAGGTGCTGGTCGGGACGATGCCCCGCGATCCTGCGCTGCTCTCCTACTCCCTGGCCGCGACGGCCCTGCTCTCGCTCCGCGAGCGGCAGTCGCTGCTCGAGGCGGCGACGACCCAGGACCGGCTGGTCATGCTGCGCCACCTGCTTCGACAGGAGATCCGGGCGATGCACGCCGTACCCTCGCTCCCCGCCACCGAGGTCGCGCGCACCTCGTGGAGCCCGAACTGATGGCGAAGGACTGATGGGAAGGAAGGAGGCGGGCGGGACCCCCGCCACGGTCGCGCTCACGCGGGCCGGAGTGTCCTTCCAGGTGCACCGCTACGACCACGACCCCGGCACCGCGTCGTACGGCGAGGAGGCTGCGGACCTCCTGGGGGTCGCGCCGGAACGGGTGTTCAAGACGCTCTTCGCGACCGTGGACGGCCGGCTCGTGGTGGGTGTGGTGCCCGTCTCCGGGCAGCTCGACCTGAAGGCGCTCGCGTCGGCGGTCGGCGGCAAGAAGGCGGCGATGGCCAAGCCGGAGGAGGCCGAGCGAGCCACCGGCTACGTCGTGGGTGGGATCTCCCCCGTCGGCCAGAAGCGGGCGCACCCGACGGTGGTGGACTCCTCGGCGCTGTCCTTCGAGACCGTCTTCGTGTCCGGCGGGCGCCGGGGGATGGATCTCGAGCTCAGCCCGCGTGACCTGGTCGAGGTCACGCGGGCCACGATCGATGAGATCGGACGGGGCTAGTCCGTCGACAGGCGGAGCACCATGTGGGTGGTGTCCCCGTCGACCCAGCCGCTGAGCCCGAACGCCGAGAGCGGCTTGGCATTCGCCACGTCGTCGTCACTACCCCCGGTGGCCTTGACGAAGCGCTCGAGCCACCCGTCGGCGGCGTCGAAGTCCAGGAAGAGGGCGACGCGAGCCTTGTCCGCCTCCGCCACCGCGTCCTCGAACGTCTCGCTGGACCCGAGGTCTCCTCCCGCCAGCAGCTCGTCGAGGTACTCGTCGTCGAAGCCGACCGCGACGTAGCCGCCGCCGGCCTCTACCTTCACGAAGTCCGGGTTCCCTGCCCGAACCGCAGCCAGCAGGGCGCTCACGACCCGGCGCACGTCGGCCTCGTCGCTCGCCACGCGGATGCCGGCCTTGACCACTCCTGGGTCCTCCGAGTCGCCCACGGCCTCCCAGTCGGTCGAACCGTCCACGGCCAGGACGCTGTCCGCGCCGAAGGCCTTCTCGAGGTCCTCGGGCATCTGCAGGCCCGTTTGCGCCTCGATCTGCGACATCATCTGCTCGAAGAACATCGGCCCGAAGCTCGCCTTCAGCTGGGTCTCGAGGGTGTCGGTCCAGTCTTCCGGCAGGGAGAACCCGAGCGCAGCCACGGTCGAGGCCGGGAGGTCCGCGACGGAGGTCGCGGTCGACCCCATCGCCGGGAAGCCCGAGCCTGCCGCCGCGAGCTCCACTCCGCCGTCCTCGAACCGGAGCGTGGCGGCGGCACCCTGGAAGTCCGCGAACAGCTCGTCGAGCTTCTGCTGCGCGTCCTCCGAGGGCACCAGGCCCTCGCACATCTCGTCGAGCTCCTGGAGCTCCTCGGGACTGAGACCGGACGGGGTCTCGGTGCAGAAGGTCGGGATCTCGGCACCGCCGGCCATCTGGCCCATCGTGCTCTCGTTGAGCGCGGCGGGGCCCTCGGGAGAGACGTAGAAGGTGGCGATGCCGAGCGCACCCAGCTCGTCCAGCGCCGCGGTGTATTCGGCGTCGTCCGCCAGCGGGGCCTTCTCGGCGGCGCTCCGCGCAGCGTCGGCGATGTCGTCGTTCTGGGCGACCAGGGCGTAGCCGTCCAGGAACGCGATGCCGAAGGTCTCGTCGGGAGCGCAGGCCTCGAAGAAGGCGCTGATCCCCTGCTCGGCCTTGTCCTCGTCGGTGACCTGCAGTGCGATCACGGGATCGGGCTGCTTGTCGCCCGCGACCATGGCGATGCCGAGCTTGTCACCGATCCAGGGCTCGATGTCGTCGCCGTAGTCGAGACCCTCGCACTCGCCGTCCTCGAGGATCTGGTCGAAGACCCAGCGGCGGAGGTCGTCGCGGGAGCCGAGGTCGAGCTCCTCGTCGAGCGCGGGGAACTTCTTGATCGTCTGGAGCGCCTCGATCTTCTGCGAGGCGGACGGGTCGAGGTCCACGGCCGCGTAGAACAGCGCCGTGTCGGGCACGACCGACGCGGCACCGGGACCGCCGCCGACGAGCTGGGTGACCGCCCACGCACCAGCGCCCACGGCACCGGCCACCACGACGCCGACTGCGGCGAGCGCGACTGTCTTCTTGCGGCCCGAGCGCGGCTCCTGGGGCGCGTGGGAGGTGAGGTACTCGGGCTGGCCCGACGGGTCGAACGGCGTGCTGGACAAGGGTCCCCCTGTGACGAAACGGTGTGCGGACAACGGTAACCGGAGCCGACGCGTGGGCGGGCGGAACCGGGTGGACTGGTCAGTCGGTGCGGCTCAGCAGCGAGATCAGCGACCCCAGCAGGGTGGGCAGCGGCCAGGCGAGGTAGGTCGCAACGCCTGAGACCTTCATCTGGACGTCGGCGGTAGCACCGATCGGGGCCTCGGCCAGCACCACCGCGGGGTCGGCCGGGCCGAGGAGGTAGCCCGTGCCCAGCATCAGCACCGCCGCCAGGCAGCAGCCTGCGACGACGAAGAGCAGCGTGACCAGGGGGTCACGCGAGCGCCAGTTGCTCAGCAGGAGCCCCGCGAGAAGTCCGACCGGGGCTGCGATCGCGGCGTACCAGCCGTCGTAGGCGAACATCCGGGTGAGCTCGATCTCGGACTGCAGGACGTTGCCCTCCACCCGAACCACCTGGGCGGGTTCCACGAGCAGCAGCCAGACCACACCGCAGAGCACCCCGAGCGCGGCGAAGACACCCAGCACCCTCCCGCCGTCCTGCGCAGCGAGCGCCAGCCGGCTCGGCATCTCGCCCGACATCTCACCCGGCTCGGGGCTGTCGGGGGTGACCGCGGGAACGGGGTCGACGGGCGTGCCCTCCGCCGTCGGCGGCCCGGGAGGTGGGGCGGTCACGCGCCGCTGCTCAGGCAGTTCGGGCCGAGGAGGGTCTTCAGGTCGGCGTACAGCGCCGGGCTCGGCGTCACCCGCAGCTGGTCGGGCATCCGCAGCACGATGGTCTTGTCTCTGCTCATCAGTCGCAACCGTACTTCGGTCACTCCAGGATGCGTCCCCAGGATGTCCTTGAACTGACTCACCACCGGTGGCGTGCAGCGCGTCTGCGGCAGGGACACGATCACCGGGCCGGACGGGCCCTGGTTGAGGTCGGGGGCACTGACCTCCTGCCCGTGCAGCTCGGGGACGTCCTTGGATCGCGAGAGCCGGCCCTTGACCGTGATGATCGCGTCCTCGACCAGCAAGGTGCTGGCGAGCTGGTAGGCGCTGGGGAAGAGCAGCACGTCGATCGCGCCCTCGAGGTCCTCCACCGTCACCATGGCCCAGGCGTCGCCACGCTTGGTGATCTTGCGCTGGAGACCGGTCACCAGGCCCGAGACCGTGACCGTGGCGCCGTCGGGCCGGTCCTCGTCGACGAGCAGCTGCCCGATCGTGCAGTCGGCCTGCCCGGCCAGAAGGTGCTCGAGGCCGAGCAGCGGGTGGTCGGAGACGTAGAGGCCGAGCATGTCCCGCTCGTGGGCGAGCAGGGTCTGCTTGTCCCACTCGTCGATGTCGGGCACCTGCACGCTGACCCCGAAGCCCACCTCTTCCTCGATGCCGCCGAAGAGGGAGTCCTGCCCGATCGCCTCGTTCTTCTTGATCTCGACGTACTGGTCGACCGCCTGCTCGTGGATCGTCACCAGCGCCCGGCGCCGGTGGTTGAGCGAGTCGAAGGCTCCCGCCTTGACCAGCGACTCGACGACCCGCTTGTTGCAGACGATCTGCGGGACCTTGTCCATGAAGTCGCCGAAGTCGGTGAACCGCCCCTGCTCGCGGCGGGCCTGGACGACCGCGTCGACGACGTTGTGGCCGACGTTGCGGATCGCCGACAGTCCGAAGCGGATGTCTCGGCCGACCGGGGTGAAGTTGGAGTCCGACTCGTTGACGTCCGGCGGGAGGACCTGGATCTTCATCCGGCGGCACTCGTTGAGGTAGATCGCCATCTTGTCCTTGTCGTCCTTCACCGACGTCAGGAGAGCGGCCATGTACTCCGGCGCATAGTGGGCCTTGAGATAGGCGGTCCAGTAGGAGATCAGCCCGTAGGCCGCCGTGTGCGCCTTGTTGAAGGCGTAGTCGGAGAAGGGCACCAGGACAGCCCAGAGCGCGTTGATCGCCGCGTCGGAGTAGCCGTTGGCCTTCATGCCCTCGGAGAAGGGGACGAACTCCGCGTCCAGGATCTCCTTCTTCTTCTTGCCCATGGCGCGGCGGAGCAGGTCCGCCTGCCCGAGGGTGTACCCCGCCAGCTTGCGGGCGACCTCCATGACCTGCTCCTGGTAGACGATCAGGCCGTAGGTCGTGCCGAGGATGTCCTTCAGCGGCTCCTCGAGCTCGGGGTGGATCGGCTTGATCTCCTGGAGACCGTTCTTGCGCTTGGCGTAGTTGTTGTGGCTGTCGACGCCCATCGGGCCTGGGCGGTAGAGGGCGAGCACCGCCGAGATGTCCTCGAAGTTGTCCGGTCGCATCAGACGCAACAAGCTGCGCATCGGGCCGCCGTCGAGCTGGAACACCCCCAGTGTGTCGCCCCGGCCGAGGAGCTCGTAGCTCGCCGGGTCGTCGAGAGTGAGGTCCTCCAGCACGAGCTTCTCGTTGCGGTTGGACTCGATGTTGCGCAGCGCGTCGTCGAGGACGGTGAGGTTGCGCAGCCCCAGGAAGTCCATCTTGATCAGGCCGAGCTTCTCGCAGGTCGGGTAGTCGAACTGCGTGATGATCGCGCCGTCGGACTCCCGCTTCATCACCGGAATGACGTCCTGCAACGGCTCGCTGGACATGATCACGCCGGCGGCGTGCACGCCCCACTGGCGCTTCAGACCCTCGATGCCGATGGCGGTGTCGACGACCGTCTTGACGTCGGACTCGGCGTCGTACAGGGCGCGGAACTCGCCGCCCTCGTTGTAGCGGTCGTGGGTCGGGTCGAAGATCTTCTTGAGCGGGACGTCCTTGCCCATCACCGCCGGCGGCATGGCCTTGGTGATCCGGTCACCCATCGCGAAGGGATAGCCGAGGATCCGGGAGGAGTCCTTCACGGCCTGCTTGGCCTTGATCGTGCCGTAGGTGACGATCATCGAGACCCGGTCGTTGCCGTACTTCTCGGTGACGTACTTGATGACCTCGCCGCGCCGACGCTCGTCGAAGTCGATGTCGAAGTCGGGCATCGAGACGCGGTCGGGGTTGAGGAAGCGCTCGAAGATCAGGCCGTGGACGAGCGGGTCGAGGTCGGTGATGCGCATGGCGTACGCGGCCATCGAGCCGGCACCGGAGCCGCGCCCGGGACCCACCCGGATGCCGTTGTCCTTGGCCCAGTTGATGAAGTCGGCGACGACGAGGAAGTAGCCCGGGAACCCCATCTGGGTGATGACACCGATCTCGAAGTCGGCCTGCTTGCGCACCTCGGGCGGAATGCCCTCGGGGTAGCGGTAGTGCAGGCCGCGCTCGACCTCCTTGGTGAACCACGAGTCCTCGGTCTCCCCCTCCGGGACCGGGTACTTCGGCATGAAGTTCGCGTTCTCGTCGAACTCCACGTTGCAGCGCTCGGCGATCAGCAGCGTGTTGTCGCAGGACTCGGGCAGCTCGCGCCAGAGCTCGCGCATCTCCTGCGGCGACTTGATGTAGTAGCCGGTGCCCTCGAACTTGAAGCGCTTCGGGTCCGACATCGTGCTGCCGGAGTTGATGCACAGCAGGTGCTCCTGCGACGGCGCGTCGGACTCGAGGGTGTAGTGCGAGTCGTTGGTCGCCACCAAGGGCATCCCGAGGTCCTTGCCGAGCTTCAGCAGGTCCTGCCGCACCCGGGTCTCGATCGAGAGCCCGTGGTCCATCAGCTCGAGGAAGAAGTTGTCCCTGCCGAAGATGTCCTGGAACTCGCCGGCGGCTTCGCGGGCCTTGGCGTAGTCGCCGATCCGGAGCCACGTCTGCACCTCGCCGCTCGGGCACCCGGTCGTGGCGATCAGGCCCTCGGCGTACTCCGCCATCAGCTCGCGGTCGATGCGAGGCTTGTAGAAGTAGCCCTCGATGCTGGCCCGGGACGACATCCGGAAGAGGTTGTGCATGCCGGCCGTGGTCTCGGCCAGCAGCGTCATGTGCGTGAAGGCGCCACCACCGGACACGTCGTCGTCGCCGCCGTCGTTCCACCGGACGCGCTTACGTTCGAACCGGGAGGTGTTGGGGGTGGCGTAGGCCTCCATGCCGATGATCGGCTTGACCCCCTTGGCCCTCGCCTTGGACCAGAACTCGTGGGCGCCGAACACGTTGCCGTGGTCGGTCATGGCGATGGCGCTCATGCCCAGCTCAGCGGTCCGGGCGCACATCTCGTCGAGCCGAGCCGCTCCGTCGAGCATGGAGTACTCGGTGTGGACGTGCAGGTGCACGAACGAGTCAGACGACCCACCCGACATCGACCAGGGGCCCCTTCCGGAGGTGCGCGAACAGTGACAGAACCGACGCTGGGTCGGTGTCCGGGGGAAGACCCACAGACTATGTCACCCGGAGCCCGATCCTCGTAGGCACCGCCGACAGAAACCCCAGACGGACGATCAGAGGCGCAGGCCGTGTGCTGTCAGGACGGTGTACGGGTCGACCGGGCGGTCCAGCGTCGGCCGGACCTCGAGGTGGAGGTGCGGGCCCGTGACGTTGCCCGTGGAGCCGACCGCACCGATGACGTCGCCCGGCATGACCCGCTCGCCGACCGAGACCGAGAGGGACGCCTGGTGGCAGTACCAGAGCTCGGTCCCGTCCTTCATCCGGACCACCGTCTTGTTGCCGTACGCCCCGTCGTACCCGACCTCGGTGACGACCCCGCTGGTCACCGAGCGGATCGCGGTGCCGGAGGGCGCTGCGAAGTCGATCCCGGTGTGGGTTCCCGCCCAGAGACCGGTGTTCCCGAAGGTGGCCGTGATCCGGTAGCCGGACACCGGGACGACCCAGCGGTCGCGGAGCGGAACCGGCTTCTTCTCCAACGTGGTGACGCGCGCGACCTTCGGGAGCGCCGGGGTCGCTGCGACCTGCTCGAAGGCTGCCGTCGCCGGCGTGGCTACGGTGCTGGTGGCGAGCAGGCCCGCGGCGAGGGCGGGCATCGCCACCAGCCGCTTGAGGCGGCTGTGGGGTCGGCTGCTCGATTCCATGCGCTTCAGTGGGCCAGAACCCTCATGGCCACCTCAAACCCGAATGTGGCGCGAGTCACCGCCTGACGAAGGCTCCCCGCGAGGCGACGACCGGATTCGCGAGCCAGACCACACCGCGTGGTCTAGTCCGAAGCGGCGTCCAGGCTCTCGGTGATCACCGCATGCACGATCCGCTGCAGCCGCTCCGCCCCCAGACTCGGGGCGAAGCCGCTCATCCGCAGCGCGATCTGCCGCTCGCGCTCCGCGTCACGCCCCTGCGGTCCGCCCACCGGCTTCACCGCCTGGATGGCGCGGGTGAGCGCCAGCCGCCGCTCGAGCAGCGCGCCGAGCTCGGCGTCCACCTCGTCCACCAGCCCGCGGAGGAACGCCAGCGGCTGCTCCCCCGGCCAGGCGACCTGGAGGTCCGGAGCCCGCTCCTCGTTGTCCGAGCCGTCGGACCGCACGAGCTCGAAGAGCCCGGCACGCGCGTAGAAGCGCCGCGCCGGCTCGTTCGTCTCGAACACCCAGAGGCAGAACCCCTGCGGGCGCAGCGACTTCACCAGCTCCAGCAGCGCCGAGCCGATCCCCTCCCGTGACCGCCGCGGTACGACGTACAGGTCGTCGAGCCAGTCGCCCGCGAGGCGGGCGAAGCCCACCACCTCACCGGCGGACTCGGCAACCCAGGTCTCGTCGTCCCCCCGCAGCCTCTCGGCCACCCAGGCGCGGATCTCGTCGTCGGACCGCACCGGAGCCGGCATCGGCGCCGCGCGACGCGCCGCGAGGTAGACCTCCGCCACCGCCGCGGCGTCGGCCTCGGTCGCGTGTCGCAGGAGGACCTCAGTGGATGTCACGGATCACGTCCAGGGCCGACTGCAGGTCGTCCGGGTAGTCCGACTCGTACTCCACGAACTCTCCCGAGTCCGGGTGCTCGAAGCCCAGCCGTACGGCGTGCAGCCACTGCCGTTCCAGCCCCACCCTCGACGCGAGCACGGGGTCGGCACCGTAGGTCAGGTCGCCCACGCAGGGGTGCTTGAGGGCGGACATGTGGACCCGGATCTGGTGGGTGCGGCCGGTCTCGAGCTTGATCTCGAGCAGCGACGCGAAACGGTGCGCCTCGAGCGTCTCGTAGTGGGTGATGCTGTGCCGCCCGTCGGCACGCACGGCGAACTTGTAGTCGTACTTGGGGTTGCGTCCGATCGGGGCGTCGATCGTCCCCCGCAGCGGGTCGGGGTGTCCCTGCACCAGCGCATGGTAGGTCTTGTCGACGTCGCGCCTGCGGAAGGCGTTCTTCAGCCGTGAGTAGGCGTACTCCGACTTGCAGATCACCATCACGCCCGAGGTCCCCACGTCGAGGCGCTGCACGATCCCCTGCCGCTCCGAGGCTCCGCTGGTGGCGATCCGGAAGCCCGCGGCGACGAGGTGCCCCACCACGGTGGGGCCCTTCCAGCCGGGGCTGGGGTGGACTGCGACGCCGACCGGCTTGTCGATCACCACGATCGCGTCGTCGTCGTGGACGATCTTGATGCCCTCCACGATCTCCGGGACGACGGCCACCGGATCGACCTCCGCCGGGATCTCGACGTCCAGCAGCACCCCGGGGACGACCCGCTCCGACTTCGCCACCGCGTGCCCGTCCAGGGTGACGTTCCCGGCGGCGATCAGCTCGGCGGCCCGGGACCGGGAGAACCCGAACATGCGAGCCATGGCAGCGTCGATCCGCTCGCCGGCGAGCCCCTCGGGCACGCTGACCGTGCGTCGCTCGGTCACGACGCGTCGGTCCCCAAGTCGTCCGCCGGCTCCGCCTCACGACCCCGCTTCTCGCGGTGGCCGGCGATGCTCACGCCGCGCAGCGCCTGCAGGATGATCACGCCCGCCGCGATGTTGATGCAGATGTCGGCGACGTTGAAGACCGGCCAGTTCGGCAGCTGCAGGAAGTCCACGACGTGGCCGCGCATGAATCCCGGCTCACGGAAGATCCGGTCGGTGAGGTTGCCCAGCACCCCGCCGAGGAGGCAGCCGAGGCCGACCGCCCAGAGCGGGCTGGCCAGCCGGCGGCTGTACCAGAGCACCACCACGACCGCGCCGACGGCGATGCACGAGAGGACGACGGTGTACGACGTGCCCGTGCTGAAGGCCGCACCCGGGTTGCGGGCGAGGTTGAGCTGCAGGAAGGTCCCGATCACCTCGACCGGCGCGCGGTCGGTGAGCTTCTCGACAGCGAGGATCTTCGTGGCCAGGTCGAGACCGTAGGTGATGACGGCGACCAGGAAGAACAGGAGGAGGGGTCGGCGAGACCTCGGACGGTTCGACGGGGTGCCGTCGTCGCTGTCGGTCAGCGACGCTCCTGCCTCTGCTTGCATGACAGGCACAGTGTCGCACGCGGGAACGCCATCAACCGCATCTTGCCGATCGGCTGACCACAGCTCTCGCAGACGCCGTAGCTGCCGTCCTCGATGCGCTCGAGCGCGTGCTCGGTCTGCGTGAGCATGTCGCGCGCGTTGTTGGCCAGGCTCATCTCGTGGTCGCGCTCGAACGTCGTGGAGCCCACGTCCGCCTGGTCGTTGCCGGCACCGTCGCCCGCGTCGCGCATCAGGTCGGCGAGCTCGTGCTCGGCCAGGTTGAGCTCGGCGCGGAGCCGGTCGCGGTCGGACTCGAGCTCGGCCCGGACCTCGGCCAGCTCCTTCGCGGTCCACGGGGACTCGTCGGCCTTGACGGCCAGCTTCTGGGAGCGGGTGCTCGCCAAGGCCGGCGCCTTCTTCGCGGGAACGGCCTTGACCGGGGTGGCCTTGGCGGTGGTGGTCGTCTTGGTCGGCGTCGTCTTGGCGGCCGTCTTCTTCACAGGAGCCTTCTTCACCGCAGCCTGCTGGGCAGGAGCGGCCTTCTTGGCGGGAGCCGGCGCCTTCTTGGCCGGTGCCTTCTTCGCCGGTGCCTTCTTCGCCGGTGCCTTCTTCGCGACGGCGGCCTTCTTCGCCGGGGCCGCCTTCTTGGCCGGAGCCTTCGCGACGCTCTTCTTGGCGGGCGCCGGAGCCTTCTTCGCGGCCGCCTTCTTTACCGGAGCGGTTTTCTTGGCGGGGGCCGGGGCCTTCTTCGCGGCCGCCTTCTTGGCGGGGGCCGGAGCCTTCTTCGCAGCAGCCTTCTTCACCGGAGCGGTTTTCTTGGCGGGGGCCGGGGCCTTCTTCGCAGCGGCCTTCTTCGCCGGCGCCGCGTTCTTGGCGGGGGCCGGAGCCTTCTTCGCAGCAGCCTTCTTGGCCGGCGCCTTCTTCGCCACGCTCGCCGTCACGCGCTTCGCAGCGGCTGCCAGCCTGCCGGTACTCCGTGCCATCGACGCTGTCCCCTGTCCGGTGGGTGATCTGTGGTGTCCGCCACAGCGTGCGGCGAGGATATGCCGCACCCACCCCCGAAACAACTGACCACGCCCAAGCTTTGCGAGGCCGGGCAAACCGGCTGGAAACCGGGATGAACCGCCTCGGGGTCGTCTGGCAGACTGAGAACCGACCGCAAGGCGTGGACGGGACGAGTAGCTCCGAGCACAGCCGGCAGCGACCCGGGGACGGTGAGAGCCCGGGGGTGTTGTCCGGAGCGAAGATCACCCCTGAGTCGCCGGAAGAGGCCCGGACATTTTGGTGCAGACCGAACATTCCGGGCGGTAGAACCGGCTGCGGCGACCAGTGAGAGGGCGGCATCGCACGAGGCCGTCAAGAAGGGTGGTACCGCGGGGCTCAGGCCTCGTCCCTTCGTCAGGAGCGAAGACGACGAAGGAAGCCCGGTGAGCAGCGAGTACACCCCCGTTCCCCCGCAGGTCGACCTGCCCGCGCTCGAGCGTGACGTGATGGCGTTCTGGCGCGAGCACGACACGTTCGAGAAGTCCGTGGCCCGCAACGAGGCCGGCAGCAAGGGCGCCTGGACCTTCTACGAGGGTCCCCCGACGGCGAACGGCCGGCCGGGCACGCACCACGTCGAGGCCCGCACCTTCAAGGACGTCTTCCCCCGTTTCAAGACGATGCAGGGCTTCCAGGTCAACCGGAAGGGCGGCTGGGACTGCCACGGCCTCCCGGTCGAGCTCGCCGTGGAGAAAGAGCTCGGCTTCAGCGGCAAGGGCGACATCGAGGCGTACGGCGTCGCCGAGTTCAACGCCAAGTGCCGCGAGTCCGTGCTGCGCCACGTCGACCTCTGGGAGCAGATGACCGAGCGCATGGGCTGCTGGGTGGACATGCGGGCGCCGTACCAGACGATGGACAGCTCGTACGTCGAGTCGGTGTGGTGGGCGCTGAAGCAGATCCACGAGAAGGGCCTCCTGGTGGAGGACTACCGCGTGGCGCCGTACTGCCCGCGCTGCGGCACGGGCCTCTCCGACCACGAGCTGGCCCAGGGCTACGAGACCGTCACCGACCCGTCGGTCTACGTGCGCTTCCCGCTGACCAGCGGCCCTCACGCCGGCGCCGCCCTCCTCGTGTGGACCACGACCCCGTGGACCCTCGTGTCCAACACCGCCGTGGCGGTCAACCCGGACGTCACCTACGTGCTGGCCACCAACGGAGACGAGCAGCTGGTGGTCGCCGAGCCTCTCTGCGAGGCCGTGCTCGGCGAGGGCTGGACGGTCACCGACCGCTTCGAAGGCACCAGCATGGAGCGATGGGCGTACCAGCGCCCGTTCGAGCTCGTGGAGTTCCCGGCGCCGGCGCACTTCGTCGTCCTCGGGGCCTACGTCACGACGGAGGACGGCACAGGTCTCGTGCACCAGGCGCCGGCCTTCGGTGAGGACGACATGCAGGTCTGCCGCGCCTACGGCATGCCGGTGGTCAACCCGATCGGCGCCGACGGGCACTTCGAGGCCGGACTCGCCCTCGTGGGCGGCCAGTTCTTCAAGCATGCCGACGCCGACCTCGTGAAAGACCTCGAGACGCGCGGCCTGCTCTTCCGGCACGTGGCCTACGAGCACACCTACCCGCACTGCTGGCGATGCCACACCGCGCTGCTCTACTACGCCCAGCCGTCCTGGTACATCCGGACCACGGCGCGCAAGGAAGAGCTGCTCCGGGAGAACGAGGCCACGAACTGGTACCCGGCGACGATCAAGCACGGGCGGTACGGCGACTGGCTGGACAACAACATCGACTGGGCGCTGTCGCGCCGCCGGTACTGGGGCACACCGCTGCCGATCTGGCGCTGTGAGGACGGGCACCAGGTCTGCGTCGGCTCGCTGGCCGAGCTCACCGAGCTCACCGGCAGCGACCAGTCCGGGCTCGAACCCCACCGGCCGTACGTCGACGACGTCACCTTCGCGTGTCGTGAGTGCGGGAAGACCTCGACCCGCGTGCTCGACGTGATCGACGCCTGGTTCGACAGTGGCGCCATGCCGTTCGCCCAGTGGGGCTACCCGTACGCCGAGGGTTCGGTCGAGAAGTTCGAGGAGGCCTACCCGGCCGACTTCATCTGCGAGGCGATCGACCAGACACGCGGCTGGTTCTACACGCTGATGGCCGTCGGCACCCTGGTGTTCGACCGGTCGTCGTACAAGAACGTCGTGTGCCTGGGCCACATCCTGGCCGAGGACGGCCGCAAGATGTCCAAGCACCTGGGCAACATCCTGGAGCCCATCCCGCTGATGGACGAGCACGGCGCCGACGCTGTGCGCTGGTTCATGGCGGCGTCCGGCTCGCCGTGGATGGCTCGCCGGGTCGGGCACGCCACCATCCAGGAGACCGTCCGCAAGGTGCTGCTGACCTACTGGAACACGGTGGCCTTCCACGTGCTCTACGCGCGCGCCTCCGGCTGGACCCCGGGCTCGGTGCCGGCTCCCCCGGTCGCCGAGCGACCGGTGCTGGACCGGTGGCTGCACGCGGAGACGGCGCGGCTGGTCGGGGGCATCACGGATGCTCTCGAGAACTTCGACACCCAGCGTGTCGGAACGCTGATGTCCCAGTTCGTCGACGACCTCTCCAACTGGTACGTCCGCCGGTCGCGGCGACGCTTCTGGGACGGCGACCCGGCCGCCCTGGAGACCCTGCACGCGACGCTGGACACGCTGACGCGACTCCTCGCCCCGCTGACGCCGTTCATCACCGAACGGGTCTGGCAGGACGTCGTCGTCCCGGTGACCGACGGCGCTGCCGAGTCGGTGCACCTGGCGGACTGGCCGGCGTACGACGAGGCTGCCGTCGACGAGGAGCTGTCCGCTGCGGTCGCGCTGTCCCGCCGGCTGGTGGAGCTGGGCCGGTCGGCACGTGCCGACGCCAAGGTCAAGATCCGTCAGCCGCTGCGCCGGGCACTCATCGCGTCCGCGGCGTACGCCTCCCTGAGCGACGAGCTCCGGGCGGAGGTCGCCGACGAGCTCAACGTCGGGGCCGTCGAGCCGTTCTCCTCGGCCGGCGACCTGGTGGACTTCGAGGCGAAGGGCAACTTCCGCGCGCTGGGCAAGCGGTTCGCCAAGCAGACCCCGGTCGTCGCCGCGGCCATCGCCGCCGCGGACGCCGCCGAGCTGGCCGCGGCGCTGTCCTCAGGGAGTGGCACGGTGCTGGTCGACGGCGCTCCCACCGAGGTGCTGCCCGACGAGGTGATCATCTCCGAGCGTCCGCGAGAGGGCTGGTCGGTCGTGAACGAGCAGGGCGAGACGGTGGCGCTCGACCTCGAGCTCACTCCCGAGCTGCTGCGCGCGGGGCTCGCCCGCGAGGTCGTGCGCCTGGTCCAGGACGCGCGCAAGAGCAGCGGCTTCGAGGTCAGCGACCGCATCACCCTGACCTGGCAGGCCGCGTCAGCCGAGCTGGCGGAGGCGCTGCGCGAGCACGCGTCCGCGGTGGCGGACGAGGTGCTGGCCACGACCATGCAGGAGGCCGCACCGGACGGCACCGTGCTCAGCGACGACGACCTGGGGCTGACCTTCTCGGTCGCCAAGGTCTGAGGACGACAGAGGAGCGGCCGGCCCCCGACGGGGACCGGCCGCTCCTTTCGTTCTGGGTGTCAGCCCTGGGTGGTGGCTTCCTCACCGAGGAGCGACTTGAGCCGCTTCGGAGCGTGCTCGTCTCCGCCGATGGTGCCGGCCTCGCCGTTGCCCTCGAGGGCCTCGAGCTGCTGACGGAAGTAGCTCTTGAGACGCGAGCGGTACTCGCGCTCGAACGACCGCAGGTTCTCGACCTCGGCGTTGAGCTTGTCGCGCTCCTTCTCCAAGTCGCCGAAGAGCTGCTGGCGACGCTCGGCCGTCTCGGCGTCGAGCATCTGGGCGCGGGTGCGGGCGTCGGACTCGAGGCGCTCGCTCTTGGTCTTGGACTCGGACTCGAGGCGCTCGGCCTTGGTGCGGGCCTCGCCGATGATCTTGTCGGCCTCGTTCTTCGCTGCGGTCTCGAGCTCGTCGGCGTTCTTCGTGGCGATCTCGAGGAGGCGGGCGGCGGCGCTGGAGGCGTCGGCGACGGTCGCGACCTGGATCCGCTCGACCGCCGGCGCGGCAGCAGGCACCGGCTCGGGCTCCTTGACCGGCTCCGGCTTCTTTTCCTCGACCGGTGCGGGAGCGGGGGCCGCGGCGGCGCCGCCGGCCTGAGCCGCGCTCAGCTTCTGACGGAGGTCCTCGTTCTCACGGGTGAGACGGGCCAGCTCGGCCTCGACCTCGTCGAGGAACTGATCGACCTCGCCCATGTCGTAGCCCTCGCGCAGGCGCACCGGAGTAAAGCGCTTGTTGCTTACGTCCTCTGGCGTCAGCGGCATGACCTCACCCTTTGCTCGTAGTCGTTCTTCGTTGGCGCGGAAGCCCACGATGATCGTGACCCCCCGCTGCCTCTACGCCACCGTACCCCGGGGCCTGCGCGGCCGCCGTGGTCGGGGGGTGGAGACATGAAGCCGGTTGCAGAATATCGGACTGAGTCACACACGCCACAAGAGTCTCTGCCCACGAAACGTGCGGAGCCGGTCAGTTGCTGAAGAAGATCGCCGCGTTCAGCGCCCGCAGCACGTAGACGAAGATCAGCACGATGATGAACGCCACATCGATCGCGATCCCACCGAGGCGGATCGGCGGCACGAAACGACGGACGAAGTTGATGGGCGGATCGGTCAGCGTGTAGACGACCTCGAGGATCACCAGCAGCGGTCCTCGCGGGGACCACGAGCGTGCAAACGCCTGAACCCACTCCACGACCAGCCGGGCAAGCAGCAAGCCGATGTACAGGTACAGGACGAAGTTGATGAACGCGCCGATTTGCTCCACGCGGGAATCCTAGAGAGTCGTGCGAGGACCTGGGCGGTCAGGACTGGTTGAAGAAGCCCTGCTCGGCCATGCGCTGCTTGTCCTCCGAGGCCACCGCGACGTTCGGGGGCGAGAGGAGGAAGACCTTGGCGGTGACGCGCTCGATGGTCCCCCGCACCGAGAACACGAGCCCGGCAGCGAAGTCGACGAGGCGCTTGGCGTCGGCGTCGTCCATCTCCGACAGGTTCATGATGACCGGGATGCCGTCGCGGAAGTTCTCACCGATGACGCGGGCCTCGTTGTACGTGCGCGGGTGCAGCGTCGTGATGCGCGACAGCTCGACCTGCTGCTGCACCGCGGGGGCGGTGCGGCGACGCTCGGCCAGCTGGGCCACCGGCGCCGGGCGCGCAGCAGGGGCGCCGCGGTCGGGCTCGTCGTCGTAGGAGTTGTAGTCGGAGTAGTCGTCGTAGCGCTCGGTGTCCTCGAGCAGGCCGAGGTAGACACCCATCTTGCGCATCGCGCCGCTCATGACTTCGCCCTTCCGCTGGAGCCCCGGGATGGCGGGACCTGACTCATCGTTGACATTACCGGTGCACAGGCCTCGAACCGAGGACCGCGGACCCGACACGCACGTGTGTCGCGCCGGCAGCGATCGCCGCCTCGAGGTCACCGCTCATGCCGGCCGAGACCCACGTCGCCGTCGGCTCGATCTGACGAACCTCCGCGGCCACCGCCGACAGCCGGTCGAAGGCGACGACCGGGTCGGCACCGAGCGGCGCCACCGCCATCACGCCCTTGAGCCGCAGCCTCTCCTCGGCGTGGACGAGCCTGGCGAGATCGACGACCGCCTCCGGCCTCGCTCCCCCGCGACCGGCTCTCGGCTCCGGGTCGAGGTCGACCTGGAGGAGGACGTCGAGGTCCCGGCCCGCTGAGGCCAACGACCGCACGAGCTTGGCCCGGTCGAGCGAGTGCACCACGTCGACGTACGACGCGACGACGGCGGCCTTGTTGCTCTGCAGCGACCCGATGAAGTGCCAGGTGAGGTCGAGGTCGGCGCAGGCTTCCTTCTTGTCCCTGGCCTCAGGATGACGGTTCTCCCCCACGTCACGCACGCCGAGGTCGTGGAGGAGCCGCACGTCGGAGGGTGGGAAGTACTTTGTCACTACGACGAGCGTCACGTCGTCCGCTCGGCCCGAGGCCTCGCACGCGCCGGCGATCCGGGCTCGGGTGGCGGCCAGGCCGGCAGCGAGCTCGGCGCGGCGGGCGTTCGGACTCATGGGCGCAGGCGGACGAGGCCGCCGAGCCGCCCGGCTTCGGCGCCGTCGCGCCGGAAGGAGTAGAGGTCGGCGTCCTCGCGCGTGCACCGGTCGACGGTCACGACCTCGGCGCCGACGGTGGCCAGCTGCGCGCGAACTCCGGCACCCAGATCGAGCGACGGCGTCCCCCATGACGTCGTCGCGCGGGACTCGGGAACGATCGCCGCCACCTCGTCCTGCAGCTGTTGCGGCACCTCGTAGCAGCGACCGCAGATGTGCGGCCCGACCCACGCGGTGATCCGGCGCGCGCCCAGGCCCCGCATGCGGTCGAGGGTGGCCGGCAGGACGCCCACCGCCAGACCCTGGCGCCCCGCGTGCACCGCGCCGACCACTCCGGCGTCCGGATCGGCCAGCAGGATCGGCACGCAGTCCGCGACCCGGACGAGCAGCGCGCTTCCCGGCGTCGTCGCGACGAGACCGTCGCACTCGGGAAGCGCCGTGCCCGGCTGGTCCTCCACCACCGCCACGTCGGGACCGTGTACCTGGAACATGCCGAGCAGGGGGCCGCCGCCGTTGAACTCCGCCCCGACCCGACGGTGGTTCTCCTCAACCGCCTCCGGGTCGTCCCCACCGACGAGGGCGAGGTTCAACGATGCGAAGGAGCCGCCGCTCACGCCGCCGTGCCGGTCGGTGAAGGCCACCTCCACGGCACCGCGGGCATCTGTGAAGCAGAACAGGCTGGGCTCCTACTTCAGGAAGTCGGGAACGTCGAGCTCGTCGTCGTCGAACTCGACCTCACGAGGAGCTGCCGCCGGTTGCTGCGGCACCGGCCGGGTCGCCTGCTGTGTCGCGGTGTGCGCGGGCTGTGCTGCCGGAGCCTCCGTGCGTGTCTGCGCCATCGCGGCGACGGCCGCCTTGACCTCGGCCTGGGTCGCCTGGGGGGCCGGCTCCTTGCGCAGGACGCTGCCCTGGTCGCGGCGCTTGGGAGCCCCGCCGTCGAAGCCGGCAGCAATCACCGTCACCCGCACCTCGTCACCGAGGGCGTCGTCGATGACCGCACCGAAGATGATGTTGGCCTCTGCGTGCGCTGCCTGCGACACCAGCGCCGCCGCCTCGTTGATCTCGAACAGGCCGAGGTCCGAGCCGCCGGCGATCGAGAGAAGGACGCCGTGCGCACCGTCGATGGACGCCTCGAGCAGCGGGCTCGAGACCGCCATCTCGGCCGCGGCGACGGCTCGGTCCTCGCCCCGGGCCGAGCCGATGCCCATGAGTGCCGATCCGGCGTTGCTCATGACTGACTTCACGTCCGCGAAGTCCAGGTTGATCAGGCCCGGAGTCGTGATGAGGTCGGTGATCCCGGACACGCCCTGGAGGAGGACCTGGTCGGCCTGCTTGAAGGCGTCGAGGACCGACACGTTCCGGTCACTGATCGACAGCAGCCGGTCGTTCGGGATGACGATCAGGGTGTCGACCTCGTCACGCAGACCCGCGATGCCCTCCTCGGCCTGGTTGGCGCGCCGACGTCCCTCGAAGGCGAAGGGCCGGGTCACGACGCCGATGGTGAGGGCGCCGAGCGACCGCGCGATGCGGGCGACCACAGGAGCTCCGCCGGTGCCCGTGCCGCCGCCCTCACCTGCGGTCACGAAGACCATGTCGGCGCCCTTGATGACCTCTTCGATCTCCTCGGCGTGGTCCTCGGCGGCCTTGCAGCCCACGTCAGGGTTCGCACCCGCCCCGAGCCCGCGGGTGAGCTCGCGGCCGATGTCGAGCTTGACGTCGGCGTCGCTCATCAGCAGCGCCTGCGCGTCGGTGTTGATCGCGATGAACTCGACGCCCTTGAGGCCGACCTCGATCATGCGGTTGACGGCGTTGACGCCACCTCCACCGATCCCTACGACCTTGATCACGGCCAGGTAGTTCTGCGGTGCTGCCACGGCACGTCCCTCTCGCTGCTGGTGGACTGTTGTGAAGTTCGGGGAAGCGACACGCCGGTGGAAAGAACCCTAACCCTGAAGTAGAGGGTTATAGTTATGTCAACCTCGTGCCTGAGAAAGAAGTTAGGTCACGAGCCTGGTGAGACTCCGCAGACACGCCGCGCCCGGACGAACAATCGCGGCTCGACCACCCGACATGCCCGGGTCGACCACCCGACATGCCCGGCTCAACGCACGGTGGGGCTCCCCGGCACCGACACGTTGTACTCGGCGGCGTTCGGCCGGGCCTCGAGGAGCGGCACCAGCACACGCACCTTGTTGACGGAGTCGTCGGCACTCCCCCAGAAGACGACAGCGTCGTTGCGCAGCCTCAGCGAGATCTCGTCGACGGTCGAGACGTCGAGGTACTCGACCCGCCGGGCGATGTCGGAGGGCAGCGCGCTGACCACGGCCGCCGCCTCGGCCAGGGCGTCCGTCGACGTCGTCGCCTTCATCCGGACCAGTGGGAGGTCGCGCGGGCGCTCGGCGTACTGACGGAAGAGGATGCCGGTCTCGTCGAGGCCCCAGAGGGTGCCCTCCTTGTCGACGACCGCAAGCGACGTCCGCTCGGTCACGTCGATGCAGACGGAGTCGGGCCAGCAGCGTGACACCTCGACCTCACGGACCGCGGCCAGGTCCTCGACCCGGGCCGCGATGGCGTCGGTGTCCACCCGAGCCAGCGGGTCACCGAGCGGCACCCGGGCGGCCTGGCGGACCTTCGCCGGCGAGAGCACGTCGGTGCCCTCCACCGCGACCTTCTCCACGGCGAGCGCGGAAGAGAAGTAGAAGAGCCACGCAAGCCCGCCGACTGCGGCGAGCACGCCGATTCCGATGAGCACCGGTCGCAGCGCGACCAGTCGCCGGACCAGCCGGCGCCGCGCGAACCGCCGCCGGTCGTCGGTCTTCACGCCGACTCCCGTTCACGCAGCAGCTCGAGGACCTCAGGCCCGACCAGGGTGATGTCTCCTGCGCCGAGGGTGATGACCAGGTCACCCGGCTCGGCGCGCTCCACGAGCTGCTGAGGGACGTTGGACCACGAGGGCTCGAACACGACGTGTTCGGCAGGCAGCGGCACGTTGCCGGCGACCAGGTTGCCGTTGACGCCCGGCTCCGGGTCCTCGCGGGCGACGTACACGTCCATGACCACGACCTCGTCGGCCGCGCCGAGCTCCTGGCCCATGGCGACCCCGAAGATCTTCGTGCGCGAGACCAGGTGCGGCTGGAAGGCGACGACCACGCGACCCGAGCCGGCCAGGGCGCGCGCCGCCTGGAGGTCACCCTTGATCTCGTTCGGGTGGTGGGCGTAGCTGTCGTACACCCGCACGCCCGCGGCCTCTCCCTTGAACTCCATCCGGCGGCGCGTGCCGGTGTAGGCCTCGAGGCCACGCCGCAGGTCCGCGAAGGAGAAACCGAGCTCGAGGCCGGCGGCCAGGGCGGCCATCGCGTCGAGCACGTAGTGCCGACCGGGGATCTGCAGCGTCACGTCACCGAGACGTCGGCCACGCTCGATCACGGCGAACCGGGACGTCGACCCAGCGAAGGTGAGCTCCGCGCAGCGGAGGTCGGCGGAGGCGGACTCACCGACGCCGATGACCCGGAGGCCGGCAACGCGGGCCTTGCCCGCCAGGTCGGCCGCGCCGGCGTCGTCCACGCAGCACACCAGGAAACCGGCACGGTCGATGCGGTCGAGGAAGGCGGTGAAGGCGGCCCGATAGGCCTCCTCGGTGCCGTAGCTGTCGAGGTGGTCCGCCTCCACGTTGGTGACGATGGCGCCGAACGGCGAGTAGACCAGGAACGCGCCGTCCGACTCGTCCGCCTCGGCCACGAAGATGTCACCGCTCCCGTCGTGGGCGTTCGAGCCTGACTCGTTCAGCTCGCCCCCGATCGCGAAGGACGGGTCTGCCGCGCAGTGCTGAAGGGCCACGGTGAGCAGGCTGGTCGTCGTCGTCTTGCCGTGGGTGCCGGAGACGGCCACGACGCGGCGGCCCTGCATCACCGAGTCGAGTGCGGCGCTGCGCGGCAGCAGCCGGAGACCCTGCCGGCCAGCCTCGACGACCTCCGGGTTGTCCTCGCGGACGGCCGTGGACACGACGACCGTGTCCGCGTCGTGCACCTGCTCGGCACGGTGGCCGACGTGCACGCGGGCACCGAGGGCGCGGAGGGCCTCGATGGTGCTCGACTCCCTGGCGTCGCTGCCGCTGACGCTGATGCCCCTGGCCAGCATGATGCGGGCGATGCCGGAGAGCCCGGCGCCACCGATGCCGACGAAATGGACCCGGCCGAGGCGGTCGGCCGGCAGCAGCTCGTCGGGGACGGGAACGATCACCGAGCAGCCGCTTCCAGGATCAGCCGAGCGAGCTTCTCGTCCGCGTCGCGCGGGATGAGGGCCGACGCGGCCGCGCCCATCTTCGCGAGGCGCTCGCCGTCGGTGGCGAGCGGCGGCACGTTGGCCGACACCCACGAGGAGGTCAGCGCCGCGTCGTCGACGAGCAACCCGCCGCCGGCCGAGACCACCGGGCGAGCGTTGAGCGACTGCTCGCCGTTGCCGATGGGCAGAGGCACGAAGATCGCGGGCAGGCCCACCGCGGCCGCCTCGGTGACGCTGCTCGCGCCCGAGCGGCAGAGCACGAGGTCGGCGGCGGCGTAGGCGAGATCCATGCGGTCGACGTACGGCAGGACGACGTAGGGCGGCTGCCCGGGCGAACGCGAGACGCTCGCCTCCCCCTTCGGTCCGACGACGTGCAGGACCTGGACCCCGGCCTCGGCGAGCGCGGCCTCAGCTCCGGAGACGGCGTTGTTGAGGTTGCGCGCGCCCTGCGACCCTCCGGTCACCAGCAGGGTCGGGCGGTCCGGATCGAGGCCGAAGGTCTGGCGGGCCTCGTTGCGGGCGTCCTCACGGTCGAGGGTCGAGATCATCTGCCGGATCGGCAGGCCGACGTACCTCCCGCCCCGGATCGGGGTGTCGGGGAACGAGGTCGCCACGACGTCGGCGAAGCGCGCGCCCAGCTTGTTGCCGATGCCCGGGAGCGCGTTCTGCTCGTGCACCACGAGGGGGAGCTTGCGCTTGCGCGCGGCGAGATAAGCCGGCACCGACACGTAGCCGCCGTAGCCGACGACGACGTCGGGATCGATCCGGTCCACGATCTCGAGCGCGGCCCGGTAGGCGGCCCGCAGCCGCGACGGCACCCGGAACAGGTCGGCACTGGGTTTGCGAGGCAGTGGCACCGGCGGCACGAGCTCCAGCGGGTAGCCGGCCTCGGGCACCACCCGTGTCTCCAGCCCCCGCGGGGTGCCGAGGCAGGTCACCTCGGTCGCAGGTTCCAGCCGACGCAGCGCGTCCGCGGTGGCGAGCAGCGGTGAGGTGTGACCGGCAGTCCCACCTCCGGCCATCAGTACCTTCACGGGGTCAAGCCTTTCATGGGGCCGCTCACCGCGTGCGTCGGCCCGAGCCACCGGCCGTCACTCCCGCCGGCCGCCGCCGCCGGCGGGCACGCAGCGCCGCCTCGGCCCCGGGCTCCGAACGGGAGAAGGAGATCAGCAGCCCGACCGCGACGAGGGTCGGCACCAGGGACGAGCCGCCGTACGACAGCATCGGGAGCGGGATGCCGATGACCGGGAGCAGGGCGAGCACCATCCCGATGTTGATCATCATCTGCACGACCAGCCAGATCGTGATGCCGGCCGACATGTAGCGCACGAAGGGGTCCTGCGTGCGCACTGCTACCCGGATGCCGGCGTAGGCCAGCGTGAGGAACAGCCCCAGCACGAGCAGCGTGCCGATGAGGCCGAGCTCCTCGCCGAGCACCGCGAAGACGAAGTCGGTGTGCGCCTCCGGCAGCGAGCCCCACTTCTGCTGGCTGGCCCCGATCCCCTTGCCGAAGATGCCGCCCGTGGACATCGCGAAGATGCCGTGCGCAGCCTGCCACCCGGAGTTGCCGAAGTCCTGGAAGGGGTCGGCGAACGTGGTGAGTCGCTCGCGTCGCTCGGGGTCGGTGGCGGCGAGGAAGAAGGCCGCGCTGCCGACGGTCAGCAAGGAGCCGATGAAGAGCTTCGCCGGCGCCCCCACGACCCAGAGCATGCCCAGCACGATGCCCATCAGGACGAGGGCGGTGCCGAGGTCGCGCCCGACGATCACGAGCGAGATCACCAGGCCCGTCACCGGAAGGACCGGGATCAGGGTGTGCTTCCAGTCGCCCAGCAGCTTCTCCTTGCGGGCGTACACGTCGGCGCACCACAGGATGATCGCGAGCTTGGCGACTTCGGAGGGCTGCAGCACGAACGGCCCGATCCCCAGCCAGTTCTGGTTGCCGTTCACCTCGACACCCAGGCTGGTCTGGGTGAGCGCGAGCAGCAGCGTGGCCACTCCGAGACTCGGCCACGCGAAGGCTCGGATCACGCGGTGCGGCAGACGCGACGCGATCCAGGCGCACGGCAGGGCCAGCACCACCCAGGTGAGCTGCTTGACGAAGATCGCGTAGCTGTTGCCGTCGTGCTCGCGGTAGGAGTACACGCTCGACGAGCTGAGCACCATCATCAGGCCGATGGTCAGCAGCAGCCCGGTGGCCCCGAGGAGCAGGTAGTACGACGCCAGCGGCCTGTCGAGCGTCGCGCGGATCGACCCGAACCAGCCGCCGAGCGCCCCCTGACGAGCGCCGCGACCGGCGTCCGTGCGCTGGTCACTCGCGGTGGCTGTCACGTCGACCCTTCCTCGAGGCGGCTACGAGGAGGGCGGCTCCCCCAGCCGGCGTACCGACTCGGCGAAGGCATCCCCGCGGGCGCCGTAGTTCGCGAACATGTCCATGGACGCGCATCCCGGGGCGAGCAGCACGGTGTCGCCCGGCTGGGCGAGGTCGGCAGCTGCCCGGACCACGCGGTCCATGACAGAAGTCTCGCCGGACTCGATCACGATCACCGGGACATCGGGTGCGTGTCGCGCCAGCGCGTCGGCGATCACGGCACGATCCTGCCCGAGGAGGACGACGCCCCGCAGCCGACCTCTCACCGCCTTCACGAGGGCGTCGAAGCTGGCGCCCTTGGCAAGGCCACCCGCCACCCAGACCACCGGTTCGTACGCCGACAAGGAGGACTGCGCGGCGTGCGGGTTGGTCGCCTTGCTGTCGTCGACGTACCGGACACCGTCCACGACGGCGACCTCGGCGATCCGGTGGCCGTCGGGCCGGAACGTCCGGAGGCCGTCGCGCACCGCGGTGGTCGGTACGTCGTGCGCGCGAGCCAGCGCGGCCGCGGCGAGAGCGTTGGCGATGAAGTGCGGAGCTGGCGAGGCGAGGTCCGCGACGTTGCAGAGCTCGGCCGCGCTGTGCTGGCGCTGCTCGATGAAGGCGCGGTCGGCGAGGATGTCGTCCACGAGTCCGACCATGCCTACCGACGGCATGCCGAGAGTGAACCCGACCGCCCGGGCGCCCTCGACCACGTCGGCCTCCCGGACGAGGAACTCGGTGGTCTCGTCCTGGACGTTGTAGACGCACGCGCGATGCACGCCCTCGTAGATGCGGCCCTTGTCGGCGGCGTACTCCTGCATCCCGGAGTACCAGTCGAGGTGGTCCTCGGCGACGTTGAGCACCGCGGCGGACTCGCACTGCATCGAGGAGGTGTAGTGCAGCTGGTAGCTGGAGAGCTCCACGGCGTACACGTCGTACGGCTGGGGGTCCATGATCGCCTCGACGATCGGCAGCCCCACGTTGCCGCAGGCGACGCTGCGCAGACCGGCGGCCCGCAGGATCGAGTCGAGCATCTGGACGGTCGTGGTCTTGCCGTTCGTGCCGGTGACCGCGATCCAGGGGGCGTCGTGGTTCGGGTCGCGCAGCCGCCAGGCCAGCTCGACCTCGCCCCAGATCGGGACTCCCCGGGCTGCGGCCTGCTGGAGCAGGGGGCTGGTCGGCTTCCAGCCGGGACTGGTCACCAGGAGGTCGACGTCCTCGGGGAGGGTGTCCGTGCTGCCAGGCCCCAGGCGGACGTCGGCGCCGAGGATCTCCAGGATGGTGCCCTTCTCGGACCGGTCCCCCGCGTCGGACTCGTCGAGCGCGATGACGTGGGCGCCGATGTGGGTGAGGTTGTCGGCGGCCGCGAAGCCGGAGACTCCCATCCCGGCGACCACAGCCCTGACGCCCTCCCAGGAGTCGTGCCGACCGAGGGAGCGGGGATCACGGCTCACGTGCCGGCCACCCATTCTGCGTAGAACACACCCAGCCCGGTGGCGACGCAGAGCCCGGTGATGATCCAGAACCGGATCACGATCGTGATCTCGTCCCAGCCCTTCAGCTCGAAGTGGTGGTGCAGCGGAGCCATCCGGAAGAGACGCTTGCCCTTCGTCGCCTTGAAGTAGCCGACCTGCAGGATCACCGAGAGGGTCTGCGTGACGAACAGGCCGCCGAGGATCACCAGCAGGAACTCGGTGCGGGTGAAGATGGCGAGTCCCGCCAGGGCGCCACCGAGTGAGAGCGAGCCGGTGTCGCCCATGAAGATCTTGGCCGGGGAGGCGTTCCACCACAGGAAGCCGAAGCAGGCTCCGGTGATCGCCGAGCAGACGATGGCCAGGTCGAGCGGGTCGCGGACCTCGTAACACTGGCCGAGCTCGATGTTGGACTGGCCGCACCACTGGTTGTTCTGCCAGATGTTCACCAGCGTGTAGGCGCCGAAGACCATCACGGAAGCCCCGGTAGCGAGACCGTCGAGGCCGTCAGCGAGGTTCACGGCGTTCGAGGTGCCGGCGATGATCAGGATGATCAGCAGCACCACCAGGATGGCGGGCAGCTCCCACCCGAAGTCGCGGGTGAACGAGATCGCCTTCGAGGCCGGCGTCTTGCCGCGGTCGTCGGGGAAGTTGAGGGCGAGGATCGCGAACGTGACCGCGACGATGGTCTGACCGAGCATCTTGGCCCGACTGCGCAGACCGAGGCTGCGCTGCTTGGCGATCTTGATGTAGTCGTCGAGGAAGCCGACGAGCCCGAGGCCGCAGAAGAGGTAGAGGAGCAGCAGTGCCGAGGCCGACGGCTCCCGCCACGTGACGAGCTTGGCGATCACGTAGGCGAGGACGACCGAGATGATGATGACGCTGCCGCCCATGGTGGGCGTGCCGCGCTTGGTGTGGTGCGTCGTGGGACCGTCGTCGCGGATCAGCTGGCCGTAGCCCTTCGCGACGAAGACCCGGATCGCGACGCGCGTGCCGAGGAGGGTGAAGATCAGGGCCAGCCCACCGGCCAGCAGGATGGCTCTCATCCGGCCGCACCCCCAGCCAGGAGTCCGTCGGCGACCTGGTCGAGGCGGGCTCCACGGGACGCCTTCACGAGTACGACGTCACCGGGCGCGAGATGCTCCCGCAGCCAGGCGAGCGCCTCGTCGTTGTCCGGCACGAAGACCGACTCCTCTCCCCAGGAACCCTCGAGGTAAGCGCCCAGGTGCATGGGCCGGGCCGCCTCGCCGACCACCACGAGCTGGTGGATGTCGAGCCGCACCGCAAGTCTGCCAATCGCGTCGTGCTCCTCGCGGCTCGACTCGCCCAGCTCGCGCATCTCGCCGAGGACCGCGACCGTCCTGGTCTGGGGACCACGTGCCCGACCGATGGCCGCGAGAGCCTTCAGACCGGCGCGCATCGAGTCCGGGTTGGCGTTGTAGGCGTCGTTGATCACCGTGACCCCGTCGGGGCGCTCGTGCACCTCCATCCGCCACTTCGACAGTCCCTGCACGGTGCTGAGGCTGGCCGCGACGGCGGTCAGCGGGACACCGACCGCCGTGGCCGCCGCCGCGGCCGCACCAGCGTTGAGAGCCTGGTGCTCCCCCACCAGCTTCATCGTCACGTCGGCCTTCGCGTCTCCGCTCACCAGCGTGAACGAGGGGCGCCCGAAGTCGTCCAGGGTGAGGTCCTTGACCATCACGTCCGCGTTGCCCTCCCCGAAGGTGAGCACCCGCGCGTGGGTGCGGGAGGCCATCGCGGAGACCAACGGGTCGTCGGCGTTGAGCACCGCGATCCCGTCCGCCGGCAGAGCCTCGACCAGCTCGCCCTTGGCGAGGGCGATGTCGGCCTGGCTCCCGAACTCGCCGAGGTGCGCCTTCCCGACGTTGAGCACGACCGAGACGGTCGGTCGGGCAATCGTGCACAGCTCTGCAAGATGCCCCTGGCCGCGCGCGCCCATCTCGAGGACGAGGAACCGGGTTTCCCGCGTGGCTCGCAGCACGGTCAGGGGAAGGCCGAGCTCGTTGTTGAAGGAGCCGAACGTGGCGACGGTCGGCCCGGCTTCGGCGAGGACCGCGCCGAGCAGGTCCTTGGTGCTGGTCTTCCCCTGCGACCCGGTGAGCGCGATGACGTGCAGGGGGCGAAGCTCGGCCAGCACGTGCTGCGCGAGCTGCTGCAGCGCGAGCTGCGGGTCGGGGACGACCACCGTCGGGTGAGCCGTGGCGCGGGTCCCGAGCACCGCGACCGCTCCACCCGCGACCGCCTGGTCGACGTAGTCGTGGCCGTCGACAGCCTCGCCGACGAAGGCCGCGAAGAGCCCGCCCGGCTCGACGGCGCGGCTGTCGATGGAGGTCGCCCCCGCGACCGTCACGTCGTCGCCGTGGAGCGCGCCTCCGACCACCGCGGCGATCTCGCTGAGCAGCATCGGGATCACAGGCGGTTCAGCTCCTCATGCAGGACCTCGCGGTCGTCGAACGGCGTGACCACTCCGTCCACCTCCTGGCCGGACTCGTGGCCCTTCCCCGCGATGACGACCACGTCGCCCTCCCTGGCGAGCGAGACGGCGAGGCGAATGGCCTCACGGCGGTCGCCCACCTCGTGCACGTCGGCAGACCCGGTCGCGCCGGCCAGGACCGCGGCACGGATCGCCGCAGGATCTTCCGACCGCGGGTTGTCGTCGGTCACCACCAGGACGTCGGCGAGGCGTGAAGCGATCTCCCCCATGATCGGCCGCTTGCCCTGGTCGCGGTCGCCGCCGGCGCCCAGCACGATGATCAGGCGGCCCTTCGTCTGGGGTCGCAGGGCTTCGAGAACTGCCGTGACGGCATCGGGCTTGTGGGCGTAGTCAACGACCGCGAGGAACGGCTGTCCGGCGTCCACGCGCTCCAGCCGCCCCGGCACACCGCCACCGCGGCCCATCGCCGACCCGACGTCAGCCGGGTCGAAGCCCGCCTCCCCCAGCGCCGCGATCGCGCACAGCGCGTTCGAGACGTTGAACGACCCGGCGAGGGGAACAGTCGCCCGGACGACTTCGCTGCCGTCGCGCAGCACGGTGAACGCCGAGGACGCCGCGTCGGCGTCGATGTCGACGGCCTGCCAGTCCGCGGTCCAGGTCGTCGAGTAGGTGCGCATCGGGATGCTCGCCTCGTCAAGCAGCCGACGACCGTGCGCGTCGTCGATGTTGACCAGACCCAGCCGGGCGCGGGCGGCGGTGAACAGCTGCGCCTTCGCCTGGAAGTACTCCTCCTCGTCCGCGTGGAAGTCGAGGTGGTCGCGACCGAGGTTGGTGAACGCGGCGACGTCGAAGACCACGCCGTCGACCCGACCCATCACCAGTGCATGGCTCGACACCTCCATCGCACAGCCGTGCACGCCCTGCTCGCGCATCACCGCGAACAGCGCCTGGAGATCTGGCGCCTCCGGCGTCGTGAGCGCGGTCTTCACGTCCTGCCCGTCGATCCGGGTGCCGACCGTGCCCACCACGGCAGCGCGCTGTCCGGACGCCTGGAGCGCGCTCTCGGCGAGGCGCGTGGTCGTGGTCTTGCCCTGGGTACCGGTGACAGCGACCAGGCGCAGGTCGAGCGCCGGCTCGCCGTACACCTTGGCGGCGAGGGACCCGAGCACCGCACGGGGCGACGGCACGACGAGCAGCGGGACACCTGCGTCGCGGGCCAGGCCCGCACCCTCGGCGTCGGTGAGGACCGCGACCGCGCCCGAGGCCACCGCCTGCTCGGCGTACGAGGCGCCGTGCACGCGCGTGCCCGGAGGGGCCGCGAACAGGTCCCCCGGCTGCGCCGCGGTGCTGTTGAGCGTCACGCCGGTGACCTCGACTCCTGCCGGGTCGCCCACGACCTGGACGAGGTCGTCGCCGAGGTAGGCCTCGATGGTGGCCAGGGGTGTCCGAAGCGGGTCGTCCGGACGGGTCCTCATGGCGGTCAATCTAGTGGCCGAGCCTCACCAGGCGACGGGCAGCCTGCGGGTGGGGACCCCGGTCGGCGGCACTGCGTACTTGCTGAGCAGGTAGCTCATGATCTTGTGGAACGCCGGTCCACCCACCGAGCCACCGCCTCCGTCGACCGGGTCGTGGACGACGACGTAGACGAGGAAGCGCGGGTCGTCAGCCGGCGCGAAGCCTGCGAACGAGACGGTGAACGTGCCGTCGGTGTAGCACCCACACGCGCCCCCCGGCTGCTGGGCGGTGCCGGTCTTGCCCGCGACGCGGTAGCCCTCGATCGCCGCGGAGGGAGCGGTGCCCTCCTCGGCGTCGGTGACCATCTCCATCATCAGCGCCGTCTGCTTGGCGGCGTTCTCGCTGATGACACGGTGCGAGGTCGCGACGTCGGAACCGACGATCGTGCCGTCGTTGGTGGTCGCGCTGCCCTTCACCAGGCTGGGCTGGACGTAGACGCCCCCGTTGGCGATGGTGTTGATCGCGGCTGCCATCTGCAGCACGTTCACCGCAAGGCCCTGGCCGAACGCGATGGTGTCCTTGTTGATCTCCCGCCAGCCGGACCAGTGCGGCAGGATGCCGGCCGTCTCGCCCTTGACGCCCACCCCGGTCCGGGTCCCGAGGCCGAAGCTGCGCAGCCGGTCGTACAAGTCCTTGGCGCCCAGCTCGCGCGAGGCCAGGACGGTGCCGATGTTGGACGACTTGGCGAGTACGCCGGTCAGCGTCAGGTGGATCTTGCCGTGCGGGAACCAGTCCTTGATGGTCCGGTCGCTCGACGCGAGCCGCTCGGGGACCACGACCTTGGTCCGTGGGGTCACCAGGCCGGCGTCGAGCAGGGACGACAGGGTGAGGACCTTCTCGACCGATCCGGGCTCGTAGACGTCGCGCAGCGCACGCGACCCGAGGTCCTCCTCGGGAGACTCGGTGGAGAGGTTGGCGTCGAACGTCGGGTAGTCGGCCAGCCCGAGCACCTCGCCCGTGCGCACGTCCAGCGCCACCGCCGCACCCTTCTCGGCTCCGGCCTTGAGGATGGTGTCCCTCAGGACGCGCTGGGCGTACCACTGCACGTCCTGGTCGATGGTGAGCGCGACGTCCTTGCCGTCGGTCGGCTCGACCACGGAGTTGTCGCCGAGCGGGAGGCGGTTGCCGCCGCCGACCTCGAAGGTCGCGGAGCCGTCCTTGCCCGACAGGAGGTTGTCGAAGATCAGCTCTGCACCCTCACCCGCCTGGCCCTCGGCGTTGGTGAAGCCGACCAGGTTCGCGCCGACGTCGTGCGCCGGGTAGGTGCGGACCGGGTCGCGGCGCGTGTCGATGCCCTTGTAGCCGGCGGCCGCGAGCTTCTCCACGACCTCGTTGGCCTTGGTCGCGGGGACGCGGCGTGCGAGGTACTGGAAGTGCGTGTCCGGCTTGCGGAGCGCCGTCAGCAGCTTGAAGTAGTCGGCGTCGAGCTCCTCGGCCATGATCTTGGCGATCTCGGTGGCGTACTTGGCCGTCTTCGTCGGGTCGGCCACGATCATCAGCCCGTCGAGCGACTCCGCGAGCGGACGCCCGTTGCGGTCGGTGATGGAGCCGCGCGTGGCGGGCAGCACCTCGTTGACCACGCCGACCGCGCGCGCCTTCGCGGCGTACGTGGCCGCGTCGAGGCCCTGCAGCTGCAGCAGGCGTACGGCGAACAGCGACAGCACCATGGCGATCAGCAGGAAGCCGATCCGGAGCCGGATGACGCTGGCAGCTCGGATCCGGGAGACCGGTGGCCTGCGGGGACGCCGGGGCCGCGGGCTGTGCGGGCGCGGGTTCCGCGCTGAGGTCACGTTCCCATCCCCTGTCAGTCGTCCGCGTCAGTCGCCTGGCCACCATTTCTACCGTCGCGGCGACCGCGATCCTGGTCAGCCGCGCCGTCACGGCCCCGGTCGGGCCGGATGATGACCTGTCGCGGAAGGACCACCGGGTCTGGCCGCAGCGCGCCCGGCTTCGCCGCGGGAGGCGTGTGGATCCGGAACGAGTTCACGCCCGTCGAGGGGTCGGGGTTGCCGACGATCTCGCCGGTGCGGAGGTCGAGGAACGCCGGCGAGTCAGGCGGCATCATCCCCATCGCCAGGGCGCGGTCGGCCAGCCGCTGCGGGTCGCGCAGGTCGTCGAGCTGCATGCGCAGCGACTGTTCCTTCGCGTGCAGCTCCTGCGCGCGCAGCTCGAGCGACGTGATGGTGAACGAGTTCTTCTGCATGTGCGTGTTGAAGAGGAGGAGACCGGCGACGCCGCCGAGCAGCACCAGGCCGACGAGGATGGCGAAGGGCACGCGCGGTGCCGGGCCGCGACGCTGCCTCGGGACGACGGCCAGCCGGGCGCGCTCGACAGCGTCCTCGGCGAACCGCGGGACCCTCAGGTTCCTCGCCGCTCCTCCCAGCGTGCTCATGCGACCTCTCCCCTACGCACCCGTTCCACTGCCCGCAGCCGCACCGATGCGGCCCGGGGGTTCTCCTCGATCTCCTGCTCCGACGCCTTCTCCGCGCCGCGCGTCACCAGTCGCAGGACCGGCTCGTGCCCTTCCGGCACGAACGGCAGGTCCGGCGGCACGTCGGTCGTGGTCCCGGCGGCGAAGGCCTGCTTCGCCAGCCGGTCCTCGAGCGAGTGGTAGCTCATGACGACGACCCGGCCGCCGACCCCGATCGCGTTGATGGCGGCGGGCAGCGCCCTGCGGAGCACGGCCAGCTCGTCGTTGACCTCGATCCGCAGCGCCTGGAACGTGCGCTTCGCCGGGTGGCCCCCGGTACGTCGGGCCGGCGCGGGGATCGAGTCGCGGATCAGCTCGACCAGCCGCGCGCTGCGCGTGAACGGCTCGCGCGCACGCTCCCGCACGATGGCATCGGCGATCCGGCGGGCGAACCTCTCCTCGCCGTACGTCTTGAGGATGCGGGCCAGGTCGGCGGCGTCGTAGGTGTTGAGGACGTCGGCGGCCGTCGGGCCGGTGCTGTCGTTCATCCGCATGTCGAGCGGCGCGTCCTCGGCGTAGGCGAAACCCCGCTCACGCACGTCGAGCTGCATGCTCGAGACGCCGAGGTCGAACAGCACGCCGTCCACCTCGTCCAGCCCGAGCTCGGCGAGGACCTCGCCGATCTCGTCGTACACCGCGTGCACGAAGGTGACCCGCTCGGCGAAGGGCGCCAGCCTTTCCCTGCTGCGCTCCAGCGCGTGCGGGTCGCGGTCGATGCCGATGACCCGCGCCTCCGGGCAGCGGGTCAGGACCGCCTCGGTGTGACCGCCGAGACCGAGCGTCGCGTCGACGAGGACCGAGCCGGGCCCCTCGAGCGAAGGGGCCACCAGGGCGACGACCCGGTCGAGCAGCACCGGGACGTGGGAGGGAGTCGGCATCGGACTAGGCGCGCTGTCCGACGAGGCTGACCATCAGGACGAGGGTGAGCGCGACCGCGACGGAGGCGCCGGCGGAGAAGCAGGCGACGGCTAGCGCGTCGCGCACCTCCTGCCGGACCCGGCGGACCGGGGGCTGCTCGTGGAGCACCACACTCATAGGACTCGACCCCTTTGTCTGCTGACCTGGTGAAGCTGGAGCCACCTGGCCAGATCCCCGCCCGTTCCCTTGGGAAGCGGCTTCTGGCACCGGGGAAGGTGTGCCAGACGCCGAGAGAACGGGCGCGAGATCTCGCCCTGCGACTCCGCTGTTCTGCTGTTCTGCTGCTTTGCGTGCTGCGTGGTGCTCAGTAGCCCGTGGGGAAGACGTCCTCCGACAGGTCGGAGAAGGCCTGCTCCTGCGACGCTTCGTACTCGGCCCAGGCGCCTGCGTCCCAGATCTCCACCCGGTTCATCGCCCCGATGACGACGCACTCCTTCGCGAGGCCCGCGTAGGCGCGAAGCATCGGCGGGATGGTGATGCGGCCCTGCTTGTCGGGCGTCTCGTCGGAGGCACCGGCGAACAGCATGCGGACGTAGTCACGCCCGCCTCTGTTCGTCACCGGGAGCTCCTTGAGGCGCTCGGTGAAGCTGACGAACTCGCCCTGGCTCCAGACGTTCAGGCATCGCTCCTGACCCCTGGTGACCACGAGACCCTCCGCCAGCTCGTCCCTGAACTTCGCCGGGAGGAAGAGCCGCCCCTTCTCGTCGAGCTTGGGCGTGTAGGTGCCGAAGAACATCCTTCTCGCACCTCACTCTCCTCCACTGCGCCCCACCATACTCCACTTCCCCCCACCCGCAAGCACTTTTGAGCGTTTTTCCGCACCCAGATCCGGCGGTCAGCGCGTCTGTCAGGACGTGGTGTCGTTGCTCCGCGCGCGCTTGCTCGAGCGGGGTGGAGACGATCGGGCGGGAACGGTGGAGGGAAGTGGAGCGTCACAGAGTCGTCAGAGATGGGTCACCGTTTGATGACTAGCCCCGTCGGGTGTTTGCTGATGGACAGCGGTGAGGTTGACTACCCGCATCACCACGGGGAGAAAGAGGAGAGCGTGACCTCAGTGCAACCGGACACGACGGGCTCGACGGAGCCAGGTCGTCACGCGGCGGTCGGCGCCGACCTGGAGACGCTCGCGCGGGTGTCCAGCAACATCAGGCAGGGCATCGAGACCGTCATCGAGGGCAAGCCCGAGGTCGCCAAGCTCGCGCTGGTCGTTCTCCTCGCCGAGGGTCACCTGCTCATCGAGGACGTGCCGGGCGTCGGCAAGACGATGCTGAGCAAGGCCCTCGCGCGCACCATCGACTGCTCGGTGCGGCGCATCCAGTTCACCCCGGACCTGCTGCCCTCCGACGTCACCGGCGTCTCGGTGTTCAACCAGAACACCCGGGAGTTCGAGTTCCGGCCCGGCGGCATCTTCGCCAACATCGTCGTGGGCGACGAGATCAACCGCGCCTCCCCCAAGACGCAGTCCGCCCTCCTCGAGTGCATGGAGGAACGCCAGGTCACGGTGGACGGCACGACGTACCACCTCGAGCCGCCCTTCATGGTCATCGCCACGCAGAACCCCATCGAGATGGAGGGCACCTACGCCCTGCCTGAGGCGCAGCGCGACCGCTTCATGGCCCGCGTCTCCATGGGCTACCCGGTGGAGTCCGCGGAGATCGCCATGCTCTCCTCGCACACCAGCCACAACCCGCTCGACGACCTCGAGCCCGTCACGGACGCCGCCGAGGTCGCGAAGCTGGTCGACATCGTCAACACGGTGCACGTGTCCGAGGCCGTCCAGAAGTACGCCGTCGCGATCACCACCGCCACGCGACGCTCGGCCGAGCTGACCCTCGGCGCCTCCCCGCGCGCGACGCTGCACCTGGTGCGCGCCGCCAAGGCCGCCGCGGCACTCGAGGGCCGCGACTACGTCATTCCGGACGACGTGCAGCAGTACGCCGTCCCCGTGCTCGCGCACCGGCTCCTCCCGACCGTCGAGGCGTCGATGAGCGGGCGCACCACCGAAGCGACGCTGCGCAACATCCTCGGCAGCGTGCGCTTGCCCGACGTCCGCTGAGCGAGGTGCCGCCATGCGTGAGGCGCTCTCTGCACTGACCAACCGTGGCCGGGCCTTCCTGGCCGCCGGCGCGGCCGCCATCTTGTGCGCGATCGCGCTCGGCTACCCGGCGCTGACCCGTGTGGGTGGGCTCCTCCTGTTGCTCCCTCTGGTGACCGCCTTCTTCGTCGGTCGCGGGCGCTACCGGTTGGGCCTGGTCCGGACGCTCTCGCCCGGCCAGGTGACCGCGGGCCAGCAGGCGCGCGTCCAGCTCGAGCTGACCAACGACGGACGGATGCCCACTGGACTGCTGATGCTGGAGGAGCACATCCCCTACGTGCTGGGCACCAGGCCCCGGTTCGTGATCAACCACATGGGACCGAAGTGGAGACGGACCGTCGAGTACGTCGTGCGCTCGGACGTGCGCGGGAAGTTCGTGGTCGGCCCGATGACGGTGCGACTCTCGGACCCCTTCGGGCTGGTGGAGCTCGACCGCGCGTTCGTGGCCACGTCCTCGCTCGTCGTCACGCCGAAGGTGACTCCACTCCCGGCCATCCCCTTGTCCGGTGCCTGGACGGGCGCCGGTGACAATCGCCCGCGCGCCTTCGCCGCCGGCAGCGCCGAGGACGTGACGGTCCGCGAGTACCGACAGGGAGACGAGCTGCGTCGCGTGCACTGGCGCAGCAGCGCCAAGGCCGGTGAGCTGATGGTGCGTCGCGAGGAGCCCTGGCAGTCCCGCGCCACTCTCTTCCTGGACAACCGGACGACCTCGCACCGCGGCACCGGCGCCGCGTCGTCGCTCGAGCACGCGGTGGCCGTCGCCGCCTCGGTCGCTGTCCACCTCGTGCAGCGCGGGTTCCGCGTCCGCCTCGTGACCGCCACCGGCGAGGAGGACGGCGGCGCGTGGCACGAGCACGGAGCGATGACCGCGGAGACCGCTCCTCTGCTCGAGAGCCTGGCGGTGCTGCGCGAGGTCGCCCAGAGCAGCCTCGATGTGCGCTGGCTGCATGAGGCAGGACATTCCGGCCTTCTGGTCGGCGTGTTCGGAGCCCTGCAGGACCGTGACAAGCCGGCCATCACGCGGATGAAGCACTCCTCCGCGACCGCCCTGGCGATCGCGTTGAACGTGGACGCCTGGGCCCGCACGCGGGCGCCCGAGACAGCGGAGAGCGATGCCGCGGCCTGGCTGGCGTCGCACGGCTACCGCACGGTCGACTGCGGACCCCGTGACCCGGTGGCCGGCGTGTGGCAGGAGCTCGGCCACACCCGGAGCGGACGACGCACCCTTCTCGCGACGGGAGAGCGCCCATGAGGGCGCGACTGCGGCTCCCGAGCACCACTCTTCTGTCGCTGCTGGCGGCACTCACGACGTGGCTGACCATGACGACGTGGGCCGGGTTCTCTGAACGGCCGAGCGACTTTCTGCAGCCCCTGGCCATCGGGTGTGCGCTGGTGGCGGTCACCGGCGCGCTGCTGCGGTCGGCACGCCTGCACCCGGCGCTCGTCGTCATGGGCCAGCTCGTCGTGCTGGGTCTGTGGCTCAACCATCGCTTCGCCGCCGATGCCGCACTGGCTGGCTGGCTCCCGACCGCGGACTCGATCCGAGCCTGTCTCGACGTGCTCTCGGCGTCGACCGACGCAGCGCAGTCCTACGCCGCCCCGGTCCCCGACTCGGTGCCGGAGTTCCCGCCGATCCTCATCACGCTGGGCGGCGGCCTCGCGGTGCTCGTCGACCTGCTCGCCTGCGGGGCGCGGAGAGTTCCCCTGGCGGGGCTTCCCCTTCTCGCGATGTACACCGCACCGGTGAGCATGCTGGAGTCCGGCGTCCCCTGGTGGAAGTTCGCGCTGATCGCCGTCACGTTCCTGGCGCTCCTGGCCGCCGAGGAGGCGGGTCGGCTCGCGCACTGGGGGCGCGACCTCGGTCTCGTGGAGGCACGCCACCAGCGATGGCGGGCGGCCTCCAACCGCACCGTCTGGCCGTCAGCCCGGAAGATCGGGCTCACTGCGACGGCGATGGCCGTCGTCGTTCCAGTCTTTGTCCCCACGATCGCCGGCGGCGTCCTGGACGGCATGGGCAACGGGCCTGGCGGCGGAGGGGACGGCGTCCGCATCACCAACCCGATGCTGAACCTCAAGCGTGACTTCTTGCAGGGCCCCGACGTCCCGGCGCTCCAGGTGACGACGGACGACCCGAACCCTGGCTACATGCGCATCGCTGTGCTCGACGAGTACACCGGCTTCGCGTGGAGGCCCAGCGAGCGGGACATCCCCATCGAGCACAGGGTCGACGGCGAACTGCCGCTCCCCGAGGGTCTCGACCCCGATGTCACGGCCACCCCTCGGCAGTACAGCGTCCGCGCCCTCCCCGACTTCGACTCGCGCTGGCTGCCGCTCCCCTATCCGACCCTGCGGCTCGACATCGACGGCGACTGGCGCTACGACCCCAGCACCATGGATGTCGTCAGTGCCGTGGACGGGAAGACCACCGCAGACGTCACCTACACCCTCGAGGCCCTCGATGTGCAGCCCACGGCCGAGGACCTGCTCACCTCCAGCGCTGTCCCCAACGACCTGTTCCGTCGCTACACCCAGGTCGACGCCGACGTGGAGTCCTGGGTCGCAGAACTTGCCGAGCAGGTCACGGCCGCCGGTACGAACAAAGCCGAACGTGCGGTTCTTCTGCAGAACTGGTTCACCCAGCCACACACCGAGGCCTTTCAGGGCAAGAACTTCGACTACAGCCTCGCCAATTCAGGTGCCGGCAGCGGGATGGAAGATCTCGAGGACTTCCTCCAGAACAGCCGCACGGGCTACTGCGAGCAGTTCGCGACAAGCATGGCGCTGATGGCCCGGACTCTCGGCATTCCCGCGCGGGTGGCCGTGGGCTTCCTGCGGCCGGACACAGTCGGCATTCCCGGGTCGGACAGCTACGAGTACAGCAGGGCGGACATGCACGCCTGGCCGGAGCTCTACTTCGGTGGGGTGGGCTGGGTTCGGTTCGAGCCGACGCCAAGCTCCCGGCAGGGCGCCGAGCCTCCGCTCTTCTCTCCTGAGCTGCTTCCTGAGGACGACCCGACTGCCGCGCCGACCAGCACGGCGACGACTCCTAGCCCGACCGACACCTCGACCTTCCAGCCGACCGATCGGCCCACCGAGGAGGATCCAGTCGTCTCGGGCGGCGGCTCCGACGGTGGTGGGCGGCCGTGGCTGCTGGTCACCGTCCTCCTGCTCCTCGTCGCCGGCACCCTCGCCGCCCTGCCGCGCACGGCCCGCTCGCTGGTCCGCAGCCGGCGCTGGGCGGCCGCTTCGACCGCGATCGAGCAGGCGGAGGCCGCTTGGACCGAGCTGCGCGACTCGTTCGTCGACCACCGGCTTGCCTGGAACGAGCAGGACACCGTGCGCCAGCGAGCGGCTGCGATCGTGCCGCTGTTCCGCCGTCGTCCCGGGCCAGGCGAGGAGCACCTGGCACGCGTGGTCACGTCGAGCCCCGAGGCCGAGGCCGCACTCGACCGGATCCTGCACTTCGTCGAGCGATCGCGCTACGCGCGCACCGTGCCCGAGGTCGACGACATCCGCCGCGACGTCGAGCTGTGCGTGGACTCGGTCCGGCTGGGCCTGGATCCCGACGTACGCCGCAAGGCGACCTGGCTGCCGGTGTCGCTGGTCAAACGCTCACGGCGTGGCCCGGTCCACGACTCGGGTCTCGCCGCGTTGAGTGAGCCGTCACTGAGTCGCTGACCGGCCTCGCTGGACCGGCCTCGCTGGACCGGCCTCGCTGGACCGGCGGAGGGTCAGAAGCCCTGGTCGCGGTCGCGACGACGACGCCAGCGCTCCTCGAAGCGCTGCATCATGGTGCCCGAGCTCTTCGCGGTCTTCTGCCGCTTGGTCTTCTTGCCGCCAGGGAGCACCGTCAGGCCGGGCGAGGAGTCCGTCACTCCGCGGGCCGGAAAGGGTGCAGGAGACGTCTGGCCCTTCCAGGCGGACAGCCCGAGGTACGCCGAGCCGAGCATCACGACGAAGCCGATGATCCCGACCACCGTTATCCGCATGACCGCGCCGGTCATCAGGACGGCGACGCCGATCGCGAAGCACGCGCCGGCGACGATGATCTGGCGACGCGCATGCCTGCGCATGGTCGTGCCACGAAGCGTGGAGGCGAGCTTCGGGTCCTCCTCCACGAGCGCGCGCTCCATCTGCTCAAGCAGACGCAACTCTTCTTCTGAGAGCGGCACGGTTTCCTCCAGCCCGAATGGTCCTACCCCTTCAGTCTAGGCAGGTGTCGCTCAAGGTGGTACCCGAGCGCAGAAATTGGGAACATCGGCTCCCCGACCCGGGTCTTGCGCCCTAGTCCACACCGTCGGGGGCGGGGTGACCCGGGTCCGCGACGACGTCGAACTCGTTGCCCTCGGGGTCCGCCATGGTCTGCCACCAGATGCCGAGGGACCCGAGCAGCTCGGTGACCGGCTCCCCGATCCGGCGTCCGCCGAGGGCCTCGAGTCGGGCCACCAGGGCGGGGACGCTCTCGTCCTCGAGGCGGGGGTGCAGATCGAGGTGCATCCGGTTCTTGCCGGCTTTCGTCTCGTCGACCTTCTGCAGGATCAGCACCGGGCCCTCCCCGGCGAGCACCTCGAAGCTGGGAAGGGAGCCGGCCGGCTCGTAGCCCAGGGCCGCTGCCCAGAACGGGAGCAGCTCCTTCGGATCACGGCAGTCCAGGACGATCGTGAGTCTCATGCCCTGCACCCTTTCACGGCCGGCCGCCACGGAGGAGCGCCGCTGGTTGGACCGCCTTGCCGCCGAACCGCAGCAGCGCCTTGTCGACCGCCCGGTCCGCCTCGGACCAGCCGTGCTCGGGGCCGCCGAGGACCAGCTGGCGGTACGCCGAGGCGCGTGGTGTCAGCCCCTCCACCCGCACCCCGACAAGTCGGATCCGGGCTCGCTGCAGCCCCAGGGCGGAGAAGAGGTCGACCGCGGTCTGGTAGATCTCCTGGGTCACGTCCGTCGGCTCCGACCTGGTGCGGGAGCGGGTGATCGTGGTGAAGTCGGCGAATCGGATCCGCACCGTGACGGTCCTTCCCACCACCTGCGCGCTGCGCATGCGCACAGCGACCTTCGACGAGAGCCGCAGCAGCTCGCGCCGGATCACCTCGGGATCGTCGGTGTCGCGACCGAAGGTCTCGTCGTGACCCATGCTCTTCTCCGGGTCTGCTCCGAAGAAGCCACCCCTGCGGGCCACCACCGCCCGCTGGTCGATCCCCCACGCCAGGTTGTGCAGGTGCTTGCCCAACGCCTCGCCGAGCGCCCGGTGCAGGATCGGGACCGGGGTGTGCGCGATGTCGCCGACGGTCATCAGCCCGAGCCGGTGCAGCTGGGCGGCTGTCTTCTCCCCCACCCCCCACAGCTCCTCGACTGCGAGCGGATGGAGGAACGAGGTCACCTTCTCCGGAGGGACCACGACCACCCCGTCGGGCTTCGCACGCCGGCTGGCGAGCTTGGCCACCCCGACCGTGCTCGCCACGCCCACCGAGCAGGTGACCCCCTGCTCGTCGTACACCCGGGCGCGGAGGCTCTCGGCGATCGACAAGGGGGACCCGAGCCTGCGGGTCGAGCCCGAGACGTCGAGGAACGCCTCGTCCATCGACAGGGTCTCGACCAGCGGGGTGACCTGACGGAACATCTCCATCACCGACGACGACACCGCGGTGAACAGGTCGTAGTCGGGCTGCAGGACCACCGCCTGCGGGCACGCCCGCCGAGCCCGGGTGGACGGCATGGCGGAGTGCACGCCGTGGGCGCGTGCCAGGTAGTTGGCCGCCAGGACCACCCCGCGGTCACCACCCCCGACGTAGACCGGGACGTGTTGCAGGTCCGGCCGGTCGCGGGTCAGCACCGACGCGTAGAAAGCGTCCATGTCGACGTGCAGGAGATGGCAGCCCCAGGAGTTGTCGGTGGCCATCAGACGACCACACTCTTGCTAAGGAAGCACGGCCAGGGCGTGCAGCTGGGTGCCGAGCGGGAGGTACTCCGGGCGATCGGCGACCGCGCGCTCCAGGTCGACCAACGCCGAGACGGCACCAGGCTCGAGGTCGACCAGCGTGCTCGGCACGAGGTCGACGAACACCCGCACGGCGTGCAGGGTCGGCGCGTCGAAGCCGGCCTTGTCGAGCAGCGCGACCACCTCGTCGGCAGTGAACCGTCGCCCGGTTGCCCCGGCCTCCTGGGAGTCGAGCAGATCCTTGGCCTGGACGAAGTGCCCGGCCATCGCCCGGGCAAGGACCGCCGCGTGCCGCTGGTTGACCACCAGGCTGAGTGCACCGCCGGGGCGGAGCACCGAGGCAATCGAGTCGAGCGCCGCAGCGGGCTCGACGATCTCGAGCACCCCGTGACAGAGCACCACGTCCACCGAACCGGACTCCACCAGGCTGGGGAGCTCGGCGAGGTCCCCCTGGACCGCGATGACCCGGTCGGCCACCCCGCTCTCCTCCGCCCGCCGGCCGAGAATGGCCAGCGCGTCAGGGTTGGGGTCGACGACCGTGACCCGGTGCCCCAGCTCGGCGACCCGGACCGCGAGGCCACCGGTGCCACCACCGATGTCGAGGACCGTGGCGTCGGTGAGCGGCGCCAGCACACCGTGCACGGCGTCCCAGACCACGGCCGTTCGAGCCAGGCTGCGACGCCCGGAGCTCGTGAGCGGAGCGCTGTTCTGAGCCATGCACCGAACACTAGCCGCACGACTACCCGCCCGAGCTTCCTGGCGAGGAGTGCCACAGCTTCCGCGGAGCGTTCGACGACTTCCCTGCCTCTCTCCTCGGGGCCGACTTGGTCTCCTCACCGGCCGGCTTGATGTCGGAGTACGGCGACATCTGGAAGCCGCTGGAGTGCACGAGCACCCGGCGCCTGCCCATGCCGCCTGCGGCGTGGTTGCCGCCCTCGGTCGGCGGCGTGGCCACGACGGGTCGCGACGACATGCTCTCCGCCGACCCGTGCACCGCCTCGATGCCGACCTCCATGAAGCCCTCGGGCACCCGGGCAAGCTCGGCACGCACCGCGTCGATCCCCTCGGCCTGCCACAGCTCGTGCAGGGCGGGCAGCTCCCAGGCCCCGGTCGCGCGGAGGGAGACCCCCTGCCGACCGGTACGGCGCAGCTCACCGCGGACCAGCAGCAGCCAGGAGTGGAAGACCGTGGCGGCGTACGGACCCTGGGCGTCCTCGAAGAACGTCGCGTCCACCGGACCGGTCGAGTCGTCGAGGGTCAGGAAGATGACCCGGCGCCCCGAGCGGATCGGCGGGGTCTGGGTCGCGACCTTCACCCCGGCCACGAGCAGGTCGGCCTTGCTGCGGCGGTGCAGCAGATCGACCGAACGGGTCACCCCGAGCTCGTCGAGGAACGGCACGTAGAAGTTCATGACGTGCCGGCTCACGTCGAGGCCGAGGATCTCCAGCTCGGCCCGGACCCGCTCGGTGGCGGTCATCTCGGGCAATCCGCTGCCCTCTCCCTCGAGCAGAGCCCCGTCAGCGGGTGCGTCTCCCAGATCCAGAGTGAGTTGTACTGAAGTAACTGGAGAAGGTTTTTTCGTCGCCATGGACTGGGCCTGCGCCTGCCCCCAGACCCCCTCACGGGTGCGGGGGTCGCTGCTGGTGCGGGCGGCCGCGTCCTCGGCGCGCACTTCAGCAGGTCTCGGCGACGCCCGCCCGGAGAGGCCACGCCCCCGTGCCCTCGACGCCCGGTCGACCGATCGTGCGTAGCGGTCGAGGTCGGCCACCTGCAGTAGCAGGTCGCGCCGGGTCACCTTGCCGCGCCGCCGCACCGTCACCGGCGAGCCGATGCCGTAGATCGAGTCGAAGCCACCGGCCAGCACGAGCCGCTCCAGCACCGGCCGGGTCACCTGCGCACGGTGGAAGAAGTCGGTGAGCGAGTGGTACGGCCGAGCCGCGACGATCCGGTCGACCTCCGCCTCGGAGATGCCTTTCACCTCCGACAGCGCGAGCCGGATGCCGTAGGCGCGGCCGTCGGGCAGGCCAGGACCTGGTGCCTCGCGAGGCGGCTGTCCCATCACCTCCGGTGGCGGCTCGTCGTAGAGCCCGACCTTCTCGACGACGTACTCCTTCTCGGACTGGTTGACGTCGAGCCCGAGGACCGCGATGCCGAACTGCCGCGCGTCGTCGAGGATCAGCCGCTTGGGGTACATGCCCGGGTCGTGGGTGAGCACCCCGGCCAGGAAGTGCGCCGGCCAGTGCGCCTTCAGCCAGGCGGACTGGTACGTCGGCAGCGCGAACGCCGCCGCGTGGGCCTTGCAGAACCCGAAGGAGGCGAAGCTCTCGAGCACCTTCCAGATCTGGTCGACCAGGCCGAGCGGGTAGCCCCGCCGGAGCGCCCGCGGGAAGAACCAGACCTTGGTCTCGGCCATCCCCTCGACGTCGCCGAGCGCGCGCCTCGCCTCGTCGGCCTCGGCCAGCGTGCAGCCGGTGAACTGGCTGATGATCTCGATGACCTGCTCGTGGAAGACGACCACGCCACGGGTCTCCCCGAGGATCGGGACGAGGTCCTCGTGGAGGTAGAAAGGTGCGCTCCACCCCTGCTTGGCGTTGAGGTACGGCGTGATCATGTCGCTCTTGACCGGGCCGGGCCGGAAGAGCGAGATGTCGGTGATGATGTCGCCGAACGTCTCGATGCCGGACTTGCCGACCAGCTCGCGCTGGCCCGGGGACTCGATCTGGAAGCAGCCCAGCGTCTTGGCCTGGCTGATCAGCGAGAAGGTCGGCTCGTCGTCGAACGGCACCTGGACCTCGTCGTCGAGGTCGAGCGTCACCCCGTCGACCCGCTCGATCTCCTTGACCGCGTGCGCCATCGAGGACTGCATCCGGATGCCGAGCACGTCGAGCTTGAGCAGGCCGAGGTCCTCGACGTCCTCCTTGTCGAACTGGCTCATCGGGAAGCCGGCGAAGCTGGCCTCCACCGGGGTGCGGTCCAGCAGAGTGGCATCGGAGAGCAGCACCCCGCACGGATGTACGGCGATATGGCGCGGCAGTCCGTCGAGCCGCTCCACGAGCCGGAACAGCAGATCGAGCCGCTCCTCGCCGAGCCCGGACGCACGCAGCTCGGGCAGCTCCCGCAGGGCCAGCCGGGCGTCGCGGGCGCGGATGTGCGGGAACGCCTTGGCGATCGCGTCGATCTCCCCCATCGGCATGCCGAGCGCCGCACCGACGTCGCGGACGGCGTGCCGGACCCGGTAGGTGTCCATCATCGAGACGCAGGCACAGCGCTCCCCGCCGAAGCGGTCGAGGATCGCCTCGTACACCTCGAGGCGACGTGCGGACTCCACGTCGATGTCGATGTCGGGCAGCGCCTGCCGCAGCGGCGAGAGGAACCGCTCCATCAGCAGCCCGTGGCGCAGCGGGTCGACCCCGGAGACCCCGAGCAGGTAGTTGACCAGGCTGCCCGCTCCCGAACCGCGTGCCGCCGACCGGACGCCCATCTCCTGCACGAGGTCGGAGACGTCGGCGACGGTCAGGAAGTAGGAGGCGTAGCCGAGGTGGTCGATGGTCTGCAGCTCCTGGTCGAGCCGCGTCCAGATCTTCATCCGGGGAGCCGAGCCGTAGCGCCGGCCGATGCCGGCCTCGCAGCGCTCCCGGAGGAGGCGAGTCGCCTCGGTCGGCGATGCCCCGAACTCGGGGAAGTGCACCTCGCCCAGCCCGAGGTCGGCCCGCGGGTCCACCGCGCAGCGGTCGGCGACCACCCGGGTGCGAGCGAGCAGGTCGCGGGACGCCCGGTCGCCGAGGCCGGCGAAGCGGCCGATCTCCTCGGCGACCTCGAGCATCTCCTTGCCGGACTTGAGGTAGCCCTCGGCGTTGCCCCGGTCGACGTGCCGTAGGTCGAGCGGGACCAGCCGCCGGGCCGCGTCGAGCACGTCGACGGTGGGGGCGTCGGTGCGGTCGGCGTAGCGGACCGCGTTGGAGAGCACCGCACCGAGCCCTGCGTCCTTGGCCAGGGCGGCCATCCGGGCGGCATGGGTCGACGTCCCCGGACCGGAGCCGGGGAGCCGGTGCGAGACCACCTCGACCAGCAGGTCGGCCGGGTCGACGACCTCGCGCCACGGCCGGAGCGCCGCCTGGGCGAGGTCGTCGCGGCGCAGGGTCGCCGCTCGGCCGAGCTCGGAGCCCGGGCCGAGCATGACCAGCACGTCCTGTCCTGACACGTGCTCCTGGACCAGGTCGAGGCTGCACACCGGGACACCCCGCTCCCCGGCGAGGTGGGTCGCCGAGACGAGGCGACAGAGCGCCGCCCACCCCTGCTTGCTGGCGGCGAGGAGGGTCACCCGCGGCAGCTTCGGGTCACGGAACGCCCCACCGCGCACCGGGTTGCGCCGACGCTCCCCTGTCGACGGAGGCGGTGACTCCAGCAGCTGGCTGGGGATCGCCCCGGTGTGGGAGAACGCCAGGTCCACCCCGAGGATCGGCCGCACCCCCAGGCGTAGGCAGGCCTTGGCGAACCGGACCACGCCGTAGGCACCGTCGCGGTCGGTCAGGGCCAGGGTGTCCATCTCCTGCTCGGCCGCTCGCTCCACCAGGACCTGGGGATGCGAGGCGCCGTAGCGGAGGGAGTAGCCGCTGGCCACGTGCAGATGGACAAAGGGGTCGGGCATTACGAGGCGAAGACGATCTGGTCGGGCACGGACGCGTGCGGCTTGAGACCGAGGTAGGTCTCCACCAGCCCCAGGAACTTGTCGGCGTCCCGCACGAGGTCGTCGGCCTCGCGCTCGGTCACCGCGCGGCGGGAGCCGGCCTCGGCAGCGGCGCGCTTCGCAGCTCCCGCGGAGAAGAACGCGGCCCACTCGGCGAGCTCCGGCGCGACCTGGGCGAGCAGCACCCAGGCGTTGCGCTGGGGGGCTCGCCCTCGCTTGGCGACCACCGGAGTGGCCTTGGCGGAGAGCAGGGCGGCGGTCGCCCGCAGGGCAGCCACGTGGGCGTGGGCGTAGCGCATGCCGGCGTCGGGATCGACGATCGCCTCACGCAGGGACGCGGCCGAGCGCTCGAGGTAGGAGTAGGTGGCGGCGGGAAGGTCGAACGACATCTCTACGTCCCCTCTCAGTCCACGGCCCGGGCGAGACGCCAGTCGCCCGCAGCCCAGTCGAAGGACAGGTCGAAGACGCCGCGGCCCAGGGACTCGACGTCCTGAGCACCCCGGCCGGCTTCCACCCGCCACACCTCGCGCTCGGCGTTCAGGTCCCGGCCACGCGACAGGGAGCGCTCGTCGGAGCCGAGCACCGCCCGCGCGTCAGCGGACTGCCACCAGGGGCCGGTCTCCACCCAGTGCGCCACCACGGCGTACACCTTCCAGAGCCGGCCTCGCCACAGGAACTGCTCGGGCTCTCCCGCATCCCTCCGGACCTCCACAGGGTCGTCGTACCGCCGCATCTCCCACACCTCTCGACTCGTCACGGCTCGACCCCGCACCGACCCCTGGGAGAAACTGCCTGGCGGGGGTGGGGGTCGAGGTCACCCCCACCAGGCTGTTCGAACACTTGTTCGAACAGCACCCACGTTACACCCGCCCTCCGACACGACGTCAACCGTCTGTGGACTCGTCTAGCCTGAGGACCGTGCCCCCGCAGACGCGCGCTCTCCGCCCTCGTCGCGGCACACGTCCGTCCAACCGCCGGGAGCTGATCCTCGGCGCCGCACGGGACCTCTTCCACCAGCGCGGCTTCGACCAGATCGGGGTCGGCGACATCGCCGAGGCGGTGGCGATCGGGCCTTCAGCGCTCTACCGGCACTTCTCCGGCAAGCAGCAATTGCTCTCCGACGTCCTCGAGCGCGAGCACGTCCTCCTGATCGACGCGCTCGACACGGCCGCCGTCGGCGACCGGGACACCTTCGCCCGCAGCATCAGCCGGGTCGCCCTCGACTTCCGCGGTGGCTCCCAGCTCATCCAGCGCGAGGCGCGGCACCTCCCCGAGCAGGACCGGGAGCGGGTGCGCGAGGGCTCGCGCGAGATCGGCCGCCGCATGGCACGGATGATCACGCCCTTCCGGCCTGACCTGGACCCCGACGCGATCGACCTCCTCGCCTGGGCCGCCATCGGCGTGACCGGCAGCCCCTCGGTCCACCGGCTCGACCTCCCCCGCGAGCGCTTCGAGCCACTGCTCGCCCGGCTCGTGCTCACGGTGCTGGACTCCCCCGTCCCTTCTGGCTTCGCCCGAAGCGGAGGCTCAGACCGGACGAGCCTCCGCCCGCACTCCCGCCGCGAGAACCTCCTGGCAGAGGCGGTCCGCCTGTTCGCCGAGCACGGCTACACGAACGTCGCCGTCGAGGACATCGGCGCGAGCCTGGGCATCTCCGGTCCGAGCGTCTACAACCATGTTCCGTCCAAGCTCTTCCTGCTGCGCGCCCCGATGACCCGTGGCATCGCCACGCTGCTCATGAGCCTCACCGAGGCCTTCGACGGCGCCACCGACCCCAGGGAGGTGCTGAGCCGGCTGATCCGGTCCTACGTCCGCTTCGCGGTCGCTCACCACGACCTGCTCCAGCTGCTGTTCAGCGAGGTCGGGCACCTTCCCGCCGACCTCGCCGAGCAGTTCCGCCGTGCTCAGCTGGAGTACCTCCAGGAGTGGGGCGACCTGCTGATGCAGACCAGACCGGGGCTCGACGTCGTCGAGGCACGCATCACCGTGCAGGCGACGGTGACGATGGTCAACGACATCGTGCGCGTGCGGCACCTGCGCGACGCCACCGCTGTCGGCGAGGCCCTCGTCGGCCTCTGCGACCGGCTGCTGCTGGACCCCTGAGACGCGCAAGGGGCCCGTCCGAAGACGGGCCCCTGCGTGCTGCTGTGACGACTACTTCTGCAGGTAGCAGGGCTCCTGGAAGTCGTAGCCCTCCGCGGTCGGGCCGGTGAAGGCCTCCGTGTCGACACTGACCTTCGAGCTGGTCTTGTCGTCCACCTTGTTGAGCGACGTCGCGCGAACGACGCGCTCGTTCGGGTCGCCTGCGTAGTTGCCGGAACCCTCGGGAAGCATGCCCTCGCCGTCGACCCCGGTCAGGGCGGCAGCGGCCTCGACCAGACCCTCACGGGTCAGGTTGTCGTCCTCGATGGCGGCCTCGAGCGCGGCCTTCATGATGTAGCCGCCGGCCCAGCCGATCATGTACCAGTCGTTCGGCACCTGCTTGGCTGCCGCAGCCGCCTCACGCATCGCCTCGTGGCCCGGCGTGTCGGAGTCCCACGTGCCGAACGAGGTGGCCTGCCGGTACAGCCCGGCGATGGCCGGTCCCGCCGGCGACTCCAGCACCGCGGCGTTCCAGCTCGGGATGGAGCCGATGAACTTGCCGGTGAAGCCCTGCGCCGCAGCGCCGCCGACGATGGCAGCCATCTCGATCGGGCCGGTCGACACGATCACGACGTCCGGCTTGGCCTTCAGGAGCGCGGTGACGGCCGCGCCCTGTGCCTCCTGACCCGGAGCAGTCGGGATGTCGGTGAACTTGAGGTCGTTGGCTTCGGCGGCGATCCGAGCGCCGACCATGGCGTCGTCACCGTAGTCACCCGGGAAGTGCACCGCGGCCACGCTCTTCGCACCGCCGTCGACGGCGGCGTCGACGGAGTTCATCGCCTCGGCGCAGTAGTTGGTGCCGACCTCGATGACGCCGTCCTCGAAGATCCAGTTGGAGCCAAGCGAGGCGGGCAGCGTCAGGATGCTGTCGTCCTGCACCTGCTCGAGGATCGTGTTGGTGTGCGCGGTGCCGAGCGACTGGCCGAGGGCGAGGATCTCGTCCTTGATCTCGGCGAAGACCGTCGCGTGCGTGTCGGGGTTGTACTGGTTGTCCTTGGTGAACTTGGTGACGTCGACCTCGTAGTCCCCGATGCCGCCGTCCGCGTTGACCTTGGCCCAGAACGCCTTCTGGCCCTCGGTGAGCGGGACGCCCACGCCCTTGAACACGCCGGTCAGGTCGGTGATCGTGCCCAGGTAGATGCAGCCCTTCTCCTGGTCGACGGCCTCCGGGCACGGCTCGCTGGTCACGCCGGGGACGCTCTCGGTGCCGCCCGGCTCGTCGTCGTCGCGGCCGCAGCCGGTCAGGACGAGCGACGCCGCGGTCAGCGCGATGCCGACGCGTCTTGCCGTTGTCTTCACTGTTCCTCCTGGGTTCTTCTTCCGGGTTCTGCCCCCTCTCAGTACGAGAAGGGGAAGCTCTTCCAATAAGTCCTGACCCGCAGCCAGATGCCGAAGAGGCCACGTGGCTCGAAGATCAGGAAGGCGATGATGAGGACGCCGTAGAGGATCTGCTCCACCTCGAAGATGTTCGGGTGCTCGATGGCCGACGACGAGATGAAGCCGACCAGACCGGGGAGCTCGCCGGTGATCCGCGGCAGGAGCGCGATGAGCATCGCGCCCATGATCGACCCCGAGATGGTGGCCGCACCGCCGATGAGGACCATCGCGATGAACTGCACCGACATCAGCAGGTTGAACTGTTCGGGGCTGAAGTGTCCGTTGGCGGCGAACAGCAGCGATCCCGCCACCCCGGCGTAGAAGGACGAGATCGTGAACGCCGTGAGCTTGTACTTCGCCAGGTTCACGCCCATGACACCCGCGGCGATGTCCCGGTCCCGGACCGCCGCGAACGCCCGGCCCACGCGCGAACGGGCCAGGTTGCGGGCGATGACCGCGAAGATCACGAGGACCGCGAGGAAGAACCAGTAGAGCTTCTGCTCCGAGGTGTAGGCGCCGTCGCGGGTGAGGTCGTTGCCGAAGAGCACGGGCTCGGCAGCGTCACGACCGACGTTCGCGCCACCCGACAGCTCTGTCCACTCGCCGAAGAAGTACTCGCCGATGAACACCAGTCCCAGCGTCACGATGGCGAGGTAGAGGCCGCGCAGCCGGGTGGCCAGCGGGGCGACGACAGCACCGCAGACCGCGGCGGCCACACCGGCGGCGAGGATCCACAGTGGCGCGAAGGTGATGCCGAGGCCGAGGTACCGGCCGTCCGGGTCCCCCGCCAGCACGGCTGCGGTGTACGCGCCGACGCCCACGAAGAAGGCGTGACCCAGGGACACCTGGCCGGCGTACCCCGTCACGAGGTTGAGGCCGATGGCGCCGACGGCGAGCACGAAGCCGGTGCCGAGGAGCTTGAGGAGGTTGTCCTCCAGCGTCATCGGGAGGTACGCCGCCACCAGCACGATCGCCAGGACGCCGAAGAGCTTGGGCAGGGTGTCGAAGAACGACATGTCCTGCTTGTACGACGTGTAGAGGCTCGGCCGGCCGATCACGCGACCACCCAGGAGCCGACGAGGGATGACGCTGCTCATACCCGCTCCACCTCCCTCGTCCCGAAGAGACCGTAGGGCCGCACGAGCAGCACCACCAGCATCACGATGTACGGCGCGATCTCGCCGATGTTGGTCTCCACACCGGGCAGCAGGTCGCGGTGGTAGCGGAACGCGAGCTGCTCGGTGACGCCGATGATCAGCCCGCCGAGCACTGCTCCCCCGAGCGAGTCGAGCCCACCGAGGATGATCACGGGCAGGGCCGCCAGGGCGACGATCCAGAAGTTGCCGTCGATCGCCTGCCGACCCGCTGCGGCAAAGGCGCCGGCAACTGCCGCAAGCCCACCGGCGAGGGCCCAGGACACCGAGAAGACGGTGCCGACGTTGACGCCCTGTGCCATCGCGGCCTCCTGGTCGAGCGCCGCTGCCCGCATCGCGACACCCATCGGAGCGAACCGGAAGAAGAGGAAGAGGGCGGTCACGATGACCGTGGCCACGAGCACCGTGGCGATGTGGCGCTCCTCGATCCGGACGTCGCCGATCCGGACCACGTCGATGCCCCACGGGTCGCCCACGACGCGCGGGTCGACGCCGATGAACATGCCGGTCACGATCCGGACGACGATGTCGACGCCGATGGTGATGATCGCGATGACGAAGACCGCCTTGCCCACCATGGGTCGTACGGCGACGCGCTCGACCGCCATCGCGATGAGGGCGATCGTGACCGTGCTGATCACCACTGCCAGCGCGAACCCGACCTCGGCGGCGAGGTAGCTGGTGAGCAGCGCCCCGGCCATCATGAAGGCCGGCTGGGCGAAGCTGATGACGTGCATCGACTTGTAGATGATCACGAAGCCCAGCGCGAGCAGGGCGTAGACGGCACCCTGGCCGAGTCCGGCGCTCACCGCGGTCAGGAACTGGCTCATCGCGACGCCCCCGCGTACATCGACTCGACGAGCTCGCCGAACATCTTGTCGATCGCCGCCCGCTTCACCTTCTGCGTCGCGGTCAGCTCGCCGTCCTCGTGGTCGAGCTCCTTGGGCAGCATCCGGAAGTCTTTGAGCTGCTCGACCGACGCGAACCGCTTGTTGACCTCCTGCACCAGGCCGTCGACGAGCGCGTGCACCTCCGGCTTCTCCGAGAGGTCGCGGTACGTCGTGTAGGCCAGTCCCTTGCGCTGCGCCCAGTCGCCGACCGTGTCGAGCTCGATGCCGATGAGCGCGGTGAGGTACTTGCGGCCGTCACCGATGACGATCGCCTCCTTGATGAACGGGGATGCCTTCAGGGCGTTCTCGATCTCAGAGGGCGCGATGTTCTTGCCGCCTGCGGTGATGATGATGTCCTTCATCCGGTCGGTGATGCGGATGTGCGTGCCGTCGACCCACTCGCCGACGTCGCCGGTGTGCAGCCACCCCTCGGCGTCGATCGTGCGGGCCGTGGCCTCGGGGTCGCGCCAGTAGCCGACGAAGACGCCGGGGTGCCGGGTCAGGATCTCGCCGGTCTCCTCGTCGATCTTGAAGTCGATGCCCTCGTGCGGCTCCCCGACCGTGCCCAGCTTCACCCGGCCCTGGCGGTTGCCGGTCGCGAGCGCGACGTTCTCGGTCATGCCGTAGAGCTCGTGCATCGGGATGCCGATGCCCATGAAGAACTGGAGCACCTCGGGGGCGACCGGCGCGGCGCCGCAGCTCGCATGGCGCACCCGGCGCAGTCCGAGCCGGTCCTGCAGGGCGCGGAAGAACAACACCCAGCCGACGAGGTAGCGGATCCGCGATCCGGTGGTGTGCCTGCCGTCGTTCGCGACCAGGGTCGCGCCGATGCCCTCCGCCTGCTTGAGCCAGAAGGCGGCGTACTTCCGCTTCAGCCACGTCGCGGAGTCGAGCTTGATGCGAGCGGTGGCGAGCAGCTTCTCCCAGATGCGCGGGACCGCGAAGAAGAGCGTGGGCTGGATCTCACGGAGGTTCTGCGGGACCGTCTCGATCGACTCGGCGAAGTTGACCTGGGTGCCGCCCGCAGCGTTGTACCAGGTGGTGAAGAACCGCTCGGCCACGTGGCACAGCGGCAGGTACGACAGGGTCAGGTCCTTGTCGCTCGCCGGCGGCTGGACGAAGGCACCCTGGTCGATCACCCGCTCGAGTGCGAACTCGACGTTCGCGACCGAGAGCATCGCGCCCTTCGGCGGCCCGGTCGTGCCGGAGGTGTACACCAGCGTCACCACGTCGTCGGGCTGCGCGGCGTCGACCAGGGTCTCGACCGCGCCGCGGTTGGTCGAGCGGTGCTCGGCCCCCGCCTGGAGAAAGGCTTCCCAGCTGATCAGCCGCGGGTCGTCGTACCGTCCGCGGATGCCGCGCGGCTCGATGTAGACGATGTGCTCGAGCTCCGGGAGCGAGTCACTGACCTCGAGGACCTTGTCGAGCTGCTCCTGGTCCTCGACCAGGTGCACCTTGGCGCCGCTGTGGCTCAGGAGGTACTGCACCTCGGGGGCGGGGTTGGTCGGGTACAGCCCAACCGTCGTCGCGCGCACGGCAACCGTGGCGAGGTCCAGCTCGAGCCATTCGGGGCGGTTCTCGGAGTGGATCGAGACCCTGTCGCCGGGCTGGACGCCGAGGGACAGCAAAGCGTGGCCGGCGGTCACGATCGTGTCCCAGTACTGCGCCCAGGTGATCTCCTGCCAGATGCCGAAGTCCTTGTGCCGCAGCGCCACCGCGTCCGGCGAGGACGCCGCCCGGTCGCGGATCCGGGTGACGACGGTCGTGGTGCTCCCCGCGGTTGTCACTGCGCTGCCTCCGTCTCGAGGTCGCCGCCGAGGTAGGCGCGGATGACGTCCGGGTTGCGCTGCACCTCGGCCGGTGTGCCCGTGGTGATGGGCGTGCCGAAGTCGACGACCATGATCCGGTCGGCGAGGTCCATGACCAGCGCCATGTCGTGCTCGACCATGATCATCGCGATGCCGCGTTCGGCACGGATGTCGTGGATGAAGCGGGCCATGTCCTCGGTCTCCTCGAGGTTCATGCCGGCCACCGGCTCGTCGAGGAGCAGCAGCGTCGGCTCCATCGCCAGCGCCCGCCCGAGCTCGACCCGCTTCTGCACGCCGTACGGCAGCAGACCCACGGGCAGCTTGCGCCAGGCCTCCAGCTCGAGGAAGTCCACGATCTCCTCGACGACGGCCCGGTTCCGCAGCTCCTCGCGGCGCGCCTTGCCCACCCACGCGAAGGCAGCCAGGGACCCGTAGCCGATGTGCTGGTGACGGCCCAGCATCAAGTTGTCGAGCACCGTCAGGTTGGAGAAGAGCTCGATGTTCTGGAAGGTGCGGGCCATCCCCTGCTTGGCGATCACGTGCGTCTTCTCGCCGATGAGCTCCTTGCCGTTGAGCTTCACCGAGCCTCTCTGCGGCCGGTAGACGCCCGACAGGACGTTGAAGATGCTCGTCTTGCCCGCGCCGTTCGGGCCGATGATCGCGAAGAGCTCGCTCTCGCCGACCTCGAAGCTGACGCCGTTGACGGCTTTCACCTTCCCGAAGGACAGGTGGACGTCGTCGAAGACCAGGATCGACTCGCTCATGAAGCCCACCTCTTCTTGCGCCGGTAGTGCTTCACGTCCTTGAACGACTGGGCGGCCTCACCCTCCGCACCGAGCCCGAGGTAGAACTCACGAACGTCCTGGTCGGCGAGGAGCTCCTTCGCCGGGCGGTCCATCACCACCCGACCGGTCTCGAGAACGTAGCCGTGGTGCGCGATCTGGAGCGCCATCGTCGCGTTCTGCTCGACCAGCAGCACAGAGGTGCCCTGCTCGTTGATCGCCACGATGATGTCGCGGATCTGGGCGACGACCTTCGGCGCGAGTCCGAGACTGGGCTCGTCCAGCAACAGGTAGCGCGGACCCGACATGAGGGCCCGGCCGATGGCCAGCATCTGCTGCTCGCCCCCGGACAGGTAGCCCGCGGTGCTCGTGCGGCGCTCCAGCAGGATCGGGAAGAGGGCGTAGACCCGCTCGAGGTTCTCCGCGAGGTCCCGGCGCGCCGTGTGGGCACCGACGCGGAGGTTCTCCTCGACGTTCAGCTCCTTGAAGACGCGCCGACCTTCCAGGACGTGCTTGATGCCGCGCTTGGCCAGCGCGGAGGGCGGCAGCTCGCCGATGGACTCGCCATCGAGGGTTACCTCGCCCTTGCGGATCTCGCCCTCGTGCACGTCCAGCAGACCTGACAGGGATCGCAGCAGGGTGGACTTTCCCGCGCCGTTGGCCCCGAGGAGGGCGACGATCTTGCCCTCGGGTACGTCGAGCGATACACCCCGCAGTGCGAGTACGACGTCGTCGTACACGACCTCGAGGTTCTTCACGCCGAGCAAAAGTGGCCTCCCAGACTCCGCTTGTGAATCGCCGGAAGTGTGATGAGGCATACACTCGCGGAGCCCTCAAGCAGGGTCAAGGCAGCAAGTGAAGTGTCGCTAGTTTGTTGCAGAGACGTTGACGCGACAATCGCCGCCCGGTCAGCGGCGTACGCCAGGGTCGGTACTGTCGTGCCATGGCCGAACACCCTTCGATCACCAGCTTCCGCGCCGCGCTGGCAGCGAAGGGCGGCACCGGCCGGATCGTCGTCCTGCCGGACAGCGTGCACACGGCAGCACTGGCCGCCGAAGCGCTCGGCTGCGAGGTCGGCGCCATCGCGAACAGCCTGGTGTTCGACGCCGACGGCCGCCCGGCCCTGATCCTCACCAGTGGCGGTCACCGGGTCGACACCGCCAAGGTCGCCGCCGAGCTGGGCGTCGCGAAGCTCGGCCGCGCCACCCCCGAGTTCGTCCGAGAGCACACCGGCCACGTCATCGGCGGCGTCTCCCCCATCGACCACCCGCGGCCCGTGCCGACGTACCTCGACCGCTCGCTGGCGCAGTACGACGAGATCTGGGCCGCCGCCGGCCACCCGGCCGCCGTCTTCTCCACGTCGTACGACGAGCTGCTGGCGATGACCGACGCGACCGAGCTGGACGTGAACTGATGGAGATCTGGGTCAACCCCGCCTGCTCCAAGTGCCGCAGCGCGACCAAGGCACTCGACGCGGCGGGCGTCGAGTACACCGTCCGGTACTACCTCGAGCAGCCGCCGACGCGTGTCGAGCTCCTCGACGTGCTCGCGCGGCTGGACCTCGACCCGTGGCACATCACCCGCATGAACGAGAAGGAGGCCGCCGCCGTAAAGGGGCTGCCGAAGGACGAGGCCAACCGCGACGCCTGGGTCGACGCGCTCGTGGACCACCCGCGGCTCATCCAACGGCCGATCATCACCGCCGACGACGGCACCACCGTCGTCGGCCGGGACCCTGAGTCGCTCGCCCGCGTCCTGCCGGACTGACCTGTGGACCTCCTCCCTCTGGCCTTCTCCAGCGGCTGGGCAAGCGGCGTCAACAGCTACCTGGTCGTGCTGGTCCTCGGCGTCTTCGGCCGGACGACAGGGAGCTCGGAGATCCCGGACGTGCTCACGCGGACCGACGTACTCGTGGTCGCGGCCGTGCTCTACGCCTGGGAGTTCGTCGCGGACAAGATCCCCTACGTCGACTCCACCTGGGACGCGGTCTCGACCGCGATCCGGCCGACGGTGGGTGCGGTGATCGGCGTACTGCTGGCGGGCGATGCGGACTCGCTCGAGCAGGCGCTGTACGCCGTGGTCGGCGGCGGCACCGCCCTTGCGTCGCACGTGGTGAAGGCCGGCACCCGGCTGGCCATCAACACCTCCCCCGAGCCGGTGACGAACAGCGTCGCGAGCATCGGTGAGGATCTCGCGGTGCTGGGCGTGGTGCTGCTCGCGGTGCACCATCCGTGGATCGCTCTCGGCGTGGCGTCCGTCCTCCTCGTCGTGGGCGCAGTCGTGCTCGTCCTGCTGCTGCGGCTCGTGCGTCGCGGCTGGAGACGCTGGCGCAGCCGCTCCGCGCCGGCCCACTAGGGTCTCCCCATGGCACGCGTGGTGGTGGTGGGCGGAGGCCTGGGCGGGATGGCCTCGGCGGCCCGGCTGGCGAAGATCGGGCACGACGTCACGATCGTCGAGCAGCTCCCGACCCTGGGCGGCGCCCTGGGGTTCATCGAGCAGGACGGCTTCAGGTGGGACTCCGGCCCCTCGGCCACGACCCTCCCCGCCGCCCTGCGCGACCTCTTCCGCAAGTCGGGCCGCCCCCTCGAGCGCGAGACCGACCTGGTCGAGCTGCCGATCCTGCGCGAGCACCGCTTCGACGACGGCAGCCGAGTCGCCGTGCCGGCGAACAGCCGCGCAGCGCAGCGCGACGCCTTCGACGAGGGCCTCGGCGCGGGGATGGGCGACCGCTGGCTCGAGTGGACCGACGGATTCGCGCACGTGTGGGAGCTGCTCCGCAAGGAGTACCTCGAGCGTCCCTACTCCCCCGACCACGCGCCGAAGGAGATGGTCTCGCTGATGCGGGACCGGCCCACCCTCCAGCGGGCCGTGAACAAGCTGCGGGACGACCGCCTCAAGAAGATCGCCCTGCACCATGCCGTCTCCGGTGGCCACGACCCGCGCAACGTCCCCTGGTGGATGGGCTTCATCGACCACGTCGAGCAGGTCTTCGGCTCCTGGACCGTGCCCGGTGGTCTCGGTGCCTTCGCCGGCCTGCTGGAGAAACGGCTCGGCGAGCGTGGCGTCACCGTTCTGACCAACATGACCGTCGTCGAGCTGGTGGACGCAGGCGTGCGGACCGACAAGGACGACGTCATTCCGGCGGACATCGTGGTGGTCGCGATCGACCCACGCCAGCTGCCGTCGCTCAAGTCGTACGTCGACAAGACGATGCCCGCCATCCCCCCGACCGTCTGCCACGTCGGTCTCGAGGGCGACCTTCCGCAGCTCCCTCACGAGCTGGTCCTGCACGGCGACGCCACGATCACCATCACCACCGGCGGTCAGGCTCCCGAGGGCCATGCCGCCTGGACGATCTCGGCTCGTGGCCGCCTCAGCGAGGACATCCTCAACGCCCTCGCCCGCGCCAAGATCGACCTCCGATCGCACGTCGTCACCCGCGTGGACCGGTCGCCCCGCCAGCAGGTCGAGCACTACCGCGGCTCGTCGTACGGCGTGCTGTGGCAGGGGCGCGCAACGATCACGGGCCAGCTCCTCACTCGCACCCCTGTCCCGAACGTGTACGCCGTCGGCGCGCACACCACCGTCTCCGCGCTCACGCCCTTCGTGGCGCTGACGTCGTCGCTCGTCGCTGATGCCGTGGGGCCCGCTGCGCGTTGAGCCGGGCGTGTCGGGTGGTTGAGCCGGGCGTGTCGGGTGGTTGAGCCGGGCATGTCGGGTGGTTGAGCCGGGCGCGTCGGGTGGTTGAGCCGGGCATGATGGGCCGATGACGCTCGTCGACCGTGAAGGCGTGCTGACCGCTCCCGACGGCCGGAGGATCGGCTGGGCCGAGCACGGTCCGGCAAGCGGACGGCCGCTCGCCTACCTGCACGGCATGCCCGGCTCGCGTCGGGACCTGCAGAGCATCTTCGGCCCCGAACTCCTCGGGCGGTTCGGCCTGCGGATCTTCTCCATCGACCGCGCCGGGTACGGCGAGAGCGACCCGGTCGGGCTGGACCGGCGCGACGTCGCTCGAGACCTCTTCACCGTCGCCGACCATCTCGGGATCGACTCGTTCCCGCTGCTGGCCGTGTCGATGGGCGGCACCTACGCGTTGACCGCCGCCGCGCTCGCGCCGGACCGCGTCGAGCGGCTCGTCCTCGCCGTTCCACAGGCGCTGCCGTACGACGACCCCGAGGTGATCGCAGCCCTCGACCAGGATGGCCAGGAGGACGTGGAGGCGGCGCTGCGCGGCGACCGGCCCGAGTTCGAGGAGTCCTACCGGCGAGCCGCGGCGGCGATGGCTGCCGACTCGCGCGACCTGCTGCTCGACGCTCCCGGAGGCTGGTCGAAGCTCGAGCAGGAGCTCGTGCAGACGTCGTGGACCGATGGCATCGCCGCGTCGCTGTCGTTCGGCCTCTCCCGGTCCCACCGTGGCTACTACGAGGACGGACTGCGGATCACCCGTCCGCTCGAGGTCGACCTTGCCGACGTGCGCTGCCCGGTCCGGATCATCACGGCGTCGCTCGACGACTGGGAGCCGGCGGTCAACGCACACCGGCTCGCGCGCCAGCTGTCCGACGTGGCGCTGATCGAGCTGCACGGCATGGGTCACTTCGGGCCGTGGGTGTGGCCGGACATGGTGCTGGGGCTCGTCATCGGCGGCTGACCCGCCGGCCGTCGTACTGTGGCCGACATGGAGCGAACCCTCACCACCCGCGGCAGCGGAGAAGCCTCGGGCACCCCGGACGCGATGCGGATCAACGTCGCCGTCGTCGTCCGCGGGCACGCCGTGTCCGACGCCCTTGCCGGTACGGCGAGCGGGGTCGCTGCAGTCGGTGAGCTGGCCCGGTCCTTCACGACCGACGAACGGATCACGTCGACCGGTCTCCACGTCTGGCCGGCGTACGAGAACGACGGCCGCCAGGCCGGCTACGAGTGCCGGCACACGCTGTCGCTCTACTGCGGCGACCTCGACAAGGCCGGCGAGCTGGTGTCGGCGCTCGGCGACCTGCAGGGCCGGGTGCTGATCGAAGGGGTGCAGCCGACCCTGTCGGAGCCGGCGCCGTTGGCGGTCCAGGCGCGGGAGCGCGCATGGGCGGATGCCCGGGCGAAGGCCGAGGAGCTCGCGGCGCTGGCCGGGGCGACACTCGGCGAGGTCGTGAGCGTCGTCGAAGGCGGAGGCGGCGCCATTCCCTACGCGCGCGACGTCGCGATGGCCGCCAAGGCCGAGACCCACTTCGAGGCGGGCTCCCAGGCGGTGGGCGCCGTCCTCACAGTGACCTGGGCGCTCGCCTGACCGACACGCCCGGCTCAACCACCCGACACGCCCGGCTCAACCACCCGACACGCCCGGCTCAACCTCACACGTGGCTGCGGAGTCCCGTGAAGATCTCGCGTGTCGCCTTGGAACGGTTCAGCGTGTAGAAGTGCAGGCCGGGGGCGCCCTGCTCGAGGAGGACGTCGCAGAGCTCGGTCGCGACGGCGATGCCCTCGGTGCGTACGGCGGTGGGGTCGCCCTCGAACCGGGCGACGCGCGACACGACCTCCTCGGGCACGGGGTGACCGGACAGCTCGGCCATGCGCTGGACCTGGCCGAGGTTCGTGATCGGCATGATCCCGGGGATGATCGGGATCGTGACTCCGATCGCCGAGGCCCGCTCCACGAGGGACAGGTAGTCCGAGGCGCGGAAGAACATGTCGGTGATGGCGAACTCGGCGCCTGCGTCCTGCTTGGCCTTGAGCACCTGGGCGTCCTGGTCGAAGCCGCTCGAGGCGCGGTGCCCGACCGGGAAGGCAGCCACACCGACCGCGAAGTCGCCGAGCGAGCGGGTCAGCCGGACGAGCTCCTCGGCGTAGGTGAAACCACCGTCGGTGGGGGTCCACGGCATCGCCGGGCCACCGGGCGGGTCGCCGCGCAGAGCCAGGACGTTGCGCACGCCGGCTCCGACGAGCGACCCGATGATGCCGCGCAGCTCCTGCTCGGTGTGGCCGACGCAGGTCAGGTGGGCCATCGGGATCATCGAGGTCTGCTTGGCGATGCGCTCGGTGATCGCGATGGTCCGGTCGCGCGTGGTGCCGCCGGCACCGTACGTCACGGAGACGAAGGTGGGCTGCAGCGGCTCCAGCTCGCGCAGGGTCCGCCACAGCAGGGCTTCGCCCTCTTCGTCCTTCGGGGGGAAGAACTCGAAGGAGAACGAGCGCTGCCCGGCTCCGAAGAGCTCGGGGATGCGGACGGACTGTGCTGGCATGGCCCAAGTTTAAGGGGGGTTGTCCGACAACTAGGGTGGCGTCTCGTGTGGGACATCGACCGCTTCCGGGCCGAGGTGCAGCGAACCCTCGACGAGTTCGTCGACGAGCAGGGCCAGCGTCTCGAGCTCCTCGGCGACGACGCGGCCCGGCTGGTCGACTCCGCGCGCGAGTCCGTCCGCGGCGGCAAGCGCTTCCGGGCGGCGTTCTGCTACTGGGGCTACCGCGCGGTGGACGAGCCGGCCGACGAGCTGGCGCTGGTCCGCGCGGCTTCGGCTCTGGAGCTGCTGCACGCCAGTGCCCTCGTCCACGACGACGTGATGGACGCCTCCGACACCCGGCGTGGCCGCCCTTCCACCCACCGGGCGTTCGAGGCCGTGCATCGGGACCAGGGGTGGACCGGCGACCCGGAGCAGTACGGCACGGCCGCAGCCATCCTTCTCGGCGACCTCCTGCTCTCCTGGGCCGACGAGCTGCTCCGCACCTCGGGCCTCCCGAGCGACCGGGTGATCGAGGCACTCGGCTACTTCGACACGACACGCAGCGAGGTCATCGTCGGGCAGTTCCTCGACGTGTCCGTGCAGGCCCGGGGGGCCAGTGACGTCGAGCAGGCGATGCGGGTGCTGCGCTACAAGTCCGCGAAGTACAGCGTCGAACGGCCACTCCACCTCGGCGCGGCACTCGCCGGCGCCGGGCCCGAGGTCATCGAGGCGCTCACGTCGTACGGCCTCCCTCTGGGTGAGGCGTTCCAGCTGCGCGACGACCTGCTCGGTGTCTTCGGCGACCCCGACGTGACCGGGAAGCCTGCGGGCGACGACCTGGTCGAGGGGAAGCGCACGGTGCTGGTCGCGCTGGCGCTGGAGGCTCTGCCCGTGGACGCCGCAGCGAAGCTCGACCAGGGGTTGGGCACGCAGCTCGACGAGGCCGCGGTCGAGGTGCTTCGTCGGATCATCACGACGTCCGGTGCGCACGACGAGGTCGAGCGCCGGATCGAGGCGCTCACGCAGGCGTCGTTGGAGGCGCTGGCGGCGGCCCCCGTCACCGAGGTCGCGAAGACCGTTCTCCGCGACCTGGCCGCGGCCGCCACCCAGCGGTCCCTCTAGTGCTTGTGGGGTAGCTCGGGTACGTCGAGCGGGGGTCCGTCACCGCGCATGACGACGGCGAACTTGCCGCCCTTCTGGTCGTTCACCCGGCCGCCGAGCACCGAGAGCGCTACATGGAACGCCTGCTCGTCGTGGCGGGCCAAGGGGCTCCACCCGTCCCAGAGGAAGACGATGCCGGCCGAGTCGCCCGCCGTCACGTCCGAGAGGGAGTCGGCCATCGCGTCGAAGTTCTGCTCGGTGTCGGCCGGGAAGTCGAGGGCGTCGGCGATCGCCTTGAGGAAGGTCTGGCTGTCTTCGATCGTCCAGGCGTCGAGGTGGGCGAACTTCCAGCCGGCATGCTCGACCGCGTGCTGGATGTCTGGCACGTGCATGTTGCAGTGCCACTGGTAGATGTCTGGCGGATTGTGTCCTGCGAGGAGTGCTGCGAGACCGCTCATCTATGAACCCTTCGGAGAGGGAGGGTGGTTCAGAAAACAGAACACGCCCCCGGGCTTCGCGACGAGCGCGAGCGCGGAGGCGTCTCCATGACAGCGGCGGAGGCACCCGGCAGGGTTGTCCGGTCTGCACCGGCCCAGGCTCCCGAAAGCCTCCGCTCTCGTTTCATACAACGACCATAACTCTCTTGTCGCCGGACCGGGAGGGGGCAGGCGGGCGGAGTCGGCACGCAGTCGGGATGCAGTCGGGATGCGCAGTCAGAAGGCCATGCTCTGCGCGCGGCGCTTGACCTCGCTGCCGCGGTTCTCGCGGAGCGCATCGATGGGGCGACCCGGCAGCGTGTCGTCCTCGGCGAACAGCCACGCGATGGCCTCGCGGTCGTCGTACCCCCCGTCGTGGAGCACGGTCAGGACGCCTGGAACGCCCTTCACGATGTCGCCGTCCTGGATGAGGGCGGCGGGCACGCGCTGCCCCTCACCCGCCACGGGGACAGCCCCGGCGAGCTGGTGCTCGCGGATGTACTGCCGAACCTTCGTCACGGAGACGCCGAGGGCATCGGCGGCCTGTGCCCAGTCCCACCACTCGTCGACGAGGCCTGCCAGATCCGGTTCGTTCACGCGGCCCACTCTGCCGAACCTGCCCGGTCGCCGCCAAACCGAGTCACACCAGCCCCAGTTTCAACATCGGCCACATCGGGCATGGGCGAAGGATGGCCCAGAGACTCGCAGCCCTTGCGCTGGCCGGCGCCCTCACCGCCGGCCTCACCCTGCCTGCCGCTCCGGCTGAGGCGGACGACCGCCGCCGGATCGTGTCGTACGTCGTCCGACCGGGCGACACGGCGACCGGGCTCGCCGTCCGGTTCCACGCCTGGACCGCCGAGCTGCTCACCCTCAACGACCTGACCGAGCGCTCGACGCTGTACGTCGGTCAGCGGCTTCGCATCCCGGTCGTCGTCGAGGGGCGACGCCGCACCACCGCCCGGCAGCCCGTCCCCCGCGACCGGGTCGCCCGCGCGATCACCCAGGCCGCCGATCGGTACGGCGTGAGCCGGCGGCTGGCCCTGGCGGTCGCCTGGCAGGAGTCGGGCTGGCGGATGGGCGTCGTGTCGAGCGCCGGCGCGATCGGCGCGATGCAGGTGATGCCCGGCACGGGCGAGTGGATGAGCCTGTACGTCGGCCGCAAGCTCCACCTCCACCGGCTGCGCGACAACGTGGCCGCCGGCGTCATGCTGTTGCGGGTCCTGCGAGACAGCACCGACAACCGCCGGGACAAGATCGCGGCGTACTACCAGGGTCTCGGCGCGGTCCGCCGGCACGGCCTCTACCAGGAGACCAAGGCCTACGTCGCGAACGTGCTCGCGCTCAAGCGGATGCTCCGGGAGGGCCACTCGCTCAGGTAGCAGTGTGCGCCTCGCCACGCCGACCACCGGCCACGCGGGGGGCTCTCAGGCGGGAGAACCTAGAATCCGGAGTTGAGCCGGGTCACCTTCCCCTCGCCCGGCCCGAGCGCTAGAGGACTCACCCGTGGACAAGACTGCCGCCGACCCGTTGATCGGGCGGTTGCTGGACGGCCGCTACCGCGTCGGTCCTCGGATCGCCCGCGGCGGAATGGCGACCGTCTACGAGGCTCTCGACGAGCGGCTGGACCGTCCCTGCGCCGTGAAGGTCATGCACCAGAACATGGGCGACGACCACGACTTCGCCGCCCGCTTCGTCCGCGAGGCTCGCAGCGCGGCGCGGCTCTCGCACCCGAACGTGGTGAGCGTCTTCGACCAGGGGGACGACGACGGCACGCTGTTCCTGGTCATGGAGTACATCCCCGGTCACACGCTGCGCGACGTGATCCGCAAGGAAGCGCCGATGGCTCCGGGCAAGGCGCTCGCCTTGCTCGACCCGGTCCTGGCCGCCCTGGCCGCCGCCCACCAGTCCGGCATGATCCACCGTGACGTGAAGCCGGAGAACGTCCTGCTGGCTCCCGACGGACGCATCAAGGTCGCCGACTTCGGCCTGGCGCGGGCGATCTCCGCCGAGACCCAGCACACCGCGACCGGTGGGGTGCTCATCGGCACGGTCTCCTATCTCGCCCCCGAGCTCGTGGTGGACGGCAAGGCCGACGCCCGCGCGGACGTGTACTCCGCCGGCGTCCTCCTCTTCGAGATGCTCACCGCCCGCAAGCCGCACGAGGGCGACACGGCCATCCAGGTCGCCTACAAGCACGTCCACGAGGACGTCCCGGCGCCGTCGAGCATCGTCCCGGGCACCCCGCCCTACGTCGACGCCCTGGTGGCCCGCGCCACCGCGCGCGACCGGGACCACCGGCCCTCGGACGCCCGGGTCCTGCAGCAGCTCGCCCGCCGGGTGAAGGCGGCCATCGACGCCGGGGTGTACGACGACCCCGAGCTCACCGCCGACCTGGCGCTGCGCCGGGGGGTGGGCACCGACACCTCCGACATCGACTACTACGACGACGACTCGGCCCCCACGGTCGCGACCCCGATCGGCGAGGTCCAGGCGGTCCTCGCGAGCGCGCCCCTGCGGCAGCGCCCGCCCGAGACCCGCACCGTCCGGCCGGCAGAACCGGCACGTGATCCGCGGGAGCCGCAGCGCCGTCCCGCCGTCCCGGTCTACCGCTCGAGCAAGCGCGGCCCCGTCCTGCTGGTCGCCGTGCTCGTCCTCGCCGTGGTCGCCGGTCTCGCCGGCTGGTGGTTCGGCATCGGCCGCTACACGACCACGCCCGGCGTGATCGACCTGCCGGTCGCCCAGGCGCAGCAGCGGATCGAGGACGCGGGCCTGACGTTCGAGGTCACCGCGGAGGAGTACTCCGAGACGGTCACCAAGGGCGCCGTCATCGGCACCGACCCGGCCGCCGGCGACAGGATCCTGCAGGACGGCACCGTCCACGCCACCGTGTCCCTCGGACCGGAGCGGTACGCCGTACCCACGCTGCGGGGACTCGACGTCGACACCGCGACCGAACGCCTGGAGGCGAACAACCTCACGGTCGGCCGGATCACGAAGGTCTTCAACGAGGAGATCGCCGAGGGCATCGTCATCCGCTCGGACCCGGCGGCCAAGACGGAGATGCGTCCCGACGCAGCCGTTGCACTGGTCGTCAGCAAGGGCCCGAAGCCGATCGAGATCAAGGACTGGACCGGCAAGAAGATCGAGCCCGTCCAGGAGCAGCTCACCGAGATGGGCCTCGACGTGGTGGTGACCCAGGCGTACGACGAGAAGGTCCCCGAGGGCCGGATCATCTCTCAGGACCCGCCCGAGGGCGCGACCCTCTACAAGGGCGAGAAGATCGAGTTCGTGGTCTCGCAAGGACCGCCGCTCGTCGAGGTCCCGAACGTCGTCCGGTCCGGGGTCGAGGACGCCACCGAGACGCTCGAGGCGGCCGGGTTCGTCGTGGACGTGCAACAGTCCGACTCGTACATCGGCCTGGGCTTCGTCTTCGAGCAGTCCCCCGAAGGCGGCGAGCTGCTGCCGAAGGGCAGCACCGTCACGATCTACCTCGTATGAGCCTGCGCAACCCCATCGGCACGCACCTCAAGGTCGGCAAGGGCCTCCACGCCGGCGCGTTCGCCGACGCGGTGCGTATCGGTGCCGAGACGATCCAGGTCTTCACCGGCAACCCACGCGGCTGGGCGACCTCCGACGGAGACCCCGTCCAGGACCGGCTGTTCCGTGACGCGTGCGGCGAGGCCGGGATCCCGACCTTCCTCCACACTCCCTACCTCGTGAACCTCGGCTCCCCCACACCGACGACCTACGCCAACTCGGTGCGCCTGGTCGCGCACAACCTCAAGCGTGCCGCCGAGATCGGGGCCGAGGGTGTCGTGGTGCACACGGGATCGTGCGTCGCGGAGGGGTCGTACGACGACGCGATGCGCCAGGTGCGCGAGGGGCTCCTGCCTGTGCTCGAGGCGATCGAGGACGAGGACGCCCCGTGGCTGCTGCTCGAGCCGACCGCCGGCCAGGGCCGGTCGCTGTGTGCTCGCATCGACGACCTCGAGCCGTACCTCGCGGCGCTCGACCACCACCCGAAGGCCGGCATCTGTCTCGACACCTGTCACGCGTTCGCGGCGGGCGAGCCGCTGGACGAGCCGGGCGGTACGACGCGCGTGGTCGACCGGATCCTCGAGCTCGGCTCGTTGCGGCTGGTCCACGCCAACGATTCGATGGACGTCCGCGGGTCCTTCCGTGACCGGCACGAGAAGATCGGCGAGGGGCACATCGGGATCGGCGCGTTCGAGGAGCTGTTCGCGCACCCGGCGACGGCGGGTGTGCCCTTCGTGCTGGAGACGCCAGGATCGCGGGACGCGGGCGATACGTCGACCGAGCTGCTCAGGAAGCTGAGGGACGCGTGACCACCAGCGCGCGTCGCGACACCCTCCTCGCGACGCTCGCGCTCCTCGCGATGACCGCGTGCTGGGGCTCGACGTTCTTCCTCATCAAGGACCTGCTCGACCGGGTCCCCGTGACCGACTTCCTCGCCGTGCGGTTCGCGATGGCGACGCTTGCGATGGTCCTGATCTTCCCGCGGGCCGTCGGTGCCCTGTCGCTCGAGACGCGCAAGCGAGCGCTGGTGCTCGGCTGCCTGTACGGCGTCGCGCAGATCCTGCAGACCGCCGGTCTCGCACACACCGCCGCCAGCGTCTCGGGCTTCGTGACCGGGATGTACGTCGTCTGCACGCCTCTCCTCGCGGCACTCATCCTCAAGCAGCAGATAGGCGGCTGGACCTGGGGCGCGGTCGTCCTAGCGGTCGTCGGTCTCGGAGTGCTCACGCTTCAGGGGTTTGCCGTGGGCTACGGCGAAGCGATCACCTTCGTGGCGGCCGTCCTGTACGCCCTGCACATCGTCGGCCTGGGCGCCTGGAGCACGCCCGCCGAGGCCATGGGCATGACGATCCTGCAGCTCGGGGTCATCACGGTCGTGTGCTTCCTCGGCGCCCTGCCGGGCGGGATCGAGCTGCCGCAGACCGGCGGGGACTGGGCCTCCCTGACCTACATGGCGCTGTTCGCGGGCGCCGCCGCGATGGCCGGGCAGACCTGGGCGCAGGCACATCTGCCGCCCACGCGCAGCGCGATCATCATGAGCATGGAGCCGGTGTTCGCCGCGTTCTTCGCCGTACTCCTGGGTGGCGAGAGCCTCACGTCGCGGATGTTCGTGGGCGGTGGGCTGGTGCTGACCGCGATGCTGATCGTGGAGCTGGTCCCTCGCCGGAAGATCGAAGCCGAAGTCCCCCACATCGCGGTGTGACTCCGCCATCTGGTGCGGCCCGTGGTTCGCGGCGCATCATGGCAAGAGGAAGGGACGAGAGGAAGGGAGTGATCCCATGACCGGACATGTCATCCACCTCGACCGGCAGATCTACGCGACGCCCGACCAGGTCTGGAACGTCCTGACCGACATCGGGCACTCGGCCGACATCATCCGCAGCGTCCAGAACGTCCAGGTCCTCGACGGTGACGGTCACTTCGACGTCGGCACCCGCTGGCGCGAGGACCGGACACTGATGGGCCACCGGGGCACCGAGGAGCTCGAGGTCGTCGAGGTGCACAAGCCGAGCCACTTCGCTGTCCGCACCAAGCGGGAGCGCGACACGATCACCATGACGTACACCCTCACCCCGCTCGGCCAGGGCAGCACCCGGCTGTCGCTGACGCTCGTGGACGACATGAAGAAGCGGGGAGCGGCTTCGGCGCTCGCCTGGACGCTCTGGGGCGAGGTGAGCATGCACTCGACCCGGAGGATGCTGACCCACGACCTGGACGACATCGCGACCGCCGCGGAGAACGTCGCCATCAGGAGCGAGTGAGCGGGCTTCGTGGTTCCGCCCCGTCGCCGTGGTCGGCGAACGCATAATCGAACGGCCGACCACGACTCGCACGCGGGGGACCCATGAACGACGAGGCGCTACCGCCCGTACTGCGCAGCCTGCTCGCTGCCGTCGAGTCATCTCCGCCCAGCACTGCACAGCGGTCCTCGCGCTCGAACCGGGGAACACCGAGGCGCTCCGCCTGCTGACCCGGGCGACGGACGCACTCCGAGGCGTCACCCCCGAGGACCGGTTCGACTGGGGAGCTGCCGAGCGCGAGGTCGTCGGCATCGCGCCGCCTCCGTTCGTGGAGGACGACCTCGAGCCGGAGGAGCGCCCGCAGGACCCGGACGTCATCACCTCCGACGTCCGGCTCGACGACGTGGGCGGCATGGCCGAGGTGAAGCGGCGCCTCGAGCTCGCGTTCCTCACACCGATGCGCAACCCCGAGCTGCAGGCCATGTACGGCCGCAGTCTCCAGGGCGGGCTGCTGCTCTACGGCCCGCCCGGCTGCGGCAAGACCTTCCTCGCCCGGGCGATCGCGGGCGAGCTGGGAGCGCGCTTCTACGCAGTGTCGCTCGCGGACGTCCTGGACATGTGGATCGGGGCCAGCGAGCGGAACCTGCGCGAGATCTTCGAGGTCGCGCGGCGCAACGCACCGTGCGTCCTGTTCCTGGACGAGGTCGACGCGATCGGTCAGAAGCGCTCGCACCTCCGCTCGAATCCAGCAATGCGCGGCACGGTCAACCAGCTGCTGTCCGAGATGGACTCGGTGAAGGCCAACAACACCGGCGTCTTCGTGCTCGGGGCCACCAACCATCCGTGGGACGTCGACAGTGCGCTGCTCCGTCCGGGGCGCTTCGACCGCATGCTGCTCGTCACTCCCCCGGACCCCGAGGCACGCGAGTCGGTCCTCCAGTACCACCTGAAGAATCGGCCGCTCGACTCGATCAACCTCAAGAAGCTCGTGGCGTCGACCGACCACTTCTCCGGTGCCGACCTCGCGCACCTGTGCGACACGGCGGCCGAGACGGCACTCGAGGAGTCGGCGCGCACGGGCAACGTCCGCCCGATCGGGATGAAGGACTTCGCCGAGGCCCTGCGCCAGGTGAAGCCCTCGACCGGAGCGTGGCTCGAGGACGCGCGCAATGTCGTGCTCTTCGCCAACAGCGGCGGCCAGTACGACGACCTGCTGGCCTACCTCAAGCAGCGACGGATGGCATGAGCGAGTCGTACGCGGCGCTGGCGCGGGCCCGCTCGCTGATCTCTGTCAAGCGCTACCCGGAGGCGATGGACGCGCTCGGGCCGGCCCTCGTCGACGGGAACACAGAGGCTGAGGCGCAGTGCCTCCGGGCCCAGGCCCTCATCGAGAGCGGCCGGCCCTCGGATGCGCGAGACGCCGTCGCGCGAGCGCTCGAGCTCGATCCGCACAACGAGTGGCCGCACCGGCTCCGGGCGATCGTGCTGCAGCACCAGGGAATGCACAAGCTGGCGCTCGCGTCCGCGACCGAGGCTGTCCGGCTCGCGCCGGACGAGGCCCAGGCCCTGCATCTGCTCGCGGTCTGCCAGCTCAACACCCGGAAGAAGGACGAGGCCCTCGCCACGGCGGCGAGCCTGGTGGCCACGCACCCCCACCACTCCCTGGCCCACGAGACAGCGGGGATGGTCGCCGAGGAGCGCGGGAAGTGGGCGGATGCCGAGCGGCACTTCCGCGAGGCTCTGCGGCTGAACCCGCAAGACGCGGGCGTCGCGCGGCAGCTGGCGCGGGCACTCAAGGCACAAGGCAAGCGGCAGGAGGCTGGCCAGGTTCTCCTGGCAGCGGGCCAGATGGACCCGACGCACGCCGGGACGCGACGGGCTCTCGGCCGGATCGGCCTCCCGGCGCTCGGCATCGGCGGGTTCTGGGCGGTCAAGATCGGCGGGTACGCCTTCCTCCGGACCCTCGGCTCCATGACTCCTGCGACAGCGACGGCAGTGGTCTGGGTGGTGTTCGGCCTCATCGCCGTGGTGCTCACCTACCGCCGCTTCGCGGGGGTGCGCCACCTGCCGGACCACGTCCGACGTGGCCTGCACGGCGACCACTGGAACTTCGCCCTGGGCTGGCTCGGGGCCGCCGGAGTCGTCACGATCGTCCTCGCGCTGTGGGCCTTCAACGCGCCGCCGTCTGACGGCGGGTCCGGCTGGCTGGGCGGCGGTCTCCTGCTGCTCGGTGCCGCGTCCGTAGTGCTGATGTACGGGTTGTGGACCGGCCCGGCACCGAACCCCCTACCCACGGTCCTGGCCCGGATCAGGCGCCAACCGACCCGCTGACAATCCGCATCCCGACCGTCCGGATCGCGAAAGGGGTGTCTGCCTGCTGGACAGCTGCGGCTACGCTTCTCGGCATGCAGCAGCGCACGTATCTGTTTGGTCGCCTGCCGGGGGTTCCCGGGCAGCTGGCCGACTAGGTCTGCTCTCCTGCCACGAACCAACGCCCCTGGCCATGCTGCCGAGGGGCGTTTTTCACGCCTGGAAGGGCGTGGCCCGAACGAGTAAGAGGTAACGCACATGGTCGTCGTCATGTCCCCTGACGCCACCGACGAAGACGTCACGCACGTCGTCGAGAAGGTCACCAGCGTCGGCGGTGAGGCCTTCGTGAGCAAGGGCGTCACCCGCACGATCATCGGTCTGGTCGGCGACATCGACTCCTTCCACGGTCTGAACCTACGCACTCTTCCCGGCGTCGCCGACGTGCACCGGATCAGCGATCCCTTCAAGCTGGTCAGCCGTCAGCACCACCCCGAGCGGTCGACGGTCTGGGTGCGCGGCGTGCCGATCGGGCCGGACACGTTCACGTTCATCGCCGGTCCGTGCGCCGTGGAGTCGCCCCAGCAGACCCTCGAGGCGGTCGAGATGGCCAAGGCCGCCGGCGCCACGATCATGCGCGGCGGCGCCTACAAGCCGCGCACGTCGCCGTACGCCTTCCAAGGTCTGGGCGAGAAGGGCCTGCGGATCCTGGCCGACGTGCGCGAGGTCACCGGGCTCCCCGTCGTGACCGAGATCGTCGACGCACGCGACGTCGAGGTGGTGGCGGAGTACGCCGACATGCTGCAGATCGGCACCCGCAACATGGCGAACTTCGGTCTCCTCCAGGCCGTCGGCGAGTCCGGCAAGCCTGTGCTCCTCAAGCGCGGGATGACCGCGACGATCGAGGAGTGGCTGATGGCGGCGGAGTACATCGCCCAGCGGGGCAACCTCGACGTCGTCCTCTGCGAACGGGGCATCCGCACCTTCGAGCCGGCCACCCGCAACACGCTCGACATCTCCGCGGTCCCGGTGGTCCAGGCGAAGAGCCACCTGCCGATCATCGTCGACCCGTCGCACGCGGGCGGGCTCAAGGAGCTCGTCGTGCCACTGTCACGCGCCGCGATCGCGGTCGGCGCGGACGGCATCATCGTCGACGTGCACCCGAACCCGGAGCAGGCCCTCTGCGACGGCCCGCAGGCACTGCTCGGCAACGACCTCCGGTCGCTCGCCCAGGCGGTGCGGCAGCTGCCTCCGGCGGTCGGGCGGGTGGACGCCTCGCAGCAGGCGCGTTAGGCGGCGACCGACAGCTCCTGGGCGACCTGCAGGTGCAGGCGGTACAAGCGCTCCGCCTGATCCTGCGCCCGCTCCAGCAGCGTCTCCACGGTCTCCTTGGCGAGCCGCGGGTCCTGCACGGCGATGGCGCGCAGCACCTGGAGGGCGTTGATCTTGGTCGCCACGGCGATTCGCAACCCTTCGAGCTCCACGAGGTCGGTCATCGGCGTGCGGTGGAACAGGCTCCCGTTCGGCTTGAACCTGCCGAGCCGCTCCCCCACGAGTCCCACGACCTGCTTGGCGCGTGATGCGCCGACGCCCAGGGTCTCCATGGCCCTCAACCAGGCCTCGCGGTCCGCGGTCACGTCCTCGGTGAGGAACCGCAGCTCGTCGGCCCAGGGCGTGTCGCGGAAGTTCTGAGTGGTCCGCTCGAAGAGGGCGACCGAGGCGGTCGCGGCGGCGAGGTGGTCGTTGAGGTAGGACGAGAGCAGGTGCGCGGGAACCATGCCCGCGGCGTACCCGCTCCGCCGCCGGTCACACCTCCAGCACGCGCGCGAGGACCTCCGCCGCGAGCTTCGCCTGGTCCCCGCTCACGTCCAGGTGGGTGACCGCACGGAGCGTCCGCGGACCGACCGCACTCACCAGGACGCCGTGCTCCTTGGCGGCCGCCACGACCGCGGGGGCATCCGGGACGTCGACCACGACGATGTTCGTCTCCGGCGTGGTGGCCCCGACCTCCTCCGCGATCGTCCGGGCGTTGTCGTGGTCCTCGGCCAGCCGCTCCAGGTTGTGGTCGAGCGCGTAGATCCCCGCGGCGGCCAGCACGCCGACCTGCCGCATCCCGCCGCCGAGGCGCTTGCGCCAGACCCTGGCCTCCGCGATGACGTCGTGGCTGCCGACCACCAGCGAGCCGACGGGGGCGCCGAGCCCCTTGCTCAGGCAGACCGTGAGCACACCGCCAGGCGCCAGCTCCGGGAACGGCGCACCAGTGGCGACGTGGGCGTTCCAGATCCGTGCGCCGTCGATGTGCAGCCAGGCGTTGTTGCGCTCGACGACGTCGTGGAGGGCCCTGACCTCCTCGGGCCGGACCACACGGCCGCCGCTGAAGTTGTGGCTGTTCTCGATCGACACCATGCGGGTCGCGACGAAGAACGGGCCCATGTCGGGGGCGAAGAGCTGCTCGACGGCCTCGAGATCGAGCGGGACCGGACCCCAGGTCCGCATGGTCAGCCCGGTGAAGGCGGCGTGCATGCCGAGCTCGGCACGCGCAATGTGGGCGTTCGCCGAGCAGAGCACCTCCTCGCCCACCCCCACACCGGCCCGGACTGCGAGGACGTTCGCCATCGAGCCCGTCGGCGTGAAGAGTGCGGCCTCCATGTCGAACATCGCCGCGACCCGCTCCTGCAGCAGCAGGACGGTCGGGTCCTCGCCGTACACGTCGTCGCCGACGTCGGCTGCCGCCATGGCGTGCCGCATCTGGCGAGAGGGCCTGGTGACGGTGTCCGAGCGCAGGTCGATCAAGTCCGAGGGTCGATTCATGCGAGTAGATCCGGCGTTCGCCAGTCCTTGCCGAGGACGTGCTGGTCGACGAACGAGAAAACGGTCTGGTACCAGACCTTCGCATGCTGAGGCGTGAGGATCCAGTGGTTCTCATCTGGAAAGTACAAGAACTTGTGCGGCATCTCGCCGTCGTCCCCCGCTGCCTGCAACGACAGCTCGAACCACAGCCGAAGTCCCTCGCCGATCGGCACCCGGTAGTCCTTGTCGCCGTGGATCACCAGCATGGGCGAGGTGATCTTGTCGACGTGGTGGTGCGGGGAGTTCGCGGCCGCCATCTCCGCGGTCATCTCACGCATCCAGTAGTACGAAGCGTCGGTGGTGGGACCGAACTGGTCCAGGGCCCAGAGGCTGGCGTGCGTGACGATGCACTTGAACCGATCGGTGTGGCCGGCGACCCAGTTGGCCATGTAGCCGCCGAAGGAGCCACCGAGTGCTGCCGTGCGCGTGTCGTCGATGTCGTCGCGGGCCTCGGCGACGTCGGTGATCGCCATCAGGTCTGTGTACGGCGCCTCGCCCCACTTGCCCCAGCCACGGCGGATGAACTCCCGGCCGTAGCCGGTGGACAGGGCCGGGTCCGGCAGCAGCACGGCGTACCCCTGCGCGACGGCCAGCCACGGGTTCCAGCGCCACGACCACTGGTTCCACGACGACAGCGGCCCGCCGTGGATCCAGAGCATCAGCGGTGCCGGCGACCCCGCCGACGCGCCCTCCGGAAGGGCTAGATACGCCCGTACGCGGGTGCCGTCCTCGCCCTTCCCCTCGATCTCGGTCAGGGTGCCCGGGAGCTTCATCGCGGGTGCGGGGCCCCGGAGCGGCACGGATTCCTGGTCGGGCTCGGTGGCCGAGAGGCGACAGGGCTCCGCCGGCACGAGGTACGACGCCCGCAGCGCGTAGACGGTGCCACCGTCCGGCGAGACCCGGATGCTGGAGTAGGCGAAGTCGTCGGACGTGAGGCGCGTGACGGCCCCGGTGGCGACCTCGACCCGGAAGACCGGGGCGCGGCCGTCGTCGTCCGCCACCACGACCAGCGCGCTGCCGTCGGGGGTCCAGCGCATGGGACCGGCCGGCCACCGGTCCCACTCCGGGGTGACCTCACGGGACTCGCCCGTGGCGACGTCCATGACGGCGATGACGCGGCTGCCCGGGTCGCGCGGGGTGGAGCGCGTCTCGAGGTCGAACGCGACCTGGGTGCCGTCGGGGCTGAAGACCGGAGCGTTGAACTCCTGGTCCGCACCGGGCTGCACCACCCTCCGCTCCCCTGTCGCGAGATCGATGAAGGCGAGCGCGCGCTGCAGGTCGCCGCGCTTCGGGAGGTTCCACTGCGTGACCGCTCTGGATCCGTCGGCGCTGACGTCGTACGCCGCGAGCAGGAGGGCCAGGCCCGGGTTCGGCGTGAGGTCGGTCAGCTCGATCTTCGGCTCGTCCCCATCGGTGAGCTCACCCTTGAACAAGCGAGCGGCACCGGGGCCGAGGTCGTGGTCCCAGTAGCGGACGGGGTAGCGGTCGTGCAGGATCGCGGCGACCTTCTTCTCCTTGCGCTCCTTGCGCTTCCTCTCCTCCGACTCGTAGTCGTCGGACGTCGGCAGCGTGTCCGACGTGAGGAGCACGGTGCCGGACTGGCTGGCGAGGACGCCGCCGACCCCCGCCGGACGCCTCGCCACCACGCGCGCCTCGCCCCCACCGGGCGGGAGGAGCCAGAGCATTGCGACCTCGTCGTCGTCCTTGGTGTCGGGGTCGTTCCGGCTGGAGACGAAGAGCAGCGACCCGTCCGGGAGGAACGCGGCCCCACTCTCGCCCTTGGCGCTGCGAGTCAGCCGGCGCGCGGGTTCCTCTCCGGTGGGGTCGACCTCCCACAGGGCGGAGACGTACTTGGTCCGATCCGGGTTGAGTGTCGAGACCGACGTGACGAGTCGGGTGCCGTCGGGCGAGAGCGTCAGCCCGTCGACCCGCGGAAGGGCGATGTAGTCGTCGAGGTCGTGGAACGGAGTGGGAGCGGCGTCATTGTCGGTCACCCCTCCTCTCTATCAAACGGCCTGGAAGGCTCGCACCCGCGACTCAGTCGAGATCGTCCGGCGCGACGATCTCGAGCGGGGTCGAGCCCTCGGGCAGGCGCGGCATCATCCCGAGCATCAAGGTGGCCACGACGAGGAAGAGGGTCAGCATCGTGGTGAGCGCCGGGAGGAGGGTTCGCACCTGACCTACATACCCCCTGTGGCGCTTCTCCACTCTCGCGACCAGAGCACCCGCACTCCTGGGTGGTGAGCTAGCCGCACTGCCAGGTGAAGAGGGCCGACTCAGGGTCGCTCGCGTTCAGGGTCAGGTAGTACAGCTGGCCGACGTCCCCCCACATCATGGCGGCGTCGTCGTCGGACGCGACCTGGAGCAGGAGCCGCCACTGACGTGCCGCGGCGAGAACCTCGGAGTCCTGCCACTCGAACGGCTCTCCGGCAAGCCCACGCCGCAGCTGCTCCACCTCGAGCTCCACGGCACCTTGTTGCGGGGTGGCGTACCCGCCGACCTGGTGGGTGTCGTAGCCGCCTTGGGGAAGCTCGTGCAGTGCGCGGTAGAGCGCGGCCACCGCCTCCTCGGTTGCGCCTGACGTCGCCCGGAAGGAGTCGGTGAGGGGCGACTCGCTCGCCGGCCACGTCAGGGTTCTCACCGCCGTCAGCGCGACGGAGGGAAAGACCGTGAGGCCGGGAGGTGCGGGAGTCGCGACGTCCATCCGGTCGTGCGGGGCGGCCTGGTCCGGCTGGACGTGCAGCACCCGGAAGCCCGGACTGGTGGCCGGATCCCAGGTGCCGACCGTGCTCGCAAAGTCGTCGAACGACCCGTCGAAGTAGAAGAAGGCAAGCACGCCGGTCCCCGGCAGGCCGAGCTCGGGGAGCAGCGTGCCCACCACCTCGCAGTCGAAGCTGAGCACGTGGCTCAACGGCCCGTGCCCCTCCCACACCGGCCATGTGTTGATCGGCAAACGGGGCAGGCCGCCCAGCTGGGCTACCACCGGATCCCCGTCGCCTGCGTGCTCGAGACGAAGAGCGGGGAGCAACAGGCCCAGGAAGCCTTCGACGGCCGTGGCCGGGAGATGCTCTCGAGCCAGCCTGGCGACCGCATCCAGCCGCGAGGCGGTCTCGTCGGCAGCGTGCGGTGGTGGGGTGTCAGTCACCGCAGGCGTCGCGCCCCCGAGCTCCTCCACCGGGCCGTTCGGGTCCGCGCGGAGCACCACCGTCGACGTCCGCCCGTGCACGTCCTGGAGCTCGAGGTGGGCATCCAGCGAACCGTCGCCTGCAATCCGGATGCCGTCGGTGCGGCGGCCGAACGCCTTCGCGGAGCTTCCCAGCAGCGGCAGCTGCCGCATCATGTCGTCGTGGTGACGCCGCATCCGCTCGTGGAGCTCACGCTCGAGCTCCGCCCTGCGTGCCATCAGCTCGTCGTACCGGTCCGGCGCCATGACCGTTTCCTACCACGCGGAGGTGCTAGAGGACGCGCACTCGCTTGCTCGGGGACCAGCCCGACCACTGGGCGTTGGCGGTGTTCTGCGTCCGAGCCCGGAAGACGAACCGGCCCGGCTTCGCCGGCTTGAAGGCAGCGGACGCGGCGGTGACGCCGGTCCGGAACGGCCGCCACGTGGCGGCCCCGCGCCGCTTGAACTGCACGTCGTACTTCTGGCCGCCGGTCCTCGACCAGCGGATCTGCTTGCCTCCGGGGATGGCGGATGCCGCGACTCGCACCTTGATCGTGCCGTTCATCCCGTGGCCGTGCACGTTGCAGAAGTAGGCGAAGGACCCGGCGTCGTTGAAGACCCTCGAGTACGTGTCGCCCGAGTCCTTGAACCCGGAGTCCCAGAAGAGCTGGTGGGACGTCGCGGTGTGGAACGCCTTGAAGTCCCACGTCACCGTCGTCCCCTGCGCGACGCCGACGGTCCCGTTCTGGAACTCGAAGTCGACGACCGTGACAGTCACCGTGGCCGCCTCGGCCGCCTGCGGGACGAGCCCCGGGCCGACCAGAGCCAATGACATCGCTACGATCCACGAACTGCGCTTCACGGGCCGAGTCTGGCGCCGCCCGCAGGTCCGGTGGAAGACCGCCGGGCGGGTTCTTCGCAGACTCTCAGGGAGTGCCCGCGGTCGGCACCGGCTCGGCCACCTGGACCTCGCGCAGCATCTCGGCCACGAGGAAGGCCAGCTCGAGTGACTGCACCCGGTTGAGCCGCGGGTCGCAGACCGACTCGTAGCGCTCGGAGAGGTGGTGGTCCTGGAGCTCCTCGCCGCCGCCGACGCACTCGGTCACGTTGTCTCCGGTCAGCTCGACGTGCAGCCCGCCGGGCCAGGTGCCCAGCGACCGGTGTACGTCGAAGAAGCCCTGCACCTCGTCCATGACGTCCTCGAACCGGCGCGTCTTGTAGCCGGTGGACGACTCGAAGGTGTTGCCGTGCATCGGGTCGCACACCCACGCGACGTTGAGCCCGGCCGCGGTGACCTTCTCGACGATGTTCGGCAGGCCTTCACGGATCTTGCCGGCGCCGAAGCGAGTGATGAAGGTCAGGCGGCCGGCCTCGTTCTCCGGGTTGAGCTTGTGCGCGAGAGCGATGGCGTCGTCCGGGCTGGTGCTCGGACCGAGCTTCACGCCGATCGGGTTGCGGATGTGGCTCAGCAGCTCGACGTGGGCGCCGTCGAGCTGGCGGGTCCGCTCCCCGATCCAGACGAAGTGAGCCGAGACGTCGTACGGGTGGCTCGTGCGGCTGTCGATGCGGGTGAGGGCGTGCTCGTACTCCAGCACCAGCGCCTCGTGGCTGGAGTGGAAGTCGACGCGGTGGAACTCGTCGGGGTCCGCACCGATCGCCTTCATGAAGGTGAGCGCCCGATCGATCTCCGACGCCAGGCGCTCATAGCGCTTGCCCACCGGTGAGGAGCGCACGAAGTCGGTGTTCCAGGTGTGCACCTGACGCAGGTCGGCGTAGCCACCGGTTACGAAGGCGCGCACGAGGTTCAGCGTCGCCGCCGAGTTGTTGTAGACCTCGACCAGCCGCTGCGGGTCGGGGATCCGGGACTCGGCCGTGAACTCGAAGCCGTTGACGGCGTCGCCGCGGTACGCCGGCAGCGTCACGTCGCCGCGGGTCTCGGTGTCGCTCGACCGGGGCTTGGCGTACTGACCGGCGAGCCGGCCGACCTTCACGACCGGCACGGAGGCGGCGTACGTCAGGACGACGGCCATCTGCAACAGGACCCGGAGCTTGGCCCGGACGTTGTCCGCCGTGACCTGGTCGAACGTCTCCGCACAGTCGCCACCCTGGAGCAGGAACGCCTCGCCCCGGGTCACGGCGGCGAGCTTTGCCTTGAGCTCGTCGCACTCGCCGGCGAACACCAGCGGAGGCACCTTGCGAAGCTTCGCCACCGCCTCGTCGAGCGCGTCGCGATCGGGCCAGTTCGGCTGCTGCGCGGCACCGAGCGAGTGGAGGTCGGCGAGATCCGGAATCGTCACCGTCAAAGCGTACGTTCCGGCCCGCACCAGGCCGATTCGCCCTAGGGTTTGAGCGTGGGACTGTTCGACAAACTGCGAGGGAGCAGGCCGGAGGAAGTGCCCTGGAGCCCTCCCCTGCCCGGCATGTGCAGCTGCCCGGCGCACATCGACACGATGGACCTCATCATCGAGGTCGACCCGCCCGTTTCCGTGAAGACGCTCGTGGCCGACGAGGCCATCTCGGTCACGCTGGCCGACGAGCACTACGTGTACGGCGCGACCACCGGCGAGCGGCGCGGGCCCTACCAGTGGCGGCTGACCTACACGCCCGACGTCAAGAAGCTCTACAACACGGACGCCCCGGCTGCGATGGACGACATGCTCTTCATCCAGGAGGGCATCGACAACGTGCTGCGGCTGGACGACCACACGATGGCGGTGGGCTCGGCCGGCTTGTGCGAACGAGGCATCGCCGCTGCCTTCGCCACGGCGCTGGCCAATCCGCGGGTGCGCGTCACCGAGTCCTAGGGCCGCCGGTGCAGGACCAGCGGCAGGACGGCCGCCGCCCCCGCCTCGCGGAGCTTCGCTGACGCGACGGTCACCGGCCACAGCGACGACGTTGCGTCGACGACGAGCAGCACCACCCTGCCGCCGACCGGAGGCACCGCGATCCGGTCGCGCCAGAACGCCGCCTCCTCGGGGGAGCTGAGGTCGCGCACGTCCGGTGGCGGAGGGGGGACCTCGGCGTCGAGTCGCTCGAGACGGCCCACACTCGCCACGTGGTCGGCCACCGAAGCGGTGAGCGTGCGGTAGCCCGCAGCGGGCAGGGGTACGACGACCTCGGGCCTCGCGACCCAGGAGCGGCGCCACTCGGACAGCACCGTGACCACGGCGCTGAGCACGTCGGGCGGCGCGGGTGCGTCCTGGGCGAACATCGCCGCGACGGCCTCCCTCCACTCAGGGGCATCAGCGAAGACGAGCGTGCGCCCGACCTCGGCCATCGCGTCCGCCGCGATCTTCCCGCGCGAGCCGTAGGCCCCACCGGGCCACATCTTCCGCGGCTCGAGGACGTGCACCTCGCCGCGCAGCACCTCGGTGACGGCGCGCACCGTCTCGGGGGTGGGCTGCCCCTCGAGACCGCTCGGCAGCGAGGAGCGGCAGACCGAGCATCGCCCGCACGGCTCGGCCGACGGATCATCGAGAGCCGACTGCAACAGCTCCATCAGGCAGCGCTCGCCGCGCGTGTAGGAGCGCATGATGTCGGCCTCGCGCCGGCGCACCCGGAGCACGCCCTCGTAGTGCGGGGCGTCGTAGTTCCAGGGCTTCCCGGTCGAGACCCAGCCGCCCTCGAGCCGCTCGGTCACACCGTCGACGGCGAGCTGCTTGAGCATCAGCTCGACCCGCGTGCGACGTACACCCGTCTCCGCCTCGAGCGCGGCCACGCTGGTCGGCTCCGACGTCAGCGCCGACAGCACCTTCGCCACCTGTTCCGGCACGGGGATGGTCGCGGTCGCGAAGTAGTCCCAGACGCCCGCGTCCGCGTCGGACGGCAGGAGGACGGCGTGCGCGTGCTCGATCGCGCGACCGGCACGCCCGACCTGCTGGTAGTACGACACGGGCGAGGGGGGCGCCCCGACGTGGATCACGAACCCGAGGTCCGGCTTGTCGTAGCCCATGCCCAGCGCCGAGGTCGCGATCAGCGCCTTCAGCCGGTTGTCTCGCAGCGAGTCCTCGAGCTCGTGCCGCGCGGACGCCTCGAGCTGACCGGTGTAGGCGGCGACAGGGACGTCAGCACCGTGGACCGCGCGGACAGCCTCCGTGAGCCTCTCGGCATCGGCCACCGTGAGCACGTAGACGATTCCCGACCCGGCCAGCCGCGGCAGGTGGTCGACCACCCAGGCATAGCGCTCGAGCGGGCTCAGCTGGTCCACGACGGAAAGCTCGAGACTGGACCGCGCGAGCGGACCCCGGAGCACCAGCGCGGCCGCACCGAGCTGCTGCGCCACGTCGTCGGTGACCCGCTGGTTCGCCGTCGCCGTCGTCGCCAGGACCGGCGTCGCCGGGTTGAGCTGCTGCAGGACGTCGGAGACCCGCCGGTAGTCGGGTCGGAAGTCGTGTCCCCAGTCCGACACCGCATGTGCCTCGTCGATGACGAGAAGGCCGAGCTGGCCCGCGAGTGCATCCAGGACGCGGCGGCCGAAGCCAGGGTTCGCGAGTCGCTCGGGCGAGACCAGGAGGACGTCGATGCCGCCGCCCTTCAGGTCGGCCTCGATGTCGCCCCACTCGTCGAAGTTGGAGGAGTTGAGAGTGGCCGCTCGCAGCCCAGCCCGGGACGCGGCCGCGACCTGGTCGCGCATCAGGCTGAGCAGCGGCGAGACCACGAGCGTCGGGCCGTGCCCCTCGCTGCGACGGATCGCGGTGGCCGCCCAGTAGACCGCCGACTTGCCCCATCCGGTCGCCTGGACGACGAGCACCCGAGCGCCGTCCTCGGCGAGCGCGGACACAGCCGTGAGCTGGTCGTCGCGCAGGCGCGCGCCCTCGCCGGCCATCGCGGTGATGACGCGGGTGGCTACCTCGAGGCGTGGCTCCAGCATGGGGCCAACCCTAGGTGGACCCCCCGACAGCACCGTCAGCCGAAGAAGACTTCCGCTTCCGCGTACTCCTCCGGCGAGACCAGCTTCAGCTCCTTGGTGCCCTCGGACAGCGGCACGCGCACGATGTCCTTGCCGCGCAGCGCGACCATCTTCCCGAAGTCACCGTCGGCAACGGCCGCGATCGCCTGCAGACCGAACCGCGTCGCCAGCCACCGGTCGAACGCCGTCGGTGTACCGCCGCGCTGGACGTGGCCGAGCACCACGGCTCGCGCCTCCTTGCCGGTGCGCTTCTCGATCTCCTTCGCGAGCCGGTCGCCGATGCCCCCGAGACGGACGTGCCCGAAGGCGTCGAGCTCGTCGGACTGCAGCGTCATGTCACCGCCGTTGTCAGGAGTGGCTCCCTCGGACACCACGATGATCGGCGAGTAGTGGCTCTCGAACCGCGACTCGACGTACGCCGTGACCGCGTCGATGCTGAACGGCCGCTCGGGGATCAGGATGATGTTGGCGCCTCCGGCGATGCCGGAGTGCAGTGCGATCCAGCCGGCATGGCGGCCCATGACCTCGACGACGAGGACGCGGTGGTGCGACTCGGCGGTCGTGTGCAGCCGGTCGATCGCCTCCATCGCGATGTTGACGGCCGTGTCGAAGCCGAAGGTGAAGTCGGTGCCGGACAGGTCGTTGTCGATCGTCTTGGGGACGCCGACGACGTTCACGTCGAGCTCCGCGAGCTTCGTCGCGACCCCCAGGGTGTCCTCGCCGCCGATCGCGATCAGCGCGTCGACGCCGTTGGCCGCGAGGTTCTCCTTGATCCGCTCGACGCCGCCGTCGACCTTGAACGGGTTGGTCCGCGAGGACTTCAGGATCGTGCCCCCGCGGGGCAGGATCCCCCGCACCTCGTTGACCCCGAGGGGGACCGTGATGTTCTCCAGCGGCCCCTTCCACCCGTCGCGGAACCCCACGAACTCGAAGCCGTGCTCCTTCACGCCCTTGCGGACGACCGCCCGGATCACCGCGTTGAGGCCAGGACAGTCGCCACCACCGGTCAGCACACCAACTCTCATAGTTCTGACCATGCCAGAATTGGATCGTTCCAACAACCGGATCAGCAAACTCCGCGGACAGCCCAGGCACGGGCGGTGAGCGGAATCGGTCCGTCGCCCAGCTCCTCGTGAAGCCGCTGCTCGATCTCGGACCGCGCGTCGAGGCCGAGGGTCGCGACGTACGCCGGAGCGGCGCCCTGCCCGCCCAGGAAAGGCTCCCAGAAGTCGGCGAAGTCCACGAAGGTCGTCGGGACGACGATCTCGCGCCCGGCCACCTCGGAGAGCCCGGCGTCGTGGAACAGCGCCGCCAGCGGCTCGGGCGCGCACACCGGGAACCGGGCGGCCTCGTCGGGAGCCTCCGGGTCCACGGCAGCGGCGACGTCCCAGAACCGTCGCATGAACTGCATGCCCTCGGCGTAGTCCCAGACGTACACCGCGACGGACCCGCCGGCGATCGTCACGCGGGACATCTCCCGCACCATGGCCGCGTGGTCGGGCACGAAGTTGAGCACCAGCCCCGACACAGCGGCGTCGAAGAGGTCGTCCTCGAAGGGCAGGCTCGTCGCGTCGCCGACCCGGAACGTCGCCGCGGGTTCGTGCGCAGCTGCGTAGGACACGAAGCCCTCGGACGCGTCGACGCCCGTGGCCGAGCCGACCTGCACCAGCTGAGAGGTGAGCGCTCCCGTCCCACAGCCGACGTCGAGGCACCGGCTTCCCGACGGCAGGTCGAGCCAGGTGAGGAACTCGGCTGCAACGAGCCTGCTCCACCGCCCGACGTACGGCTCGTAGGCATCCCCCGCTGCCCACACGTCCTTCATGCCGACAGCGTAGAACGATGAGTAGGGTGCCGTGCATGACTGTGCTCGCCATCGACGCAGGGACGACGGGCGTGACCGCTCTGGTCGTGACGACCGAGGGAACCATCGCCGCCAAGGGCTACCAGGAGTTCGCCCAGCACTTCCCCCAGCCGGGGTGGGTCGAGCATTCCCCGGAGGAGATCTGGCAGGCCACCCTCGAGGCGACACGTGCCTGCCTCACGGCGTGGAACGGTTCCCCGAGCGACCTGCGCGGGCTCGGCATCACCAACCAGCGCGAGACGATCACCCTCTGGGACCGGGAGACGCTGACCTCACCCCGACGCGCGATCGTGTGGCAGGACCGGCGGACCGCCGACCTCTGCGTGAAGCTGCGCGACGCCGGCCACGAGCCGCGCGTCGCCGAGCTGACCGGACTCCGGCTGGACCCGTACTTCTCCGGCACGAAGCTCACCTGGCTCGCCGAGAACGAGCCGCACACCTGGGCGCTGGTCGAGTCCGGCCGCTACGCGATCGGCACCATCGACTCGTACCTCATCGCCCGGATGACCCGCGGCACCTGGCACGTCACCGACGTCTCCAACGCCTCGCGCACGCTGCTCTTCGACCTGGCCACAGGAGACTGGAGCGACGAGCTGTGCGGCCTCTTCGGCGTCCCTCGAGAGTCACTGCCCGAGATCGTCCCGTCCTGGGGACACCTGGCCACCACCGACCCGTCGACCTTCCTCGGCCTCGAGCTGCCGATCGCCGGCATCGCGGGCGACCAGCAGTCCGCCCTCTTCGGCCAGACCTGCTTCTCCCCCGGCGAGACCAAGTGCACCTACGGCACCGGCTCGTTCATCCTCACCAACACCGGCCCCGAGGTCGTCCGCTCGGACGCCGGGCTGCTCTCCACGGCTGCCTGGCGCTCCCCGGGCGGTGAGACGACGTACGCCGTGGAGGGCGCCATCTTCGTCACCGGTGCCGCCGTCCAGTGGCTGCGCGACGGGCTGCAGATCGTCGGCTCGGCCGCCGAGACCGCAGCGATCGCTGCGACCGTGAAGTCCACGGACGGAGTCGTCTTCGTGCCGGCGCTCACCGGGCTGGGCGCCCCCGACTGGGACCCGGACGCCCGGGGCCTGATCATCGGCATCACCCGCGGTACGACGCGCGCGCACATCGTGCGCGCCACGCTCGAGGCGATCACCTTCGAGGTGCGCGACGTGATCGAGACGATGCCGTCCCTCACGTCACTGGCGGTCGACGGTGGCGCGAGTGCGAACGACCTGCTCTGCCAGCTCCAGGCCGACCAGCTCGGCGTGGCCGTGGAGCGACCGAAGATCGTCGAGACGACGGCCCTCGGTGCCGCCTTCCTGGCCGGTCTGGGCACGGGTGTCTGGAAGTCCACCGACGAGCTCCGGGACACCTGGGCCCTCGACCGGCGCTTCGAGCCGCGGGCCGACCGGTCGGGCGCGGACGCGGCTCACGCGCGGTGGCGCAAGGCCGTCGAGCGGTCGAAGGCCTGGGCCTGAGTCAGCGGGTCGACCGCCAGAGCTCGATCCCGGCGTCGACCAGGCCGACCCGCGACAGCTCCGCCACCTCGTCGAGCGGCACCCAGCGCGCCTCGTCGGTCGTGCCGCCGATCTCGTGGGTCAGCTCTCCCCCGAGCAGGCGTCCCTCGTAGAGGACCCGCACGTTCTTGAGCAGCCGGTTGCTTGCGACCAGTCTCTTCTCCGCCGGGACGACGATCGAGTCGACACCCAGGAGCCGGACCAGCTCCACGTCGTACCCGGTCTCCTCGAGTACCTCGCGCACCGCCGCGTCCGCCACCGTCTCGTGCACCTCGACGCCACCGCCTGGCAACGTCCAGGCCCGCACACCGAGCTCGTTGAAGTGCGCGAGGAGGATCCGGTCACCGTCCACGAGCACGACGTAGGCCGCGAGACGCGTGTCGTACTCGGTGTAATCCACGCGCCGACGCTACCCGGACTGGCAGGCTGGCCGTCATGAACATCTCGGACGTCATCAGCCGCATGCGCGAGATCGATGACGAGCTTCCGTCCGACGACGGCGTCGCGGTCTTCAACCACCTGTACCTCACCGTCACCGAGCGGATCGGGGCAGCCCTCGAGGAGCAGCAGGTCTTCGAGGACCCCGAGTTCATGACCGAGCTCGACGTACGTTTCGCCCGGCTGTACCTCGACGCCTACGACGCAGGCGATGACCGCCGGTCGCGCGCGTGGGCTCCGCTCTTCGAAGGCCGTCGCCGCCGTGGCGTCCTTCCCATCCAGTTCGCGCTCGCGGGGATGAACACCCACATCGAGCACGACCTGCCCGTCGCGGTGGTGAGCTCGTGCGAGGCGATGGGCCTCTCGCCGAAGCACCGGGCCGTCCAGCGGGACTACCAGGCCGTGAACGCCCTGCTGGCCGACGTCGAGTCCGAGATCCGCAGGTCGTTCCTGGACGAGGTCCAGACCTTGGTCGACGACCAGATCGGTCCGGTCGTCCACCTGGTTTCGTCCTGGAAGATCGACAAGGCGCGGGACGTCGCGTGGGTCACGACCGAGACATTGTGGTCGGTGCGGGAGGTCTCGTTCCTGCGCCGTGCGTTCCTGGAGAGCCTGTCCCTGTCCGTGGGGATGGGGTCGCGGCTGCTCCTCACGCCGACGGGCGTGCCGGTCTAACGGGACGTCTTCGCGACGAGCTTCGCCGCGTCGACAGCCGCCGCCTTCGCCTCGTCGCGCATGGCCACGGCCGTCGCGTAGGCCTCCTCGGCCTCCTCGAGCTCGTCCGCCAGACCGTCCAGCGCGTGCTCGAGCTCGGCGGCCTTCCGGCGCAGCTCGTCCAGCTCGGCCTGGAGCTGCAGCGTCTTCGCCTCGCGCTTGTTCTTCTTCTTGGCGGCCTTCTCCACCCGAGCCTCGGCGTCGTCGAGGAGGGCCGACGCCTGCTCCAGGAGCTTCTCGACCCGCTCGCGTTCCTCGGAGGCGTCCACGGGCGCAGGAGGTACGGCGTGCAGCTTGCCCGAAGTCTTGCCCGGGATGACGCCGACCACCGAGCCGAGCGACAGGGAGCCCATGCCGGTGGAGGCCAGCGCGTCGGTGAGCATTCCCGAGTGCACCGCGGCAGCGGCGCCCTCGTCGACCATCGCCGCCGAGAGCGTGTCCTCGACCTGACGCGCCACCGCCTCGGTGAGCTTCACGCCGGCGGCAGCGGCGAGCGAGCGCACCTCAGTCGTCACTGCCGCGATCAGCTGCCGCCGCTGCTTGGTGAGCGCGCGGAGTTCCTCGCCCTGGAGGCCGGCCTGCGCCTGCCGCAGGGAGACGCCCAGCGCCAGGACCTGCTCGAGCAGGTCAGACTTCTCGCGGCTCAGCAGGTTCACGGCCCAGGCCGCGGTGGACGGCTTGCGAAGGGCCTTCACCTCGTCGGACAGGGAGCGGTCGCTCGGGCGGATGGCCCGGGCCGCCGCGTCCCGCTCGGCGATGAACTCCGTGGGCAGGAGCCCGTAGAGCTCGTGGGCGATTCGGGCGAGGCTCACGCGTCGTCGTCCAGCCCTTGCTCGATCGCGTAGCGGACGAGCTGGACCCGGTTGTGCAGCTGGAGCTTGCGCAGCGTGTTCTGCACGTGGTTCTGGACCGTGCGGTGCGAGAGGACCAGCCGCTCGGCGATCTGCTTGTAGGAGAGCCCCTTGGCGACCAGACGCAGCACCTCGGTCTCGCGCTCGGTGAGGCGGGGCAGGTCGGAGTCACTGGAGCCGGCGGGCTCCTCCGAGAGACGGCGGTACTCCCCGAGCACGAGTCCCGCGAGCCCCGGCGTGAACACCGTGTCGCCGACGGCGACCCGACGTACGGCCTCGGTCAGCTCCTCGCGTGACGCGGACTTCACCAGGTAGCCGGTGGCGCCCGCCTTCACCGCCTCGAGCACGTCTGCCTGCTCCCCCGAGGCGGAGAGCACGAGGATCCGAATGGCCTCACCGTCGGCCATGAGGGTCGCGGTGACCTCGACGCCGCTCGGCGGCGGGATGTTGAGGTCCAGGACGACGACGTCGGGCCGGGTCGCCCGGGCGCGAGCGATGGCCTCGGTGCCCGTCGCTGCCGTCGCGACCACCGAGAACCCGGCATCGGTCAGGTCGCGCTCGACGGCGTCACGCCACATCGGGTGGTCGTCGACGACCATCACGGTGACGGGTGCGGCGGGGTCGGTCATGGCGCGAACGCTACCTGAGGGTGCGTCTCAAAGATCATCCGTTTGGCTAAGGGAAATTCGTGGTCATATCGGACACACTGATGGTGGCTCTTAGGGAGGGAGACCAACAATGAACATTGACGACCTGTTGTCGCCGTACCGAGGTTTCGACCCGACCGGCGACGTCGTGGTAGCCGATTCCACCCCCGGATCGGTGATCACGCTGTCCCGCGTACGCCAGATGCGTGCGTCCCGCCGCGGCCCCGAGCTTCCGTCCCCGGAGGCGTGGCACATGTTCGACTTCGTGCAGGCACTGCGCGGAGCCTGATCGTTCATCCAGGCTGTCGCGCCCGCTCGTAGCGGCCGCGGCGGTGCAGCAACGGATCGGTCTCGTCACCGACCCGGAGCTCGTCGACGACCCCGCTGACGAGCCACGACCACCCCACGGTCGTGTCGCGTGAGGAGCGGGGCTCAGCGAGGCTCACGCCTGCCCAGACATCCACGTCCGAGAGGACCGGCCCCCAGTCGGTCTGCTCCCAGGTCGCGTGGCTGAACAACCCCCCGGGGGCAGGCGCGAGTCCCGCGAACATGTCGGCGAGATCGCGATGCCTCCAGTCGAGAAGCTGGACGACGGCGCGACCGGTCTCCTCCAGGGCCGCCGCGAAGTCGGAGTCGGGATCGAGCAGGGCGAGCACCTGGGAGGGTTCGCCCGGCGCGACCATCAGCGACGTCACGGTGAGGCCCGCGCGCCCTCCGCCCTCCCCGGCGGTCCACAGCGACACCCGCCCACCCAGGCGACCCCGGAACCGGCGTACCGGATCGGGCTCGGGGTCGAGGAACGGGTGGTCGGAGTGGATGGTCACTTGGGGACCGTCAGCTCCCACTCGGTGCCCTGGCCGGGCGCCGTGACGAGCTCCGCCGTGCCGCCGAGGTCGGCGATGCGCCCCTTGATCGAGTCGCTGACTCCGAGCCGCCCGTCACCTGCAGCCTGCTCGAGCCGTCCGGCGGGGATGCCGGGCCCTTCGTCGCGCACGCTCACGACCACGCGGTCACCCAGGTCCTCGACCAGCACCCAGGTGGGTGCGCCCTCCCCCACGTGCATCACCACGTTGTCGAGGCACGCCTTCACCGCTGCAGTCAGCTCCTCGACGCGGTCGGCCGCCAGCTCGACAGGGTGCCCAGGACCCGAGACGGTGCCGCCCTCGATGCGGACCGCCTCCAGGGCCGTCACGAGGTCGGCCCGCCAGTTCGCCGGCCGCTTGCGGGCGTTGCCCTGCATCAGCGCGCGGAGGGCCACCTCCTGCTCCCCCGCCAGCCGGCCGAGCTCAGCCAGCTCGCCGCCGGCCTCCAGACCCCGGCGCTGCATCAGCGCCAGCACCTGGAGCACGCCGTCGTGGACGGCGCGAGCGAGCCGTGACCGCTCCTCCGCGGCGGCGGACTCCCGCTCGGCCGCCGCCCTCAGCTCGGCGGACTCTCGGAGGGTCTGGGCGGTGTAGCCGACCATCCCGGCCGCGAGGAACAGTAGGAAGATCTGGCCGATGGTCGTGCTGTCGAGCGAGACCTTCACGCTCGCATCGGCCGCGGAGACGATCGCCGACGCGAGCATCCCCTCGAGCCAGCCGCGCCCGACAGCCCACGCCAGCACCGCGGCCATCACCCAGAACGTCGGCATGTGCGAGGCGTGCTCGTCGAGCATCGCCTGGCTCTGGATGTACGGCGTGGTCAGCACCAGGCCGGTCGCGACCGCGAGGTCGGCGGCGTACAGCGGGAAGCGGCGGCGCCGCGGATCGTCGTACGCCCAGGTCATCAGCGCGGTCCAGGCCACGATGACGGCCGCGACCGTCCACGCGGCGCCCGGCCGGTCGAAGTCGTCGCGGCGGTCGACGATCTTGGCCACGGCGTACGCCATGACGATGACGCGCAGCACGGCCAGCGCCCGGAAGAGCGCGGTGGTGACGGCGTCGGAGGCGGCGCGCGGGGGGAGCCAGCGAGGCCGGTTCTCCTCCTTGATCTCGAACCTCACCGGAGGCTCACGAAGCCTTGCGGTCGCCCTCGGCGCCGGCGTCGGCCTTCGCGCGCTCCTTGTCCAGGGCCTTCGCGCGACCGGCGTACATGTCGACGTACTCCTGGCCCCCGAGCTGCATGATCTCGTACATGATCTCGTCGGTGACCGAGCGCAGGATGAAGCGGTCGTCCTCGAGGCCCTCGTAACGGGAGAAGTCGAGGGGCTTGCCGAAGCGCACCCTCGGGCGGGTGAACGAGCCGAACTTCTTGCCGGGAGGCGCGACGACGTCGGTGCCGATCACCGCCACGGGGATGACGGGCACCCCGGTCTCGAGGGCGAGCCGCGCCACCCCTGTCTTGCCGCGGTAGAGCTTGCCGTCGTGGGAGCGGGTGCCCTCCGGGTAGATCCCGAAGAGCTCACCGTTGTCCAGGACGCGCTTGGCGGACAGGAGTGCTCCCTGGGCCGCGTCGGCGCCTGAGCGGTCGATCGGGATCTGACCCGCGCCGGAGAAGAAGGTCTTCTGCAGCCAGCCCTTGAAGCCCGGGGTGGTGAAGTACTCCGCCTTGGCGACGAAGGACACGCGCCGCGGCAGGGCGAGCGGCATGAACAGCCAGTCGGCGTACGAGAGGTGGTTGCTGGCGAGGATCGCAGGGCCCTCGGTGGGGACGTTCTCCAGACCCTCGGACTGCGGCCGGAAGACGAGCCGCAGGATCGGCCCGAGGGCGATCAGCTTGAGGAACCAGTAGAACAACGCGACGACTCCCTCTGCTCTTCTCCGGCGGACTCCGTGGGTGGGCCCAACCCTAGCCCGCCTTGGGGACTCGTGCGACGATGAAGGGCAGCTCGATCCGGAGCCCACTCAACTACCGCACCTGCTGGAGCGCCTGTGCAGATCGACCCCCGCGACGAGCCTTTCCTGTCGTCCGCAACGCCTCAGGCGGACGGTCAACGGGTCGGCGTGCTCCTCTCCCAGGGCTTCACCGGCACGCCCGCCTCGATGCGCGCCTGGGCCGAGCACCTGGCTGCCCACGGGTACGCCGTGTCGGCGCCACTCCTCCCCGGCCACGCCACGCGCTGGCAGGACCTGAACAAGAAGCGCTGGGCCGACTGGTACGGCGAGGTGCAGCTGGCGTTCGACAAGCTCCACGCCGAGTGCGACCAGGTGGTGGTGGGCGGCCTCTCGATGGGTGGCGGCCTGGTGCTCCAGCTCGCCGCTGACCGTGGCCGCGAGGTCGCCGGCGTGATGGTGGTGAACCCTGCAGTCAACATCGCCCGGTGGGACGTGAAGCTGCTCCCCGTGCTCAAGCACGTCGTCCCGGCCATGCCCGGCATCGGCAGCGACATCAAGAAGCCGGGAGTCGAGGAGCGCGCCTACCGGCACACTCCGCTGAAGGCCGCCCACTCGATGCTGCAGGGGTACGCCGCCGTGCGCAAGGCGCTCCCCGACATCACGCAGCCGCTGCTCCTGATGACGTCGACCGTCGACCGCGTCGTCGACCCGTCCTCGGCGCAGATCATCCGGAGCACCGTGTCCTCGCGCGACGTGACCGAGCTGCGTCTGGAGAACAGCTACCACGTCGCCACGGTCGACAACGACGCCCCCGCGATCTTCGACGCGTCCCTCGAGTTCGTGCGACGGGTCACGGGTCCGTGAGCAGCTCCGACGGCGAGCGCGAGGAGGGCAACGGCACACCCCTCGACATGGAGGCCGAGTTCGCGAAGATCGTCGAGGCGTACGGCGACCAGCCGGCTGCCACGTCTCCGCCGGCGACCCCCGAGGGACTGGCGGAGCGCTTCAAGGCCCACGGCTGGGCCGAGAAGCCCGAGCCCGCCCCCGCCGGCGACGACGCCCTCAACACCGAGGCCACCTACTTCGACGAGGGGCACTTCATCCCGCCGGACCCGCCGCCGATCGTCGTACCCGAGCCTCGGCGGTTGATCGCGTGGAGCGGGGTACTCGGCGCTCCACTGGTCATGCTGGTCTTCGTGGTCTTCCGCCTGGACGCGCCGGACTGGCTCGCCTTCTTCCTGGTCAGCGGGTTCGTGGGCGGCTTCATCTACCTGGTCGCGACCATGAAGCGCGACGACGACCGCTGGCCCGGCGACGACGGGGCCGTTCTGTAGCCTGCTCTCATCTCAAGGGAGAGAGGGAGAAGCAGTGCAGGCGAGCGAGACGGTCGAGATCTCCGGCCATCTGATGGACAGCGGCATCCTGTCGCGAGTGCTGGACGACATCCGGGAGTACGGCGGCGACTACGTCATCGACCGGTTCGACGTCGGCCACGACTCCCACGATCCGTCCCACGCGACCATCACCGTCTCCGCCGAGGACGACGAGGCCCTGCAGCGCCTCCTGATGCGCCTGCAGACCCGCGGCGTCAACCAGGTCGACCCGGGCGAAGCCACCACCTCGGTGGTGGAGACCGACGGCGTCTTCCCCGACGGCTTCTACTCCACGACCAACCTCGAGACCCGCGTCCGCCTCGGCGGTCGCTGGATCGAGGTCGACAACCCCGAGATGGACTGCGGCCTGGTGGTCGACGGCGAGCGCGTGTACACACTGCCGATGGCGGACGTCCGCGCCGGCATGACGGTCGTGACAGGCGCCTCCGGCATCAAGGTCATGGTCCCCGTGGTGGACCGGAGCGCCGAAGGCTTCGGCTTCATGGAGTCCGACGTCTCGAGCGAGAAGCCGCAGGCCGTGCTGGTCCGGCAGGTCGCCGACGGCATGCGGGAGGCGAAGGCGTCCGGCAAGAAGGTGCTCTGGGTGGGCGGTCCAGGCGTCGTGCACACGGGTGCCGCGCCCGCGATGGTGGCGCTGGTCCACGCCGGCTTCGTCGACGTCCTCTTCGCGGGCAACGCGCTGGCAACCCACGACATCGAGTCGTCCCTGTACGGCACCTCCCTCGGCATCGACCTCGCCCAGGGTCGTGGCGTCGAGCACGGCCACGAGCACCACATCAGGGCCATCAACACGATCCGCAAGGCCGGCTCGATCTCCGCCGCGGTCGAGCAAGGCGTCCTGACCGGCGGCATCATGCACGCGCTGGTGAAGCACGAGAAGACGTTCGTGCTGGTCGGCTCGGTCCGCGACGACGGTCCCCTGCCCGACGTGTACACCGACGTGATCGACGGGCAGCGCGCGATGCGGGCGGAGATCAAGGACGTCGGCTTCTGCCTGATGGTCGCGACGATGCTGCACTCGGTCGCTACCGGCAACATCCTGCCCGCGTCGATCCCGCTGGTCTGCGTGGACATCAACCCCGCGACCGTCACGAAGCTGGCCGACCGGGGGTCGTCCCAGGCTCGCGGCATCGTGACGGACGTCGGGCTGTTCCTGGAGCAGCTGGCCGTCGAGCTGGTGCCGGGTTACCGGAGCTGAGCTGCCGCGAGGTCCGCAGCTCCACGCCACCCGGCGTCGGCGCCCAGCTCCGCTGCCACGATAGGCGGCAGGGTGCGGTACGCCGCGCCCGTCACACTCTCCGCCAACGCACGCCTCGTCGCATCCAGGAACAGCTCTCCCTCGGCGGCAAGCCCGCCGCCGATCACGATCAGCTCCGGGTCCAGCACGCTGACCAGACTTCCGAGCCCGACCCCCAGCCACGTCCCCAGCGTCTCGAAGATCGCGAGCGCACGTCCGTCACCGGCACGGGCGGCCGCGCTCACCATCGGCCCGATCACCCGGTGCGCGTCGCCCTCGGCCAGCTCGTAGAGCATCCCAGCCGTCTTGCCCTCGGCCGCGACCAGCTCCCGTCCATACCGCGCCAGCGCTGTCCCGCTCGCGTACTGCTCGAGGCAGCCGCGCAGGCCGCACCCGCAGAGGTGCCCGTCCGGCACGACCCGCAGGTGGCCGAGCTCCCCACCGAACCCGTTGACGCCGCGCCGGAGCTCACCACCGATGACGACGGCGCCGCCCACACCACTGCCCAAGGTGAGCCCGAGGACGTCGCTCGCTCCCCTGCCCGCTCCGAAGCGGACTTCGGCCCACACGGCCGCGTTGGCGTCGTTCTCGACCACGACGGGGACGCCGAGTGACTCCTCCAGTGCCGCTCGAAGGGGAAAGCGACGGAACGGCAGGTTCGGGGAGAACATCGCTGTGGAGCGCCCGGTGTCGACGTAGGTGGCGACGGCAACCCCGACGGCTGCCGGCGCGACGTCGGGACAGAGTCGGCGCACCTCTGCCTCGATAGACCCCACCAACTCATCGGCGGTTGTGGCGTCGAGGCTTTCGGACGAGGTCGAGAGGATGTGGCCAGCCGAGACCACGCCGCAGCGAACGTTGGTGGCTCCCAGGTCGACGCCCACAAGCTGGATCACGGCCACATCATGCCGATGCATCCGAGCAGACCGCATCGCGGCAAACCACCTCGTGACTCACTCCGTATATATAGAGTCGAGGACGCAGGCGCTCGGGCGCCCAGGGTACCCACCCAAACGGACTATTTGTACTCAATGCCCTTTTCCAACCATAGCCACCCCCGATACAGTTCGTTTCGTGCAGCGTTTGGGGACGCCGCACAGGCCGCGGGCTTCAGGGGAGCCAGCGCCAGCCATACGGTTCTTGGGGGGACCATGAACAGGTACATCGGAAGATCGCGACGGGGGTCGCAGCGCGGTGCGGCCGTCATCGAGCTCGCACTCGTGCTCCCCATCCTCGTGATGCTCGTCTTCGGCATCTTCAGTGCCGGGTTGACGTACAACGACCATCTCTCACTGACGAACGCTGTCCGCGAGGGCAGCCGCCTCGGCGCGGCGATCGACTACTCGGCCAACGGGACCGGTTGGGCCAACGACGTGCGCACTCGGGTCCAGCAGACGTACTTCAACGGCAGTTCGAGCCTCGCGGACTCCCAGGTCTGCGTCGCGCTGGTCAGCAGTGCCGGCACGACGCTCGCTTCGGCCGCGCCCCAAGGAACCTCGTGCGGCACCCAGCCGCCCACCGGGACAATCCCCACCGGCACCTGCGTGGTCAAGGTCTGGACGGCCAAGCCGCGCACCATCGAGCTGATCGTCTTCCCGATCAAGCACCTGACGATCACTGCACAGTCGGTCTCCTACTACGGACGCGAGGCGGGCTCATGCGTCACACAGTGAGCAGGGCCCGTCGGATCCGGGCGCGCCGCAACCAGCGTGGTGCGGTGGCCCTCATCACGGCCTTCGTGATTCTGGGAATGCTGGTCGTTGCGGCCATGGTGCTCGACTTCGGCCTGGTCCGCGTGGACCGTCAGGTCAACAAGTCCGCGGCCGACGCCGCCGCGACGGCGGGCCTCTACGGGCTCGCGGGCGGCGACGGGCTGGCACACCCGTACATGGGTGTGTGCCAGGCGCTGCGCTATCTCTCGACCAACGACGACCGGTTCTCCAGCGTGACGGACACCAGCGGCTCGTGGACGAACGGTGCGGGCGCCGCCACGGGCAACGGGTGCACCAACTCGGCACTTCGTGCGGGGGTCTGCACCCCGGGAGACGCTACCTCGTGGGCACGCTTCGTCTGGAACGGGACCATCCAGGGTGACCCGATCCGCGTGACGATCCAGTCGGGCTACCAGATGTCCGGCTCCGGCTTCATCGAGGAAGACCTCACCGCGGTCCAGGCGGATCAGGGCGACGGCGCCCAGCAGGGCTGCGACCAACTCGCCGTCCTCATCACCCAGAACCGCGACCCCGGCCTCGGTAGCCTGGCGACGTCCAGCGACCTGGTGAGCACCATCCGGACAGTCGGACGCGTCAAGCAGGTCCCGGGTGGCAACGCTCCCGCCATGCTCTTGCTCCGACGCACAGGATGTCCGTCCGTGCAGGTCGGGTCCGCGGGTGGTGGCGCGGACTCGTGGATTCGCGTGTTCGGCGCGACTTCCTCCGACGGTCGCACCACTCCTGGCACCATCCATGCGGACACAGACGGTCTGAACTGTTCGGGCGGTGGGGCGTACGTGTTCTACGGCAAGGCGGCGGGTGGCATCGTGGCTTACGCTGCCCCGCTTGCAAGCAACCCGTCCACTCCCGACCCGACCCAGCCCGGCCGAATCAGCGCCTTGGCGCGGGCGAACGGCGTGGCGATGTCCACGGTTCGTGACTCGCTCGCGAACGTCTACGGCAGCTCTGCCCTCAACAACCTGGCAACAGGCACGTCCTCCGAAGTCACCGGGCTCCCCCTGGTGACCCGCCGGATCGTAGACGACCGCTACCTCGGCTCCGCAAGCTCCCCGACCACCGGTGTCAAGGGAGCGATCGCCGACGCTCAGAGCGCCGTGTTCTCCCTCGGCACCACCGGCGTCACGAACGGAAACTACGTCTCCCAGGGCTTCACCCACTTCATCAACCTGGGCAACAGCAACTGCACCACGGACCAGGCAACGATCAACGGGATGAACCTCACCGCATCGTCGAGGCTGTGGATCCGTTGTGGTGCCAACGGCGGCTTCCGTCCCGGCAACCTCACCATCAACGCTGGCACAGTCGTCGTCACCAGCAAGGTGGCACCCACCGGGAACTTCTCGATGCCGAATGCCAAGAAGGTCTACATCTTCGGGTCGAGCTCGGAGGGCCTGGACATGGGCAACGGATCGGGCTTCGCCATGAACACCGCCACCAACCTGACCGGCAGCAGCTGCTCGGCCGCGCAGGACACTGACACAGCCACACTCTTCATCAAGGACGGCTCGGTGAAGCAGACTGGCGGCAGCCTGCAGCTCTGCTACACGACCGTCTTCCTCATGGGCGGATCGTCGACCGGCTGCACGCCCGCGACGCACGGCACCGCGCCGACGATGACCCCTTGCGGTGGGACGATCGGCTCGGGCCAGTACACCCAGACCGGTGGCAACGTCGACTGGACCGCACCGAACACCTTGGACATCACCACCGACATGAACGGCGACCCGCTTCCCGCGGCCGAGGCGGCCTGGAAGCGCAAGGACGGGCCCGAGGACCTGGCCCTGTGGGCCGAGAGCGGCAGCTCGAGCAGCGCAACGTACAACATGGCTGGTGGCGGAACCTTCACTGTGCGCGGCGTCTACATGATGCCCAACGCGCAGCCACTGGTCCTGAGTGGTGGAGCGTCCATGGGTCTGGTGAACGCGCAGTTCATCGCGTCGACGCTCGAGCTCAACGGTGGTACCGACCTGGGCATGCGCGTGGACCCGAACTCGGCGGTGACCCTGCCAAAGCTCGATCTGGTGGGTCTGGTCCGCTGACCAGGGCTCGCCTACGAAGTCACGCAGACGCTCGGCCACATCTCCCGGCCGGGCGTTCTGCGTGTTCGCACCCCACCTGACACCCCCGCTACTGGGATAGGTGCAGTGCCTGTGCCGGGATCTGGACGTTCTGGTTCTGTGTGTACGTCGACTGGAGGCAGGCGGGGTTACCGTCCATCTCGAGGTCCTTGACCACGATCATGGCGTAGTAGTTCGTGGAGCAGCCGTTGCCGTTCATCTCGAGCGCACCGGAGGCGGCGTACATCGTGCCGGTGAGGTTGTCGGACCCATTTCCAGACAACCTGAGCTCGGAGGCGTTCTGGCGGTCGTAGATCACAGCCAGCCCGGACAGCGGACCAGCGGTCGGAGCCCTGATACCAATCCGGCCGTTGCCCGAAGCGTCCATCCACGCGCCCTGCTCCCCTGCATTGCAGGGACGAGGCATCGTCTGGCTGCCGCAGGTGAAGTACAGGGTCACGCCAGATCCCCAGAGGTGGGTCGAGGAGCTGCCGGCCAGGTCCCAGATGGTGCTGCTGTCCCCTGCGATCACGTAGAGACCTGGCTGGAGCTGGCAGTTCAGGTTGCGCAGGTTGCGCCCTGCGTAGAGCCCCGGCCCGCGACCGGCTCCGGTTCCACAGGGGTCGGTCTTGGCAGTCAGGCCGGTCATGTTCGGGGGGAGCGGGATGAACGCAAGCGGGTCGGCAATGCCGGGCTGACCCGTCAGCGGGTCCGGGACGTAGTTTCCGAGACCGCCTGAGGCGGTTCCCTGCACCGTGATGATTCCAGAGGTTGCGACGAGCCCTTGCGGGCCTACGTTGACGCTGCCGTTCAGGTGGATGTCGGCACCGTGGACCGTCGCGTCACCGTTCTGCAGGTCGTGCAGCATCCCTTGGCCGAGCACACAAAGACCGCACCGGGCATGGCCGCCCGGATCGATCGTCGCATGAGCCTTCGTGGCGATCGGCAGGTCCTGCACGCCCATGATGGACGCGAACGGAGTCCGCACGCTCTGCGTCGGGACCACGACCCGAACGGTCGTGGGTGCCGTCAGGTTCGGGCTGAAGGAGATGCACTGGCTGCCGCCCGGAGGAACCACGAAGTGACTGGCGTCCACGCACGTGTCCCACTCGCTCGCAGCGATCCCGTAGTTGCTCTCTGCGTACAGCTTGGCCGCTGCCACGGCGGCACTGACATCGGGCGTCCCGGGTGCTGGGTACAGCGCATTCCCAGCCGCCAGGACCGCTGCGTCTGCCGTGTTCTGCGACTGCCGCTTCACGTCACGGACGTTGGCCAGGTCGACGACCAGTGCCGCGAAGCCGAAGATCATCAGACTGGCGACCGACATGACGATCGCAATGGCGCCTCGCTGGTCACGGGAACGGCTCATACGCACCAGGACCAGTCCTTCCCGAATCCGCTGGGAAGCGTGTCCTGGCTGGACTGGACACCGGTGCCAGTCGCGCCCGAGGGCTTGACGGTGTCGACCTCGATCGACATCTCCGTACGCGAGCTGATGACCCCGCTACCGGGAAGTGGGGCTAGACCCGTGACACCGTCAGACTTGATCATGGCGCAGATCACGAGGGGCTTGCCCTTCACCCAGCCATCGGCTCCGGTCGTCACCTTGACGTACGCCGCCCCTGACATCGGACCCACGTTCGCACGGACGTCACAGCGGAGCTTCTCGAGGTAGTTGAAGGTCGAGAGGTCGCAGGCCGTGCTGACATTGCTCTGGACAACCGCCTTGCGAACGCCGTCCCGCACGGCCGAACGCGCAGACAGCGAGTCGGCGAACCAGAGGCCGTAGTCGAGCATGCCGAAGAGCATCGGAAAGAACAGCGTGCTGATCAGCGCGAACTCCACTGCCGAGGCGCCGCGCGAAGAACGACGCCGACGAGCTCGGGGCATGAGTTGTCGCACGTGCCTGACCTCCCTGTCGGCGCGCAAGAGTGCATGGGGGTTGCGAACTTGAACAGCCGTGCACGACGGCTCCCCTATGAAGTCGGGCGGGCCGAGTCAAACTTGAGAAGATTGTCCGTATTGGACGTCAGGCGTCCTCGTCCCACGGACCGTCATCGTCGAGATCGATCTTCTCGACCGGGGTGCGTCGCCCGGAATCCGCAGGAGCAGGCACCTGCGTGGCGAGCATCCCCTGCATCGCCTGCAACAGCGAGTTGGCGGCGACGGCGAGATGCTGCTTGACCTCGGGGCTCGTCTCCCGGACCACGTTGATCACCTGGCAGACGGGGCAGAACTTGCAGTCGGGCCCGTGGCCAATGTGGTCTCCGAGTCCACGGACCGAGTCGGCGAGGCCATGCGCGGCATGAGCCGCCGTCGAGGCCTGCTGGCTCCCGGACTCCTTCGCCCAGTCCTGGAGTGCGGAGAGCAGCTTCGCCGTCTCTTCCGCGACCGTCCCGACCTCGTCCCCGTCATTGCGTTCGTCAGTCATCCAGACCCTCCCCCAGAGTGTGCTCGGACTGGTCCGGCCGGAACCGGACCTTGAGAACGCCGTCCTCGATTCGCGCACCCGCGATCTCGTGAGCACGGAGAGCCGTGGGTAGCGCCAGGATGCGGCGGTACGAGCCGACGGTCACCACGAGTTCGTCTCCGTGTCGCGCGAGGTCGATGTCCGACTTCGCTGCAAACGGTAGTGCGATGCGGAGCACCGTCCCACGCGGAGTTCGCGTGATGGTCATCGGCCCCTCGCCGCTCGGAGCCGCGAGCGGGTCGTCGTCTCCGTACGCCGACGCCGCGAATGCGGCAAGCTCCGACACCCCGACCGGCTCACGGGGACGGTACGGCGAACGCCATACCGGCAGCCCCTCGAAGGACTGGTCCACCTCGCTGAGGACGGCCGACTGAGCCTCGACCCACTGTTCACGCCACTGGTCGGAGCCGGCGTCGGGAAACACTCGGTTGGCGACCACACCGTCGACCGTGAAGCCGAAGAGGGAGAGCGTCGTCAAGGCCCTTCTCGCCTCGGCCACCACCATGGTCTCGGGCGTGAGCACCAGGCGCACGCTCGAGTCCTTGCCTGTGAGGATCTGGTGCACCTGCTGGAGATCCGCGTGCAACCTCTCGATCGCGTCGAAGACACTGTCTTGAGGCAACGGAACCCCCGTCGCCTTCTTGATGACGGGGCTGATCGCCTTGAGGATCTTCCCGCGCATCGGGAAGACGCGCTCCATGTACCAGCCCAGCGCCTCAGGTAGCGCGAGCAGTCGCAGCGTCTCGGCCGTGGGAGCGCAGTCGACGACGAGCACGTCCCACTGCCCGGAGAGCGCGTGCGTGCGCACCTCGAGTAGCGCGAGCACCTCCTCGGCGACGGGTATGACCGTCAGCTCCTCGGCAGTGATCCTGTCCACACCAGCCGCGTCGAGGATCGTGAGCAGGTACCCCTGCACCTCGGCCCAGGACTGCTCGAATCGCCGCTGGGCGTCGACCTGCTGGACGAACAAAAGAGGGGCGACCTCGGTCGGCTCGGACCCGATCGGCTCGCCGAACGCGTCCCCCAGAGAGTGCGCAGCATCGGTGGAGAGCACCAGGGTGCGATGTCCCGCCGCAGCAGCGGCGGTCGCCGTACCTGCGGCGGCCGTCGTCTTCCCGACTCCGCCTTTCCCGGTGAAGAGAATGGTGCGCACGGTGCTCCTGGCTGTCAGAGCGACTCGACGCGCTTCTTGAGCCCCTTGAGGGCCGCGTCGATGATGACCTTCTCTGCCTTGCGCCTCAGCATCCCGATCATCGGCACCGCCAGTTCGACCGACAATGCGTACGTGACCTCCGTCGTCCCGTCCGCGAGCTCGTTCAGCTCGTACGAACCGTCGATGGCGCGCAGCATCTTCCCCTCGGAGAGGGTCCAGGTGACCAGGTGGTCGGAGTGCCAGACGTAGGCCAGCGTGTAACTGTCTCGGATCGGAGTGGCTTCGATCTCGAAGTAGACCTCGCGGGCCCGCTCCCCCGGGCCGCCGGGGACGACAACCTCCGCGCTGCTCACGCCTTGAGCCCAGAGCGGGTAGGCCTCGAAGTCGGCGATCACGTCCATGATCGCGGGAGCGTCCGCGGCGATGACGATGCTCGACGAGGTCTGGTCAGCCACCCGGGGAGCCTACCGAACGGCTAGCACAGTCTGACGGGCAGGAGGGCGCCTTTCCGGAGTAAAGGTGAAATCTGGACATCTTGCCGCGTTTTACGAACACGAGCAGTGTTCATTTACTACGTTCTTTGAAAGGCCCCGTGGCAGTACCCGGGAGAAAGCGGAGCCTTTGACCCCCTAGGAGTTCGCATGTTCCGCCGTCCCCCCCGGCGAAGCCTCGAAGCTCAAGGGTCAACGCGCCAGCAGCGTGGTGCGGTGGCCGTCGAGTTCGCCATCATCCTGCCCGTCCTCCTGATGCTGCTGTTCGGCATCACGACGGCGGGAGTCTCGCTCAGCCACGCCATCGGCCTGTCGAACGCGGTGCGGGAGGGCTCTCGGTTCGGCGCGACCAACCACCCGGGCGGCGCGATCCTGCCCTACGACAACGCGAAGTGGACGACGTGGGCCACCGACACGATCGCGAGAGTCCGCGGCACCCAGTTCGACGACCCTTCGAGCTCCACCGCGGTCTGCGTGGACATGTTCAAGGTCGGCACCGGCACCATCGCTGGCAGCCAGCTCTGCAACCAGGGCAACGGGGCGGTCCAGCCCGCCCTCGGCGCCACCGCTGCGCCATCGATGACCTCGACGGACATCGCCGCCGGGACCTGCGTGGTGCGGGTCTGGTCGGCGCGGCCGTTCGAGGTGAACCTCGTGGTCGCTCCGGTCAAGGCCGGCATGGTGCGCCGGAGCGCAGTGACGCGCTTCGAGCTCCGCGGCGACGAGAAGTGCCTCCCGTGAACCGGCGCCGCAACCAGCGCGGCCTGGCGGCCGTGCTCATCAGCCTCAGCATGGTCGCGCTGCTCGTGGTTGCCGGTATGGCGATCGACTTCGGCATGGTGCGCTACCAGCGGCAGATCAACAAGGCGGTCGCCGACGCCGCTGTCGCGGCGGGGATGCGCAGCTTCGACCGTGACGACGGCCAGGTCTACACGATGAAGGGTGTCTGCGACACGCTCAGCTACCTGAAGGTGAACGAGCCCGCCCTGGCCAGCCTTCCGCCTTTCGCCCCCTGCTCGAGCACGCCGCAGCTCGCGACCACCTGCAACGCCAGCGTGCCCTCGACCCACGCCTCCTACAGCAACACGACGGCGGACGGCCGCTACCAGGTGACTGTCAAGGCGCCGTACACCATGCCTGACCCCAAGTTCCCCGAGGACGCGTTCTCCGGCGTGGCCACGGACATCGCCGACGCGTGCCTGCAGCTCGGCGTGATCATCACCGAGCTGTACAAGCCGGGACTGGGCAGCTTCGCGGTCAAGGAGGACATCAAGTCCACGATCAGGTCGGTGGGTCGAGTCAAGAAGGGGCCGGGCAAGCGTTCACCGGCCCTGCTGCTGCTCGACCGGACCAACTGCTTCGTGCTGACGACCGGCACCAACAGCAACAGCCTCAACCAGAACAACTTCATCCGTGTCCTGGGCGCCGGTTCCGGCAACGCCGTGCAGCCCGGGACGATCCACGCGGACAGCAATGGCTCGAACTGCGGCAACAACGAGACGATCTTCATGGGGAAGCGTCTCGACGGGATCGTCGCGTACGCTGCTCCGGTCACCAACGAGCCGGGGATCATCACGTCGTACGCCAAGCTTCTCGGCGTGGCCGATGCCATCGTTTCCGATGGCAGCACCCGAACATTCGGTAGCAACCAGCCGGACTACGGCACGACCGGCGTCCACACCAAGGTGCAGGGGCTCGGCCTGATCACTCGCTCGATCGTCGACGACCGGTACCTCGCTCCGCTGCACGGTTGGGTCGACCACGCCAAGAGCGTCTTCGCGACCCTCACCAGCCCGTCCGCCGCCACAGCCCAGGGCTTCGCGGTCCTCGGCGGAGGCAACTGCACAGGCGCCAACCAGCCTGCCATCAACGCCCTCACCTCGACGAAGGTCTACGTCAACTGCTCGGGGTACCGAGGCACCGGCACGTTCACCAATGCAACCGAGGTCTTCTTCACGGGCACGATCGACCAGCAAGCCGCGACGCTGATCCCCAAAGCGACCCGGGTGTACGTCACAGGTGGCACGGGCGACGCCATCAGGTCGACCGGCAACCCCTTCCGGATGCACCACAACGGCAACGCGTCCTGCCCGGGTGGGACCCAGAGCGAGAGCGCCCTGTTGTTCATTCGCAGCGGCGCGATCACGAACAACAACGGTCTGTTCCAGGCGTGCAACACCGCAGTCATCATGATGAGCGGTGACGGCAACAAGGCATGCCTGCCGGCGGTGGGCACCGTGGCCCCGCCGACCACCAAGCCGTGCCCCGGCGCGTCCGCCGGCAACGGCTTCCTGGACCTCAGCGGTGGTGGCTCCGGTGCTACGCAGATCGACTGGACGGCACCGAACACGCGCGACGCCGACATGTCGGCGCTGAGCCAAGCGGACAAACAGGCGGCCTGGAACCAGCTCGAGGACCTGGCGTTCTGGAGCGAGGCCTACGGCTCCAGCAAGTTCACCATGTCCGGTGGCGCCGGTCTCCACCTCGTCGGGGTCTTCATGACGCCCAACGCAGATCCGTTCACCGTCACCGGAGGCGGCTCGCAGACGCTGACCAACGCGCAGTACGTCGCGACGAAGTTCGAGGTCAACGGTGGCGCGTCCCTGACGATGCGCGTCGACCCGAACAACACCGTGACCTTGCCGAAGCTCACCACGTTCGACTTGGTGCGCTGAGCGGACCTCCGCATCGCGAGCACCTCCTGCCGACCGGTAACGTCTCGTCCGACAGTCGTGCCTGGAGGCAGGAGGGCCCGCGTGCGTGAGTACGCCACCCCGCTGACGGTCGATCTGCCGACCAGCGGCAGTCTGACCGACGACGTCGTCGCGAACTCCCGAGATGTTCCGCAGCAGGTCGTCTTCAGCCGGCGCACAGCCGAAGGTTGGACCGACGTCACTGCCGCGGAGTTCCACGACCTGGTGCGAGACGTCGGGAAGGGGTTCATCGCCGCGGGCGTGGGCCCCGGGGACCGGCTGGCGATCCTGTCGCGCACCCGGTTCGAGTGGACCGTCGTCGACTATGCGGCGTGGTACGTCGGCGCAGCGTCGGTGCCGATCTACGAGACATCCTCCGAGGAGCAGATCCACTGGATTCTGTCGGACTCCGGCGCGCGGGCGATCGTCGTCGAGAGCTCGGACCACCTCGGCCGCGTGAACGCCGTGCGCTCTGACCTGACGGAGCTTCGGCACACCTGGTCCATCGACGACAACGCCGTCGAGGTGCTGTCCAAGCTGGGCGCAGACGTGTCCGAGGAAGAGCTCGAGCAGCGCCGAGCCTCCGTCACACCAGCGTCCCCGGCGACGATCATCTACACGTCCGGGACCACTGGCGTCCCCAAGGGGTGCCTGCTGAGCCACGGCAACTTCATGACCGAGCTCAACGTTGCCGTGCACGACCTCGATGACCTTTTCGCCGACGGTGCGGCAACCCTGCTCACACTGCCTCTTGCCCATGTGTTCGCGCGCATCATCCAGATCGGCGCGGTCAAAGCGCGCGTTCGCCTAGGACACTCCTCGGGCGTCCGCAACCTGGTGGCCGACCTGCAGTCTTTCCGGCCGACCTTCGTGCTCGGGGTCCCCAGCGTCTTCGAGAAGATCTACAACACCGCGTCACTTCGAGCCGCGTCCGATGGCAGGGGGACCATCTTCGACCAGGCCACGAGCACTGCGATCGCGTTCAGCCGAGCCCAGGACAAGGGCCGAGTCGGCCCCGTCCTGAAGGCGAGGCACGCGTTCTTCGACCGGCTGGTGTACAGGCAGCTCCGCGACCTCCTCGGCGGCAGCTGCGCGTTCGCCATCTCCGGTGGAGCGCCCCTCGGTGAGCGACTGGCCCACTTCTGGCGCGGTGTGGGCCTCACGGTTCTGGAGGGCTACGGCCTCACCGAGACGGCCGCCGCCGTCACGACGAACCTTCCGAGCGCCAACAAGATCGGCACGGTCGGACGGCCGCTCCAAGGCGTCACCGTGCGCATCGCGGAGGACGGAGAGCTGCTCGTTCGTGGTGGCCAGGTCATGAGCGGCTACTGGCGGGACCCCGAAGGCACCACCGCGGTGCTCCACAACGGCTGGCTCCACACCGGCGACATCGGGGAGATCGACGACGAGGGGTTCGTCAGGATCACCGGCCGCAAGAAGGAGATCCTGGTGACCGCGGGCGGCAAGAACGTCTCACCCGCAGTCCTGGAGGACCGCGTCCGAGCCCACCAGCTCATCGATCAGTGCATGGTCGTCGGGGATGGTCAGCCCTTCGTGGCTGCCCTCGTGACGCTCGACCCCGAGGCATTCGAGACCTGGCGCGACCAGCACGGGCGCAAGGGCGGTCTGCAGGGGCTGCTGCACGACCCAGAGCTGGTCGCCGAGATCCAGTCAGCCGTCGACGAGGCGAACAAGGCGGTCTCCCAGGCCGAGGCCATCCGAAGGTTCGCGATCCTGCCCAGCACGTGGACCGAGGACGGCGGCCAGCTCACGCCCTCCCTGAAGCTCAAGCGCAACGTGGTCATGAGGCAGTTTCGAGCCGAGGTCGACGCGCTCTTCGACCCGTGATCGCTTCTGGGCCAGTCAGGGACGACCGAATAGTCCATTTGGGTCAGCAAATCGCGCATTCGCGAGACGCGGGTGTCTGCTTTGGGGAAGTGTTAACTTCGGGCTCGTCGGGTGATGGAACCGGCGGGTCAGGAGCGGGGCGTAGTGTCCCGTGCTCGCAGTACTTACTAGGGAGATCGGGACCTCACAATGGGACGCAGAACGGTTCTGTTGGTCGCGGCGGCGCTCATCGCCGTCCTGGGCAGCGCGATGGTGTTCTTGTACGTGCGGTCGATCGAGCGGGACTCGATCAAGGAGCTCGAGCCGGTCCAGGTCCTCAAGGCGACTGCCCAGATCGAGCCGGGCGAGACTGCCAACGCCGCCATGACCGCGGGCAAGCTGCAGCTCGAGTCCGTCCCCCGGTCCGAGATCCTTCTCGGCGCAGTCGGCTCGGTGAGCACGATCGGCACCCAGGTCGCGCTTGCCACCATCTACCCGGGCGAGCAGATCATCAGCAGCAAGTTCGGCGCTCCCGGGAGCCAGAGCCTGCTCACGATCCCGGACAAGCAGGTCGCGGTCTCGATCAGCCTCTCCGACACCGGCCGCGTGGCGGGCTTCGTCTCCCCCGGCAGCGAAGTGGCTGTCTTCGCCACCTGCGGCGAGCAGACGCACACTCTCTTCGACAAGCTGACGATCATCGCCGTCGGCGCGACCACCGTCACCAACACGACGACGACGCAGGGTGGCACCGCGACCACCGAGCAGCTTCCCCGCACGCTGTTCACCCTCGCGGTCGACCAGAAGCAGGCGCAGAAGCTGATCCAGGCATCGTCGACCTGCGAGCTCGCCTACGGTCTGAGGACGAAGACCTCCGCGGTCTCGTTCCCGTTCCCGCCGGCGAACCCCGGCAACCTCTTCACCCGGTGACCTGATGCCGATCATCGTCGAGAGCAACCCCGCGAATGCGGAGCTCTTCACCTCGGTCACGGGAGCTGACAGCGAGATCGTCAGCAGCCTCGACGAGCTGAAGCGCATCCTCGCTGCCAAGTCCGAGGAGTTCGCCATCGTCCTCGGGCCGGCCGTCGACCTCGAGGCTGCCGCAGCCCTCGCCGACACCCTGCGGGTCACCCGACCGGCCACCAGCGTGATCCTCCTGCGCCGCCGGGTCGACACGAGCGTGCTGGCCGAGGCTCTTCGCTCGGGAATGCGCGAAGTCGTCGAGGAGCGCGACATGACCGGCCTGGGCGACGCGGTCAAACGCGCTCGCCAGGTGCACCGGGCTCTCACCGGAAGCTCCGGAGGAGCCTCCAACGACGGTCCCAGCGGCAAGCTGGTCACCGTGTTCTCCCCGAAGGGCGGGGTAGGCAAGACCACCCTTGCGGTCAACCTGGGTATGGCCCTCGCCAAGGACCAGAGCAGGGTCTGCCTGGTCGACCTGGACCTAGGGTTCGGTGACATCGCGATCACGCTCCAGCTCTTCCCGGCACGCACCATCGCGGACGCCGTGCCCATGGAGTACGACCTGGACTTCGCAGCCCTCGAGCCCCTTCTGACGCCGCACCGCAACGGCATCGTCGCGCTCGTGGCGCCTGTGCAGCCGGACGCCAAGGACTCCATCCCCCCGTCGCTCGTCTCGAAGATCCTGCAGATCCTGAAGCAGAACTTCGACTACGTGATCGTGGACACCTCGCCGGCTTTCGACGAGCACGTCCTCCAGGCCTTCGACGAGACAGACGACCTCTTGCTCGTGGCGACGCTGGACGTTCCGACGCTCAAGAACGTCAAGATCGCTGCCGAGACCCTGGACCTGCTCAACTTCCCGAAGCCGCGGCGGCGGCTCGTGCTCAACCGCGCGGACGACAAGGTCGGGCTTTCCCCCGACAAGGTCGAAAGCACGCTGGACATGAAGATCCAGGCGTCGATCCCGACGTCTCCTGAGGTCGCCAACGCGACCAACTCAGGCGAGCCGATCATGTCCTCGAACCCCAGGCACCCCGTCAGCCAGGCCGTGGAGCAGCTTGCGGCTCTGCTGACCGGCGGTGCCAACGCGGCATCCACACCCTCCGCACCCGGAGCCCGAGCTGCGACATCGTCGAAGCGTGGGCTCCTGCGACGGACGAACAGGTAGGTAGACCATGAGCAGCCTCGCAGATCGCCTTGCAGCCGCGTCCCGCGACCGCGCCAACGTCACGTCCACGACGTCCGATGCCATCGCGACCACCAGCAGCAAGAAGACGTCCAAGGCCGTCGACGCCTTCCGCGACCTCAAGGCGAAGGTGCACAACCGGCTGCTCACCCAGCTCGGTCCCAAGCTGTACGACGCCGACCTGACCCAGTCCGAGCTCGAGCGCATGGTCCGCGCGGCACTGCAGGAGGCCATGAGCGAGGAGGACATGCTCCTCACCCCGGCTGATCGCACCCGCATCGCCCAGGAGATCGCGGACGACATCCTCGGCTACGGTCCCATCGAGCCGTTCCTGCGTGACCCGGACCTGACGGAGGTCATGGTCAACGGTCCGGACGACATCTGGATCGAGCGCGGTGGCCGGCTGCAGAAGGTCGACGGTCGCTTCAACGACGAGGCACACCTCCGTCGCACGATCGACAAGATCGTCTCCCGGGTCGGCCGTCGTGTCGACGAGTCCAGCCCGATGGTGGATGCTCGCCTTCCCGACGGGTCGCGTGTCAACGCAGTGATTCCGCCGCTGGCGATCGACGGCTCGCTGCTCACCATCCGTAAGTTCTCGGCGGACCCGTACACGTCGGACGACCTGGTGGCCTTCGGCACCTACTCGCAGCGCACCGCCGACTTCCTGTCCGCCTGCGTCCGGGGTCGCCTGAACGTCATCGTCTCGGGAAGCACCGGCGCCGGTAAGACCACGACGCTCAACGTGCTCTCGTCCTTCATCCCCAGCGACGAGCGCATCATCACGATCGAGGATGCTGCCGAGCTCCAGCTCCACCAGGACCACGTGCTCCGGCTCGAGTCCCGCCCGGCGAACATCGAGGGCAAGGGTGCGATCCCGATCCGCGACCTGGTGAAGAACTCCTTGCGTATGCGGCCGGACCGCATCGTCGTCGGTGAGGTTCGTGACTCAGCGGCTCTCGACATGCTCCAGGCGATGAACACCGGTCACGACGGCTCGATCTGTACGGTGCACTCCAACGGTCCTCGGGACACTCTCGCCCGTATCGAGACCATGGTGCTGATGGCGGGCATGGACCTGCCGATCCGGGCCATCCGCGAGCAGGTCGCCTCCGCCGTCGACCTCATCGTGCACCAGGCCCGCCTCAAGGACGGCTCGCGTCGTATCACCCACGTGACCGAGGTGGAGCGCATGGAGGGTGACGTCATCACCCTGCAGGACATCTTCCTCTTCGACCACACCATGGGCTTCGACGAGAACGGCCGCAACCTCGGCAAGCTCAAGGCGACCGGTCTTCGTCCGAAGTTCCTGGAGAAGCTCGCCCACGCAAACGTGCATGTCGACCCGATGTTGTTCGCAAGGGACGGTGGCTGACCAAGATGCGTCCATCAACTACCTGGAGGCGGTTGCTGGGGCGCATCGCCGTCTCGGGTGTCGCGCTGGCCACGGTCGGAGTCGCCGCCCCGGCGTACGCCGCGGAAGGCAGCATCGACCACGTCCAGGACTCCCGTGGAGTTCTGCAGATCCTGTACTCCATCCCGGCGGGCGTCACGCCTGACCTGAGCAGTCTCGTCGTCACGTTCCAGGGGACGACGCTTCCTTCTGAGGCCGAGCTCGCGTCGGAAGCAAGCGAGGAGATCCGGCGGACGACCGTCCTGGCCATGGACGTCTCCGACAGCATGTCGACCGACGGCCGCATTGACGCAGCTAAGGAAGCAGCCGCGACGTTCCTGGAGAATGCTCCAGAAGACCTCAACGTCGGACTGGTCACCTTCGCCGGGAACGTCACCACGGTTTCCGCTCCCACGACAGACCACGACGAGCTGGCAGCCACCATTCAGGGGCTCGAGCTGTCACGGGGCACCAGGCTCTACCAGGGTGTTCAGGCCGCAGTGGCTGCTACGGGCAGGGAGGGCGCACGCAGCGTCCTGGTCCTGTCTGACGGGGCCGACAGCACGTCGACGCCGATCTCGACCGCCCTCAGCGCCATCACGAGCTCCGGTGCCTCCAACCGAGTGAAGGTGGATGTCGTCGCGATCTCCCAGGGCGAGGAGGATCGCGACAAGCTGGCGCAGATCGCTGCCGCCGGTGGCGGTGCCGTGCTCGACGCCGACGACCCCAGCCAGATCGAGGGACTCTTCGAGGACGAAGCCAGCGCCCTCGCGGCACAGGTGCTGATCAGCGCGACTCCCCCGGCAAACCTTCGCGGGCAGGAGGGCCAGATCGATGTCGCCCTCACCGCCGGCGGCGAGGCGTACACCGACGCGGCCTTTGTGACGCTCAGCGAGGAGGCCGCTCCGCCCCCGGAGCCGGAACCGCTGCAGGCCACGGACACCGGGCTGATCATCCCGAAGTCGGCCATGTGGCTCGGGCTCGGATTCGCAGCCGTCGCGGTCATGTTCCTGGTCTTCGCCGCCGGCGGCGGGTTCGGACGTCGTCAGCCGGACGTCATCGAGGCCAGCATCGAGGCATACACGCGGCAGGGCGCCCGCAAGCTGGCTGCCGCGCAGCAGTCCGAGGGACAGTCGGTCACCCAGCAGGCGGTGGGTGCCGCAGCCTCCTTCCTCGAACAGAACAAAGGCATCGAAGCCACACTCGGCTCTCGCCTCGAAGCCGCCGGACTCCAGCTGAAGCCCGCCGAGTGGCTCCTTGCTCACGTCGGCATCGCCATCGGTGCAGGCTTCTTCGGGCTGCTGCTCGGTGGCGGAAGTCTTCTGTGGATGCTCATCGGCCTGGTGCTCGGTGCGGCGCTCCCCTGGGTGTACCTCGGAGTGAAGAAGAGTCGTCGAACGAAGGCATTCAAGCGCCAGCTCGCCGACACGCTGCAGCTCATGGCAGGCTCGCTCTCGGCCGGTCTCTCGCTGGCGCAAGCCGTCGACACCGTGGTCCGCGAGGGCCTCGATCCGGTTGCCAACGAGTTCCGCCGCGCGATCGTGGAGGCTCGTCTGGGCGTCGACATCGAGGACGCACTCGCCGGGATCGCTGACCGGATGCAGTCCAAGGACTTCGAGTGGGTCGTCATGGCCATCCGCATCCAGCGCGAGGTCGGCGGCAACCTGGCCGAGCTGCTCAACAAGGTCGCAGAGACGATTCGCGAGCGCGAGTACCTCGAGCGGCAGGTCCTCACCCTCTCCGCCGAGGGCCGGCTCTCGGTGTGGGTCCTGGGCGGGTTGCCGCCCGGGTTCATCGCCTACCTGTCCGTGGCGAACCCGACGTACCTCAGCCCACTGATCCACGAGCGAATCGGCTGGGTCCTGCTCGTGGTCATGGGCATGCTGGAGCTCGTCGGTGTTTTCTGGATGAAGAAGCTCGTGAAGGTGGACGTCTGATGACCATCGTCCTGATCGTCGGCATCGCCGGCATCTTCGGCTCGATCTTCCTGCTGCTGACCGCGGTCGGTGTGTTCACGAGCGAGGCGCGCGGCGTCAGCAAGTCGCTCGCGGTGATCGAGGCGTTCTCGGCGGCTCCGGTGGAGCTGCGCAAGGAGCTCGAGCCGTCCTTCCAGGAGCGGGTCGTCGGCCCGACCCTGGACCGCTTCCTCGCGATCGGCAAGCGGATCACACCGGCCGACCACGCCGAGCGCGTCCGCAACCGGCTCGAGGTCGCCGGCAACCCGCCCGGCTGGACGGTCGACAGGGTGACCTCGCTCAAGTTCGTCGGTTTCGCGGGCGGTCTCGTCCTGAGTCTCCTGATCGCGGTGCTCTTCGGGTTCGGTTTCACGACGATGCTCCTCTTCTGCGTCGGAGCGGCCCTGATCGGCTACATGGCCCCGAACATGTACCTCTACCAGCTCGGCTACGACCGCACCGAGAAGATTCGCCGAGCAATGCCCGATGCCCTGGACCTCCTGACCATCTCCGTCGAGTCCGGCCTCGGGTTCGACGCCGCTCTCGCTCAGGTCGCCAGGAACACGGAAGGCCCGCTCGCCGAAGAGTTCGCCCGCGTTCTTCAGGAGATGCAGATCGGTCTCGGACGCGGCGCCGCACTGCGGGCACTGGGCGAGCGCACGCATGTGCCCGAGTTGAAGGGCTTCGTGTCCTCGATGGTGCAGGCGGACGCCCTGGGCATTCCGATCGCCCAGGTGCTCCGCGTCCAGTCCCGTGAGATCCGGACGAAGCGGCGCCAGCGGGCTGAGGAGCAAGCCCAGAAGGTCGCGATCAAGATTCTCGTTCCGCTGATCTTCTGCATCCTGCCGTGTCTGTTCATCGCGGTTCTCGGCCCGGCTGCCATTAGCATCATGGAGGCATTCAGCGGCAAGCTCTGAGAGGAGGGCCCGGTGGTTCTGGGCAGGCTTTCCCTGGCGACCCGGGTCTTCTGCATCGCCGCCATCCTCGGCCTGACGCTCGCGTTGGGAGGGAACCGGCCTACTCTGCAGTCCGTCGTCCTCCTGTCTGCCATCGGCGCAACGGCCATCGCGGCAGATCTCTCCTCGCGCTTGCCCGAAAGCTGGATCGCCCTCACCGAGGCCACTCTCGCGTCGCTCGTCATCGCTCTGGCGTTTCCGCAGGGCGCCGTACTCCTCCCCTACCTCGTGATCCCGGCGTTCATCGCCGGGGTCACCGCCGGCGTCTGGTCGGTCGTGGCGGTCGTCTCGGCCGAGGTCACCGGTCTCACCCTGATCCTGGTGCTTGCAGGCGACGGGTTCTCAGGCCTGTCGGATCAGCTCGGCGAGGTCGCCCCCTGGCTGATGACCAGCATCGGCGTCGGGGCTCTCGGCGCGTGGGCGCGCCAAGTGCGCTATCCGGGCGCCAGTGAGTCCGACGCCAACTACGAGTCTGCCCGTCGCCTCCTCACGCAGCTCCGCACGGTCGCCCGTCGCCTGTCGTCCGGACTCGACACCGTGTCCATGTGCAGCCAGCTCCTCGTGACGGTCCACCAGCACCTGAACGACGCCCACAGTGCGGTCTTCATCCGCACGGAGGGCGGGGTCCTCGCCCCGCTGGGGTACCGGGGCATGGGCGCCCGCGAGACGCTGTCCCCTGATGGCCCGGTCGTGGATGCGTGCTGGGCGGAGATGGAGCCCACGCACGCCGTGCAGGCTGCCGGAAATGCCAACCGCCGTCACCGCTATGCGCTTCCTCTGCGAGTCGGCTCGCGCATGATCGGTGTCGTGGTCGCCGACGGGCCGGAGCAGATCGCCCAGAAGTCCATGCAGTCGTTGATGCGCGAGGTCGACGACCATTCCCTCCGCATCGACACAGCGCTCACGTTCGACGAGGTGCGGTCCCTGGCAACCATGGAGGAGCGGCAGCGTCTCGCTCGTGAGATCCATGACGGCGTGGCCCAGGAGATCGCGTCCCTCGGATATGTCGTCGACGATCTGACGTCGACGGCTTTGGAGGAAGGGCAGCGCCAGAAGCTCTCCAACCTGCGCGGCGAGATCACCCGCGTGGTCAGCGAGCTTCGCCTGTCGATCTTCGACCTGCGAGCAGAGATCAGCCCGACCGCGGGTCTCGGCTCCGCGCTGTCCGACTACGTGAGAACCATCGGAGCACGGTCCGGTATGACAGTCCACCTCACCTTGGACGAGGCACCGACACGCCTCCGCAGCGAGGTGGAGACCGAGCTCCTGCGCATCGCCCAGGAGGCCATCACGAACGCGCGCAAGCACTCCTCCGCCCGCAACCTGTGGGTGGACTGCCGGATCCACCCGCCCTACGCCGCCATCACCGTCAGGGACGACGGCGCCGGCCTCGGAGCGGGCCGCGCCGACTCCTACGGGCTGAAGATCATGCGCGAGCGTGCAGATCGCATCAACGCGTCCCTCGACATCCGGGGACATGAGCACAACGGAGCCCCCTCAGGGACTACAGTCGCCGTAACGGTGGGCGGAACACCGCCCGATGGGGAATGATCGCGGAGAGAACTGTATGTCAGAGGGCAAGGTCAGCACCGTTCTCCTGGTGGACGACCACGACCTGATTCGTCAGGGACTCGCACGGGCGTTCGGGCGCCACGAGGACTTCAACGTGGTGGGCGAGGCCGGATCGGTCCGGGAGGGTCTCGACCTGGCAACCTCGCTTCGGCCGACCGTCGTGGTCACCGACATCCGTCTGCCCGACGGCACCGGCCTCGACCTCGTGCGCCAGCTGCGTCAGCACGACCAGGAGGTCGGCATCGTGGTGCTCACGATGTACGCCGGCGACGAGCAGCTCTTCGGCGCGCTCGAGGCGGGCGCCTCCGCCTTCGTCTCCAAGGACGCTCCCGCCGACGACGTGGTCGCGGCGGCCCGCCATGCCACGGTCTCGCCCCGCTCGTTCACGGCCGCGGACCTGGCTGACGCCATGCGCCGCAAGATGACGCCCTCCGGACCCCAGCTCTCCCCTCGGGAGACCGAGGTCTTGGGTCTCCTGGCCGAGGGACTGGGCGTCTCGGCCATTGCGCGACAGCTGTTCGTCAGCGAGTCCACCGCGAAGACCCACATCTCGAAGATCTACGAGAAGCTCGGAGCGGCCAACAGGGCGCAGGCCATCATGATCGCCATTCGCAGTGGCCTCCTATCAGACGAGCAGCCTCTCTGACCCCAAAACCGCGAGGAATGGCCCGGAGTGGCCATCACCGGGCATCGCCAGGATCAGCCGATCGGTCATTTCCCTTGCGACGTTCCTCCGATACCGCCCGAGGGGTGTCCTGGATCACCATAGTTGTCACAAAGGGACCTCACCTGCGAGGTCCAGGACACCACTTTGGGAGATGAAATGCTCGAGCTCATGCAGCGCTTGATCAACCGCAAGGACGAGAAGGGCGCCTCGGCCGTTGAGTACGGCCTCCTCGTTGCCGCCATCGCGGCCCTGATCGTTCTGATCGTCTTCGCCCTTGGCCGCGCGGTCAACGGCGCGTTCGACCACACCTGCCAGTCGATCAACAGCAACGTCGCCAGCGGCGTCACCAGCTGCACCTGATCATCTGAGCGAACGGCCGGGACGTGCGTCGCCAACGGCGGCCCGTCCCGGCCGACTTGCTTTCCAGCAACCATGTGATCCCTAGGAGGGGAGGCATCCCATGCTGAAGAAGGTTCTGAAGGGCAAGCGGGGCCAGAAAGGCGCCTCCGCCGTCGAGTACAGCTTCTTGGTAGCCGCGATCGCTGCGCTGCTGGTGCTCATCCTCTTTGCCGTGGGACGTGCGGTCGGCGGCAGCTTCGACCACACGTGTACCGAGATCAACAACAACATCAGCCCCGCCGTCACGCAGTGCATCTGACGTCCGGCTGACTGACTCGCCGCTCGGCACTCAGCCCGATTCACCGCCGAACCGGCTCTCGTCTGCTTCGATAGCCGCATGTCAGCGCCCCCTTCCGACGTCGCCGGCCGGCTCATCCGGAAGTGGATCCCGCTCTCTGTCGCCAGCCTTCTGCTGGTCCGATTCACCGTGGCTGCATCGGCGCCCCTCGCCGACCCTGACGTCTGGTGGCATCTGCGGCTCGGCCGCCAGTTCCAGGGCGACTGGTCACTGCACGACCCCGGACAGCTGTCCCCCTTCGCCACGGTCAGCTGGGTCCCGACCCAGTGGCTCCCCGAGCTCGTCAGCATCGAGGCCTACGACCGGTTCGGGCTGCCGGGAGTCGCCTGGATCTTCGGTCTCGGGCTCGTCGCCCTCGTCCTCACCCTGTACTTCGTCTGCCGCCAGCGCGCCGACGTCCTCCCTTCGACGGTGGCAGTGGGGCTCGCCCTCGCGGCGGCATCCGCCAGCCTGTCCCCCCGCCCTCAGATCCTCAGTTTCGCGTTGCTCGCCCTCACCGTCGGGGCCTGGCTGACCTTCGAGAACGGGGGCCGTACGCCGTGGTGGCTGATCCCTCTCACGTGGGTTTGGGCGATGTGTCACGGCATGTGGTTCACGGGAGTCCTCGTGTCCGCCGCGGCAGTCTTGGCCACGCTGCTGAGCGGGACGCTCCCGCGGCGCAAGGTCGCTGCCGCTGCTCTTGTTCCGGCGACCGGCATCGTGGTCGCCGCGCTGACTCCCGCCGGTCCCCGGCTGCTGCTCGCACCCTTCGCGGTCGGCGAACGGCGCACCATGATCTTGGAGTGGCAGCCCCCGGGCTGGAACGACGCTGAGCTGTGGCTGGCACTGGCCATGGCCGCACTGCTGGCGCTGCTCTTCGTCAAGCATCGCCCGTCGTGGCTCGAGCTCGGCCTGACGCTGCTGGCACTGGCCTGGGCGTTCTTGTCACTCCGCACCGTCGCCCTGGCCGGCGTGATGCTGGCTCCCTTGCTCGCAGCCCGCATCCAGCTCCTCCTCGACGACCGCCCGCGGGTGTCCAGGAGCGAACGCTGGGTCCTGGGCGGCACGGCACTCGCCTGCCTCTCCGTTCTGGCCCTAGTGACACCCAAGACCGCGGACACTCCCTCCGACGTTCCCTTGGCACTGGAGTCGCAGCTCAGCGCCCTGCCGGACGGGACACCCGTCCTCAACACCTGGACGCTGGGCGGCTGGCTCGAGTGGCGCCACGAGAATCTGGCGCCTGTCGTGGACGGCCTGGCCGAGGCCTACACGGTGGAGCATCTCCGCGGCTACATCCGCATGCTCGGGGTGAGGCCAGGCTGGGAGGAGTACGTCGAGGAGACCGGCGCCAGCACCGCCCTGCTGACGGCTGACGACTTCGAGCTCGCCGAGGCCCTCGTGAGCCAGCTGGGCTGGCGTCAGGTCGGCGAGGACGACGGCACGGTCCTGCTCGTGGCGCCGTAGCGAGCACGCGCGATCCCTACTGCCTCCGGCGCTCCCCCGCTGACCCCGCCGACCACGGGGAGACCCACGGCGGCCGCCTCGAGGTAGACGATCCCGAAGGCCTCCGCCTCGAGGCCGAACCGACGCGTCCGGCAGGGCATGGCAAAGACATCGGCGGCATCGAGGTACGCCGGCACGTCGTCGGGATCAATCGAGCCAGTGAGCAGGACGCACTCCGTCAGGCCGCGACGACGGACCATCCGCTCGATCCGGCGCCGATCAGGACCATCGCCCACGAGGACCAGGACGGCACCCGGATGCTCCCGCCGAACGTCGCGCCAGACGCGCACCAACGTGTCCTGCCCCTTCCGCCGCACCATCCGGGCCACACACACTGCGACCAGGGCGTCAGGAGCAATCCCGTGGCGACGCCGAACGTCTGCACCGCCGGCCCCAGGCCGAAAGACGGTCGTGTCGACCGTGGGGACCAGCGGCCGGAGCCGACTCCTTCCCCGCGGGCTCAGCGCCGGTGTGAGCTGGTCCCGGCACCACTCGCTGACGTACGTGAGGTCGTCGACGTCCTCGGCAATGCGCCGAAGTGCCCAGCGCGTGCCCGGGACCCGGGCCCACCACACCTCGTGCCCGTGCGTGTGGGCGACGATCTCCATCGCACCCACGGCCCGCAGCCGGCGCGCGAGCAGCCCCAGCGGCGCGGCGGCTCCGAAGACGACCCGCTCGCAGCCTTCCTGCTCGAGCACCGCGGCCACGCGGCGGCGTACAGCTGGAGTCGGCAGCAACATCGAGGTCGGGTCGCGGTGGATGCGAAACGGCTGACGCGCGTCGTACTCCTCGTCGCCCGGCATCGAGGCGGTGTAGACGACGACGTCCTCCGGCGGCAGCTCGTCGCAGAGTGCGCGAACGTAGCGCTCGATCCCGCCTCGCCTCGGCGGGAAGTCGTTGGTGACGACCAGGGTCCTCACTCCATCGCCCTCGCCATACCGATGCGCTGGAGCGAGGTGGGGTGGCTGCCGAACCAGAATTGGGACCACCCCGGTGGAGTCGGGTCGGACAAGGAGCGGAGCGAGAGCTGGATCTGCATGTCCTCGAACACCTGGGGCTCCCCCGTGACCGCGAGCGAGTCGCGGTCGGCGCGAGCTTCGACAGCTCGGCTGGCCGAGTTCTGGACCGGGCTCGCGAGGACGCTCCCGAACGCGATCAGGGCAAGGACCAGGGGTACGGCGCGAGCGTCGCCGGGCCCGTCCACAGCTGCCCGCCGTCGCAGCGACGGGAGGTCGAGGAGAAGTGCCAGCAGGCAGACTCCGAACAGGGCTCCGGCTGCGCCGATCGCCGTCCCCGTCAGCACGTCGTCGTGCTTGGCGTGCGCGAGCTCGTGTGCGACCACGATGAGCACCTGGTCCGCAGGCAGATCCTCGACCAGGTTGTCGTAGACCACCACCCGCCGGGAGTCTCCGAAGCCGGAGACGTAGGCGTTGAGCGTCGTCGTCCGACGAGAAGCATCGGCGACCAGAACGTCGTCGACGGCCACGCCCTCCTCGTCGGCGAGCTGAAGGATCGACTGCCGGAGCTGGCCGTCCGGCATCGAGCTGAACTTGTTGAAGAGGGGCTCCACGACGAGCGGGTAGGCGAAGCTCACGATGAAGGTCAGGCCGGACACCGCGACACCCGCCCACAGGAACCAGGTCCGCGGGGCGCGTCGGGCCAGGATCACGACCAGGCCCACCAGCAACGTCATGGCCACCCAGCTCACGCCGAAGGAGGTGGCAACGTCTCGCACCCAGCCACCGAATGCCTGGCGGGTCAGACCATTGTCCAGGCGCTGTTCCCGGATCAACAGGCTGAACGGAAGCGTCGCCAGTCGTCCGATGAGGAGCACGGCCAGCACGGCGAGTGGCAGCCGGAAGCGTCTGGGCAGCCGAGCAACAAGGCGGGCGCCCAGTGGCGTGAAGCCAAGCAGGCCGGCCACCAACAACGAGACAACCAGACTGGCGCGCCCCAGAAGACGGACCGCACCCGAGTAGCTCTCCGCGCGGTCGATCTGAGCAGCCGTGAATACCTCGCCTGCCGAAACGTCATCGATCGGTCCCTGCCCCCAGGGGATCAGTACGACGAGCAGGATGCAGACCAGGATCGCGGACGCCGCCACGAGGGCACAGGCAGGGCCGCGGGCGAGCCGGTCGTTCGTCACGGCGTCGAGGCTAGCCCGGAGAGATAGGAGCGCCATGAGCGGGTGAAGTCTGCTTCGGACACCCCGAGCTCACGCCGGAAGGCGGCAGTCGCGTCGCCGTCTCGGTCGGCCCGCTCGTAGAAGGCCACCAGCGCGTCCTCGCCGTACGTCTCGGCGATGAGCCGGCAGGCGAGCCAGGCCGCCTCGTACATCGCCCCCAGTCTCCCCTCGCGGTCCGAGAAGTCGGACGACGTGGGCAGCTGGGGCGGCGGACCGTTCTTCCGGACGTCGGAGAGGATCTGGCCGGCCGCCGTCTCGACGGGCAGCTCGGAGTCACGCAGCGCCACGTAGTCGCCGAAGCACTCCACGAGCCATTGGGGCGCGGAGGACACCGCCCCCTCGGTGGCCACGTGGGTCGCCTCGTGGGTCACCACGATCTGCGCGGCTCGAGGGCCCAGTCGGTCGAACACGGTCGGGTTGAGCAGGACGTGACTGCTGCTCCCCCGCACCACACTGCCGTCCACCGTGGTCGTCACGCCCGCGAGCTGCGCCGTGACGGCGGAGTCCGCGCCGACGGCCCGGTTCAGGTCCTCGAGAGAGGCCGGCTCTTCGAGAACCAGCGCCCCGCCCCACTCAGGGAGTACGACGTCCACCGCCTCGACCGCCGTCTGTGCCAGTCGGGTCAGCGGGGCGAGCCGACCCGGGTCGGCTGCGAGGACGAGGGTGCGGGGGCGCTTGGAGACAGCGAGACCGTCGAGAAGCCAGAGAGGGACGCGCCGATCCGCATCCGAGGCACCGATCCCGCCGAAACGCGCGGAGCGCCCGTCGTCCACGATCACGAGGGGGACCTCGAGCACCGACTGGGAGGCGTGGTACCTGGCGAACTGCCAGGTGACCTGTACGTCCGCCACCCACGTGTCCTCGGGGTTGAGCTGCTGCCCGGACTGGACTGCGGGCGCGACGTACCGGAAGCCGAGCTCGCTGAACCCGATGGTGCGGACGTTCGCCTCGATGTCGGCGAGCTGGTCGGTGCCCGCGGCGGCGGCCAGCCCGGTCGCGCCTCGACCCAGCGCCGTCTCGAGCTCCTCGAGAAGGACCTCGAGTCGCTGTTCGCGCCCCGACTGGAGGTCAGTCGAGCCGCCGTTCGGAAGCCGGGCCCCCTCGTCACCCCCGGTGAGGACGACCCACAGTCCTGCCCCCAGGAGGACCGCAAGAACGAGGCCGGCCACCCACCAACGTGGACGGCCGGCCTGCGCGGAAGGCTGCTTGTCAGCCAGGGCGCACTGCCCCGACGTACGGCATCAGGTGGAGCGGGTCGACTCGGACACCCTGGCTCGGGTTCGCGGCGTGCACGATCATGCCGTTGCCGATGTAGATGCCGACGTGGCTGATCGGGCTGTAGTAGAAGACGAGGTCGCCCGGTTGCAGCTGCGACTCCGACACGGGGACGCCGTACCCGCGCTGGGCGGCGGACGAGTGCGGCAGACCCACACCGGCCTGGGCCCACGCCATCATCGTGAGACCCGAGCAGTCGTACGCCGAGGGACCGACGCCGCCGTAGGAGTAGGCGTCACCCACCTGCGCCATGGCGTAGGCGACAGCCGCCTTGGCCCGCCCGGATGCCGGCACGTTCGAGATGTCCACGCGGACACCGCTGCGGCTTGCTGCCATGAGGCGGTCGTACGCCTCTGCCTCGAGGTCGTCGAGCAAGGCCTCCGCCTCGGCGGTCTTCTTCTCGATGGTGTCCTGCTCGGCCTTGAGGGCCTTCTCGGTCGCCGCGATCTCGTCGATCTGGCGCTGGGCGGCCTCCTTGCGGAGCGCTAGCTGCTTGGCTCGCACCGTGAACTGCTTGAGGACCGCACCCTGGCGCTCGTTGTAGGCCGAGACCGTCTGGAGCTGGGAGAGGAAGGTGTCGGGGTCGTCGGACAGCAGGACCTGGCCGGCCGTGGAGAGGCCCTGGCTCTGGTACTGCGCGACGACGGCAGCGGCGACCTGGTCGCGGATCTCGTCGAATGCGGCCTGCTCGCGTCGCAGATCGGCCTGCACGGCAGCGAGGCGCGCCTTGGCCCTCACGAACTGCTCATGCGCCTCGTTGTAGCGCTCCGAGGCCTCCTCGGCCTGGTGGTACAGACCGTCGACCTTCTCCCGGACGTCGGAGATCGACGGCTCAGCGTTCGAGGGGGCTGCTACGAGGACGGTGCCACCCAAGGCGGCGATGCACAGGGACGCCAGAACTGTGGCGACCCGCTTCCGGCCGTCGATCACGAGCGGACGTGCTCCTTTGTCGTCAACGCCTACCAGGTGAGCTGACGGGTTCGGGCGGCAAAGTAACCCTACGCAAGCGCACCTCGGGCCGTAGCCCTCAGCTCGCAGGCGATTCACCCCAAGTGGTGGTTCCCCGGCTCCTCCACGGCCCCGTCGAGGCGGCCACTTCGGATTGAGCGCCGGTGCCCGAGCCAACCCTCCCGGTCGACTGGTACGGGCACCGAGTTCCCAAGGCTAAGCAAAGGCCTCGCCAGGCGCAAAAGCGCCCTCGGCGTTTTGGTCGCGATTACGGCTGAGAACCGTCCTGGTCCGTCACAGGAGTAACAGAAGTCACACTGGCCCCTTCAGCCGCACCAAGTCTCCGTCCGAGCCTCAGGTAGACCAGTCGCCGGGCTATACCAAGCGCAACCGCCCTGACCTCGCCCAGGAGCAGATCGGACCGTCGGAGGATGTCCGGGCGCCGCGCGCGCACAGCTCGGAAACACTCGATCGACTGCCGCGCCTGGTCCCCGATCAGCCTGGCGCTCCACTGGGTCGAGCTGAGGCGGAAGGTCGCGAGCGACTCGCCCACGGCGATGAGATCTCCCCGCTCGAGGACGCGGACGTAGGTCGCCAGGTCGATGAGGTAGCCAAGGCGCCCGTCCCAGCCGCCAGCTTCGTCGAGGGCGGGCCGGCGCAGCAGCACACTGGCCGGCTCGCCGAAGACGTTGGTGCCGGAGCGCACTGTCGCTCGAACCGCGTCCGTGCCGGTGATCCGCCCCCTGAGACCAGCCAGCCCCCGAGCCTTCATCACGACCGCGCCACGAGCGTCCACGATGTCCCGTGGTGACGCAGCCATGACCGCACCGGGGCCGGCGTTCTGCAGTGCCGTCACCTGGCGCTCCAGGCTCTCTGGTCGGAGTACGTCGTCGCCGCACACGAGCTTGACGTACTCGCCGCGGGCCTCAGCGGTGACTGCGTTCCAGTTGCGCTCGGCACCCCCGCCGGTCGGAGTCTGAAGAAGCCTCACCCGAGGGTCGGCGAGGAACCGCTGCAGTCGCTCCCAGGTGCCGTCGGTGGACGAGTGGTCGGCCACGATGAGCTCGAAGTCCTCGAACGTCTGACCGAGCACTGACTGCACGGTCTCTTCGATGAAGGCCGCGTTGTTGTACGACGGGATGACGACCGAGACCGTCGGCGTGCCAGCGGGTGCTCCGTCCATGCCGTCATGGTCACAGATCCCAGGTCAGGTCGCGCACGACGGGCCCTGTCTTGGGCATCAGGCGGACGCGACGTCCGGCCCCTCCACGGCGCGCACCATGCGCAGGGGCGGGACGAGGCCGGACTCGGCAAGGACGCCCAGTGCCTTCGCCTCGTCCTCGTCGAACGCGAGCTCAGGCGGTGGGCCCAGCAGCACGGTGACCACGCAGTCGTGGCAGGCAAGGCCACGCACGACGCACGTGTCGCAGTCGATGGTCACGCTCATGTCAACCTCCACATCAGGGATACCAGGACTGTGTCAGGAGGGGCCGACACAACCACGTTCCGCGGACGTACGGCCCGAAAGCCCCTAGCCTGGTGAGTGCACCAGCACCCCCGAGGAAGTCGCGAGTGACCCAGCCTGCAGGTACCCGACGAGAAGCGCTCGAGACGGTCGTCGGTACCGTGATCGGGTCGCTGCTCTGGGCTGTCCTCCTGAACTCGATCCTCGAGCTCCTCATGACCGGGGGCGACTTCAAGCGGCTCTTCAGCTACACGATGTACACGAGCGCGAGCCTCTTCGTGCTCGACAGCCTGGTGGTGTGGGTGATCGTCCTCCTCGTGCTGGCGACGATCGGCCGCCTCTGGTTGACGTTCGCCATCACCCTCGGGGTCACCCTGGTCATCGGATTGGTCAACCACCAGAAGCTCGCGCTCCGTCATGAGCCCCTGTACCCGAGTGACGTCGACTTCCTGCGCAGCCCTTCGTTCCTGATCGAGATGAGCGGCTGGCTACCTCTGATCGCTGGTGTCGTCGCACTGGTGGTCGTGGGTGCCGGACTGCTCTTCGTGGGACGCCGTGTCTCTCGCACGTTCAAGCCGATCCGCCGAGCCGCGACACCACGCGCCTGGGCGGTGCTGGGCGCCGGGCGAGCGCTGACCCTCGCCTTCTGCGTCGCCTGCCTGGCGCAGCTCTCGTCCTTCAACGCTCAGGGCAATGTCGTCAAGGAGGTGTACGACGCGCGAGGGGCGCAGTGGGCCTGGTGGAGCCAGCAGGTCAACTACCAGCGCAACGGCGTCGTCGCGGGCCTGCTCTACAACCTCCACGTTCCGCCGATGGACGTCCCTGCCGGTTACAGCCGGGCATCGATGGACGCCCTTGCCCGCAAGTACGGCGCCATAGCCAAGCAGGTGAACAAGACGCGCGATCCCCGGGCGCTCGACGACCTCAACGTCGTGCTCGTGCTCAGCGAGGCGTTCACCGATCCCACCGTGATCCGTGGCGTGGAGATCGACAAGGACCCGATCCCCTACACACGGGCACTCATGGACCGGACCACCTCGGGGCAGATGCTCGCCCAGCTCATGGGGGGCGGCACGGCGAACATGGAGTACGAACTGCTCACCGGACTGTCGCTGGCCGACTACCAGCCCCAACTGGTCTCGCCGTACCAGATGCTGGTCCCGAAGAGCTCGGCGTTTCCCTCAGCAGTCGGCTACTTCCGCGACCTAGGACATCGGACCATCGCCATCCATCCCTATCGCCGGGAGTTCTACCACCGCGACGACGTCTACCCGATCCTCGGCTTCGACGAGTTCGTCGATGAGAAGAAGATGCAGTTCGACAGCCGGCTGAAGAACAGTGAGTTCATCTCGGACGAGGCTGCTTTCGACGAGGTCCTCGCTGAGCTGGACGACAGCAGTGCCCCTGTGTTCCTGAACCTGGTGACGATGCAGAACCACTACTCCTACGACCCACAGTTCGACAAGGAGTGGCCGGTCGAGGCGCCCGGCGACCTGAGGAAGGACCTGGCGCGCTACGCCACCGGGCTCAACTACACAGACGGCGCGCTGGCCGAGTTCCTGGGCAAGCTGTCCTCGTCGTCCGAGAAGACGGCTGTCGTCTTCTACGGCGACCACCAGCCCGCGATCTGGCCGGACGACCTCGTGCAGGAGAACGGTGAGCCGGCAATGAAGACGACGCCGTACTTCGTCTGGACGAACTTTCCGACGAGTCGCATACCCACCCCAGAGCTCGTCAGCCCTACCCAGTTCCTGCCGCTCCTGTTCGACCAGGTCAACGCCGAGAAGCCGCCGTTCTACGTGCTCCTCGACAGGCTCCGTGAGGTCATCCCTGCGCGGGAGCAAGGCGTCGCCTACGACGCAGAGGGCCGCCTGGTGGCGGCAGAGGACCTGAGTCCGGAGGCAGAGGAGCTTCTCAGGGACTACCAGCTGGTGCTCTACGACCTGAGCGTCGGCGAGCGCTACAGCCAGGCCACGATGTTCTATGACGCCGAGACGACGTCAGCGGCCACGGGAAATCAGGGCTGACAGGCCTGCTGAGCCGACGACCCGGGCACCCGCTGCAGAGACATCCCTCCAGACGGCCTGGTCGCTCGTCACGACCAGAAGTGGCCTTCCTCGAGGCTCGGCCGACACGAGGTCGCGGATCACGTCGTCTGCAATCACACCAACAGGACTGAACAGCACACGCAGACCGCGAGGGGCCTTCACCAAGGGTCGGTCCTTGGTCTCGGCCGCGTCGAACACGACGGTGATCTCGGCGCCGCTGCGTGCCGCCAGGGGGCCCAGGCCCGAGAGCAGAAGGTCGCGCTGCTTCTCCAGTGGTAGGCCGGGCCAGGCCGTCTTCGTGACGTTGTACCCGTCCACGATCAGGTGTGTCCGAGGCAGTTGCACGAGCTGGTCGAGCATCGCGGGGTCGTCGACCGGCAACGAGCCGTGTCCTGAGGAGGTCCGCTCGCCCTGCTCGGCGACGTCCGCGACGACCTGGTCCGCGGGCGTTCCTTCCACGGTGGGCAGCGCCAGCTCTCGGCGCAGTCCCTGCGCGGAGTCGATCAGCGTATCCAGCAGGAGCCGTGTCCGGATCAGCTCCGCGTCGCGACCGGCTCGCTCAGCACGCCGCGTGGTTGCTGTGTCGCGCTCCAGCTGCTCGATACGGGACTTGAGTCGCCGAACTTCGGCATCCGTCTGCGCCGCTGCCTGATCCGCCTGTGATGTGACCTCGGCAGCTCGAGCAACAGCCTGTGATGCCGTGTCCTCGGCTGCTCGGAGCTGGACACGGGTCTCCCCCAGCTTGCGGCGCAGGTCCGCGTTCTCCGCCTTCAGGGTGGCGATCTGGTCGCGCAGCTTGGCCCGAGCCTCGTCGAGCTCCGACGCCGCTTCGCTCAGCTGCCGCTGGAGCCGCAGCACCTGCTGGGTCGCCCTCCGGTCCTGGTCCGTGGCCTGCTCGACACCCACTGCCCCGGCTGCCTCTGCAATGCGATCGGTCCAACCCTCGGGGCGGAGCAGGTACGCCGCGGCCGCCACTTCCACGGGATCCGCAGCCGGCGGCGCCGTCCCGCCGTCCAAGGCGTCTGCGAGCGCCTCGTGCAGAGCCCTCACCTGGACCGCGACATGGCCCCGAAACACCTCGTCTGTCTCGAGAACAGCCGCGATTTGCGTTCCTGCAAGCCTGGCCCGACGTGGCGGCGCGAACGACGCCACCTTCTTCAGCGAGGGCGGCAGCGCGTCCGTCGCGATCCGCCCCACTGCCTCGGCGGCCAGCTGGACCACGCGGGCCCGAACGGCGTCCGGCAGCGGGCCCGTCTGTGCGACGGGCTCGTCGGCGCCGGCCCGCTCGCTCACGAAGTGGAAGCGTCCGCTTCCGCTCGTGAGACCAGCTCGATGGCATCGCTGCGCCCGCACCAACGGCACGTCACCGACTCGACAGTCTCCAGCTCGACCTGGCTCTCGTCGACGGTGTGGTCGCCGGCGAGGTCGAAGTGCCAGTACTCGGTCGCCCGGGTCGTCCGCGTCACGTCGAACCTGGTCAGGTTGCCGCAGCCTCCACACCGCCAGCGGCTGGTGGCGTCGGGCAGGGTGTAGGCCACGGGGTCTCCTCGTCACGGTTCGAACTGTTCTCCCAGCCTATCCGCGCGTGGCGTCGACTTTGTGTCGGTGCTCAGATCTAGCGTCGAGGACGTGACGAGCACGCAGGTTCCCCCCTCCCTCCGCTGGGAGGAGCAGCAGAGCTTCGACGAGCTCGGCCGCCCCCTACGTGACGTCACCTTCTGCGTGGTCGACTTGGAGACCACCGGCGGCTCAGCCCAGGCGGGATCGATGATCACCGAGATCGGCGCCGTGAAGGTCCGCGGTGGCGAGATCCTCGGCGAGTTCCAGACGCTGGTGAACCCGGCGCAGGCGATTCCGCCGTTCATCGCCGTCCTGACCGGGATCAGCGACTCGATGGTCGCCGGCGCCCCTCCGATCGAGCAGGTCCTCCCCCAGTTCCTGGAGTTCGCCGAGGGAACGGTCCTGGTCGCTCACAACGCCTCGTTCGATGTCGGGTTCCTGAAGCACTTCGCCGCGGCCCAGGAGCGACCCTGGCCCCGATTCGAAGTCATCGACACGGCCCTCCTCGCCCGCCGGCTCGTCACCAGGGACGAGTCCCCCAACTGCAAGCTGAGCTCCCTCGCCCAGGTCTTCCGATCCGGCACGACACCGAATCACCGGGCCCTTCAGGACGCGCGCGCCACCGTCGACGTGCTCCACGGACTCATCGAGCGCGTGGGCAACCTCGGAGTTCACACGCTCGAAGAGCTCGGCACGTACACCTCACGGGTGACGGCGGCCCAGCGCAAGAAGCGTCATCTGGCTGAGGGCCTCCCCCACGCCCCGGGCGTCTACCTCTTCCTCGATGACAAGTCCCGGGTGCTGTACGTCGGGACGAGCAAGGACCTGCGCTCTCGCGTGCGCACCTACTTCACTGCCTCCGAGACTCGATCGCGCATGGGCGAGATGGTTGGTCTTGCTCGCTCGGTGACCGGTATCGAGTGCGCCACCCCGCTGGAAGCCGAGGTCCGAGAGCTCCGCCTCATTGCCGAGCACAAGCCGCGCTACAACCGCCGCTCCCGGTTCCCCGAAAAAGTGCACTTCATCAAGCTCACCGTCGAGCCTTGGCCACGGCTGTCCCTGGTCAAGCAGGTGTTGGACGACGGCGGCGAGTACGTCGGCCCGTTCGGCTCCCGCAAGGCCGCCGAGCGAGCCATGGCGGCGCTTCACGACACCTTCCCCATCCGCCAGTGCGGCGGCCGGATGCCCAGAGTGCCCCAGCAGTCCGCCTGCGTGCTGGCCGAGATGAACCGGTGCCTCTCCCCCTGCAACCAGAGCGTGTCGCATCAGGACTACACCGCGGTCGTCGAGGACCTGCGCGCCGCCGTCGTCGCCGCTCCAGATCCGGTGGTCAGTTCTCTCACCCAGCGCATGACCGCGCTGGCGCACCGCGAACGCTTCGAGGAAGCAACCTCTTTCAGGGACCGTCTCGCATCGTTCCTGCGGGGAACCGCACGGACCCAGCGCCTCAAGGCACTCACCCGCTGCCCGGAGCTCGTGGCCGCGCGCAAGGAGGACGACCGATGGGCGGTGCACGTGATTCGGCACGGACGTCTTGCGGCAGCGGGGCACATCCCTCCGGGCGGCGATGCGGCGGCGTGGGTCGCGCAGCTGCGCGCGGAGGCGGAGACGGTGATTCCGCGCCCGGGGCCCACACCGGCCGCCACCGCGGAGGAGAGCGAGAAGATCCTCCGCTGGCTGGAGAGCGACGGTGTTCGTCTTGTCCACGTCGAGGGCGAGTGGACCTGTCCGGTGGGTGGCGCGCACAAGCACCTGAAGGTGCACGACGCCGTCAACGAGTCCCGGAAAACGCTCGTCCCGTTTGACGAGCAGCGATCGGTCGGCACGGTGCACCAGCCCGTGCGTTGACCTAGGGGCTCTCGAGCAGGAGCCTGGCCGGCGACTCTGCCTGCACTGTCCAGCCCTGGAGGCGCAGCGCCTCGGCGAGCGGGGACCCTTGGAACAGCAGGGCATGCGTGGCGCCCACTCCGGCTACGAACTCCTGCCAGCCCGGGCCTAGCTCGCCCGTTGCGTAGACCTCGGCCAGATAGGAAGCGGCGTACTGATCACTTAGCCCGTCGACGGTGATCCGGAGCTCTGGGTGGCGCCAGGCGAGGTACCCGCCATCGGACAGCTCGTTCAGGACGACCGCATCAGAGGGCAAGATGTCGAGCGAGGCGTCGAGCGCCACCGGCAAGCTCGTGGCGGGCGCGTCGGCACGCTGCGGCACGACGAAGGCGCTGACGACGAGCGCGGCGGCGGCGACGCCGTAGAGGGCGGCGCGCTCGAGTCTCGGCGGAACATGCAGCCGCAGACCCTTGAGCCAGTGATCAAGAGCCTCCGCGAAGAGAGGGACTGCGACCAGCGCACCCAGTGTGACTGTCCGCGCCATGAGCACGCAGAATCCGGCCGCGAGAGCGAGCAGCAGGATCCGTGTCCAGTCGACCGGAACCCCGCGGCGCACCCACGTCAACCCGATGACACCGAGCATGGCAAGTGCAAACACGAAGTAAGACGAGTCCAAAGACGGTGGCGAGGTCTCGGCAACGTATCGGCTCAGGTCAGAATTGGTCGGCCCCAGAGGGTCGGCCAGCAGGGCGAGCCCGTTGGGCGTGACCGCAACCGCGGCCAGGCTCAACAGGACGACGCCGACATGCCGACCAGCCGAGCGAGCATCCAAGCGGCGGTCGAGCACGAGTCCCCCGATGACGACCGCCTGCAGCACCGGCGAGACGAACCACAGACCGTGCAGGCACGCCCACACACCCGTCAGCGGCGCGATCCAGACGCGCGCCTTGAGGTCGTCAGTCGTCCGGGTCAGCGCCCCGAGAAGAACCACGAGAAGCACGAAGCTGACGAGCTGTGGCCGGGGAGTCAGGCTGCCCATGGCGGCCCACAGCCCGATGAACACGGTGAGCGTCGCGGCAGCGAAGCCAGCTCGTGAGCGTGCCAGTCGATACACGGCCACCAGCAGCACCACCAGACCGGCGGTGAACAACCAAGCGACGCCGGGGAGTGCGAACCAGCGCTCGAACTGGGACGCCAGCAGCTGCGTGCCCCAGTCACGGGAGTGCCAGTCCTCTGTTCCGAGGTACGACATGGCACCCGGGTCCCGGACCGACGTACCGTCGAGGAACTTGCCGCCCATGACCAGGTGCCACCACGTGTCGGGGTCGCTCACGGGAGCGGTCCCGAGGGCAACCGCCACGAAGAAGGTCACCCACAGCGCGATCACAAGGGCGGTGCCGCAGACCGCGCGCACCAACGGGGAGGACAGAATGCCGCCGTTCTCGTCGGGCAGCGTGTCGACGGCGACCGACTCGGTCGATGCGTCCTGACTCGCCACCTTCAGCCTCACCCGGGAATTATCGACTGCTGGCCACCGGAGCGGGCGCTTTCGGGTGAATGTCGCAGTGCTGAATCGACCGACACGCCACGGTAAGTTGCTGGGCATGATCACCGCCATCGTGTTCGTGAAGGCCGACGTCGCATCGATCCCTGAGGTGGCGGCCGCGATTGCCGATCTGGACGGAGTCAGCGAGGTGTACTCCGTCACCGGGCAGATCGATCTGATTGCCCTGGTCAGAGTCAGGGCCCACGACGACATCGCCTCGGTCATCGCCGACCAGATCAACAAGGTGCCCGGCGTACGCGAGACCGAGACCCACATCGCGTTCCGGACCTACTCCAGGCACGATCTCGAGGCGGCCTTCAGCTTGGGCGTCGACTAGTCACGAGGGTTCGCGGCGGGCTGAGTTTCCCACTTCCGGAGACGTGCGACGAGCCGCCAACCTAACCTGGACGAGCCCCACCCGCCCCAGAAAGCGCACCGTGATCAAGCCCGCCGACTCGCGAAAAGCCGTCCTGGAGACGTTGGTCGGCACACTCTTCGCGACGCTGGGCTGGGCCATGCTCCTGACCGCGACGCTTGAACTCTTCCGAAGTGGGGGCGACTTCGAGCGGTTGATCGGCTACAACCTGTACCGGCGGTTCAGTGTCTTCCTCATCGACAGCGCCGTCATCTGGGTCCTTCTGGTCTTGATCCTCGCCCTCGTGGGCCGCCTCTGGGTCACCTTCGCGCTCGGTCTGTCGCTGACGCTCACCATCGGGCTGGTCAACCACCAAAAGCTCGAGCTTCGGCGGGAGCCGGTCTACCCGAGCGATGTCGACTTCCTCCGCAGCCCGACCTTCCTCGTCGAGATGGTCGGTGTGCTTCCCCTCGTTCTCGCCTTCCTTGGTCTGGTAGCCCTCAGTGCCCTGCTGGTACTCGCCGGGCGAAGAACGGCGCGCGTGTTCCGCCCGATCAGACGTCAGGCAACCCCTAGGGCCTGGCTGGCACTCAGCGTTGGCAGGGGGCTCGCGGTTATCGCGTGCCTCGCAGTCGTGACGCAGCTGGCTGCTTTCAACGCCGACGGCAACCGAGTCAAGGGCCTCTACGAGTCCGCCGGGGTGCAGTGGGCCTGGTGGAGTCAGAAGGTCAACTACGAGCGCAACGGAGTCGTGGCAGGCCTGCTGTACAACCTCGATGTACCGCCAATGGAAATGCCCGAGGACTACAGCAGGACAACGATGCAGGCAATTGCCACCAAGTACGGGGACAAAGCCCGCAGGATCAACGCCCGACGTGACGCTTCCGCGCTCGACGGCCTCAACGTGGTCGTCGTGCTCAGCGAGGCCTTCAGTGACCCAACGGTGATCAAGGGCGCCACGGTGAAGGGCGACCCCATCCCGTTCACCCGCGGCCTCATGCGTCGAACGACCTCGGGCAACATGCTTGCCCAGTTGGTCGGCGGTGGCACCGCGAACATGGAGTACGAGGCGCTGACGGGCCTCTCGCTGGCCGACTACCAGCCGCAGCTCAACTCGCCGTATCAGATGCTCGTCCCGAAGCAGGAGTCATTCCCGTCCGCCGTGGGCTACTTCAAGGAGCACGGCCACGAGGCGCTGGCGATCCACCCGTACTTCAAGGAGTTCTACCACCGCGACCAGGTCTATCCCATCCTGGGCTTCGACCGCTTCACCTACGACGAGACGATGAAGCACGACGAGAAGCTGCCGAACGGCACCTTCGCGTCCGATGCCGCTGCCTACGCAGAGACCTTGGCCGAGATCCAGGCGAGCGACTCCCCGGTCTTTCTCAACCTCGTGACGATGCAGAACCACTATCCCTTCGCCGACCAGTTCGACAAGGACTGGCCGGTGGAGGCGCCGGGGGACGTGCGCCCTGAGCTCGCCCGATACGTGACCGGGCTTCACGCGTCCGACCAGGCCCTCGAGGCCTTCCTTGCCGACTTGTCTGCGTCGCCGGAGAAGACGGCTGTGGTCTTCTACGGTGACCACCTTCCAGCCTTCTGGACCGAGGAGATCCATGAGCTGAACGGTGACCAGGTCATGAAGACCACGCCATTCTTCATCTGGACGAACTTCCCGACAAGGAAAGTCCAGACTCCGCCGTTGATGAGTCCGACCCACTTCCTTCCGACGCTGTTCGACCAACTCAACGCGCCCTTGCCGCCGTTCTATGTGCTCCTGAACGAGCTCCGATCACAGATTCCGGCACGCGAGTCCGGAGTCGCGTACGACGCCAGCGGGGCACTCATCGAGGCCGGCGACGTCACACCTGAGGTCGAAGAGCTTATCCGCGACTACCGGCTCGTCCTCTACGACCTGAGCGTCGGTGAGCGCTACAGCCAGGACGATCTCTTCTACTCGCTCGCGAATCAGTCGACGACGGCAGCCCGCGAATAGTCGGAAGCGACCGACTCTCGCGACTCGAGCCGTCGAAGGACTTGAAGGCCGACTCCCAGTGCGATCAGCGTGCTCGTGACGAACAGCAGTGCAGTTGGCCCCGGATACCTGTCGAACATTCGCGCTAGGACGTTGTTGTCCCAGGCTTCCTGCTTGGTGACGAGGACGTCCAGCTTGATCGGATACAGAGCCGCGGTCGCGAAGGCGCCGAACTGGACGGCCAGCAAGCCGAGCGTGGCACGCCGAGCCCGACGCCCGAGCGCACTGGCCGAGAACGCAAGGGCCGGTGCTCCGCACACGAGCAGCTCCAGCGCAAGGCGGTAGCCGTAGAATGCGCTGCTGCCGTGGAACTCGTTGAGCGCGACTTGGACCACGGCATACACCAGCCCGCTGACAGCGAGCCAGCGCGACCAGTCAGGCAGTCCCTTCCACTCCCTCAGGACTGCAAAGATCAGGAGCACGAGGAACGGCGACCACAGGAAGAGACCACGGTCCAGCGAGACGAGGAACCCCGCCATGTTCTCGAAGTACGCGAGGGCGCCGTTCCCGCCGTACTCGTTCGAACCAGGTACGACGTCAGCGGGCGACTGCGCATACGAGCCCTGAATGCTCCAGCGTCCGTAGACATACCGGTTGAGGGCGGCCAAGGCTCCGAGGGAAGCCACGCACGGAACCCCGACGAGGACGGCGATCTTGGGTGAGCGACGCTTCCACGCAAGCCCAAGCCCGATCGTCGCCGCGATGAAGGCCAAATGGGGTCGGGCCAGCATTCCCACGCCCAAAGCGACGCCAGTGCCGAGCCAGGAACTGCGCGTGAGGGACCAGATCGCAGCACAGATCGCGAGCACCGTCACGCTGTGCGTCCAGAGCGAGTGGGCCGCCACGGTCCAGACGGGCGTCGCAAGGCCGAAGACTCCGACCGTCACCGCCGCCCCCACGTCGCCCAGTTGGCGGCGGAGGCCAGCGAAGAGGAGAGCGAGCGCGCCGGCCGTCATGACCGCAGCCGCGGCATCGCCGGGCCGATAGCTGAACTCTGCTTGGTCCTCGGACGAGAACACGTAGAACGGCACCCCTGCCAGGATCTGACCAGGTGTCCGCCCGACGACCTCGTGGCCGTCTCTGCCCACGACCAGGTAGTCGAAGTTGATGTCGTTCCAGTGACGCTCGTCGACGCCGTCCATCCAGGGCTGCCCGGTGGTCGCGATCTTCCACGCTGCGAGTGAGTTGGCGGCCGTGTCGGTGTTGCGGGCGAAGCCGCCCGACGTAGGGATGTACACCAGGCACGCGATCACGAAGACCAGCCAGGGCAGAGCCCAAGGCGGTAGTTGTCGGAGTGCGGTGCGTGGCACGGTAGCAGCGTATATAAGGTTTCGATCAGGGCCCCGTCTTTGCAGTGACACTCGTGACTCCTTCTTGAAAATCACGCATCGAGGTCCGAGCGATCAGATGCCCGGTCACTGCTGCGGCGTGCGGTCTCTGGGACTTCACGCCCGACCCAGCGACGGTGGATCCCGCTATGTCGTGCGTCGCGGACATGGACCCGTTGTGCATGATGGAGGACATGACACGCAGCGTTCCCCTCGTCGTTGTGGGTGCTGGCGGCTTCGCCCGCGAGGTGCTCGATGTGCTGGATGCCATTAACGCCTCCACATCTGGCACCGAACTATTTGAGGTCGTGGGGTTGGCGGCGGATCCACCACCAACTGACAGCCGTCTCGATGCATACGACGTTCCATACATTGGCGGAATAGATCGATTAGCCGGGATGCCGACTGGCGTCGGCTTCGTGATCGCAATCGGCAATGGGGACGCTCGCCGCCGCATTGACGAGTCCCTGGAGGGCCAGGGACGTCCCTCTCCGGTGCTGATTCACCCTACTGCGACACGAGGTCGTGAAGTTCACCTAGGACCCGGCACCATCGTGTGTTCCCACGTTAGCCTGACGAATCACATATCGATCGGCCGGCACGTGCACCTCAATCTCAACTCGACGATTGGTCACGACTCGACCCTCGACGACTACGTAACCGTGTCGCCGCTCGTCGCCATATCGGGCAACGTACAGATTGGATCTGGCGCGATGATCGGGACCGGGGCAAGCATCAATCAACAGATAACTATCGGTCCGGGCTCGACCATCGGCGCTGGAGCGGCTGTCATCCGCGATGTAGAGCCGACAACGACAGTTGTCGGTATCCCTGCCCGCGTTCGCGCTTGATAGTGGCCCCGCGCGATCAACCTAGGAACCTCGATGCCCAACTCCCCTGTCGCCTGCTGTCCTGTTTGCGGGCACATCGGCAAACTCGGATCCGGCCCAGGGGGTCGCCCTGCGGCCTCCTGCAGATCGTGCGGCAGCCTTGAGCGGCACAGGGCGCTCATTGGCGTCCTCGGCGGTCTTTCTGGGCAGGCGACGGGCGGAATAGTGCTGGATGTCGCCCCCTCCCGGGTTACTTCGCGTCGCATCGAGAAACTCGCCATGGAGTCCGGATCTCCATACCTGAGCCTCGACTTCGACCCGGCCGCCGACAAACGCCAGGTCCGGATTCAAGCCAGTCTCACCCAATTGCCCTTGCCGGATTCCTCCGTTGGCGTCGCCATCTGCTTCCACGTCCTAGAGCACGTCCCGGATGACGCGAGCGCGATGCAAGAACTCGTGCGCGTCCTGAAGCCCGGTGGTGTCGCCGTCGTACAGGTCCCGAGGCGGCACGGGGTCGCCACTGAGGAAGACGTTCAAGCGAGCCCCGAAGAGCGAGCCGTCAGGTTTGGTCAATCCGACCATGTGCGTTTCTACGGTGACGACTTCGAAGAGCGGCTGAACGCAGCTGGCCTGACGGTGCAGGTCGTGCGGGTCAGGGACCTTTACGACGACTTTTCCATTTCGCTACTTGGCCTTATGGAGGAAGAGACAATCTGGCTGTGCACCAAGACTGAACCCGTGGATGTAGAGCTGCTGAGGACAACTTCAAGGCGTAGTTCGATCGCTCACCTGCACACCACGCTGAATCGTGCAAGTACATGGAACGGGCGTGTCAAGCTCAGACACTTTCGTGAGTCCGTTCATCGACTGATTCATGGGGCACCATGAGAGACCCGGTCAAGTGGACCCCCACCAAGTTCGTGATCGATGCCACGGGCTCGCTCGCCCCGAGCACCCGCTCGGCTGATCTCTCTGTGACTTCCCGCCTCGGGGCTGCGTTCGTCGCCGACTTCTACACTTCGATGCTGCCCGCCTACGCATCGGGGCTGCTCCTCGATCTCGGCTGTGGCAACCAGCCCCTCTTCGCTGCTTACAAACGTTATGCAAGCACCGTCGTGGCGATGGACTGGCCGCAATCGGCCCACGCCAGTCCCCACCTTGACGCCTACTGTGACCTCACGGCCCAGCTTCCGATCGCCGATAAGGTCGTGGACACGGTTCTGTTATCGGACGTCCTCGAGCACCTTCCCGAACCAGAACTTCTCTTTAGTGAGGTCGCACGAGTTCTCCGCCCGGGCGGGCGGCTCATTTTGAACACCCCTTTCATGTACCAAATCCACGAAGCACCACACGATTACCTACGCCACACCACCTACTCTCTGCGGCGGCACACGGAAAAGTGCGGACTAGTGCTCACAGAGTTGGTGGAACTGGGAGGCGCAGGCGACGTGCTGCTGGACGTTCTCTGCAAGATCACGGCTCGAGTGCCTGTCATAGGGAGGGTCGCCGCTCGCCTCATCCAAGACCTCGCCGTCAGGACTCGCAATACCCGCTTCGCGACAGGGATCAGAGCTCGCACTACGTCCATGCCGATGGGCTACGGCCTCGTTGCAGTCAAACCACCTGTCCCTCCCAGAGGCGCGTAATAGAGTCGCTACGTGCCGTTGTTCGATGAGCCCCTCCATGTCGGACGCCCCAACATCGGAGATCGGGGCAAGTTCCTGAGCTATGTAGACGCGATCTTCGAACGCGGCTGGTTCACTAACGACGGTCCCCTGCTTCAGGAGTTCGAGCGGCGCATTGCCGATACCCTCGGGGTCAGCCACTGCGTGGCCATGTGCAACGGCACGATCGCACTTGAGATCGCGATACGTGCCCTGGGTATGACGGGCGAAGTCATCGTGCCGTCCTACACCTTCATTGCCACAGCCCACGCCTTGCACTGGCAGGGCATCACGCCTGTATTTGCTGACATTGATCCATCCACGCATGTACTCGATCCCGACGCCGTCCGGCGGATGATTACGCCTCGGACGACCGGCATCATCGGCGTCCACTTGTGGGGTCGTCCCGCCCCGGTGCGGGAACTCGAGGCGATCGCGGACGAACATGATCTTCAGCTCCTCTTCGACGCCGCTCACGCCTTTGCGTGCAGCTACCAAGGCGAGACCATTGGCCGGTTCGGTCGAGCCGAGGTTCTTAGTTTCCATGCGACGAAGTTCTTCAACACCTTCGAAGGCGGGGCCGTCGTGACGAACGACGACGAGCTCGCCGACGCGATGCGGCTCATGAGGAACTTCGGGTTCTCCGGCTACGACAATGTCATCCATCCAGGCACCAACGGGAAGATGATCGAAGTCTGCGCCGCCATGGGCCTCACCAACCTCGACGCGCTTGAAGAAACGGTCGCCAGAAACAAGGCGAACTATGCGGCCTACGCCGATGGGCTCGCAGGGCTCCCCGGCGTAACCCTGATGCCGTACGACGAGTCAGAGAAGAACAACTATCAATACGTGGTTGTGACCGTTGGAGCCGACTGCCCCGTAGGCCGCGATGAACTGGTTGATCTCTTACATACGGAGAACATCCTGGCCAGGCGGTACTTCTGGCCGGGCTGCCACCGGATGTCGCCTTACCGTGACCTATTCCCGCACGCTGGGCTAGTGCTTCCTCAAACCGAGAAGGTTGCCCGGGAGGTGATCGTTCTCCCGACTGGCACGAGTGTGGGGCTGCCGGAGATCAAGGCCCTGACGAATCTGATTCGCCGATGCCTCGACTCGCAGTAAACACCCGGTCGAGCCATCACTGCACCGCAGTTGCGGGTCGAATGTTGCTCGCTAGGCCCCGAAGTTCGTGCCGGAAGGCGGTCATCACCGCTATGAGGGCGAGCGACCAAAGAGCAATGGTGAGGAGTCCATCCGCCGGCGGGATGAGCGCCACGGTCGTCGAGAGCAAGAGAGCCGCCATTAAGCTGACGTAAGTCCTAGCTCGAGGAAACGACATCCACACCAATGCCGAAATCTCAGTCCTGAGCGCAAAGAGCAGAAGGAACGAAACAGCCCCGGCGGTCATAGCGCCTCCAGCCCCAAAATGAGGAACGAGGAAGACGCAGAGGCCGACGTTCACGATGATCGCCGCCACGAAGGCACCCAGAACCGCGCCTGTCTTCCGCTTGAGCGTCGAGCCAACGACCGTGATCTCGGACAGCGTGTACACCAAGGGCTGAAGAACGGCCGCGGGCAGGAGGGATACTACTTCGGCATACGAGTCGAGCAAAACAACTCGTAGTGCAGGACTTCCCATGCCGACAATGCACAGAAACGTGAGTGCCAGC
>DASSPN010000055.1:0-4246 GCA_035699605.1 Nocardioidaceae bacterium | reverse complement strand
ATCATCGCCACGCCCAGCGAGCAGTCGACGCGCGGGCTGGAGCGCAAGGTCGGGGCCATCTGGACCGCCATCGAGCGCGCCTGCGACCGGGACGACTTCCGGCCCAAGCCCAGCGCGCTGTGCAGCTGGTGCGCCTACAAGGACCTCTGTCCGGCGTTCGCGGGAGCGGCAATAGCCTCTTGAGGTGGCCGACCTCGCCAAGGAGATCCTCGACGGCGAACCCGAGGGCGCGTTCCGGCCGGCCGAGCCGCCGGCGGCCGAGGTCCTCCCGGGTCGGTTCGGCGAGGCGGTCAAGGCGTTCGACGAGCGGGTCGACCACGCCTGGGACGCCATCAGGGGCAACCCGACGGCGGACCGGATCTTCTACGGCGCCTCGGCGGTCGGCGACTTCTCGCTGATCTGGCAGATCGCCAGCGTCGCCACCGCCCTGTTCGGGCGGGAGAAGGAGGCAGTGCGCCTGTCGGCGTCACTCGGCGCCGAGTCGGCACTCATCAACCTCGGGGTGAAGTCGCTGTTCCGCCGGTCGCGCCCGACCCGCACCGACCACGCCGTGCACGGCCTGCGCACGCCGAAGTCGAGCTCGTTCCCCAGCGGGCACGCCACCTCGGCGTTCATGGCGGCGACGCTGCTCACGACCGGCCGACCACGCTCGCGACCGTTCTGGTTCGCGCTCGCCGCGGTGGTCGCGACGAGCAGGGTGCACGTTCGCATCCACCACGGGTCCGACGTGGCCGCCGGCGCGGTGATCGGGGTCGGATTGGGTCGCCTGGTCCGGAAGATCTGGCGGATCTGAGGCGTTGGGTCCCGATATGCCCCTGTCCTTCGGCGTCACCTTCGACTACCGCTGCCCGTTCGCTCGCAACGCCCACGAGCACCTGGTGGCCGGCGTCCGGGCCGGTGCCGACTGGGACGTCCAGTGGCTGCCGTTCTCCCTGAGCCAGAACAAGGTCGAGCCGGGCGAGACGTCGGTGTGGGAGGAGCCCGAGAAGGACTCAGGGCTGCTGGCGCTGCAGCTGGGCGTGGCCATCCGGGACACCCAGCCCGACCGGTTCCTCGACGCCCACGAGGCGCTGTTCGCCATCCGCCACGACCACGGCAAGAGCCAGCGCGACGACGCGATCCTGCGCTCGACGCTGGCCGGGGTGGGCGTCGACGTCGACGCCGCCTTGGCCGAGGTGGCGTCGGGCGTGCCGCTCAAGAAGATCCAGGCCGAGCACGAACGGGGTGTGGCCGACCACGAGGTGTGGGGCGTGCCCACCTTCATCGCCGGCGACCACGCTGCCTTCGTGCGGGTGATGGACCGCCCCCGGGATGGCGTGCACGACTCGACCAAGGTCATCGAGCGCATCGTGGGGCTGCTCACGGGCTGGCCCGAGCTCAACGAGTTCAAGCACACCTCGCTCAGTCGTTGAGGTCGTGACCGCGGGGTAGCGTCACCCGCATGCCGCCGCTGCGCTTCGAGCGCCGCATGTCGGACACCGAGGCGCTCATGTGGGCGCTCGAGGACGATCCCGTCCTCCGCTCGACGTTCGCCAACGTCACGTTCCTCGATCGCGTCCCCGACCTCGATCGCTTCCGGGACCGGATGCGCATGGCGATCACCGCGCTCCCCCGCCTGAGCCAGCGCGTGTCGGACGCGCCGGGCATGGCGAACCCGGAGTGGATCGAGGATCCGTTCTTCGACCTCGACTTCCACGTGCGGCGCGTGGCCGTTCCCCAGCCAGCGTCGGACCGGGCCGTGCTCGACCTGGCCGCCCAGCTCGCGCTCGATCCGTTCGACCGGGCCCGCCCGCTGTGGCAGTTCACGCTGGTCGAGGGCCTGCCCGACGGGCGGGCGGCGATGGTGCAGAAGCTGCACCACACGATCACCGATGGCGAGGGCGGCATCCGCCTGTCCGCCATGTTCCTCGACGTCGAACGCGACGCCGACGCGCCGCTGGGCGGCGTGCCCGAACCGGCGGTGATCGAGGAGGGCAACGGGCAGTCCGCCGGCGACATGGTGCGCAGCGCGATGAAGATCCCGATCGGTCTGGCCCGGGGCGGCTACGACACGCTGAGCGGCGGGAACCCGCTCGAGGCCGTGCGGTCGATCCTCCGGCAGGTGGCGGTGAGCGAGCCCGCGCACTCGCCGCTGTGGACCGAGCGGTCCCTGCGTCGCCACCTGGAGATCCTGTCGATCTCGCTGGAGGAGGTGAAGGCGGCGGCCAAGGCGCTCGGCGGGTCGGTCAACGACCTGTTCGTGTGCGGCGCCGCCGGCGCCGCCGGCGCGTACCACCGCGCCAAGGGCAAGCCGGTGGCCGAGCTGCGGATGGCCATGCCGATCTCCACCCGCACCGACAAGGGCGCCGGTGGGAACGCGTTCACACCGACGCGGATGCTGGTGCCGGTGGGCATCGAGAACCCGGAGATCCGGTTCGCGCAGATCCGCGACGCCATCAACGTCACCAAGGGCGAGCGCGCCGTCGGGCTGGCGTCGTCGGTCGCCGGGCTGCTGACACCGCTGCCCAACCAGCTGCTCACGCGCTTCGCTCGGCAGCAGGTCGGCACCGTCGACTTCACGACCTCGAACGTCCGGGGCGCGCCGTTCGACCTCTACATCGGCGGGGCGCGCATCGAGGGCAACTATCCGATCGGGCCGATGGCCGGCACCGCGTTCAACCTCACGACGCTGTCCTACGCAGGCAAGCTCGACATGGGCTGCATGATCGACGCCGCCGCCATCGATGACCCCGCGCTGCTGCTGTCCTGCCTGCAGGAGTCGTACCGAGAGCTGCTGGCGTTCGCCTGAGAACGACGAACGCCGCCCGTGGGGGCGGCGTCGTACGAGGGGTGGTGCCGGGCTGCGCTAGTTGGTGGCAGTGCCGATCAGCAGCGTGCGCACGTCGAGCAGCAGGTCGGAGACCTCGTCGGTCGACACGAGCTCACGGTGCTGCATCTCCGACAGCCCCCGGTCGATCACCGCGAGTGCCTCCGCGATGACCTGGGCTGCTTCGAGCGTCTCCGTCATGCTCAGCTCCATCGACTCGTTGACCACTTCGGTTGAGGTCATGTTTCAGCGTACCTGCCTCTCGGGCCTGCGAAGGTTCATGTGACGGGTGCGATCTGTTTCCCCCACGTGAACTCCTTCGAATCCATCCCAGGACGTGGATGACCCGGTCTCATGACGCGTTCTCGGTACCTGAACCGACCACATCTGGTCGATTCCGGTACCGAGAACGGGTCTGGCGGACCGCGGCGACCGCGATCTGTGGTCGCGGATAGAGGTCTTCGGCGACGATCCGTACGACCTCCGGGAAGCCGGCGGCGAGTGCCGCCGCATCACGTTCAGCGTCAGCGGCGACGTCCGTCGGGCTCGTGTGGTTGAGCGCGGAATCCACCTCGAACAGCACGCCGGTCACCTCGCAGCGGTAGTCGACCCGACCGATCCAGGAGTGCCCACCGACGTCGATCTCGCGGCGCAGCCCGGTGACCCCCGCCTCCGCCATGACCTCCTCGAAGCGGGCCTGGTAGCCGCTCGGGGCGACGCGGATGCCGACGGGACGCGACTGCAGCAGCTCCCGCATGATCCGGATGCCGGGACGCCCTTGCTTCGCCAGCTCCGGGAGCAACCGATGCAGCTGCACCAGGACCGCAGGACTCCTCGTGCAGACGGAGTCGATGAGGCGCGCAAGCCGCAACGGGTGGATCACGCCGGCGAGATCGAAGATCGTCCGGGCGACGCTGGTGACCGGGATGCCCCGCACGACCGTCACGTGGTGGTCGCGAAGCAGCACCGGCCGGTGCACGAACGCGAGCGTGGACGTTCGATGTTGCGTCCGTCTCGCCGTCACCTCGATGTGTCGCAGCCAGAAGCCGGGAAAGCGCCAGAGCCAGGCGGCCGTCTCGAAGGACGCGACGGCTCCGCCTGCGACGTCCAGCGTCGCCGCCATGACGCGCTGCTCGTCGGATTGCTTGATACCCGCGACACGCAGCACCCGCGGCGAGAGCTCGTCGAGCAAGCCGGAGCCGACTCGTCGGAGCAGGACCCGCCAGTCGATGCCCGCTGCACGCGTCTCGAAGCGAGGAAGGAGGCCGTGGTAGCGCACGGCGATCGATGCGAGAACTCGATCGATGTCCATGCCCCCATGCAACTCAGGGGGTGTGACAGGAACGATCCTGCGACTTCTCGGTACGGGAACCGACCAGATGTGGTCGGTTCCGGTACCGAGAACGCCGCCCTTGGCCGAGGAGTGGGTCAGACGTTGGT
>DASSPN010000054.1:0-3232 GCA_035699605.1 Nocardioidaceae bacterium | reverse complement strand
GGGTGACCCGCGCACCCGACTCCGCGGCATACCTCCTCGCGATGGCGACCACGGCGTCGGACGGCCACAGCGACCGGGGCGCGACGATGCGCACGTCCATGCCCATCATGGCGCCGGCGACCAGCAGCGAGTTGCCGACGTTGTTCCGGGCGTCGCCGAGGTAGGCGAACGAGATCTCCCGGTCAGCCTTGCCCGAGTGCTCGCGCATCGTGAGCATGTCGCACAGCATCTGCGTGGGGTGCCACTCGTCGGTGAGCCCGTTCCACACCGGCACGCCGGCGTAGGCCGCCAGTGTCTCGACGTTGGCCTGGGCGGAGCCGCGGTACTCGATGCCGTCGTACATCCGTCCGAGCACCCGCGCGGTGTCCTCCATCGACTCCTTGTGCCCGATCTGCGAGCCGGTGGGGTCGAGGTAGGTCACGCGCGCGCCCTGGTCGAAGGCCGCGACCTCGAACGCGCAGCGGGTGCGCGTCGAGGTCTTCTCGAAGATGAGCGCGATGTTCTTGCCGACCAGCCGGGGCTGCTCGGACCCGGCGTACTTCGCGATCTTCAGCTCGGCCGCGAGGTCGATGAGGAACGTCCACTCCTTCGGGGTGAAGTCGAGCTCCTTGACGAAGCTGCGGTTGCGCAGGTTGTAGGCCATGGCTCAGATCGCCTCTCGCTCGATGGGGCAGGTCATGCAGCGCGGACCGCCCCGGCCACGGCCGAGCTCGCTGCCGTCGATCGTCATGACCTCGACGCCGTGCTTGCGCAGGTAGGTGTTGCTCGTGACGTTGCGCTCGTAGGCCACGACGACGCCGGGGCTCACCGCGAGCACGTTGCAGCCGTCGTCCCACTGCTCACGCTCGGCGGACGTGACGTCCTGGGTGGGGGTGAGGACGCGGATGCTGTCGAGCCCGAGCGCACGGGCGATCGCGCCGTGCATGTCCTCGGCGGGGTTGGCGGTGATCCGCAGCTCGCCGAGGTCACCGCCCGGCTCGATCGTGTACGAGGGCAGCATCCCGAGACCGACGTACTTGGTGAAGGTCTCCTCGTCGACCATGGTCATCACGGTGTCGAGGTGCATGAACGCGCGGCTCTGCGGCATCGACAGCGCCACGATGGTGCGGGCCTGTCCACCCTCGAAGAGGCGCTTGGCCAGCCGCTCCACGCCCTGGGGGGTGGTGCGCTCGCTCATCCCGACGAGCACGGCGCCGTTGCCGATCACGTGGATGTCCCCGCCCTCGGTGGTCGCCGGGCCGTTGACCGTGCCCTCGGACCACACGTGGAACCCACCGGACGCGAACAGCGGGTGCCAGCGGTAGATGGCCTCGTAGTGGACCGTCTCGCGCGAGCGCGCCTTCTTGCGCATCGAGTTGACCGAGACCCCGTCGTAGATCCACGCGGAGGTGTCCCTGGTGAACAGGTGGTTCGGCAGCGGCGGGAGCAGCAGGTCGTCGAGCTCGAGGGAGGCGAACACGACCGAGCTCGGCGCCGTGACGTGCTCCAGCATCTCCCGCTTGGTGATCCCGCCGACGAGGTGCTCGACGAGGGCGTCGTCGTCGAAGTCGGCGAAGGCGGAGTACAGCGCGTCGACGGCCAGCGGGCCGAACACGCGCTCGTCGAAGGACCCCTCGAGGATGTGCTTGCGCGCCTCGGGGATGGCGACGGTCTCGCGCAGCAGCTGGTCGAGCAGGTGCACCTTCACGCCGGCCTCGCGGAGCGTCTCGGCGAAGGCGTCGTGCTCCTCCTTGGCCCGCTTGACCCAGAGCACGTCGTCGAAGAGGAACTCGTCGTGGTTGGTGGGCGAGAGTCTCTTCAGCTCGAGGCCCGGCCTGTGCAGGATCGCCTGCTTGAGTCGGCCGGCCTCGGAGTCCACGTGGAACATGTCTTTCCTCCTGGTGGTGGTCCCCCGGACCTTCCACGCTTCCCCCCGCGGGCACCCCGCCGAGAGGGGCGAAGGTCCCGCCTGCTGGGGCCGTTGGCCAGCGTCGCGCGGCGTCCCGCGGTGATTGCGTGGAGTCCGGGGACCTCACAAGGAGACTCACATGTCCGCAACGCTGCATCGCGCCGATGCACCGGCACTGGACCCACAAGGTCCGTCGGACCGGCGCAAGTTCCGCTTCCCGAGCGCCTTCACGGTGCTCTTCTTCGTCACCATCGCCGTCTGGGTGCTCGCCTTCGTCATCCCGACCGGCGCCTACAAGACCGACCCGGAGACGGGTGGACCGATCCCGGGCAGCTACGAGCAGACCGACGTCGGCCTGTCCTGGTGGGACCGGGCCATGGAGCTGTTCATGGCTCCGGTCAACGGCCTCTACGGCGTCCAGTCGGCCGAGACCGGCTACATCGGGCCCTGGGAGTCCGGTGAGCTGTACGGCGCCGCCGGCGTCTTCCTCTTCGTGCTCGCGATCGGCGTCTTCATCACGATGGCGATGCGCACCGGGGCCATCGACACCGGGGTCGCCCGCGTCGCCAAGCGGTTCTCGACCCGCGGCGCGGTCGTGATCGCGGCGCTGATGGTGCTGTTCTCGGTGGGCGGCACCACCGAGGGGATGGCCGAGGAGACGCTGGGCTTCTACGCCCTGGTGATCCCCCTCATGCTGAGCCTCGGGTACGACCGGATGGTGGCCGCGGCGACCATCCTGGTCGGTGCCGGGATCGGTGTCCTGGCCTCGACGGTCAACCCGTTCGCCACGGGCGTGGCCTCCGACGCGGCCGGGATCTCGATCGGCGACGGGATCGGCTACCGGCTGCTCATGTACGTCGTGCTCGTGCCGGTGGGTGTGTGGTTCGTGCTGCGCTACGCCAAGCGCGTGAAGCTCGACCCGTCCCGCTCGATGGTCCAGGCGCAGGAGGGCGACGACGAGCTCGCGGCCCGGGGTCTGGGCGAGGTGCCCACCCTGACCGGGAAGCAGAAGTCCGTGCTGGCGGTCGTGGGGCTGACGTTCGCCTTCATGATCTTCGCGATCGTCCCCTGGGCCCAGGTCGTCAACGGCCCGTCGGCCGACAGCTACGGCTGGCAGCTCGACTGGTACTTCCCGGAGCTGGCGGCGCTGTTCCTGATGATGTCGCTCGTGGTCGGCCTCATCGGCGGCCTCGGGGAGAAGGGCATCACCGACTCGCTCGTCAAGGGCGCCGGCGACTTCATCGGCGTCGGTCTGATCATCGTGCTCGCCCGTGGCGTCACCGTGATCATGAACAACTCCGAGATCACCGACACCGTCCTGCACTCGATGGAGAACGCGGTGTC
>DASSPN010000053.1:0-12629 GCA_035699605.1 Nocardioidaceae bacterium | reverse complement strand
AGCCCCGGGTCGGTCGACACCCCGATGCTGCGCGAGGCCGCCGCCCTCTGGAGCGACGGCACGCCCGAGGGTGCCGAGCGCACGGTCGCCACCTGGGGCACAGCTCACGCCCTCGGCCGCGTGGCCACGATCGAGGAGGTGGGCGAGGTCATCGCCTTCCTCACCGGACCCCGCGCGAGCTTCGTCACCGGAGCCGACGTTCGCGTCGACGGAGGTCTGCTCGCGCGCATCGCCGCGGCCCTCCCCGAGAAGGACTGACCCCCACCCCGAAGGACTCCCATCCCATGCGTTTCATGCGCGTCGGCGACCCCGGCGCTGAGATCCCCTGCGTCCTCACCGAGGACGGCCACTTCGACCTGCGCCCGCTCACCCACGACATCGACGGCGGCTTCCTCGCCGACGACGGCATCGACCGCGTCCGGGCTGCCCTCGCGGCGGGCTCGCTGGAGCCGCTCGACGTCACCGGCCTGCGCGTCGGGGCGCCCATCGCCCGGCCGGGTGCCATCCTCTGCATCGGCATGAACTACGCCGCCCACGCGGCCGAGTCGGGGGCCGAGCCGCCGACGTACCCGGTGGTGTTCTACAAGGCGCCGAACACGGTCGTCGGTCCGTACGACGACGTGCTGCTGCCGCCGCGCTCCGAGAAGACGGACTGGGAGGTGGAGCTGGCCGTCGTCATTGGCAAGCGAGCGCGCTACCTGTCCTCGCCCGAGGAGGCGCTCGACCACGTGGCCGGGTACGCGATCTCCAACGACGTGTCGGAGCGGTACTTCCAGCTCGAGATCAGCGGTGGCCAGTGGTCCAAGGGGAAGAGCTGCGAGACGTTCAACCCGCTCGGACCGTGGCTGGTGACGCCCGACGAGGTCGGCGACCCGCAGGCCCTGGGACTCCGCTCGTGGGTCAACGGGAACCCCCGCCAGGACTCGAGCACCAAGGACATGATCTTCACGGTGGCGTCGCTCGTGTACGAGCTGAGCCAGGTCACGGTGCTGGACCCGGGCGACCTCGTCAACACGGGGACCCCTGAAGGCGTGGCAGTCTCGGGGAACTTTCCCTACCTCGCTCCCGGCGACACCGTCGAGCTCGAGATCGACAAGCTCGGCAGCCAGTCGCAGCGGATCGTGGGCTGAGTCGGTGACTCCCGCCCAGACCGGCTCCACCCACGCACCTCCCAGCGCGGGTCCGAGCCACTCCGACCCTGGAGGGGAGCGAGCTGCGACTCTCCCTGAGCTGATCGCTCCCTTCCGGGTCATCCCCGTGTGCGGGCTGGACCATCCGTCCGAAGTGCGGCCGCTCCGTGATGCGCTCGTCGACGGTGGTCTCCCCGTGGTCGAGCTGACACTCCGTGCCCCCGAGGCGATGGCCTGCCTCGAGGCGATGGCAACGCAGCCGGGCATCCTGGTGGGCGCCGGCACCGTGCGCACGGCGGCACAGCTGCGGGTCGCGGTCGCCGCGGGCGCCGCCTTCGTGGTGAGTCCCTGCTTCACCGAGGAGCTCGCCGAGGCCGCGCTGGACCTCCAGGTCCCCTACCTCCCCGGGGTCGCGACGGCTGGCGAGATCCAGCGAGCCGTCGACGCAGGCTTCGACACGCTCAAGCTGTTTCCCGCGGAGGCCATCGGCGGGCTCCCGGTCCTGCGAGCGCTGGCCGACCCGTTCCACGACGTGCGGTTCGTTCCCACCGGGGGCATCGGTCCCGTCACAGCGGCGTCGTACCTCTCTCACGCCAGCGTGCTCGCTGTCGGTGGGGGCTGGATGGTTCCGTCGGAGGCCCGAGCCCGGGGCGACTGGGCGGCGGTGCGCAGCGCGGTCGCCGAGGCGGCGAAGCTCCGATGACCACGAGGGTGCAGGCAGTGGGCGAGTGCATGGTGGAGATCGTGCGCAACCGCGACGGTCGGGTGCTGCTCGGCTACGGGGGAGACGCCTACAACACCGCGGTGTACGTCGTCCGCGTGGCCGAGCAACTGCGCTCCCCCGTCGCCGTCAGCTTCCTCACCGGGTCCGGGATCGACGAGGAGTCGTCGCTCATGCGGGCGTCGTGGCAGCAAGAGAGGGTGGAGGACCACTCCGTCCCGGTGCCGGACGGGGCACCCGGCGCCTATCTGGTGACGACCGACGACGACGGCGAGCGCTCCTTCTCGTACTGGCGCAACGGCTCGGCCGCTGCGCGCCTGTTCCAACGGCTCGACTGGGTGGAGCGGCTCGAGGGGGACTACGTCTACCTCTCGGGCGTGACTCTCCAGCTCATGACCGACGAGACTCGGCAGGCGCTGGTCTTCCGGTTGCACGAGCTGCGCGCCGACGGCACGGTCGTCGCCTTCGACAGCAACTACCGGGCCGCCGGGTGGCGGAGCCCGGGACTCGCGCGCGCAGCGATGGCGGCGGTGCTCGCGGAGACCGACATCGCCCTGGTGACCCTCGAGGACGAGCTTGCGCTGCGTACCTGCACCGGGGTGCCATCGTGCCTGCAGCGGCTCGCCGATCTCGGCGTGCCGGAGGCGGTGGTGAAGGTGGGCAGCGAGGGTGTCTGGCTGGGTGGGCCGACCCTCGTGGCGACCCAGCCGGTGCCAGCCCTCGACACGACCGGAGCCGGTGACAGCTTCAACGGGGCGTACCTGGCCGCCCGGATCGCCGGTCTCCCACCGGTCGAGGCAGCAGCGATCGGGAATCAGGTGGCCGGCCGGGTGGTCACCCTTCCAGGTGCGGTCGTGGACCTCGGCGCTATGCCGCTGCTCGTTCGCTGAGACCGCGACGGCCCGGCAGCACGAACAGCCAGCGCAGCGGTGTCCGCATCGCCGCGGCATGGATGCCGAGGCACACGCCCGCGATCGCGAACGTGACCACCAGCGGGTACGCGATGAGCAGCGGCGTCGGCAGGTCGAGGCTCGGCAGCAGCTCGAAGACCGCGGTCAGCACGATCACGTGCAGCACGTACACGGGCAGGGTCCGGCGGCCGATCGAGGCAAGCGTCGCGCCGAGGTACGGCGTCGTCGCGGCGGCCATCGAGAGGCGCACCCCGAGCGCGATCGCGAGGGGGCTGACCAGCAGCGTCACCGCGCACATGCGGAGGTCGGTCGCCTTGAGCGCGACGAGCGCCCCGACGTACCCGACCGCCAGGAGCGGGAGCAGCCCGCGGCGACGCCAGGACTGGACGGTGGTCACGAGCTGCGGGTAGTAGGCGCCCAGGGCGAAGAACACGAAGTGCTGCACGATCGAGAAGCGGTTCGTGTACTCCAGCGGAAGCTCGCTGGTGAAGGCAGAGAGCGCCGCGGCTCCCGCCAGCACGACGCGGGGGTCGATCGGCGCCAGGAGCTTGGCGAGGAGGAAGTACACCGCGAGCGCATACAGGTACCACACGCCGGTCGACGCGAAGAGCAGATCGGTCTGCAGCTCGGCGAGGCCGTGCGTGCGGTTCATGCCGATGCCGGTGAAGTGCGCGAAGAAGGGCCACTGGATCAGCAGCCACACGACGTACAGGTAGTACGGCGACCCGACGCGCTTCCTGAACACCGCCCGCCACGGGCGGTCGATCGACGACGAGGCGAAGATGCCCGACAGCAGGAAGAACAGCGGCATCCGCAGCGGCTTCAGGGTGTCGTCCACCCAGTCCCACGCGTCGTACAGCCCGAGCTGGTCGGCGGGGAGCGCCACGGCGTAGTGCTTCCCCACGGTGTGGTGCAGGACCACGAGCAGGATGCAGAAGCCCTTGGCGGCGTCGGCCCAGGCGAGGCGAGTCCGCGCGGGCGCAGCAGTACTGCTCCCGACGGGGTTGGGCTCGACGACACGCACCCGCCCCAGTGTGAGGGCCTTTACCGAGGGCGGCCTAAACGAGAAGGCCTCTCCCGGGTGAGAGGTCCGTCACACGGCCGGGTCGGCGCGGTTCAGCTTGGCCAGCGTCGCGACGTCGCGGACCCGGTCCTCCGGCGTCGCGCCGAGCGGGTTGAGCAGCAGGGTCGTGACGCCGGCGTCCTCGAACTCCTTGAGCTGGGCCGCGATCTCGTCCGCGGTGCCGAGGAGGGAGACGGCGCGGACCAGGTCCTCGGGTACGACGGCAGCGGCCTCCGCCTTCTGGCCCGAGAGGTAGAGCCTCTGGATCTCCGCAGCCTCGTCGACGTACCCGTAGCGCTGGGCGAGCTGGTTGTAGAAGTTCTTGTCGGCCGCGCCCATGCCGCCGATATAGAGAGCGAGCTGGTTCCGGATCGCGGCGAGCGCCTCGTCGCTGGCCGTGCCGACGGCGAAGCTCACCTGCAGCATGATGTCGAGCGGCCCGAGCTCGGGGTCTCTCTTCGCGAAGCCCTTGTCGAGCGACTCGCCCCAGGCCTTGCGGTAGTGGGCGGCGTGGAAGAAGAGCGGCTGCCAGGACTCGGCGAGCTCGGCGACGAGAGCGACGTTCGCCGGTCCGAGGGCCGCGACGGAGATCGGGATGCGCTCGCGGACCGGGGTGTTGATCAGCTTCAGCGGTTTGCCCAGGCCGGTGCCCTGATCGGCCGGAAGCGGGATCGTGTAGTGCTTGCCGCTGTGCTCGAGCTTCTCGCGACGCCACACCTTGCGACAGATGTCGATGACCTCGCGCGTGCGGCCGAGCGGGGCGTCGTACGGGACGCCGTGGAAGCCCTCGACGACCTGCGGCCCGGACGCACCGATGCCGAGGGTGAAGCGGCCGCTGGAGACGAAGTCGAGTCCGGCGGCGGTCATCGCGAGCAGAGCGGGGGTGCGCGAGTAGATCTGCAGGATCGCGGAGGCGATCTCGACGTCCCGTGTCTTCGCCGCGAGGTAACCGAGCTGGCTGACTGCGTCGAACGAGTAGGCCTCCGCAACGGCCGCGAGCTGGAGGCCGGCGGCCTCGTAGTCCTGCAGGAGCTCGGCGGTCTGCTCGAACCCGCCGGAGTAGTCGACGATCATGCCGAGGCGCATGGGCTTTTCCTAGCTGTGGGAGATAAGGGAGTCGTAAGCGTCCCGCTTGCTGTGGTCGGTCGACAAGCAGATGCCGCCCGGTCGCTGGCGGAAGGCGGCGAGCGACTCCGGTCGCTGGGCCTTCGGCCGCCCAGCCTGCACGAGACCGAAAGGCGAAACCGCCCCGGGGCTTTAGCCGGGACGGTCTCGGAACGATGGTCGCACGTTGACGGCTGTCACGGTTGGTTTTGGCGGCGTGGCGCTGGTCACGTGCGTCCTGTGACGAGGAGAGCGCGGAGCCGGAGCGGGTAGCCGACGCGCGTGTGCAGCGCGTCCAGCTCGTCGAAGCAGGCGGCACGGTAGGCCGCCAGCACGCTCGGATCAAGCTGCTCGAGAAGCCCGCGGCCGCTGAACGACCAGCGCCAGGCCCACCACTCGTCCTTGGACGAGAAGGCGATCTCGGTCTCCTCGAGGTGGGCCTGCAGGTTGCTGAAGCCGGCGGACATGAGCAGCGCGGTCACGTCGTCCGGGGTGTCGAACGGATGCTGCAGCGCGCGCAGCGGTGGTGCGCCGAGGGACGCGAGGAGCTCGCCCTCGAAGCGCCACCGCTCGTCGTCCTCGCCCCACGTCGACACCGCGACTACACCAGCAGGTCGCAGCACCCGATGGAACTCGGCCGCAGCACGCTCCGGGCGCGGGAGGAAGAACAAGGCAAAAGCGGCGGTGAGCACGTCGAACGAGGCGTCGTCGAACTCCAGCTGCTCGGCGTCCATGACCCGCAGATCCACGTCCGTGATCCCTGCTGCGCGGAGGTCCTCTTCCGCCAGGTCGATCATGGTCGCAGAGAAGTCGACTCCGGTCAGGCGGTCGACCCCTCGCTCGGCGGCTGCCCGGAGAACGGCGCCACGGCCGCACGCGACGTCCAGTAGGTGCGCCGCGTCCGGCAGAGGCACCAGGTCGAGCAGTCGCCCGGCAAAATGTTCGTGGTAGGCGTCGCCGACGCGGTCGTACGTGGGCGCCGCTCGGTCGAAGACGCCGGCCAACCACGTCTTGTGATCGTCCACGCTTCCAGCCTAAGCACGTGTCGGGTCACTCCCTTCGGGGCTGGGTAACCTGGGCATCGTGCTGCGGCATCCCGTGAACGTCCGCGACCTCGGTGGCCTGCCTCTCGAAGGTGGTGGATCGACTCGCCCCGGTGTCCTGCTCCGCGGCGATGCGCCGTACGCCGGTGACGTCGCCCCGCCCGGGGTCGTGTGGCCGCCCCGTGTGGTGGTCGACCTCCGCGACTCGCAGGAGCGCGACCGATCGCCGTACGCCTGGCCGGAGGGGACGGTGGTCCACAGCCGCGAGCTGCACGACCGTGCCAACATCGCGCGGATCTCCAAGGGCGCGAAGCTGCTGTCGGTCTACGACGCGATGATCGAAGTGGCCGGCCCAGCGATCGCCAGCATGGTCGAGCTCGTGGGCCATGGCCCCGCGTTCGTGCACTGCACGGCGGGCAAGGACAGGACGGGCTTCGCCACCATCGCGCTGCTGCTCCTGGCCGGCGTGGAGGAGTCGGCCGTGATCGAGGACTACCGCCGCACGGAGGCGGCGATGGAGGGTGTCATGGCCCGCCTCGACCTGCCCCCGGAGATCTTGGAGCTGTTCGACCCCGAATGGGCATTGGCACCGGAAGAGGCTGCCCGCCTGATGATCGACCACGTCACCGGCTGGGCCGGGGGCGTGAGGGGCTGGTTCCTCGACCACGGTGCCACCGACGCGGGGATCGATCGGTTCAGGGCGGCGATCAGGGTGGAGGTCACGCCCTGAAAGCCACCGCTTCATCAACCAGCTGAACCGGACCTAACCGACCTTCCGGTACTTCCGGTGGATCGTCTGGCGGGTCACACCGAGCAGGGTCCCGATCTCGGCCCAGCTCAGACCGAGGTGCCTGGCCCGGCGTACCGCGACCTCCTCACGGCGGGAGAGCGCCCGTTTGGCTTCGGCGACTGCGGCGAGCTCGGCGATGGCGCCGCCGCCCTCGTCACTCCCGATCGAGGTCTTCATGTTGTCAGCATATGCTGACATTTGCATCCTGCAACAGGGACCACGTGCTGGTCGGATATTGCCGCAGGGCCGGGGCGTGCGTACGGTGGCACGGATCGAAGGAGAGACGTTGACCACTGACGACCGGGTCTCCAGCAACGACACCCAGACCAGCGCGGCCGCTCGACTGCTCGAGCTCGCCACCCGCAACGCCGACGAGCTGATGGCCGAGGCGCGGGCGGAGGCTGCGTCCACCCTCGCCACCGCGCGAGCGGAGGCCGCAGAGCTCGGCAGATCGAGCAAGGCGGAGGCGGACCAGACCATGGCCGCCGCGAGCGCCGAGCGGAACAAGCTCCTCGCCGAGGCGCACGCCCAGACTGAACGCGTGAACGCCGAGCTCGAGAAGGCCCGGACAGAGCAGATCGCCGAGCTGGACCGCAGCCGGGCCACCGCTCTGACCGAGCTCGAGCAACGCCGGACGGCCCTGGAGGCCGAGATCGCGCGGCTGCAGCGGGTCGAGCAGGAGCAGCGGGAGCGGATGCGCGGGTACCTCACCGAGCAGCTGGCGCAGCTCGACGGCATCCCGGCGCCGCGGATCGGTGACTCGGCCCTGTCGCCGCGGTAGTCAGGTCCCTGCTGCTGGCCGGGTGACGCGCCGGTCAGCGGATCCGTTCGGTCGCCAGGACGATCGCGTCGTGGTCGTCCGAGCCCGTCACCTTCCTCGAGATCACCTTGCGCTCGAGCTTCTTCATCTGCTTGCCGTCGTACGCGACGAGGTCGACGCCGTTGCGCTCCACCTTCAGCTTCGCCTGCTTGGCGAGCGCGACGTAGAGCGAGAAGTCCCAGTCGGTGACTCCTGTCCGCGGACGCGTGTTGCCGTCGGCGGTCACGAAGACGACGAAGCCGTTCTCGCGCAGTCGCGCCAGGATCTTGACCAGACGCTCCACATGGTTGACGTACTGCTTCTCGCGACGGTTCAGCGTCGGGACTCCCGCGATCCTGCGGGCCGCCAGGTCCTCCTCCGGTACGACGTGCAGGTGCGTGTTGACGTGGGCGACCTTGACACCCTGCTTGAGGTACTGGGCGACGACGATGTTGCGCGGCGGCGTGGTCGACGTGCCGGTCCCCGCAGCTGCCTGGATGAACTCGGTGTCGATGATCTCGAACCGCTTGTTCACCAGGATCGGGTTGCTCCGAGCGAAGCGGTCACCGTGCGTGTCGGCGACGAGCTGGTAGTCGGGGACCTTGCGGAGCTCAGGAAGCATGTCCGAGCCCTCCTGGATCCCGATGGAGTCCGGTGGTCGCATCGGCCTCACCGCACGAACGAGGCCGGCGATGCCTCCTGCCGGGTCCGGGTTGTGCACGAACATGTTCGCCGAGGCGACACGAACGTGCATCAGGCGCTCGCTCGCACGACGTACCGGTCCGGGAACAGCCGTCGCGCCTGGGCGAGGTTGAGCTGGCCGCTGGCGAGGTCGGTGCCGGGCTCCTTGCCGTCGCGCTGGATCTGCCACTGCATGACGCGGTCGCGCGTGGCGGCGTCATACGTCCCGGTCACCTGGACCTTGGGGACGCCGTCGAGCCGGAGCCGGTTGAGCAGGGTCTGCAGGCGGCGCACGCTGTCGCTGTCCGTGACGCCGAGCCGCAACCGGTCGACGAACACCTTGCCGGTGCCGAACGGGCTGGGGCCGGGACGGCTGTAGAGCTGGCCGGGCGGGTAGATCGTGATGCCGTTCGAGGCGACGCCGCCGGTCGGCGCCGGCTCGCTGGAGGGGATGCCGTCGAGATAGTGGAACCGTCCCCGGCCACCGACGTGCTCGGTAGCACCGAACATGGCGGCGACGTGCAGGTGCGGCCCGAACGTGTGGCCGCTGTTGCCGGAGCGGGCGATCTGCTGACCGGCCACCACCGGCTTGTTCTTCTCGACCATGAGACCAGCGGTCAGGTGCAGGTAGAGCACGGAGGCCGGTCGGTCCTTGTAGGTGGTGCCCAGCAGGATCCAGTTCCCGGGCTCACCGTCGCCGTGCTCCTTGCCGTCGGCCGGGTGGTCCTTCTCGCCGTCGTGGAGGTCGAGGATCGTGCCGTTGCGAACCGCGAAGACGGGGGTGTTCATCCCGACCGAGTAGTCGGCTGCGGCGTGCAGGACACCGCTGCTGTAGCGCCAGTTGGCGCCGACGCTCATCTTGTCCGAGGCCAGAGGAGTGCTCATGATCCTGAGCGTGGCACTGTCGCTGGGCGAATCAATAGCCCCTCTGTGCCAGTCCGATCGTGCCAGGGCTGGCGCCGGGTGGTGACGGGGTAGCGTCGGGATCATGTCGTATCCAGACCCGACGTACTTCGGTTCCGGCGACGTGCTCGCTCGGTACCGCCCCGCCTCGACCCCGCCGGAGCTCCCGCGACCCAACGGCGCCGCGAGCTACCTGGCGACCGGCGCCACGACCGACGGCCGGTTCGGGCTCTATCGCTGGGACATGGGTCCCGAGCCCGGTGGTGCGAAGGCGCACTACCACCGGACGATCAGCGAGTCGTTCTTCGTCGTGTCCGGAGCGGTGCAGCTGTACGACGGCACCGACTGGGTCGAGGGGCAGCCGGGTGACTTCCTCTACGTGCCCGAGGGCGGTCTACACGGCTTCCGCAACGAGTCGGGCGAGCCGGCGTCGCTGCTCATCCTGTTCGCCCCGGGCGCACCGCGTGAGGCGTACTTCGAGGGCCTGGTCGCGATGGCCGAGGGCCGGTGGAAGCCGAGCGAGGAAGAGCTGCAGGCGTTCTTCGTCGAGCACGACAACATCTACGTGTGAGCCGGTAGGTCATCCCAGTGCGGACCGACCGACGCCCAGGCTGCGGAGGGGGTTGCAGTCTGGGCGCCGGCCGACCACTTTGGGCTGATGCCCGTCTCGGGTCAGGCACCAGGTATGTCAGATATCGATTGCGGGTGGCTCGAGGTCACGCGAGCAGCGCAACCTTTACCTTGGGCTCACGGCTCAGGTCTCGAGCTCCCGCAGCGCGTCGTACGCGGCGTACTTGTAGGCCTCGGAGTACGTCGGCACGTTGAACGTCGTGTCGAGGAAGTAGTCGATGGTGTCGCCGTGGTGCAGGGCCGCCTGTCCGAGGTGGATCAGCTCGCTCGCGATCTCACCCAGGATGTGCGCGCCGATCAGCGCCCGGTCGTCACGGCGGAACATCAGCTTGACGAGGCCCTCGGTGGCACCGGAGATGTTGCCGCGCGAGTTCATCGTGAACCGGCCGCGTCCCACGGCGTACTCGATCCCGCGCTCCTGGGCCTCCTGCTCGGTGAGGCCGACGCCGGCCACCTCAGGGATCGAGTACACGCCTGTGGGGATCACCGCGTCGACCGCGTCGATGCCCGGCAGGCCGAAGGCGTCGCACACCGCGATGCGCCCCTGTTCCATCGCGGCGGAGGCGAGAGCTGGGGGACCGATCACGTCTCCGGCTGCGTAGATCCCGGGCACGGTCGTCCGGTAACGGTCGTCGACCACGATCCGGCCGCGTTCGTCCACGTCGACACCGACAGCCTCCAGGTTCAGGCCTTCTGTGTTGCCACTGCGCCCAGAGGCGAACAGCAGCTTCTCCGGGCGCAGCTCGATCCCGTCGTGGAGGCTCACGACCAGGCCGTCACTGTCTCGCCGTACCTCCGTGATGCGCACGCCGAGTCGGATGTCCATTCCCAGGTCTTCGAAGATCCGTTGCAGAGCGGCTGACAGCTCGGCGTCGACGTACCCCAGGACACGAGCTGCGGCATCGACCAGCGTCACCTTGGCACCGAGCGCCAGAAAGATCGAGGCGTGTTCGGTGCCGATCGCGCCCCCTCCGACCACGACGACACTGTCGGGCAGGGAGTTGATGGTGAGCACCTGCTCGGCGTCCAGCACGTCGGGGTCGTCGAACGGAATGCCTGGGGGGCGAAAGGGTCGAGAGCCGGTCGCGACGAGGATGGCCTCGGCGCTGAGCGTGCGGGCGCCATCGTCTGTCTCGACCCTGACTTGATGGTGCGGAAGCAGGCTCGCACTCCCCGTGATCAGCTCGATGCGGTGGCGTTCGATGTTGTCCCGAACGGCTTGGCTCATCGCGGTGCTCACGTCGTCGGTGCGGTGGTGCAGCTGGCTGTGCACGACGGCCGGCTCGAGCTCGAGCGAGGCGCCGTAGATCTCCCGCTTGCGGAAGCCCGTCAGGTACAGAGCCGCCTCGCGCAGCGTCTTGGTGGGGACCATGCCGAGGTGGGTGACGGCCACCCCGCCGACGGACTCAGCCGAGCGTTCGACGATGGCCACGCTCTTGCCGAAGTACGCCGCCTTGGCTGCGGCCTTCTCGCCCGCGGGCCCCGAGCCGATGACGACGAGGTCGAACGGCTCGATGCCCGCGGTGGTCTCCACGGGGGTGACACTAGACGCCCTCGACCGGCTCGTCCCAGTGGATGTCCATCGAGGCGGGATCGTCGGGGCCTGCGACGAGCGCCCTGAACCCGTCGCCGACCCGCAGCGATCCCAGTGCGGTGAAGGGCACCGTGGCCCTCTTCGTGACGTCGTAACCGGCGATGCCCGTCGCCGCCTCCGGCTCGACCCGCAGCTCCAGCTCGATACGCGGGCGCTCGTTCACGAAGGTGCCCGTCTCCCGCATCGCGCGGATCCAGAGGGTTGCGGGATGCGTCGGAGTCGCCTGTCCCCCCGATGCGAGCAGCGCGGAGCCCGCGAGGTAGAGCACGGCGCCGACAACCCCGATGCCGAGGGCCAGGCCACCCACGACGACCGGCAGCCAACGCCAGTCCTGGTGCTCGGGGTCGATTCCGACCTGCCCGAGTCCCACGGCCAGTGACGGGATGCCCAGGGCAAGCCACAGGAGGGTTCCCAGGGCGAAGGTGCGTCCGTCGACCGCGGGTTTGGCGGTGGATGCACGCGAGCCCGGAGCGGTGGGCTGCAGTGCCTTGAAGACGGCCGCATGGCGACGGGCAAAGAACCCCACGACCACCCACCAGGCACCGATTCCGACCAGTCCCGGGAGGGAGAGGGCCACTCCGATCGCGACGGTCACCACACCAAGAGCTGCCAGCTTCATGGGAGGAGTCTGCCGTCTGCGCGTCGACTCAGGTGCGGTCGCGCGCCGACTGCCAGGCCAGGCCGCCGAAGAACCCCAGGAAGCAGCCGGAGACGAACGCGGGCAGTCCGAGCTCGATCACGGCGAACCAAGCCGTGCCGGGATTCGCGTCCAGCCCGACCATCAGCCCGGTCATCGCGCCGACGAGGCCACAAGTCATGCCGATGCCCAGCGTCACTCGAGCGATGAAGGGGAGAGCACGGAAGCTCGCCGCGACCTTGCTCATCGGTTCGCCGTCTTTCTTCCGTCACGGTGCATGGGGTCAGCGTGGCACGGCCTAGGTGCGTCGGGGGTGGTTGATGCCGTGGTGGTGGTCGGTGTGGTGTGGGGGGCAGAGCAGTTCGCCGTCGTTGAGGTCGGTTCTTCCGCGGTGGGCCCAGTTGGTGCGGTGGTTGGCGTTGGACTTGCCCGAGTTTCACGGACAGATACTTGATTCGGCTGTGTAGACGCGTGGCGCGACATTGAACCGTTCGGGGAGTCGTGCCGCTCTCATACTGGGTTCTGCTCCCTCTTGAGGGCAGCGTAGTGGGCGTTTTCGTGCTCGACCGGCGGGATCATTCCGATGCTGGAGTGGAGCCGGTCATGGTTGTACCAAGTGGCCC
>DASSPN010000052.1:0-16089 GCA_035699605.1 Nocardioidaceae bacterium | reverse complement strand
CCGACCTCGAAGAACGCCTCGGTGACCTGCTGCAGCGAGCAGACGCGGGCGGCGTCCATGAGCACGGCGAAGACGTTGTCGCCGGAGACGGCCGCCTCCTTGAGCCGGGCCAGTGCCTCGACGGCCTCGTCGCGGTGCTTCTCCTGGAACTCGCGCACGCGTCGCAGCTGGGACTCCTTCTCGGCCTCGGTGGCGCGGGCCAGCTCGATCTCGACGGGGGAGGCGTCGGAGTCGGGCCTGACGAAGGTGTTGACGCCGATGATAGGCAGCGTGCCGTCGTGCTTGCGGTGCTCGTAGAGCATCGACTCGTCCTGGATGCGGCCGCGCTGGTAGCCGGTCTCCATCGCGCCGAGCACGCCGCCGCGCTCGTTGATGTGGTCGAACTCCGCGAGGACCGCGGCCTCGACGAGGTCGGTGAGCTCGTCGATGATGTACGACCCCTGCAGCGGGTTCTCGTTCATCGCCAGGCCCCACTCGCGGTTGATGATCAGCTGGATCGCGAGAGCGCGGCGCACCGACTCGTCGGTCGGGGTGGTGACCGCCTCGTCGTACGCGTTCGTGTGCAAGGAGTTGGCGTTGTCGTAGATCGCGATGAGGGCCTGAAGCGTCGTCCGGATGTCGTTGAAGTCCATCTCCTGCGCGTGCAGGGAGCGGCCGGACGTCTGGACGTGGTACTTCAGCTTCTGCGAACGCTCGTTGGCGCCGTACTTCTCCTTCATCGCGACGGCCCAGATGCGGCGGGCCACCCGACCGAGGACGGAGTACTCCGGGTCCATCCCGTTGGAGAAGAAGAACGACAGGTTCGGCGCGAAGTCGTCGATGTTCATGCCTCGCGCGAGGTACGACTCGACGTACGTGAAGCCGTTGGCGAGCGTGAAGGCGAGCTGGCTGATCGGGTTCGCTCCCGCTTCGGCGATGTGGTAGCCGGAGATCGACACCGAGTAGAAGTTCCGCACCGCGTTGTCGATGAAGTACTGCTGGATGTCGCCCATCATCCGCAAGCTGAACTCCGTCGAGAACAGGCAGGTGTTCTGGCCCTGGTCCTCCTTGAGGATGTCGGCCTGCACCGTGCCTCGGACGGTGGCCAGGGCCTCCTCGCGTGAGATCCCGCGCTCGGCAGCCTGGTCGATCACCGTGTTGAGGAAGAAGGCGAGCACGGTCGGCGCCGGGCCGTTGATCGTCATCGAGACCGAGGTCGAGGGCGCGAGGAGGTCGAAGCCGTCGTACAGCACCTTCATGTCGTCGAGCGTCGCGACGGAGACGCCGGACGTGCCGACCTTGCCGTAGATGTCGGGGCGCGGGTCGGGGTCGCGGCCGTAGAGCGTCACACTGTCGAACGCGGTCGACAGCCGGGTGGCCTCTCCGTCGGCCGACAGCAGCTTGAAGCGCTTGTTGGTCCGGAAGGGGTCACCCTCGCCTGCGAACATGCGCGCCGGGTCCTCGCCCTCCCGCTTGAACGGGAAGACGCCGGCGGTGAAGGGGAAGTAGCCGGGCAGGTTCTCGCGCCGCCAGAAGCGCACCAGCTCGCCGTGGTCCTTGAACCGCGGCAGCGCGACGCGGGGGACGTGCGTGCCGGACAGGGACTCGCGCGTGAGCCGGTTGCGGATCTCCTTGTCGCGCACCTTCACGACCTGCTCGTCCCCCTGGTACGACGCGACGACCTCGGGCCAGTGCTCGATCTGGTCGACGACGTCGGTCGGCAGGTCGGCACAGGCGGCGTCGAGGAGCGATCGCACGCCGGCCGCGTCGAACCCACCGTCCTCGAGCTGCCCTTGGACGACGGTCAGCTGCTGCACCCGCGTCGCGGCCTCCGCCAGCCGCTCGGTCGACTCGTGGTAGCTGCGGACCGTGTCGGCGATCTCGGCGAGGTAGCGCACGCGCGTCGGAGGTACGACGGTCGCGCTGCCGCTGGAGTGCCGCACGGAGACGGCAGGAAGACGCGACTCCCCGAGCACCAGGCCGTGCTCCACCAGCTCGGAGCGCAGGTGCTGGTACAGCGCAGTCACGCCGTCGTCGTTGAAGGTGGCCGCGGAGGTGCCGAAGACCGGCATGTCCTCAGGCTTCTTGCCGAACGCCTCGCGGTTGCGGACCAGCTGGCGGGCGACGTCGCGCATCGCGTCCTTGGCGCCACGACGCTCGAACTTGTTGATCGCGACCGTGTCGGCGAAGTCGAGCATGTCGATCTTCTCGAGCTGCGAGGCGGCACCGAACTCGGGCGTCATGACGTACAGCGACGTGTCGACGAACGGCACGATCGCCGCGTCGCCCTGACCGATGCCGGGGGTCTCGACGATCACGAGGTCGAAGCCGGCGGCCTTGAGGATCTCGATGACGTGCGGCAGGCAGTCGGGCAGCTCGTGGCTGCCGCGCGTGGCGAGCGACCGGAAGTAGACCCGGTCGCCGTCGAGCGAGTTCATCCGGATCCGGTCGCCGAGCAAGGCGCCGCCGCCACGACGTCGGGTCGGGTCGACCGCGACCACGGCGACGCGGAGCTTGTCCTCCTGGTCGACGCGGAAGCGGCGTACCAGCTCGTCGGTCAGCGACGACTTGCCGGAGCCGCCGGTCCCGGTGATGCCCAGGACAGGAGTGCGGCGGGACGCGGCCGCCTCCGCGATGCCGTCGAGGACGTGGCCCTCCTCGGCGCCGGTGATCGCGCGGGCGATGGCCAGCCGGTCACCCGCGATGACGGACTCGGTGCGCGCGGGGGAGAGCTCCCACAGGTCGTTGTCGCACTCCTTGACGATCTGGTTGATCATCCCGGCGAGGCCCAGGCGCTGACCGTCCTCGGGCGAGAAGATCAGCACGCCGCTGTCGCGGAGCCGCTGGATCTCTGCGGGCACGATGACGCCGCCACCACCGCCGAACACCTTCACGTGTCCGGCGCCGCGCTCGCGCAGCGACTCGACGAGGTACTCGAAGTACTCCACGTGGCCGCCCTGGTACGACGACACGGCGACGCCCTGCACGTCCTCGTCGAGCGCGGCGTCCACGACCTCCTGAACGGAGCGGTTGTGGCCGAGGTGGATCACCTCGGCGCCCTGTGCCTGCAGGATGCGCCGCATGATGTTGATGGAGGCGTCGTGACCGTCGAAGAGACTCGACGCCGTCACGAAGCGGACCGGTGCTGCAGGCTTGTGGAGCTCGCTCACGAGGGACCTCACGAATTTAGTAGGACGTCCAACTATCTAGAATAGTAGGACGTCCAAGTAGTTTTGCCAACCGTCCTGCCAGGATGTGCCCCATGACCGACGCCCTCACCCAGCCCGACACCCGAACGGACCTCGTGGTCAGCACCGTCACCGACGGGGTCGCTCACCTCGAGCTCAACCGTCCCGAGGCCTTCAACGCCGCGAACCTACCGCTCGCCGACGCGCTCGAGGCGGCCCTCCTGTCCGCAGCGAGGGACGACTCGGTGGGCGTCGTGCTGCTCTCCGGGCGGGGGAGGGCCTTCTGTGCGGGCGGCGACGTCAAGGCGATGGCGGCCGCGGACGACACGCCCGGCATGGTCACCGAGCTGGCCGAGGCCTCGCACCGCGCGGTCCGGGCACTCGCAGCTCTCGAGAAGCCCGTGGTCGCCGCCGTGCACGGCAGCGTGGCCGGAGCCGGCCTCGGCTACGCGTGCGCCGCGGACATCGTCCTCGCCGGTGAGTCGACGAAGTTCCTCTCCGCGTTCATCGGGATCGGTGTGAGCCCGGACAGCGGTACGTCGTGGTACCTCCCACGCATCGTCGGACTGCGGCGCGCCCTCGAGCTGCAGCTGCTGAACCGGGTGCTGTCGGCGGAGGAGGCGCGTGACTGGGGCATCGTCACGGCGATCCACCCGGACGGCGAGGTCCATGCTGCAGGCCTCGCCCTGGCGCAGCGCCTGGCCTCCGGGCCCGCGGCCGCTCTCGGTCGCACCAGGCGGCTGCTGCACGACTCGCTCGACCGGACCCTCGACGCCCACCTGGACCAGGAGGCCGCGGGGATCGTCCACTTCGTCGGCACGCCCGAGGCGCAGGCGCTGGTGCAGGCCTTCGGCAGCCGCTGAACGCTACGCTGACGCGCATGGTCGTCGACGAAACCCTGGGCATGCTGACCAAGGCGCAGAAGGCGTCGGTCTCCCTCGCTGCCGAGACGCTCGGCTTCATGGTGCACACCACGAAGACCGGGCTGACCCAGCCCGACGAGCTCCTCGTGCAGATGGCGGCGTTCCTGAGCGCTGCGGGGGACGTGGCAGGGATGGCTGCCCAGCCGCTGCAGACGTTCATCCAACGGCAGCAGGAGCTCGCCGACGCCATGGCGAACCTCGCCGAGCTGCACAGCCAGCTGGCCGATGTGGTGGCGACGGTCGCCCGGCACCACAAGGGCGTCGTGGACGCGCTCGAGTCGCTCAGCAACCCGCTGCTGGCGTTCGCCGTGAAGACCGAGGACGTGCCGCACCCCGCCCCGCCGAAGAAGCGCGCTCCCGCCAAGAAGGCGGCAGCCAAGAAGCGCTAGCGGTCCCCGCGCCGACGTCGGACCACTTCCGGCGTCACCTCGTCGATCGTCTCCTCGAGCGCCTCACGCAGCTCGCCGACCCGCCTCCCGATGACGCTCTCGTGCTCGTCGTCGGGGTCCCGAGGCCGCTTCAGGCGGAAGGGCTCCAGCCGGTCGAAGCCCTTGACCGACGTCCGCCGCATCCGCCGCAGCGCGAACTCCTCGGAATCGGCGAGCTCCTCCTGCATCCGCCGGTCCACCAGGACCCGGCCCGGCCTGGCGACCGTGGTCAGCCGGGCGGCCATGTTGACGACCGAGCCGAAGACGTCACCCAGGCGGGCGAGCACGGGCCCGTGGGCGACACCCGCCCGGACCAGCGGGAACCGGTCGTCCTCGTCGTGGCGCTCGACCAGGTCCAGGGCGATGCGTGCTCCCTGGGCAGGGTCGTAGGCGACGAAGAGGATCTCGTCGCCGATGGTCTTGATGATCCGGCCGTCATGCTCGGTGCAGACGTGGTTGCAGGTGCTCTCGAAGTGTTCGACGAGCTCCTCGAGCTCGGTCTCGGAGAGCAGCCTGCTTCGGCTGGTGTAGCCGACGATGTCCACGAATCCCACGGTCATCACCGTGCCCTCGTCACCACTGGGATGCAGCAGCATCCGGGAGGCTGAGGCGATCACGCCGCGTCGCCAGAGGTAGGACTGCACCTCCTCCAGCTTCGGCACGACCTGCTCGGCGAGTGCGACGACCGCTTCGGGCTCGAAGGACCCGGCCTGGGTCAGCAGCTCGGCCAGCATCTTGGTCTGCCACTCGGCGAGCCGGTTGAAGGTCCGGCCGAGGGTGCGAGCCATCGCGGTCTCGCGCTCCTCGTCGATGAAGCCGAAGGCGCTCAGCTCCATCGCGATCTGCGCCGCTCGTACGTCGGCGTACCCGAACACCACCTCGTCGTCGGCTGCGCGGGTGTAGCCGAGGGCACGCCACAGTGCCTCGGTGCGGTCGGGGGAGACCCCGACGCGCTCCGCGACCTCGAGCCGGTTGAGCGTGCGTGGACCACCGAGCAGGTAGCGCTCGAGCGCCTCGATGACCGGGTCGACCGAGACCGGCTCGCGCTCGTCCACGGACGTCGGCGACTAGTGCTTGTGGTGCTGTTGGTTCTCCCCGAGGCGCTCGGCCGTGAGGCCCTCGAGAGCGGCGCGGAAGTCCGGGATCTTGTCCTCGAGCTTCTGCAGGTTCTCGGCGGTGAAGTGCAGCACCTCGAGCGGGGTGATCGAGACCACCGTGGCGGTGCGCAGCTTGTGCGCGACGAGGGCCACCTCACCGATCATCGAGCCGGGACCGAGCTGGGTGACCTCCTCCGAGCCGTGCCGGACGGAGACGGTGCCGTCGAGGATGAGGTAAGCCTTGTCCGCGGGCGTGTTCTCGAGCATCAGCGACCAGTCCTGGGGGACCGTGAGGTAGGTGCCGAGCTCCACGATGTCGTGGATCTGCTCCTTGCTCAGGTGGGCGAACTTGGCCATCTGCTCCACGCGTGCCTTCTCGCGCTTCTTCCAGCCCATCGATGCGACTCCTTGTTCGTGGGCGTGTGGCCCTTCGAGCTCCCCGAGGGAATGTTCTCGTGACCGCCGAGTAGGTGTCCAGGGAACACCCGTAAAAGTGGACTCCGGAGTCTGGAATCACCGTCCCGTAGGTTTCCCCCATGCCGCACTCGCACTCGCACTCCCACGCCGCGGACACCGACGTCCGTCCGGCTCGTGGCCCTGTCGCCGTCCTGATGGGCTTCCTGCTCACTGCCGCGGTGGCCACCGTGGTCGGCCTCGTGATCCTCTGGCCGGACGGCGCGACGATCGACGAGATCAGGGCCACCGCGCCGTACGCCGCCGAGGGAGTCACGTTCCTGGATGCCAGCGTGACGGGTGTCCAGGCCGCCTGCCCCGACGTGACCAGCAGGGACGAGATCTGCGGCCACCTCTCCGCCGAGCTCGACGAGGGACCCGAGCGGGGCACCGAGGTCGACGTGGAGGTCGCACCCGAGCTGTCTGCCACCGGCATCGGCCAGGGGGACACGGTCCGGCTGATGCGCATCCCCACGCAGGGAGGCACGGTCCCGGTCTACACCTTCGACCGCGTGGTCCGGGTGACGCCGCTGTGGATCCTCGGGGCGGCCTTCGTGCTGGTGGTCGCTGCGGTCGCCAGGCTGCGGGGGCTCCTGGCCCTCGTGAGCCTGGCCGTGGGCGGCTGGCTGCTCCTGCACTTCATGCTTCCCGCGCTGCTCGCCGGCTCGTCCGGACTTGCCGTCGCACTGGTCGGCAGCGCCGCGATCATGTTCGTCGTCCTCTACTTCACCCACGGGCCGTCCGTGCGCACCAGTGCCGCACTGGCGGGCACGCTCATCGGCATCGGCATCATCGCCGGGGTCGGCGAGCTCGGCGTCCGGATGGCACTGCTGACCGGAGTGGCGAACGAGGACGCCGCCGGCCTGACGGCGTTCGCCCAGGACGTCTCGTTCCGGGGGCTGCTCATGTGCGCCCTGGTCGTCGCCGGGCTGGGCATCCTGAACGACGTCACGATCACGCAGAGCTCTGCCGTGTGGGAGCTGCGCGCCGCCGGCCCCACCCTCAACCGGCGGGAGCTCTACACCAGTGGCATGCGCATCGGGAGGGACCACATCGCTTCGACGATCTACACGATCGTCTTCGCGTACGCCGGCAGCGCGCTCGCGGTGCTGCTGCTGCTCACGATCTTCAACGAGCCGGCGCTGGACGTGCTCTCCCGCGAGGCCATCTCCGAGGAGATCGTCCGCACGCTCGCCAGTGGCATCGGCCTGGTGCTCGCCGTACCGGTCACGACGGCGATCGCCGTCCTCACCGTCGGGTCACCCCCCGAAGATGAAGTACCCGCCTACGAGCGCCGGCACTAGCCCGAGCAGGAGCCACGGACTCAGCACCTTCGACTGGTGGATCAGGCGGGCCGCGACCATGGCGAGAACGCCGAAGGCGGTCGCGATCACGAGCATCGCGATCTGCTTGCCGGTGCTGTCGAGGAAGGCTGCGGCGAGGACCAGCCCGCCGGCCATGTGCAGGATCGTGGTGGCAGCGAGGGTCGAGAGGACCCACTTCTGAACCGTGCCCACGCTCATCGACTCGCGGACGGCGCGCGGCTGACCCGGCGTCATCAGGTGCTTGGCCACCCGAGCGGGTTTCTGGTCGGCTGGCCGGGGCGGCTGCAGGTCGCTCATGCTCCGCTGATCTTCTCGATCAGGGCCGTGGTGGAGATGGCCGGAGTCCGCGGCAGGTAGTGCACCTTGCAGATGTCCCCGAACTCGTCGAACTTCCCGGCCCAGTCGTCGCCCATGACCAGGACGTCCGCCTCGAAACGCACGATGTAGTCGCGCTTCTGCTCCAGACTCTCCTCGAGGAAGACCTCGTCGACCGGCTTCAGCGCTGCGACGATCTCGAGCCGCTCGCGCTCGGAGAAGACCGGCAGCCGGCCCTTCTTGCGCTCGTTCAGGGCGTCTGCGGAGACACCGACGACCAGTCGGTCGCCGAGGGCCGCGGCGCGCTCGATCACCCGGAGGTGTCCGACGTGGAAGACGTCGAACGTTCCGAAGGTGATCACCGTGGTCATGACTGTCGATTCTCCCACGGTCCAGCCGCGCGCCTGGACGCCGTACGCGGGGGCTGTGACGTGGACCGCACTGCCAGACCCCTTCGAGGCAGGTTAGGCTCACCTTAGTCAATCCGTCTCGAGAGGACCCCGATGCGCCGTCCGCTGACCGCCCTGCTCGCCGTGGCGCTGTGCACCCCGCTGAGTGCCTGCGGCTTCCTCGGCATCGGGGGTGACGACGCCGACATCCAGATCTACAGCGCGCGGCACTACGACCTCGAGAAGGCGTTCGAGGCGTGGGAGGAGGCGACCGGGAAGTCGGTCGAGTTCATCTTCGGAGACGACGCCGAGCTGCTCCAGCGTCTCGAGACCGAAGGGGATGACTCGCCGGCCGACATCTTCATGACCGTGGACGCCGGCAACCTCTGGGCTGCCGCGGAGGAGGGCGTGCTGGCCCCGACCGAGAGCACGGTGCTCGACGAGGCCGTGCCGTCGTCGTACCGGGACTCGCAGAACCGCTGGTTCGGGCTTGCGCTCCGCGCCCGCACGATCGTCTACAACCCCGACTCCGTCGACCCTGCCGAGTTCGACACGAGCAACACCTACGCCGGGCTGGCCGACCCGAAGTGGAAGGGCCGGCTCTGCATGCGCGGCGAGACCGGCGCCTACACGCAGTCGCTGGTCGCGGCTCTCATCGACCAGTACGGCCGCGAGCAGGCTCTCGAGTGGGTCGAGGGCTGGGTCGCCAACGACGTCGAGATCCTCAACAACGACGTCGTCCTCCTGGAGGCGATCGACGCCGGCGAGTGCGAGGTCGGCATCTCCAACCACTACTACCTCGCCCGCGAGCTGGCCGAGGACCCGGACTTCGACGTCGAGCTGTTCTGGGCCTCGCAGGACGGCGAGGGCGTCATGGAGAACCTCTCCGGCGGAGGGGTCGTCGCGAGCTCCGACAACAAGACGGACGCCCAGGAGCTGCTCGAGTGGCTCGCCACCGACGGGCAGACGGCCTTCATCGGAGGCAATCACGAGTACCCCGTCAACCCGGCGGTCGAGCCTGACGCGATCGCCGCCTCCTTCGGCCCCTACAAGCCCATGGCCATCGACGCCGAGGCGTACGGCCGACTCAACGCCGACGCCACGGCCCTCCTGGCCGAGGCCGGGTACCAGTAGCGGCTCCTGTGGCCGTCGCCTCGATCTCGCGACCACGCCGGACCTCCTTCGCGGGTCGTCCGGCGTGGTCGTTGCTCGTGCTGGCAGCGGCCGCGGTCGTCGCGGCGCCGGTCGTGGCAGTCGCCGTCCAGGCCGTCACGGCGGACGACACCACCGGGCTCCCGCGTGGCCTGGGGTCGATGGTGCTCACCACCATCGCCCTGCTGGTCTCGGTCGCGCTCGGGACCCTCGTCGTGGGTGGTGGGCTGGCCTGGCTCGTGACCGCCTACCGCTTCCCCCTGCGCGGGATCCTCTCCTGGCTGCTCGTGCTGCCGCTGGCCATGCCGACGTACATCCTCGGCTTCGTGTTCCTCTCGACCTTCGACGTCGGCGGCCCCGTCCACGAGTGGTGGCGGGAGGCGTTCGGGGCCGACGCCTGGATCCCGGGGGTGCGCAACCTCCCGGCCTGTGCGCTCGTGATGTCGCTGACCCTGTTCCCGTACGTCTACCTCATGGCCCGAGCCGCCCTCCTGGAGCAGTCCACCTCGACATATGACGCCGCTCGCACACTCGGCGCGGGGCGGGTCCGGACACTGCTGACGGTCGTGCTGCCCCTGGCCCGGCCTTCCCTGGCCGCCGGCCTCGCGCTCGTGATGATGGAGGTCCTGACCGACTTCGCCACCGTGCAGTACTTCGGGGTCAAGACCGTCTCGGTCGGTGTGTACCTGACCTGGAAGGGCTCGTACGACTTCGAGGCCGCGACGCAGCTGTCGATGCTGGTGCTCACGTTCGCGGTCGCCGTGCTGGCCGGCGAGCGACTGATGCGGGGGCGCTCGCGCTACCACCAGAAGGGCGGCCGGGGGCAGGGGATGGAGCTGCAGCAGCTCGACGGGTGGCGTGGCTGGGCGGCGACGCTCGTCTGCCTGCTCGCGCTGTCCGCGGCGTTCCTCCTTCCGGTGGCCCGGCTGGTCGGCTGGGCGGTCGCCGAAGCGCTGGACGACTCGTCCAGCCTCGTCGACCCGAGGTTCGGCGAGTACCTCGGGAACAGCCTCACGGTGGCGCTCGTGGCCGCAGCGGGCTGCGTCTCGGTCGCGCTGGTCCTCGGGCACGCGCTGCGCATCAGTGGCGGTCGCTTCCAGCGGGCAGCAGCCCAGGTCACGACCTTCGGGTACGCCGTACCGGGCGCGGTCGTGGGAATCGGTGTGCTCCTCGCGTTCGACTGGCTGGACCGGGTGCTCGAGTGGGTCGGCACGGGTGGCACGGGACTGCTCGTGACCGGCTCGGTCGCCGGGGTTCTCTACGCGTACCTGGTGCGGTTCCTCGCGCCCGCCTACCAGGCGGTCGACGCCAGCCTCGCCAAGGTCTCGCCGACGATGACCCTGTCCGCGCTCTCGCTGGGGGCGTCCCCCCGGCGCGTCCTGACCCGCGTGCACCTGCCGCTGGCGCGCTCCGGCGTGCTCGTGGCAGTGGTCATGGTCGTCATCGACGCGGTCAAGGAGCTGCCGGTCGTGCTGATGATCCGGCCGTTCGGCTTCACCACCATCTCGGTGTGGGTCTACCAGCTGGCGTCGGAGAACTTCTGGGAGAAGGCGGCCCTGCCTGCGCTCCTCATCGTGGCGGCTGCGATCGTTCCTGTGTTCCTGCTCTTCCGGCAGGTCCGCCTCGTCGACCCGCACAGGAGTCCCGTTGACTGAGCCGCGCTTCTCGCTGGAGCTGGAGCAGGTCTCCAAGGCGTACGGCGACGTGCTCGCCGTCCGCGAGCTGGACCTGCGGGCCGCGCCCGGGGAGCTGCTCACGCTGATCGGGCCTTCCGGCTGCGGCAAGTCCACGACGCTGCGCCTGGTCGCCGGGCTCGAGAAGCCGACCTCCGGGTCGATCCGCATCGCCGGCGAGGTCGTCGCCGGCGCAGCGTGGCAGCCCCCTGAGCGTCGACGGGTCGGCCTGGTCTTCCAGGACCACGCGCTGTTTCCGCACCTGACGGTGGCTCGCAACGTCGCCTTCGGGCTGCACCGCTGGGAGCGGGCCGAGCGTCACGCCCGGGTCGGCGAGGTTCTCGAGCTCGTCCGGATGGGCCCCCTGGCGGACCGCTATCCCCACGAGCTCTCCGGGGGAGAGCAGCAGCGGGTCGCGCTCGCGCGTGCCCTCGCCCCGCGCCCGGCCGTCGTCCTGCTCGACGAGCCGTTCTCGTCGCTCGACGAGACCCTGCGGGCGAAGGTGCGCACCGACACCGTCGCGGTGCTGCGAGAGACCGGCACGACCGCGATCTTCGTGACCCACGACCAGACCGAAGCCCTGTCGACGGGCGACCGGGTCGTCGTGATGCGCGACGGGGTCGTCGAGCAGGCAGACACCCCGGCCGCGGTGTTCGAGGCGCCCGCCACCCGTTTCGTCGCGTCCTTCATGGGCGACGCGGACTTCCTGCCCGCCCACGTCCACGACGGTGTCCTGTCCAGTGAGATCGGCGTCGTGTCCACCGTTCCCGGCTGGCGTGACGACGACGTCGAGGTGGTGCTGCGACCCCACGAGGTCGCGCTGACGCCGGCCCAGGACGGCGAGGCCGAGGTGGTCGCGGTCGAGTACCACGGGGCGTTCGTGCTCCACACGGTCCGGCTGGTCTCGGGCCGGACGCTGCGCTCGTGGCAGCCGCACTCGGTACGTCATCCGATCGGCACGCGCGTGCACGTCAGCGTCGTCGGGGGAGTGAGGCCCACGCTGCTCCGGGGCGACGTGGCGGTGACCGAGGTGCCAGCGGAACCGCGACCGACCCGGTAGGTTCCGGGGGATGGCAGTCCCGATGATGACCGGTGACCCTGCGGCGGACGCCGAACGACGCCGCGCGCTCCGGCAGATGCGCTCGGTCGCAGTCGCCCTTCTCCTCTTCGCCGCGACGGTCTACCTCCTGACGCTGGAGCAGGACGGTTTCCTCGGCTACGTCAACGCCGGCGCCGAGGCGTCCATGGTGGGCGCCATCGCGGACTGGTTCGCGGTCGTGGCCCTGTTCAAGCACCCGCTCGGGCTGCCCATCCCGCACACCGCGCTCATCCCCGAGCGCAAGGACATGCTCGGCAAGAGCCTGGAGGAGTTCGTCGGCCAGAACTTCCTCCAGGAGGGGATCATCCGGGACCGCGTCGGCGTCGCGGACCTTGGCAGGAAGGGCGGTGACTGGATCGTCGACCCGGCCAACGCCGGGCGGGTGGTGCGCGAGGTCTCGTCGGTGCTCCGGATCGGCCTGCTCAAGGTCAAGGACGAGGACGTCGCCGCCCTCGTGCACGACGTCCTCCTGCCCCGCTTCGTCGAGGAACCGATCAGCCCGATCGCGGGCAGCCTCCTCAAGGAGATCGTTCGCGACAAGGCGCACCACGGTCTCGTCGACCTCGTGTTCGACGAGACCCACAAGTGGATGCGCGCCAACGAGTCGACCTTCTCCGACATCGTCATCGAGCGGGCGCCCTGGTGGGCACCCCAGTCGCTCAACGAGCGCGTCACCCACCGGCTGCACATCGAGCTGGTCGAGTGGCTCGAGGAGATCAGCGCTAACCCGTTCCACCCCGCCCGGCTCGCGTTCGACCGGCTCCTCGACAAGCTCGCCGACGACCTGCTGACCGACCCGGCGGTGCAGGCGCGCATGGAGGCGCTCAAGGTGCGCGTCCTCGACCACCCCCAGGTGACCGTCACCTTCACCTCGCTCTGGAACGCCTTGCGCCGGACCCTCACCGACGCGCTCGAGGACCCCGACGGCCCGCTGCAGCAACGGCTCAACCACGAGCTCGTCGCTTTCGGCAGGCGGCTGCAGCAGGACGACGACCTGCGCAGGCGCGTCGACCGCTACGCCGCGGACCTGGCCGTCTTCGTCGTGGACCGCTACGGCAGCGAGCTCACCGCCGTGATCACCCACACCATCGAGCGCTGGGACGGGCGGGAAGCCGGTCGCCGCATCGAGCTGTTCGTCGGGAAGGACCTCCAGTTCATCCGGATCAACGGCACGCTGGTGGGCGGACTCGTGGGTGTGATCATCCACGCCATCTCGGACCTCCTCTGAGTGCCCACGAAGTTGGCGACCTTGGCTAGGTTGTGGCCATGAAGTGCCCCCTCGACGACACCGTCCTGCAGATGACCGACCGCAACGGCATCGAGATCGACTACTGCCCCCAGTGCCGGGGCGTCTGGCTCGACCGGGGCGAGCTCGACAAGATCATCGACCGCTCCGTCGGCGCCCCCGCGGCGCCGCAGTCGTCCGGCCGCCAGCAGCCTCCGCCCCAGCAGCAACAACCCCAGCAGCAACAGCCCCAGCAGCAGGCGTACCCGCCGCAGTACGACCAGCGCTACTACAAGAAGAAGCGCAAGGAGTCCTTCCTCGGCGAGCTCTTCGACTTCTGAGGGCACGGTGAGACTGCGCAGGAAGGCGGCGGCCCCGCCGCCCCGTGAGGTCCCGATCCGCGAGGACGTGATCCGGCTCGGCCAGTTCCTCAAGCTGGCCGACCTGGTCGACATGGGGTCCGACGTCCGCCCGCTCGTGCAGGACGGGGAGGTGCTGGTCAACGGCGAGGTGGAGACGCGACGTGGCCGTCAGCTCGTGCGCGGCGACGTCGTCACGGTCGGGAGTGAGTCTGCTCGAGTGAGCTGACCAACCGGTCAACGACCGCTCTCAGCACGCGATCCACCTGGTTCTGGCTCGGCAGTGCCCCGTCCTCGGCGACCGCGTCGGTCTCCGCCCCGACGCCCGCCTCGCCGGTGCTGCGCACGGCGGGCACGTGCACGAACACGGCCGGCACCTCCAGCTCGGCCAGCGCCTTGAAGTACACGTAGTTGCAGACGAAGAGGCCGGCGTCGTCGGAGACCACGGCGTCCGCGCCGGCCAGCGTCGCGGTGTCGAGGGGTGTCTCGAGCCACTCGCCGAGCGACGGCTCGATCGGTTCGTCGTGCGGCTGGGCCCCCGCGTTGTCGGGGATCCGCGCCTCGATGAGGTTGCGGGCCCGGCGCTCGACGCAGACGTGCGTCCGGAGGCCGGCCTCGCCCACGCACACCACCGCGGTGGGACGGTGCAGCTGGACGAGCTCTCGCAACCGCTCGAACGACGCACCGAAGGCGACGGGCAGGATGCCGCGCGCGACGCCGTCCAGTGAGAGAACGGCCTGTTGGCTGGCGTTCTCCTGGTCACCGCCGAAGGGCTCGAAGCCGGTGACCAGGAGTGTCATCGCAGCGTCGAGGTGCTTCAGCGGACGTCGAGCAGGTCCACCACGAAGATGAGGGTCTCGCCCGGCTTGATCACGCCGCCGGCACCGCGGTCGCCGTACCCGAGGTGCGGTGGGATGACGAGCTTGCGGCGCCCGCCGACCTTCATGCCCTGCACGCCGTTGTCCCAGCCGGAGATGACCTGGCCGACCCCGAGGCGGAACTCGAGCGGCGAGCCACGGTCGTAGGACGCGTCGAACTGCTCACCCGTGGAGTGCGCGACCCCGACGTAGTGGACGCTCACGGTCTTGCCGGCGGTCGCCTCGGTGCCGTCGCCCTCGCTGATGTCGGTGATCTCGAGGTCGGTCGGGGGCGGGCCGTCGGGGAAGTCGATCTCTGGCTTGTCCACGGGTGCCTTTCGTTTGAAGAAGCCCATCGTTCGAGATGACTCCGGGCTCAGGTCTGCTGCGAGTGCACGAAGTTGTCGAGCTGGTCACGCTCGAACTCGAGCTCGCTCATCCGGTGCTTCACGACGTCGCCGATGGACACGATGCCATGCAGGGCTCCGTCGACGACCACCGGGACGTGCCGGATGCGGTGCTGGGTCATCAGCTTCATCAGGTCGTGGATCTGGTCGGTGGGGGAGGCCGTGAACACCTCGGACGTCATGATCGTGGACACGGGGGAGGTCAGCACCGACTCGTCGCTGTGGATCCGTCGCACGATGTCGCGCTCGGAGACGATGCCGAGGACGCTGGTGCCGTCGTTGCTCACCACGAGCGCGCCGACGTTGTGCTGGGCGAGCAGGGCGACCAGGTCCCGGACCGTCGCGTTCGGACTGATCGTGACGACTTCCTGGACCGGCTTCGCCGCAATGACCTCATGGATGCGCATGTGTCCTCCGTGATCCGCCGCAGGGCCTTGTCTCGGCCCTCCCGTCCCTCGAACCTAGTCCGAAAACGGCCGTGACGCACGCGATCCGGACACGCCTTGAGATGATGGCGCGGTGACCCGGCAACCCCGCCTCCCGGCCCCGTGGGCCGCTGTGCTGATGGGGTGGCTCACGGTCGTGCTGCTGCTGGACTCCGACGGGTCCCTGTGGCAGCAGCGGGTCCTCGGGCTCCTGACGTGGGTCGTCCTGGGCGTCGCGATGACGCGGGTGTCCCCGCTGGTGCGGGCCCAGACGGCTGTGGTGGTGGCGTTCGCGACGGTGATCGAGTATCTCTGCTCCCCGCTGCTCGAGGTCTACCTCTACCGGTTCGAGAACGTCCCGATGTACGTCCCGCCGGGGCACGGCCTGGTGTACCTCTCGGCCTACGCCCTCGGTCACGCGCTCTGGGTGGCGCGGCACCAGCGCGTCTGCATGGCGGCCGCTCTGCTGGGCCTGGGGGGCTGGGGCCTCTACGCACTGCTGCAGCCGCGGCACGACGTGCTCGGGATGATGTGGTTCGCGTGTCTGGCCGTGTTCCTCTGGAAGGGCCCCTCGCGCGAGGTCTACCTGGGCGCGGCCGTCGTCGTCACGTGGCTCGAGATCGCCGGTACCGCACTCGACACGTGGGTCTGGCAGCCCCAGGACCCGCTGCTGGGGATCCCGATCGGCAACCCCCCGACCGGCGCGGCCGGTGGTTACGGATGGTTCGACCTGGCCGGCCTGCTGGCGGCGCCGTACGTCCTGCGGCTCGTCACTCGTCGACGGGCGCGGGCCGG
>DASSPN010000051.1:0-128846 GCA_035699605.1 Nocardioidaceae bacterium | reverse complement strand
GTGGTCGCCTGCGCGAGGTCGCCCAGGACGGTGGCCGAGCCGGTGGAGCAGCGCCGCCCGACGGCGCGCAGCATCATCGCGGACAGGTCCTGCGCCTCGTCGGCGACGACGTGGCCCAGCGAGGGGGTGCGCTCGACCAGGTCGGCGACCTCGTCGATGAGTACGGCGTCGGCGAGGGACCAGCGGGCGGAGCCGGGCCCCTTGGGCGGCTTCGGCCACACGAGCAGCTCCTGCTCCTCGGCGCTCAGGACGCCGTCGGCGGCCGCGGCGAGGGCCGCGGGGTCGGCGAGCAGCGACAGCACGAGGCGGGCGGGGTCGACGGCGGGCCACACCGTCTCGACGTAGCGCTTCACCTCGCGGCTGCGCGCGACGGCGTCCTGCACGCGGTCGTCGGGGGAGTCGCCGGCGAGCTCCATCTTGACCAGGATCCCGTGCGCCAGCCGCTGCGGCAGCATCGCGCGGGCGGCTCCGTAGCGCACCCCGCGCCCGCGCAGGTCCTCGAGGGTCTCCTCGACCTCGTACGTCGCGAGCCGCCACCGGCGGGCCCCTCGGGGGACGAGCAGCCCCTCCTCGGGGGCGCGCACCTGCGACCACAGGGCGCGGGCGAGCACCTCGGCCATCCGGGCGTCGCCCTTGAGCGTGGCCACCGCGGGGGTGTCGTCGCCACGGACGGCGTACCGGGCGTTCAGCCGGGCCAGCGTCGCGGCGACGAGCTCCTCGATCGTGGTCTGCTGGGCGTCGATCTCGCCGAGCGCCGGCAGCACGTCGCCGATGTAGCGCAGGAACGACGCGTTCGGTCCGACGACGAGCACGCCCTGGCGGGAGAGCTGGTCGCGGTGGGAGTAGAGCAGGTACGCCGCCCGGTGCAGGCCCACCGCGGTCTTGCCGGTGCCGGGCGCGCCCTGGACGCACACGGAGTGGTCGAGCTCGGAGCGCACGATCACGTCCTGCTCCGGCTGGATCGTGGCGACGATGTCGCGCATCGGGCCGACGCGCGGCCGCTCGATCTCCTCCTCGATGATCCGGGAGTACTCGTCCTGCGGCACCGGGTCGTTCAGCCGCTCGTCCTCGTACGCCGTCAGCCGGCCGGTCTGGAAGCCGAAGCGGCGACGTCGCTCGATGCCCATCGGCTCCTTCGCCGAGGCGCGGTAGAAGGGCAGGCTGATCGGGGCCCGCCAGTCGACGACCATCGGGTCGCCGATCTCGTCCGTGACGTGCCGCCGGCCGATGTAGAAGTCCTCGCCGTGCTGCACGTCAGCGGTGTAGCGCAGCCGGCCGAAGAACAGGGGCACGGTCGGGTCGTCCTCGAGCGCCTTCATCCGGCGGTACATCGCGGACTCGAGGAACTGCTGGCTCACCCAGTCGCCGGCTGCCGACGAGTCGAGGCTCGCGGTCTTGGCCCGCATCCGGCCCAGCGCCGACCGGGAGGCTGCCAGGTGCTCCTGCTCGTGCAGGAGCTCGGGATCAGGTGGCTGGTCGGGCATGGCCCCGCGACGTTACGCCACAACGCGGGGCGCGTCACGCCCTTTTCGGAGCAACGGCCCGCCGGAACAGTGGCGGCAGGTAGCGCAGCATCAGGGCCGACCAGGTCAGGTGCGTGAGGACGGGCGCCTGCAGCCCGCCCGTCGCCCTTCGCTGGAGTCCGAAGAGGGTGCCCATGGCCGTCGCAGCCAGCACCAGCGCGGGGTTCCTGGTGGTCGTCGTGGCGAGCGCGTAGACCGCGGTCGAGCCGGCGACGGCATGCTCGGCGGGGAGCGCGGAGTACAGCGCGCCCCGGAAGAAGACCTCCTCACCCAGCCCGTTCGCGAACGTCGTCAGGGCGACCAGTCGGTCGTCCCCCTGGTCGGCGTAGGACAGCACGCGTCCGATGGCACGCTCGAGGACCGGGATCTCGCGGGCGACGAGGGCGCATCCGTAGAAGGCGCCGAACGCGGCCACCCCGGTGGCGACCGGCGTGAGGACAGGTCGGCGCACGGAGTCGTCGCTCATCTGGATCCAGCCCAGGTGGAGCGGGCCCGACCGCATGCCCCCCGCGGTCCAGGTCGCGGCGACGCCCAGGGTGAGCGCGTAGAAGGCGCGGGACCCGGGCTTCGCCGACAGCCCGGCACCCAGGAGCCCGGCCCCGAGCAGCGAGGTCGTCGAGACCACCCGGCGCCGACGACGCGCCACGTGGTCGTCGTCGACGTGCTCGAACGCCACGTGCCAGAGGGGCTTGGGTACCAGTGCGCGCAGGCTCATCGTCGTCTGGCTCACCGGAGCCGTCCCCGCCGGTCGGCGAGCGCGACCTTCACCGCCTCGTCGTACCCGAGCGGCTCGAAGGGGACCAGCTCGCGGATCCGGTGGTCCGTGACGACCACCTCGTTGGTCATCGAGTCGACGAGGTCCCGGCCGGTTGCCGTGTCGACGTCGGTCACGAGCGACAGCCACCGCGACGACAGCCGCGGGCTGAGGAGGGGGACCGGGACGATGGGGAGCGGGCGCCCCTCGATCCGCGCGACCCGCTGCAGCATGTCCTTGTAGGCGAGGATGTCTGGTCCGCCGATCTCGAGCACCTGGTCCTTCGCCTCGGGGTGGTTCAGGACCCCGACGAGGTAGCGCACGACGTCGTCGAGGGCGATCGGCTGCGTGCGCGTGCGCACCCAGCGGGGGGTGACCATCGCGGGCAGGTGCTCGACGAGCTGGCGCGTGATCTCCCACGAGATGCCCCCGTCGCCGACGATGATGCCGGCGCGCAGGGTGGTCACCGGCACCCCACCCTCCGCCAGCAGACCCTCGACCTCCCGCCGGCTGCGCAGGTGGGCCGACAGGTCGTCGTCGTCCCGGCCGAGACCTCCCAGGTAGATGATCTGGCCGACGCCGGCGTCGTGTGCTGCCTGCCCGAACGTGCGTGCCGCAGTCGCGTCGAGGCGCTCGAAGTCCTTCTGACCGAGCGAGTGGACCAGGTAGTACGCCGCCGCGACGCCCTCGAGCGCGGCTGTCAGCGTGGGAGGATCGTGTACGTCTCCGCCGTAGGCAGTGCCCGGACCGTCGTACCGCTCAGGGCGCCTGGTCAGGGCGCGGACGGCATGGTCGGCCTCCGTGAGGGCACCGACCAGGCGGCGCCCCACGAAGCCGGTGGCGCCTGCCACAAGAACTTCCACAACTTCCTCCACAGTCTGTTGAAGTATCCTCCTAGGGTGACTGTGAAACCTCCTGCTGGGCAAGACCCCTCGGGCATCACGATCGGCGAGCTGTCCCGGAGGACCGGTGTGCCGTCGCCGACCCTGCGCATGTGGGAGACCCGCTACGGGTTCCCCACCCCGGACCGGACGGTGAGCGGCCATCGTCGGTATGCCGCCTCCGAGGTGGAGAGGGTCCAGAGCGTGCTGCGGCGCAAAGCGGCCGGCGTGAGCCTCGCGGCGGCCGTCGCCGAGGTGGCTCAGGCGTCGGGAGGAACCCCGGGCTCCGTCTTCGCGGAGGTGCAGCGGCTCCACCCCGGCGTGCGTCCGCGCCGACTGAGCAAACGCATGCTGACCGCGGTCACCCACGCCATCGAGGACGAGTGCTGTGCCCGCGCTCAGCGGCCGCTGCTGTTCGGCTCCTTCCAGCGGGCCGAGTTCTACCGGCAGTCCGAGTCGCGCTGGCAGGACTTCGCGTCCACGGCGGCAGGAGTCTGGGCGCTTGCCGACTTCGAGGAGCACGCGCTCGACCGTTCGCCCGTGGAGGTGGCGGTGCCCGCCGGTGCGGCCCTGAACCGCGAGTGGACCCTCGTCTGCCTCGCCGACGACCTGCCTGCCTGCGTCTCGGCCTGGGAGCTCCCGGGACAGGCCGGCGTGCCTGACGGTGAGCGACGCTTCGAGACGGTGTGGAGCCTTGACCCTGCCGTCGTCCGGGACGCGGCCGCCACGTGTGCTCGTACCCTTCAAGACCTCGGTGTCCCGACCGATCTGTCGCATGTGCTCGACAAGGCCGGGTACGTCGGCTCGAGCGAGCTCGACCGGGCCACCGCCGTGTTCAACCGCATCGTCGCCTACGTGGACAGGAGCTCCTCGTGAAACTGACCCGCATCGTCGTCACCCAGGCCGCGCCGGAGAAGGTCGCCGAGTTCCTCTGCGACTTCACCACGACCAACGAGTGGGACCCCGGGACGGTCCACACCGAGCTGATCAGCGGCGACGGCGGTCCCGGCACCCGCTACCGGAACGTGTCGAAGTTCCTCGGCCGGGAGAGCGAGCTGGTGTACACCGTCCAGGAGCTCGAGCCCGGTCGACGCATCGCCCTCCGCGGCGAGAACAAGACGGTGACCGCGCACGACACCATGACGTTCGAGCCGCAGGGCACCGGCACGCGGGTGACCTATGTCGTGGACTTCGACTTCCACGGCTTCGCCGGGTTCATCTCACCGCTGCTGGCACCCGCGCTCACTCGCCTGGCGGACAAGGGTCAGGCCGGGATGCAGGAGGCGCTCGGGCGGCTCTGAGCTAGAGCTGGTCGAGGATCGCGGCGAGGAACTCGCTGCTGTTGATCACGGTGTTGTGCACGCTCGGCGACCTCACCAGCCTGCCCTGCGGCAGCGCGTCGACGTACGCCGTGAGCGCGCGTTCGTACTCCGCGGCCGGCACCTGCAGCACGGTGGGCAGCACGTCCTGGGTGGCGTCGACGTACACCAAGGGCACGTCCGGGACGGGGTGGGACCCGGCCGTCGCGTAGGCCTCGAACAGGTCGACACGTTCTCTGTTCCCGCGGAAGAGCTCGCGGACGGAGTCGCGCCGTGAGCCCCGCAGGAGCTCGGCCTCGAACGGGAGGGGAGAGTCGCCGATCACCATCGCCTGCGTGCGATCCGGGTGCGCGCCGGCGTAGGCGAGTGCGACCAGGCCGCCGTAGCTCTGCCCGACGAGCACGAGGGGACCGTCGACGCCCTCGTCGTCGAGGAACGCCTCGAGCTCGGCGACGGCCGCCGTCAGGGGGCGACGGGCCGTGTCGAACGAGCTGGCCCCGGTGTTGACCCGGTCGAAGCTGCACTGCCGGACGTCGGGCTCGGCCTTCGCGACCCGCTGCGCGACCGTCGCGAAGGTGGACGAGTCCGCGTCGAGGGCATGCAGGTAGACCACTGTCGGGCCACCGCCCGCGGTGCAGACGCCCCAGATCTTGTGGCCGTCGATGTCGTGGAAGCGCGGGGTCGGTGGCGCCTGCACCTCGGGCGGAGCCTCCGGGGAGCAGGCGGCCAGCAGCAGCGCCGCGCCGGCGGCGAGGGCGCGCAGCATCACACGTCGGCCGCGTCGACGATGCGGTAGGCGTAGCCCTGCTCGGCCAGGAACCGCTGACGGTGCTGGGCGAAGTCGGCGTCGACGGTGTCGCGCGAGACGATCGCGTAGAACCGCGCGGACCGGCCGTCCTCCTTGGGGCGCAGCAGCCGGCCCAGACGCTGCGCCTCCTCCTGGCGAGACCCGAAGCTGCCCGACACCTGGATGGCGACGCTCGCCCCCGGGAGGTCGACCGAGAAGTTCGCGACCTTGCTCACCACGAGCAGGTCGATCTCGCCGTGCCGGAACGCGTTGAACAGCCGCTCCCGCTCGGCGACCGGCGTCTCGCCCTTGATCACCGGAGCGTCGAGGTGCTCCGCGATCTCGTCCAGCTGGTCGAGGTACTGCCCGATCACCAGGGTCGGCTCGCCCTTGTGCTGGGCCACCAGTCGCTCGGTCAGCCGGGTCTTCGCGCGGGTGCAGCTCGCCAGGCGGTAGCGCTCGTCGGGCTCGGCGGTGGCGTAGGCGATCCGCTCGCCCTCGGGCAGCGTCACCCGCACCTCGACGCAGTCGGCCGGCGCGATGTAGCCCTGCGCCTCGATGTCCTTCCACGGTGCGTCGTACCGCTTCGGGCCGATGAGGGAGAAGACGTCGCCCTCACGGCCGTCCTCGCGGATGAGGGTCGCGGTGAGTCCGAGGCGGCGGCGCGCCTGGAGGTCGGCGGTCATCCGGAAGATCGGGGCCGGGAGCAGGTGCACCTCGTCGTACACGACCAGGCCCCAGTCGCGCGCGTCGAAGAGCTCGAGGTGGGAGTACACGCCTTTCCGTCGCGTCGTCATCACCTGGTACGTGGCGATGGTGACCGGGCGGATCTCCTTCTTGGTGCCGGAGTACTCGCCGATCTCGTCCTCGGTGAGGCTGGTTCGGCGGACCAGCTCGTCCTTCCACTGGCGCGCGCTGACCGTGTTCGTGACGAGGATCAGGGTGGTCGCCTGGGCGTGCGCCATGGCCGCCGCCCCGACGATCGTCTTGCCCGCACCGCAGGGAAGAACGACGACGCCGGAGCCGCCGTGCCAGAACGACTCGGCGGCCTCCTGCTGGTAGCTGCGCAGAGCCCAGCCCCTTTGATCGAGCTGGATGGCGTGCGCCTCGCCGTCGACGTACCCGGCGTAGTCCTCGGCCGGCCAGCCGAGCTTCAGCAGCGCCTGCTTGAGGTTGCCACGCTCGCTGGGGTGGACGACGACGGTCGCGTCGTCGACGCGGGCACCGAGCATGCCGGCGACCTTCTTCGCCCGCAGCACCTCCTCGAACACCGGGCGGTCCGTGCTCGACAGCACCAGCCCGTGGGTGGGGTGCTTCTCGAGCCGCAGCCGGCCGTAGCGCGCCATCGTCTCGGCGATGTCGACCAGGAGGGCGTGCGGCACGGCGTACCGGCTGTAGGCCAGGAGCGTGTCGATCACCTGCTCGGCGTCGTGCCCCGCGGCCCGGGCGTTCCAGAGACCCAGCGGGGTGAGGCGGTAGGTGTGCACGTGCTCGGGAGAGCGCTCCAGCTCCGCGAACGGCGCGATGGCCCGGCGGCAGTCGGCAGCGCGCTCGTGCTCGATCTCGAGCAGGAGGGTCTTGTCCGACTGGACGATGAGGGGGCCGTCGTTCACCCAGGCAGTTTACGGAGGCGGCGGTAGCGGAGCAGACTCGGTGACGTGACAGTGCCGGTGCGGGTGATCAAGGCGGCGGACCTGGTGGTTGCCGATCCGACGCCCGGCATGGACCGCTCCCTCGCCTTCGAGCTGCCGATCCTCTGGGCCGGCCGCGTCGTCACGGCCCCGGGCGCGGTCAGCGGCTGGCACCACCACGACAAGAACGAGTCCAGCCTCTATGTCGTCTCGGGCATCCTGCGACTGGAGTTCGAGGGGTTCGACGGCTACCTCGATGCCGAGCCCGGCGACTTCGTCCACGTGCCGTCGTACACCGTGCACCGGGAGAGCAACCCGGCCGACGAGCCGTCCGTGGCGGTGATCGCACGGGCCGGCGGTGGCATCCCCACGGTGAACGTCGAGCTCTAGGCGGGCCAGCCGCCGTACGGCACGGTGATGATCTCGAGCTTGTGGCCCGACGGGTCGAGCCAGTACAGGCCACGGCCACCGTCGTCGTGGTTGATCTCCCCGGGCCTCTTCTCGAACGGGTCGGCCCAGTAGGTCAGCTCGCGGGCGACGATGCGGTTCTGGATCTCGTCGAACTCCTCCTCGCTCACCAGGAAGGCGTAGTGCTGCTGCAGCACCTCGTCGACCTGCAGGAAGTCGAGCGCGACCTCGTTGTCGAGCCGCACCTCGCGGAACGGCCCGTAGGTCGTGGGGCTCGGCAGGCCCAGGATGTCGGCGTAGAACGTCGCCGACTCCTCCTTGTCGTAGGCGTGGACGATGGTGTGGTTGAGCTGGACGGCCATGCACCGGATGGTACCGACCACACTGACTGGCGATTCTCGACCTCAGGCGCTCTTTCGGGCCCTACCTGCTGGAATCGCCAGTCCCTCTTGTCGCTGGACGAGGGCGACGAGACAGGCGCGGACGTAGTGAGGCTCGAACATCACGTGTTCCCAGGCGAACCGGACCACGGTCCAGCCGCGGACCACCAGGTTGGTGTACCGCTCGATGTCCTTGCGCAGCGACTTTCGTGAGCTGTGGAACTCATACGAGTCGGCTTCGATCACGATGCGCCGCTTGACGTCGACAAGGTCCGGACGGCATACGAAGCCGCCTTCGGAGATGACGACCTGGGCCTTCACGTCCAGACCGGGGACGTCCAGCGCGATGGCGCGAAGCACCGACTCGAAGGGGTTCGCGGCGCTGCCGTCCGCGGCGAGGGCAACGCGCATGGCCCGGCCTCTGCCCCTGGTGGGGACGGTCAGGGCGAGCTCGACGAGCTGATCCCGGGTGAGGTCACCATGGCGGATCGCGGAGTCGGCCACTGCCAGGGCGCGGTCGAAGGGCAGGTCTCGCATCGAGTCGAGCGCGGTCCGCTCCTTGGTGGTCACAAGACCGTCGTGCTCGTGAGCGTGCAGGTCGCGGAACCAGACCTGAACGCCGCGCTTGCGGCGGGGGGACACCTTGCGGTGCCGCGGGACGATCACGTGCGGACGCTCCGGCTGCAGCTTGATCTCCCAGCCATGCCACAGCGCAGCGCTCTCGTGTGAGGCGATGCCGCTCAGCGTGCTCGCAGCCTTGAGGCCGGCCTGGGTGGTGACGAGGGTGTAGCAGCCGCGGCCAGCCTTGATCACGTCTCCGCGGGAGACAGCGGTCCGAAGACGCCGCGCGGTGGTCATCCGCAGGATCGTCTTCCGATCACCGACGCCGCCGAGTCGCTTCAAGGCCTCCACCGGGTGCATGCGCTCAGCCTGGCGTCCGCCAGACCATCGCGCGCCGCGCCATCCACAGCCCCGACGTACCGTGGAGGGCATGCTTCGCGGGTCCCTGGTGCTGCTGCTTGCCCTGACGGGCTGCAGCGCCGCGCCGACAGTCGTCGACGACCCGAGCCCGAAGGTCGAACGTCGCACCAGCCTGGACCCGGCACGGGGACCCGAGTCCAACGGTGCTCCCCGTCGCGCGCTGCTGACCATCCCCAGGCTCGGCATCCGCGACCTGCCCGCCGTGCCCTACCGCGGATGGACCGACGACGCGCCGGGCACGGTCATCCAGGACCGTGGCGTCGCAGCGAGCCCGTTCGGGCCCGACGGTGGGGTCGGTCCCGGCGGCATCGGCAACTACCAGGTCACCGCCCACCGCACGTCCTCGACGCGGGCGTTCGCGAACCTGCCGCAGCTACGCCGCGGTGACCGGGTGTACGTCGTGGCGGCGGGTGTGCGCTACGTCTACGAGATCACGACCACGCGCAGCACGAGCTTCCGGTCGGCACGCAGTCTCGCCGAGCAGCGCGCTGCCGTCCCAGGCAAGCCGGGTGCACCCGCGACGAAGGCGTTCCTCACCCTGTCGACGTGCGCGACCCCGGAGGACCACGCAGCCGGCAACTACTGGTCGGACGAGTTCCACAACCCGGAGCACCGGATCGACAAGATCGGCGTCCTGGTCAGTTCGCGACCTGTGCCCGCTCGAGGATGACGCCGAGGTCGAGACCGGTGGGCAGGGTGCCGAAGGCGCCGCCCCAGTCGCCGCCCAACCGAGTCGCGCAGAACGCGTCGGCGACCGCGGCCAGCGAGTGCCTGACCAGCAGCGAGCCCTGGAGGACGAGGGCAAGCTGCTCGACGATGCGGCGGGCGCGCAGCTCGATCTCGTCGAGGTCGGACAGCTCCTTCTTCACCGTGGCGACCGCGTCGTCGAGCCGGTGGTCCGCGCCGGCTGCGAGCTCGACCTCGGTGAAGAACGCCTCGACAGACTCCGGCTCGCGCGCCATGGCACGCAGGGCGTCGAGGGCGGCGACGTTGCCCGACCCTTCCCAGATGGAGAGCAGGGGCAGCTCGCGGTAGATGCGCGGCATCCCGGAGTCCTCGACGTAGCCGTTGCCCCCGAGGCACTCCATCGCCTCGACGGCGTGGGAGGGGCCGCGCTTGCAGACCCAGTACTTGCTGACCGCGAGACCCATGCGGCGGAACGCCGACTCGGCCTCGTCGCCGCGGGTGGCGCGGTCGGTCGCGCCGGCGAGCCGCAGGGCGACGGTGGTCGCCGCCTCAGACTCCACGATCAGGTCGGCGAGGACGTTGCGCATCAGCGGCTGGTCGATGAGCCGCTTGCCGAACGCCGCGCGGTGCGTGGCGTGGTGTACGGCGTGCACGGTCGCGAGCCGCATGCCCGAGGCAGTGCCCAGCGTGCAGTCGAGGCGGGTCATGTTCACCATCTCGACGATGGTGCGGACGCCTCGCCCCTCCTCGCCGACGAGCCAGGCGACGCAGCCGTCGTACTCGATCTCGGACGACGCGTTCGACTTGTTGCCGAGCTTGTCCTTGAGGCGTTGCAGGTGCATCCGGTTCCGCGAGCCGTCCGGGAGGACGCGAGGCACGAAGAAGCACGACAGACCGCCTGGCGCCTGCGCGAGCGCGAGGAAGACGTCGCTCATCGGCGCAGACGTGAACCACTTGTGGCCGGTGAGCAGGTACGACCCGTCGGTCTGCGGCACCGCTTGCGTCGTGTTGGCGCGGACGTCCGAGCCGCCCTGCTTCTCGGTCATCGACATGCCGGCGATGAGGCCGGACTTGGTGGTCGGCACCCGCAGCCCTGGGTCGTAGACCGACGCGGTGAGCAGTGGTTCGTAGGTGGCCGCGAGCTCGGGGTTCGCGCGCAGGGCGGGGACCACGGCGTACGTCATCGAGATCGGGCAGCCGTGCCCGGCGTCGACGTTCCAGGCCAGGAACTTCGCCGCTCTCGCGACGTGAGCGCCGGGCTGCGTCGAGGCCCAGGGGGCGCCGTGCAGCCCGTGACCGACCGCGACCTCCATCAGCCGGTGGTACGCCGCGTCGTACTGCACCTCGTCGATGCGGTTGCCGTAGCGGTCGTGGGTCGTGAGCACCGGCGGGTGCTTCTCGGCGACCCGACCCCACTCCTGTGCCTCGGCGCTGCCGGCGAGGCGACCGAGCGCATGGATCTCGGGTACGGCCCACTCGGCACCCTCGCGGACGACGCCCTCGAGGAGTGCGGGGTCGTCGGCCGTGTCGTGGCCGACGAGCAGCGGGACCTGGTTGGTGACCTCATGGGTGGGCATGGCGAACTCCTAGGGCTCGGACGACGAAGGCGCTGATCTCGGGAACGGTTCGGCGGGAGGCCACCCCGGCGTGCAGGGGTACGACGAGCGCCTCGGCGAGCGCGCCGACGAGGCAGGCGGCCGTGACCTCGGGGTCCTGCGGTGGCAGCTCGCCCGCGTCGACGGCGTCGGCGATGAGCTGCGCGTAGATGTCGCGGTAGGCCCGGCGGTAGACGAGACGCTCGGCCTCGACCTGCGGGTCGACGGGCTCGGCGAGCAGTGCGTAGGCCAGCCGGGGCGCCTTCAGTGCCCGCCGGGCGAACGTCTCCACCGCTGCGGTGGCCCGCTCCTCGATGGTGCCGGGCTTGGCCGCTGCCTCACCGACGGCGTCTACCTCGCGCTGCGTGTGCACGCGGAACACCTCGGCGAACAGCGCGCCCTTGTTGGGGAAGTGCTTGTAGACCGAGCCGGTTGCCACGCCCGCGGCGTCGGCGACGAGCGCGACCGAGCACCCGGCGTAGCCCCGCTCGGCGATGAGACCGAGAGCGGCCTGCACGATGCCGTCGCGCACGGCGTCGAGCCGCTCCTGGATCTCGGCGGTCCGGCGGTACGCCATCAGAAGGGCTCGGCGTCCCGCTCGGCGACGGCCTGCTTCCAGCCGACCTCCATGGCCCGCGCGGCGAACGCGTAGCCCTCGCGCGTGTGGCGGGAGACGCCGTCGAACACGGTGGAGACCATGGTGGAGTTCGCGACGCCCTGGGCCAGCAGAGCGGAGTTGAGCGCGAGCTTCACCATCATCAGCTGGTTCAGCGGCATGGCCGCGATCTTGTCGAGGAGCGCTTCCGTGCGGGCGTCCAGCTCGTCCGCTGGTGGAGCCTCGATCGCGAGACCCCACTCGGCTGCCTGCGTCCCGGTGAGGGTCTCGCCGGTGAGCAGGAGCCGCTTCGCGCGCGCGTCCCCGAGGCGGTGCGCCCACATGCCCGCCGCCGGCACGCCCCAGACCCGGGTCGGCGGGTAGCCGATCCGGGCATCGGCGGCGATGAGGATCTGGTCGGCGAACAGCGCGATGTCGGTGCCTCCGGCGATGCAGAACCCGTGGATCTTCGCGACGGTCGGCTTGTTCGCGTGGAGGAGCGACGAGAACCCGCGGTTGAAGCGGCTCATCATCGCGTAGTCGACCATCGGGTCCCAGACCTCGCTCGGGTCGTGGTTCGGGATCTGGTGCTCGGCGAAGGCCGACAGGTCGTAGCCGCCGCAGAAGCCCTTGCCCGAGCCTTGGACCAGGATCACGTGCACGCGGGGGTCGAGGTCCGCTCGTTCGACGGCAGCGGCGAGGTCCGTCGGCGTCTCGATCGTGATCGAAGGCCGGTTGAAGGTCAGGCGCGCCACGCGGCCGGTGACCTGGTAGGTCAGCGTGGCGTACTCGATCGGCTCGTCGGTCGCGTCCGCGGTCGGTCGCCAGGGGGCCTCCATGCAAGTAGTGAACCAAGATTCACCACTTGGTGCAAGGGGTCAGCCGACCGCGACCACCCGGGTGTTCGAGTAGCCGGTGGTGTTGCCGTTGCCGCGTGAGACCGTGACGAACACCGGCTGCTGCCCGGTCTTCGTGAAGCGGACTCGGATCCGGTACCGACCGTTCTCCTTCACCGTGGTGGTGCCGAGCAGCTCGGGCCTGGGGTACGCCGGGCCGAACCCACCGTGGTTGGACCTGCCCTGGAGGACCCGCACGGTGTGACCCGGCTTGGCCGGCTTCGTGCGACCGGTGACGACGACGACCTGGCCCACACCCGGCGTCCGGTCCGAGAATGCCAAGGACGCGCGGGAACCGATCAGCCACGTGCGGGCTGCCGTGCTGTACGGCGCGTAGTTCTCGTCCCCGCTGAACACCCAGCGCGTCTTGATGTTCCGCAGCGGCCGGAGGTTGAGCTCGAGGTTGCCCTCGCTGTCGGTCGGCACGGTGATGAGGTCCTCGAACGTGGCTTCTCCGTAGCGCTTGATCTGCAGGGTGACCGGGAGCCCGGCCACCGGCGCCCCTTCGCTGCGCACGCTCGCGGCCACGTTGATCAGGTCCCCGGCTCTCGGGGTGGGCGCGTCGACGACCACGACCTCGACCATCGTGATCTCGCCGATCGCGTGTGCTGGGGTCGGCTGGAGCCAGCCGAACGAGAGGGACAGGGCGAGGAGGGCGGCCGCGCGTCGCATGGTGCGACGCTAGCCCTCCAGCGCGCGCACCGCCACGATCCGGTGTACGGCGAAGGAGCGGTTGCCTTCGGTCCGGTGGTCGTACGCCGTCAGCCAGCCGGCCTCGACCCGCACGGGGTCGACGACCCGCTCCATCGTGGAGCCGTCGTTGTCGACGTACGAGATCCACATCGAGGTCTTTGTCTCCGCCGCCTCGCGCAGTGCGGCAAGCGCGGAGACCGGAGTGGCTCTGCGGGCCTCGGCCGGTCGCGACGCGGTTGCCCTGTCGCCGGCGCGGACCGCGGTGACGACCGCTGCCGCTCGGGCGACCGTCCTGGCGGCCTCCGCCGGCCTGGGCCGGGTCGAGGGGACCCGCGCCCGGAACACCTCCTTGCGCGCCAGGCGGACGGTCCCGTCGGGCGCCTCGACGACCGGCGCGACGCCGAGCTCGCGCAACCGCGGCAGCAGCACGTCGACGGGCACGTCGCTCACGACGACGGTCGGCGCGATCCGTCGGAGGCGCAGCGATGCCGCGCGGGTGTCGTGCACGAGCTCGGCCAGGGCGCCCTCGTCGTCGCTACGGAGGAAGGACTCGACAGCGCCCACCCGGACGCTGCCGAACTTCCGCGACACGTCGTCCACCAGGTACGACAGGGGCTGCGGCACGCCCGTCGCCGAGGACGCCTCCAGGAAGGCGTGCACCTCGGCGAGCGACCACCCGGAGTCGAAGGCACGCCGTACCGACGACTCCGTGAAGCGGTAGACGGTGGCGCCGCCGCGCGACTCGACGTCGGCGACCGTGGCCAGGTTGCGGGCGAGCTCCTGCTCGAGGGGACCGGGCGCGACAGCCGTGAGGTCCGCCTGCACCATCACCTGGTCGACGGGGGTGGGCAGCAGGGGCTGCAGCTTCGACGGTGCCTCGTGCAAGGGGTCGTCGGCCGTGACGAGAGCACGGCCGTGGGACGAGAGTCCGCCGAGGCCTACGACCCCGAGAGCGGCCGCCTCCTCGACCGTCCAGGCAACGGCCTCCGCGCGCGTGGCGGGCCGGCGCGGTCGCAGCCAGCGCAGCCGGTCCACGAGAGACGGGACCCCGGTGCCCGCCGCGAGCACCTCGCCGGCCGCGAGCGAAGCCAGCTCGCCGAGCGTCTCCCGACGCGTCGTCGCGAGCCACGACCGCTCGAGGTCGGGTGACAGCGCGGTCACGACCTTCCCCTGCTGACGTGACCCGACCATTCCGCCGAGCCGGGGGTTGTCGAGCCAGGCGAGCGCGAGGCGAGCCCACTGGTCGGCGACAGGCGCGGCCAGCCAGTGGTCGAACGCCTCTGTTGGCAGCCAGGCCGCATCGAGCTCGTCGGTGTGCCCGACGGCGAGCAGCCCGGCCGCCGACGCCGTCTCGATCAGCAGGGCCGCGACGCGCTCGTCGACGTGCATCAGCACGGACGCTGCCTTGAGGTCGCGCACACCGACACCCCCGGCGCGCAGGGCCGCCGGCGGTCGGGTGCCCCAGAGCTCGAGGAGGAGCTCGACGTGCCGGACGAGCTCGAACGCAGCGCCAGCCGCCGTCCGGTCGACGAGCGCGGAGTCCCGGGAGGAGGTGGCAAGAGCCGGGGGTACGTCGACAGCGACGGTCGTCGTGTGCCCTCCGCGCTCCTCGAGGAGGGCCTCGAGCTGGGCGTTCGACGTCCCGAGTCCGCTCACGGGGGTCCCGATTGCCTCAGCGACGATGGACACCGATCGAAGCGGGTCGGCGCCCCACAGCAGAGCCAGCTTCGAGAGTCGCGCGATGGCTGCGTCGATCGACCCGGCGTCGGCATGGACGACTCGCTGGAGGTCCTGCGGAGCGGCGACGCCCCCGAGGACCACGACGGCGTCGAGCACCGCCAGCTCGAGCAGGTTGAGGCCATCGGCGGCGCGCAGCACCGAGGCCTTGGTGCCCGCCCGCGACGCGAGCTGAGCGGTGTCCTGGGGGGCGGGGGACGCGAGGTCGGGTCGGGCCTCGAGCAGCGCTGCCAACGACGCGTCCGACCAGCTGCGGAGCTGGTCGGCGAGGGTGCGCGGCGCGGACGAGGACATCCGCACTATTTTACGGCGCCGGGTTCTACGGCGTGGGGCCGAGGACCTTGCTGAGGAAGGCGTCGTACCGCTCGACCGGAGTCGGGTGGGAGTGCGGCCTGTCGCCGTGCCAGTGCACGTGGGGCTCCCCGCCAACGTGGCTGTGCAGGGTGCGGCCGAGCCGGTCGCGCCGCAGCGACAGGGCGAGCCCGCAGGCCGCCAGGGCCAGGAGGGCGAGCATCGCGCCGAGGACGAGGATTTCCACGGCCGTTCAACGACGGTCGACCGCCTCGCGTCACGCTCCTGATTAGATGGCGGGCATGGCGGTGATCCAAGCGCGGGGGCTCGGGAAGACGTACGCCGGGAAGCCCGCTGTCTCTGACCTCAGCTTCGACGTCCATCCGGGGAGCGTGACCGGCTTCCTCGGACCGAACGGCGCCGGGAAGTCGACGACCATGCGGCTGATGCTCGGCCTGGACAACGGCGCCGGCTCCACGACGTTCGACGGCAAGCCGTTCGTCGAGCTGAAGCAGCCCATGCGGCATGTCGGCGCGTTGCTGGAGGCCAAGCCCTTCCACCCCACGCGCAAGGCGCGCAACCACCTGCGGATGATGGCGGCCGCCAACGGCATCCCGCTGTCGCGCGTCGACCAGGTGCTGGAGCAGCTCGGGCTGACGGCGGTCGCGAAGAAGAAGCCGAAGACCTTCTCTCTCGGCATGGGCCAGCGGCTCGGACTGGCCGCCGCCCTGCTCGGCGACCCGCACACGCTCATCCTGGACGAGCCCGCGAACGGCCTGGACCCGCAGGGCATCCAGTGGATGCGCGAGCTGCTCAAGGGCCTGGCTGCCAGTGGCCGGTCGGTGTTCGTCTCGAGCCACCTGCTGAGCGAGATGGCCCTGATGGCCGACCACCTGGTGGTGATCGGGCGGGGGAAGCTCATCGCCCGTGGCCCCGTCCAGGACTTCATCAAGGGAGCCAGCACCAACTCCGTGGTCGTGCGGTCACCCCAGGCGACCGAGCTGGCCGAGCTCCTTCAAGCGAAAGGCGTCCAGGTGACGGCCACCGGCCCCGGGCTCCTCGACGTCGTCGGCCTCGACGCTGCGGCGGTCGGCGACCTCGCCTTCGAGAGCTCGATCCGCGTCCACGAGCTCAGCAACCACCAGGCCACGCTCGAGGAGGCCTTCCTGGAGGCGACCGGCTTCGCCGAGGAGTTCCAGGCCCAGCAGCTGCCGGGGGGTGGGGACCGGTGATCGACGCACTGCGCTACGAGTGGGTCCGCATCCGCACGATCCGCTCGACGTACTGGATCTCGGGTGTGGCGATCGTGCTGCCCGTCCTGCTCAGCTTCCTGGTGGCAATGGCGACGTCCTTCGCCGCGCAGAACGAGGACGCGCCGTCGGGCGACGAGCTGGACTTCCTGCTCCCGGCCTTCGCCACCCAGTTCGCGTCGCTGCAGGGGCCGTACATGGTCGCCTACATCGCCACCATCATCGGAGTCTTCGCGTGGGGCCACGAGTACCGCCACGGCATGATCCGGGCGACCCTGACCGCACAGAGCTCCCGAACCGCAGCCTGGCTCGCGAAGAACCTCGTGCTCGCCGCCTGGTGCGTCGGCCTCGTGCTCGTCGCCTACGTGCTGGCCACGCTCTCGGCCTGGGTCTGGCTGCAGGACGACGGGCTCGCCCTGGTCAACGGGGAGTGGGCCGCCCAGCTGGTGCGCACGGTCTCGTACTCACTGCTGTTCTTCCTCATCGGCGCCTCGGCCGCCTCGCTCCTGCGCAACCAGACCGCTGCTCTGGTCGGGGTGTACCTCTGGCCGCTCGCCATCGAGCCGATCATCCGGCTGATGCTGCTGGCGATCCCCAACACCGACACCCCGGAGAAGCTGGCCCGCTACCTGCCCTTCAACGCCGGCGACCGGCTGATCCGGAACGGCGAGGCCGCCCGGACTCTCGACGCCATTCTGGGCGGCGAGCAGATCAGCACCTTCGCGGGCACGACCATCTTCGTGGCGTTCGCGGCCGCCCTGCTCACCGGCAGCTACCTGCTCTTCCTCAAGCGGGACGCCTAGCCCCGAACGGGGGTAGCCCCTACCCCCGAACGGGCCTAGCGTTCGGGCGATGGAGTCCTACGCCCAGGGTGAGACCAGTCCGGCCCTTCTCGAGGAGACGATCGGCGCGAACTTCGAGCGGACCGTCGCGACGTACGGCGACCGCGAGGCGCTCGTGGAGGTGGCGACGGGCCGACGTTGGAGCTACTCCGAGCTGAACCGTGACGTGGACACCCTGGCCATCGGCCTGCTGAGGGCCGGCATCACCAAGGGCGACCGGGTCGGGATCTGGGCGCCGAACTGCGCCGAGTGGACGATCACCCAGTTCGCCACGGCGAAGATCGGCGCGATCCTGGTCAACATCAACCCGGCCTACCGGACCCATGAGCTGGAGTACGCGCTCAACAAGTCCGGCGTGCGGCTGCTGATCTCGGCCACCCAGTTCAAGACCAGCGACTACCGGGCGATGGTGGACGAGGTCATCGGCCGGACGGGTCTCGAGCAGGTCGTCTACCTCGGCACCTCCGACTGGACCGACCTCAACCAGCACGAGCCCGGCATCACGCTCCTCGAGCTCCTCGACTACGAGCTCGACGCGAACGAACCGATCAACATCCAGTACACGAGCGGCACGACCGGCTTCCCCAAGGGCGCCACGCTGAGCCACCGCAACATCCTCAACAACGGCTACTTCACGACAGAGACGATCAACTTCACTGAACAGGACCGGTTGTGCATCCCGGTGCCCTTCTACCACTGCTTCGGCATGGTGATGGGGAACCTCGGCTGCACCACCCACGGCGCGACGATGGTCATTCCCGCGCCGGGGTTCGACCCTGAGGTCACCTTGCGCGCGATCCAGGACGAGCGCTGCACCGGCGTGTACGGCGTGCCCACGATGTTCATCGCCATGCAGAACGCACCGGGCTTCGCCGACTACGACCTGTCGTCCCTGCGCACAGGCATCATGGCCGGCTCCCCCTGCCCGGTCGAGGTGATGAAGCGCTGCATCAACGACATGCACATGGAGGAGGTCTCGATCGCCTACGGAATGACGGAGACCTCCCCGGTCTCGACGCAGACCCGCTCCGACGACGACCTGGACCGGCGTACGGCGACCATCGGCCGGGTCCACCCGCACGTGGAGATCAAGGTCGTCGACCCCGCCACCGGGGAGACCGTCGAACGCGGGGAGCCGGGCGAGTTCTGCACGCGCGGCTACTCGGTGATGCTCGGCTACTGGGACGACCCCGAGAAGACCGAGGAGGCGGTCGACGCCGACGGCTGGATGCACACGGGGGATCTCGCGGTCATGCGCACCGACGGCTACGCCACCATCGTCGGCCGCATCAAGGACATGGTGATCCGCGGCGGGGAGAACGTGTACCCGCGCGAGATCGAGGAGTTCCTCTACACGCACCCGGACATCGAGGACGTCCAGGTCATCGGCGTACCCGACGAGAAGTACGGCGAGGAGCTGTGCGCCTGGATCCGCATGCGCCCCGACGCCGAGCCCCTCGACACCGAGAAGGTGCGCGCCTTCGCCACCGGCAGGCTTGCCCACTACAAGATCCCGCGCTATGTCTTGCTGGTCGACGAGTTTCCGATGACCGTGACGGGAAAGATCCGTAAGGTCGAGATGCGGGAGGAGTCAGCTCGTCGTCTCGGGATCACCTAGCGGGAGAGAAACCACACGTGGACATCGACAGCCTTGCCGACGAGTACCAGCAGTTCCGCTACCAGGTCGCACCGACCTGGGCGCACTTGACGGGGGAGTACTCCCAGGCGGGTCGCTACGAGGACGTGTCCCGTGCCGGTGAGGAGCGAGCGATCACCCGCTCGAAGGAATTCTCGCTGCGTGCCCAGGCGCTGCCTGTCGAGGGCCTGACCGAGCAGGAGCAGATCAGCCGCGCGATGCTCGAGTGGGACGCCGCCGCGCGTGCGTCGGTCCTGGAGCTGCGCATGGTGGAGCTGGGAGTCGACCCGATCTTCGGGCCACAGGCCTCGGTGGGGACCTACCTGCCGAAGCTGAGCCTCCCGACCGCCGAGGTGGCCGAGCTGCTCCCTGCCAAGCTCGAGTCGATCGCACAGCACTTCCGAGATCGAGCCGACCGTCATCGCGACGGCCTGGACAACGGCCGACCCCCGGCCGCCTTCGCCGTCGCCCAGGTCGTCGACCAGCTCGAGTCCTGGTTGTCGACGCCTCTGCAGGACGACCCGTTGCTCGCCATCGCGCCCACTCCCGACGGTGTCGACCGCGCTGCCCTGGTCGAGCGGCTCGCGAAGGTGGTCGAGAGCGACGTCCGCCCGGCCCTGCACGAGTACCTCCGTTGCCTCCGCGAGGAGGTCGCCGGCAAGGCGCGCCCCGACGAGGAGTGTGGCCTCGTGCACCTTCCCGGCGGTGACTCGGACTACGCCACGCTGACCCGGTTCCACACGACGACCGACCTCACCCCGCAGCAGATCCACGAGATCGGCCTCGCGCAGGTCGAGTCCCTTGCCCGCGAGTACGCCGAGCTCGGTCCGGCCGTGGTCGCGTCCTCCGACGTGCCCACGATCCTGTCGGCGCTGCGGGACGACCCGTCGCTGCACCACACGAACGGAGACGACGTCGTCGAGGCGTCGAAGAGGGCGATGGCCAAGGCCCGCGCCGCGATGCCGGAGTGGTTCAACCTGATGCCCCAGGCCGACTGCGACGTCGAAGGCACCACCAGTGGCGCCAAGGCCTACTACTTCCGTCCCGCCAAGGACGGCAGTCGCGGCGGCGTCTTCTTCATGAACGTCTCCGACCCCGAGGCCTGGGGTCTGTTCGACATCGAGTCGACCGCCTTCCACGAGGGCATACCCGGCCACCACCTGCAGATCGCGCTGGCCGCCGAGCTCGATGGCATCCCGGAATTCCGCAAGTCCGGCTTCGTCACGGCGTACAGCGAGGGCTGGGGCCTCTACACCGAACGGCTGGCCGACGAGATGGGCCTGTACGGCGGCGCGCTCGACCGCATCGGGATGCTCGCCGCGGACTCGATGCGGGCCTGCCGGCTCGTCGTCGACACCGGCATGCACGCGCTCGGCTGGAGCCGGCAGCAGGCGATCGACTACCTGATCGCGAACTCGCCGATGCCGCGCAGCCACGCGGAGGCCGAGATCGACCGGTACGCCGTGACGCCCGGCCAGGCGCTGTCGTACATGATCGGGCGGCTCGAGATCCTGCGGATGCGCGCCGACGCCATGGCCCGGCAGGGGGAGCGGTTCGAGATCAAGGCGTTCCACGACGCCGTGCTCGACAGTGGTGCGATGCCGCTGTACCTGCTGGAGAAGCAGCTGCAGACACGCCTTACGTAGTCTTGGTGAGGTGACCGCCGCACCTCTCGTCGTGGGCTTCGACCTCGACATGACGCTGATCGACACCCGTCCGGGTTTCGCGGCGTGCCTACGGGCGCTCGGGGCGGAGTACGACGTGGAGTTCGACGTGGACGGGCTGGTCTCGCGGCTCGGGCCGCCGCTGGAGATGATCCTGGCGCCGTACGCCGAGGAGGCTGTCGTGGCGGCGATGGGTGACCGGTTCCGCGCGCTCTACCCGGACATCGCGGTCGCGCCGACCCTGGCCTTCAGCGGGGCCCACGAGGCCCTGGCCGCGGTTCGCAAGCACCACGGCGAGACGCTGGTGGTGACGGGCAAGTACGAACCGAACGCCCGGCTGCACATCGAGGCGCTCGGCTTCGACGTCGACCATCTGGTGGGCTGGGCATGGGGACCCGGCAAGGCGGAGTTCATCACCTCCCACGGCGCGACGATCTTCGTCGGCGACCACGTCCACGACGTCGAAGGCGCGCTGGCGGCCGGTGCTCTCAGCGTGAGCGTGCTGACCGGCGGCTGCACCGAGGCTGAGCTGGTCGAGGCCGGCACGCACGTGATCCTCCAGGACCTGTCCCAGTTCCCCGCCTGGCTGGACGAGCACCTCCTGCAGACCCGCCTGGAGGCCCTGGAGGCGGACCTGCGGGGCCGAGGCTCGGTGATGGTCGCCTTCAGCGGGGGAGCGGACAGTGCTTTCCTGCTGGCTGCGGCCGCCCGTGCCCTCGGGGCCCGGAACGTGGTCGCCGCCACGGCGTACTCCGACTCCCTGCCGCAGGCCGAGCGAGATCCCGCCCGCACCTTCGCCGAGTCGCTCGGCGTCGAGGTCGTCACCCCCGAGACGCACGAGATGGAGCGCGAGGGCTACCGCCGCAACGGCGGGGACCGCTGCTTCCACTGCAAGGCCGAGCTGCTCGACGTGCTCACCGAGGTCGCCGCCGCTCGTGGCATCGCGCACGTCGCCACGGGCACCAACGCGGACGACGCCCGTGCGGGGTTCCGCCCCGGCATCCGGGCCGCAGGTGAGCGAGGCGCGATCACCCCGCTGCTCGACGCCGGCCTGACCAAGGAACAGATCCGCGAGGCGTCGCGGCGCTGGGACCTGCCGACCTGGGACAAGCCCGCCGCGGCCTGCCTCTCCAGCCGGGTCGCCTATGGCATCGAGGTGTCCCGTGACCGGCTCGCCCGGATCGAGCGGGCCGAGGACGCCGTACGCCGGGCACTCTCGGCAGCTGGCCTCGTGTCGCCGAACCTCCGGGTCCGTGACCTCGGGGAGAGGGCACGTGTCGAGCTCGACCGCGAAGTCCTGGGGGCCGACCTCGGCGGGGTCGTGGACGCCGTCCGGGACGCCGGCTTCGCCACGGTGGAGATCGACCCTCAAGGGTTCCGGTCCGGTTCCATGAACGAGCTCTTGCGCGACCCTGAACGCTTCCGGTAACCCGTTGGTGGGCACAACCGCCGGACCCGTACCCTTACGTCGGGTGACCCGGTGGTGGGGAGCCCAGTGTCGGGCAACCCAGCACGGACGAGCGAAGGAACGGCAATGCCAACGGGCAAGGTCAAGTGGTACGACAACGAGAAGGGCTTCGGCTTCCTCTCGAAGGACGAGGGCGGGGACGTGTACGTGCGTTCCGAGGCCCTGCCTGACGGTGTCACCACCCTCAAGTCCGGCGCCCGTGTCGAGTTCGGGATCGCCCAGGGGCGCAAGGGCGACCAGGCCCTGCAGGTCCGGCTGCTCGAGCCTGCTGCCTCCGTCTCGAAGGCGCTGCGCAAGAAGCCGGCCGACATGGTCAACATCGTCGAGGACCTGATCCGCCTGCTCGAGGGTGTCGAGGAGGGCTACCGCGCTGGTCGCCACCCGGACCCGAAGACGGCCCGACCGACCGCCAAGCTGCTGCGCGCCCTGGCCGACGAACTAGAGCTGTGACGCGACGGGTTCCCTGACCCGCTGCCGGACGCCGGCTACCACCCACGCCGACATCCCGAGCAGCACGAGGCTGATGACGGCGAGCCCGAGCTGAGCCTTCAGCGGCAGCGCGATCCCGAGGAACGCACCCATCACCCAGGAGAGCTGCAGCAGCATCTCCGACCGGGCGAACGCGCTCGAGCGAGCAGCCTCCGGGATCTCGGCCTGGATCATCGCGTCGAGTGAGAGCTTCCCGAAGGACTGCGACAAGCCTGCCGTCAGGCCGAGGAGTACGGCGGTCAGCAGGGTGTAGTGGACGGCAGTCAGGACTGCCACGGCTGTCACCGCGAAGAGGGCGACGAGCACCGACACCTGCGGTCTGACGCGTTTCAGCACGTTGCCCAGGCCGATACCGAGGGTGTTGCCGAGCCCGGCCGCTCCGATCACGAGGCCGAGCAGCAGCTCCGGCTTGTCCTCCCAGCCCTCGAACGGTTTGGTGCGGAGCAGGAACGCCATGAACAGGGTGAGGAACCCGCTGAGCATCCGCAGGCCCGAGTTCGCGCGCAGGCCGATGACGACGGCGTGCGGGACCGGCGTACGGCGCTCGGTGGTGAGCCTCTCCGCGCCGGCGTTGTCGACCTGGGGCGGCAGAAGGATCGCCAGGATGGTGCCTCCGGCGAACACGAGGAAGGCGTAGCGCAGCGACCAGTCCGGCCCGATCATCGACGCCAGGATCGCGAGCGGGGCGGAGACGGCTGCACCGGTGATGCCGGCGAGCGAGATGCGGGAGTTGGCCTTCACCAGTCCCAGGTCGGGCGGCGCGAGCCGCGGCACGGCGGCCGCCTTGGTCACGCCGTACGCCTTGCTGGCGACGAGGACGCCGAGCGCAGCGGGGAAGAGGGTCAGCGACTCGTCTGCGATCGCCCCCGCCAGCACCCAGCAGAGGAACCCGCGGATCGCCATCGTGGCCCCGATGGCCCAGCGCCGGCCGTGGCTGAAGCGGTCCAGAAACGGTCCGATCAGCGGCGCGACGATGGCGAACGGAAGCATCGTGAGCAGCAGGAAGAGTGCCACCTGGCCGCGGGCCTGATCATCTCCTCCCGGCACCTGGAAGAAGAGCGTGCCGGCGAGCGAGATCGCGACCGCCGCGTCGCCGGCGGCGTTGAAGGAGTGCAGCTCGATCAGTCGGAAGAGGCCGCTGTCGCCGGCGCCTTCGGCGTGCGAGGCGCGTCGCGCCAGGCGGAAGACCCGTCCGGCGAAGCGCCCGGTACCGCGCCCGGCAGCGCCCACGCCACGTCCCACCGTGCCCACGCCACGCCCCACGGTGCCCACGCCCTGGGCGAGAGAACGGGCCCGATCCGCCGCCGTGCGGGGGGTGCTCCCCTGCTCGACCTCCGGATCCCCTTCCATGCGAGTCATTCTTCCCTATGGAACAATCGCTGCCGTGGTGACCGCAGCCAAGCCGAAGAAGGCGCCGAAGGTCGACGAGCGTGGGCTCGAGGCCGTCGACGCCGCGCGCGCTGCGCTGCTCGCCGAGATTCCTGCGTCGGACGTGGGAGAGCACCTCGGGGCGATCTCGGAGGCCACCAAGGTGACCACCCACTTCTTCGAGTGCGTACGCCCCGGCTACCGCGGCTGGCGCTGGTCGGTGACGGTCGCCCGTGCCCCTCGTCAGAAGGAAGTCACGGTCGACGAGATCGTGCTGCTGCCCGGTGACGACGCGATCGTCGCCCCGGCCTGGCTGCCCTGGCGCGAGCGCATCCGTCCCGGCGACCTCAGCCCCGGCGACCTGCTCCCGACCGAGGAGGACGACCCGCGTCTGGTTCCGTCGTTCCTCTCCGACGAGGAGTACGCCGACCGCGACGCCGTGAAGCGGGTCTCCGAGGAGCTCGGCCTCGGCCGCGCACGGGTGCTGTCCCTCGAGGGTCGCGAGCTCGCCGCGCAGCGCTGGCACGACGGCAGCCATGGTCCCGACGCAGCCATCGCGCAGTCCGCCCCCGGCAAGTGCCTCAGCTGCGGCTTCCTGGTCCGGCTGGCCGGCCCGCTGTCCCAGGCGTTCGGGGTCTGCGCGAACGCCTTCGCCAACGACGACGGCCGGGTCGTGTCCTTCGACCACGGCTGCGGCGCCCACTCCGAGGCGCAGCTGGGCAAGCGGAACCTTCCGCAGCCCTTGCCCGAGCCGGTGCTGGACACCTTGACCTGGGACGACCTCGACCAGTTCTGAGCTCTGCTACCGCCTGCTGCCGACGCGGCTCCTCGACCGCGCCTACTCCACGGGATCCGCTTCGCGCTTCCGCTTCCGGCGCCGGCAGTACTCCACCCCGAACATCCCCAGCCCGAACCCAGCCAGGCACGTCCACAGCCACCAGGTGCGGCCGGCCTCCTCCAAGGAGCCGTAGAACGGCAGCAGCAGCACGAAGGCGACCAGCCACAGGCCGGCGCCCACGGCGACCGTCCGGACACCGTCGACGTCGAGGGGATCGACGTCCGCCACGATGAAGGTGCGGTTTCCGATCTCGTGAGTCTGCGGCTCGGGTTCCACGGTCCGACCCTACTCTTCTGGCACGCTGAGTCTCACCAGCCGTGAGTCAGGTGCCGTGTGAAAGGGAGAGCCGGTGGAGACCTTCTTCAAGATCCGTGAGCGCGGTTCGACGGTCGAGCAGGAGGTGCGCGGCGGCGTCGTCACCTTCTTCACGATGGCGTACATCATCGTGCTCAACCCGCTCATCATCGGCACCCAGGCCGACGGGGCTGGGAACTTCCTGGGCGGCGGCACCGAGCCGAACCTCGGCCTGGTGGCGTTTGCCACCGCCGTGATCGCCGGCATCATGACGATCCTGATGGGTGTGGTCGCCCGCTACCCGCTGGCGCTCGCCACCGGCCTGGGGCTCAACGCCTTCGTCACGTTCTCCATCGCCAAGCAGTTCACCTGGAACGAGGCGATGACCTTCGTCTTCCTCGAGGGCGTCATCATCCTCGTCCTCGTGCTCACGGGCTTCCGGGTGGCCGTCTTCAAGGCGATCCCCCTCGGCCTCAAGACCGCGATCAGCGTCGGCATCGGTCTCTTCATCACGATCATCGGTCTCGTCGACGCCGGCTTCGTACGTCGCACCGATGCGCCTCCGGTTCCGGTCCAGCTGGGTGTCAGCCCGACGCAGCACCTCGACGGCTGGCCGATCGCCGTCTTCGTCTTCGGGCTGCTGCTGGTCATCACGCTGTACGCCCGCAAGGTGAGGGGTGCGATCCTCATCTCGATCGTCGTCACCACCATCGTGGCCATCATCGTCGAGAAGGTCGCGAAGATCGGGCCCTCGTTCATCTCGCCGACCGAGTCGAACCCGAAGGGCTGGAACCTGAATGTCCCAGCGGTTCCGAGCGACTGGATCAACATCCCCGGCATCCAGGACGTCAAGGACCTCTGGAACCTCGCCATCTTCGACGACATCGGCGGTCTCGGGGACACCCTGAGCAACTACGATGCAGCCGCGGTCATCACCATCGCGCTGCTGGTCTTCACCCTGCTGCTCTCCGACTTCTTCGACACGATGGGGACCATGACGGCGATCGGTGCCGAGGCGAACCTCCTGGACGAGCAGGGCACACCGCCGCACGCGCAGGAGATCCTGATCGTCGACTCGCTCGCCGCGATGGCCGGCGGTGGCGCTTCGGTGTCGTCCAACACGTCGTACATCGAGTCGGCAGCCGGTGTGGGCGAAGGTGCCCGGACGGGTCTGGCCAGCGTGGTCACGGGCGGCCTCTTCCTGCTCGCGACCGCCGTGACACCTCTGGTGGCGGCCATCCCGAACGAGGCCGCGACGCCCGCGCTCGTCCTCGTCGGGTTCCTGATGATGACCCAGGTCAAGAACATCGAGTGGGACGACATCGAGATCGCGCTGCCGGCGTTCCTCACGATCGTCCTGATGCCGTTCACCTACAACATCACCGTCGGCATCGGTGCAGGCTTCATCGCCTACGTTCTGCTGAAGCTGGTGCTCGGCAAGGCATCGCAGATCCACGCTCTGCTGTGGGTGATCTCGGTGCTGTTCGTCGTCTACTTCGCGATCGACCCGATCCAGCGGATCCTCACCTGAGCCGGCTGATCGAGACGCCGGTCGCCTACGTGAGCGTGCGCGCGAGCCGCTGCGCGTTCATGTAGGCGATCGACTCGATCGAGATCATCGGATTCACCCCCGAGGCCGTGGGGAAGCACGAAGCGTCCATCACGAAGAGCCGACGAACGTCCCACGTCTCGCCCGACGGGTTGACCGCGGACGTCTCGGCTGACCCACCCATGCGCGCCGACCCCATGATGTGCAACGACGCCAGCCCGAGCCGGCCCGGCGCTGTGCCGGCCTTCCGGCAGTCCGCGACGAACCGGTCGACCGTGCCGCGACCCGGCTCGTAGACGACCGCTTTCTGGTGCGAGCTGTACATCCGCTTGGCACCGGCCGCCTCAGCCATCCGAGCCCCGCCCTCGTGCGCGCGCCACAGGTGGCGGGCGTCGTGGTCGGACAGCTTGTAGTGCACGATCGCCTCGCCGTCGCGGCCGACCTTGACCGAGCCGACGGAGTCCTTGTCGCGCACGAGCAGGGCCATCGGGACGAGGTGGCGCAGCTCCTGCATCCGCGCGAGGTGGTGCCGGCCGCCCTCCCATCCCACGAAGACGGCGGCGAGGGCAGGGGTGGCCGGGCCGGTCTCGTACAGGACGCCGTACCCGTCCCCGTCGAGGTCGGTGTGCTCGTCGACGTACCGGCTCTGCATGCTGCCGACCCAGGGGGAGACGTCCTCGTCGAAGAGCGCCATGAGCGCGGTGACCGGGTGGAGGCGCAAGTGCTTGCCGACGTTGTCGTTCTTCAGGCCCGAGCGCTTCAGCAGCGCCGGGGTCTGGACCGCACCCGCGGCGACGACGACGGCGCGGGACTTCACCGTGAGCTTGTGGCCCTCGGGCGTGCGGGCCTCGACGCCGTTCGCCCGGCCGTTGTCGATGAGCACCCGGGCCGCGCGCGCACCGACGTAGAGCCGGGCGCCCGCAGCGGCCGCGTCCGCGAGCCAGGTCTTGGCCACCGACTGCTTGGCGCCGATGCGGCAGCCGAGTCCGCAACGACCGCACTCGAGCCCCATGTCGCAGCCCTTGACGTTGCGCGGCATCGCGGCGACGTTCCAGCCGAGCGCTTTGGCACCCTTCTCGAGCATGGCGTCCCGTGGTGCGGCCAGGTCGTGGTCGGTGTTGACGCCGAGCCGGGCGCAGACGGCGTCCAGCGCGTCGGTGTACTCCTGGCCGGCGAACTGCTCGGCCCCGAGGTGCGCCCACTCCTCGCGGACATGGTCTGGGGTGCGGAAAGACGTCGTGTAGTTGACGACGGTCCCGCCGCCGAGGCCGCGGCCGGCCACGAGAGCGATGGAGCCGTTCGTGCTGGAGCTCGGCGCCATGGCGTAGAGCTTGGTGAAGCCGTTCTCGTCACCACCGTCGAAGTCCGCGTCGTCGTGGTACTCACCGGCCTCCAGCACGACCACGTCGAGGCCGGCCGCGGCCAGCACGCCGGCCGCCGTACCGCCGCCGGCGCCCGAGCCGACGACCACGACGTCGCAGTCGATCCGCTCGTCCTTCGTCGCCCGCAGCGGCGTGAGGGACGGCTTCGGCGCGTCCGCCTTCCGGCCCAGGGGTCCGGGGAAGCCCATCGGGTCCCAGAGCTCCGCGCCGCCGCGCATGTAGTACGTCTGAAGGGTGGCGAGCTTCAGCGCGTCGAAGAGGGCGCGTTTGGCCGGGATCTTGGAGTGGGCCAGGGCGAGGAGCGCGCTCTCGCGGTCCACGGGCGACAGTTCCGAGAAGCGCTGCCGCTTGCCGGTCATGAAGACGCCCATCGCCGGCGTGTCCCAGGTGCTGAGCAGGCCGCCCAGCTGTCGGACCTCCGACCTGCGGGGGTTCGTGCCGACGATGTCGGCGATGAGCTCGGGGGCTCGGACCGCGCTGGCGGCCGGGACCGAGGCCCCGTCGCCGGGAGCGATCGTGTCGCAGATCAGCCTGAGATTCGCGAGCTGGCGTGGGGTGAACTCCATGGCCGGACGCTACTAGTGCTGGGGGCCTCGGTCGAGAGGTGAGTCTTTTAGTTAGCAAGGCTAATGAGTTATGCTAACGATATGCCCACGATCGAGAAGACCGCCCGGACCGACACCGGGCTGGCCTCCGCGCTCCGGCTCTCCGTCGCAACCCTCAGCCGCCGACTCCGCGCCGAGCGCGACCCGGAGAACGAGCTCAGCGTCGGGCAGCTCTGCGTTCTCGCCGTCCTGTTCCGTGAAGGCGACAGCACGATCGGTCAGCTGGCCGCGCACGAGCGCGTGCAGCCGCCCTCCATGACGCGCACGGTCACCCACCTGGAGACCGACGGGTACGTCGTACGCCGTCCCCACGAGACCGACGGCCGTCAGGTCGTCGTTTCCCTGGCGCCCAAGGGCGAGGCCACCCTGCTCGCGGACCGCAGGCGCCGTGACGCCTGGCTTGCCCAGCGACTGCGGGAGCTCACCCCCGAAGAACGTTCCGTGCTGCGCCAAGCGGCACCCATCCTCGAAAAGCTAGGCAGGTCTTGAGCCCCACCTTCCGCGCACTGTCGAACCACAACTACCGCCTGTACGCCGCAGGCGGGATCGTCTCGAACACCGGCACCTGGATGCAGCGTGTCGCCCAGGACTGGCTGGTCCTGGTGCTGACCGGCTTCAGCGGCACCGCGATCGGCATCACCACGGGTCTGCAGTTCCTCCCGATCCTGCTCTTCTCGCCCATTGCCGGTGTGATCGCCGACCGCTTCCCCAAGCGGCGTCTGCTTCAGGTCACGCAGCTCTTCATGATGACGACTTCCTTCGTTCTCGGCCTGCTCGCCGTTCTCGGTGTGGCCGAGCCCTGGCACGTCTACGTCCTCGCGTTCGTGTTCGGCATCGGCACCGCGTTCGATGCACCCGCGCGGCAGTCCTTCGTCTCGGAGATGGTGGGTCCGGACGACCTGACGAACGCGGTCGGGCTGAACTCCGCCTCCTTCAACACCGCCCGCATCGTCGGGCCCGCCCTCGCCGGCGTCCTGATCGCCGCCTTCGGCTCGGGTGCCCAGGCCACGGGCTGGGTGATCCTTCTCAACGCGCTGAGCTACCTGGCGGTGATCCAGGCGCTGCAGCGGATGGACACCCGCACCCTGAACACCCCCAAGCCGGCTGCCCGCCGGCCGGGGATGGTCCGCGACGGCGTGCGCTACGTGCGGGGCCGACCCGACCTGATGCTGGTGATGGCGGTCGTCTTCTTCGCAGGCACCTTCGGCCTCAACTTCCAGCTCACCTCGGCCCTGATGGCGACCCACGTCTTCGACAAGGGTGCCTCGGAGTACGGCGTCCTCGGGTCGACCATGGCAGTCGGCTCGCTGGCAGGCGCGCTGCTCGCTGCTCGGCGCGCAACCGCCACCCCCAAGCTGGTGGTGCTCGCGGCGCTCGCTTTCGGTGCCGTGGAGATCGTGGCCGGCCTGCTGCCGACGTACCTCTCGTTCGCGCTGTGGACCCCGCTCCTGGGCCTCACCGCACTGACCATGATCACGGCGGCGAACACGACGATGCAGCTCGGCGCCGACCCGGCCTACCGGGGCCGGGTGATGGCGCTCTACCTGATGGTCTTCATGGGCGGTACGCCGGTCGGATCGCCGATCGTCGGGTGGATCGGCGAGGAGTTCGGGGCGCGGTGGACGCTGGTCGGTGGTGGCGCCGTGACGATCCTCGGGTCGCTGCTGGCGGCGGCGCTGTTCGCGCGGCGCTCGGCCAGAGACGAGGTGCCCGCCGGTGAGCCAGCGGCTGCGAGGATGAGTGCGCGCCTTCCAGTACGGCCCGGAGAGCTGACGGCACGGAGTGCTGACGGCACGGAAGGCTGACGACCTGCTAGCTCGGCCCGCTCTCCGTCAGCCGGTCGCGCGGGAGGTCCTTGGGGTCCACGGCCCCTGGCTCGAGCCACTGCAGCTGGTCGCTGTGCATGAACGTGTGCACGTACCCGCAGCGGACACAGATCGCCCCCTCGGCCGACTTGTTGGCCCAGTCGAGGTCGAAGAAGGTCATGCCCGTCGTCGTCATCTTGATCTCACGCTGGGCGAAGTCGAGGCCGCCACAGATCTGGCACGTCAGGAAGTCACGCAAGGGCCGGACGAAGAGGTACATGGGGGGAGCCTAGGGCGCCTCGCCCTCAGCCTGCCGGAGCCAGCGCTTCGAGCATGCGGTCGAGCGTGTCCAGCTCCCGACCCGGCGGGAGGGTGAGGATCGGCAGCTGCGCGCCCGCGTCGTACCACGCGTCGAGGGCCGCCCGAGCGGAGGAGGCGTCGCCCCAGAGCGTGAGCTCGTCGAGGAGCATCCGGGCCGACTCGGGCACCTCGAACGTGCGCGGCGTCGGGTTGGCGGCGACGACCTGGTCGACGGCCGCGCCGTACCCCAGGCGATGGAGGGTCTGGCGGTACAGCGGGCCCATGCTGACCAGGTAGAAGGCGACCCACCAGGACGCGATCTCGAGGGTCTCGGCGGGGTCGGCTGCCATCGCGGCGGGGATGCTCGGGGCGATGAGCGGTCGTGGGCGGTCCGCGCCGGCCGCCCCATCGTCCAGCAGCGTGACCGCGTCCGCGAGCCCGGACACCGGGAGCAGGAAGGGGCACCAGCCGTCGGCGAGCTCCCCGGCCATCCGGATGGCGCGGGGGCCCAGGGCAGCCAGGTAGATCTGGATGTCGGGTCGGGCGGTCAGCGCCAGCTTCAGCGGCCGGGTGCCGCTGGCGTTCGTCGGCTCCATCCGCTGGCCGGCGAGCAGGCGGCGGACCTGACGGGTCGTGGCGCCGACCGCCTCCACCGGGGCCTCGAACGGCACGTCGTGGAAGCCCTCGGCGAGGGGCGGGCTGCCTGCTCCCAGGCCGAGGAAGAACCGGCCGTCGGAGATCTCGGCCAGGCTCGTGGACAGCATCGCGATCGTCGCCGGAGAGCGACCCCAGACGTTGAGGATGCCGGTGCCGATGCGGATCCGGCTGGTTTCGCGCGCCACCTCGGCGAGGAGGACGGCGGCGTCGTGGCCCCAGCCCTCGGCGAGGGTGAAGGCGTCGTACCCGAGCTCCTCGGCTCGTCGAGCGACGTGCAGCACCACGTCGCGACGGGTCTCGAGCGGGGTCAGCCCGACCGCGAGCTGACGGGTCACTCGTCCTCGCCGAGGGCGATGCGCAGCCGCTGGTTCAGGTGGCCGAGGGCGGAACGCAGGTCCGCCTGGCCGAGATGCTGCGAGCCGATCTGCCCGTCCCGCTGCAGGCGCAGCTTGAGCGCATGGGCGAGGTCGTCGTGCAGGTGTCCGCTCTCCGAGTGCGACTCGAGCACGGAGAGCACGCCCAGAAGTCCTGCGGCGTCGCGTGCGGAGAGTGGCTTGGCGGTGGGCTCGTCGTGGGTCGCCATGGGCCCAGTATTCCGGCGGAGCCCCCCGCCGCGCCTTACGAGTTGCAGTCAGGCTGCCTGCGGCGGGTTCGGGTCCTCGTCGCCTCGCCAGCTGGTCACCGCGCTCCGCCGGATCGCCTCACGCATCTCGGCGGCGCTGCGTGCTGCGTAGGTGTGGTACGGGCTCAGCAGCTCGTTCAGTTTCATCGTGGTCATCAAAGGCCTCCCTTCCTCCACCGGTGAGACGGGGGAGGAAGGGAGTCATGACGCAGAAAACGACAAATCGGACAACTTTTTGTGGGCGACTCCTCGGGTGACTACTTCGAGGAGAAGAACGGCCGGTGCAGGTCCAGGTAGGTGACGTCGTGCATCACGGCGTCCATCTCGGCCTGCATCTCAGCGGGCATCGGTGCGCTCGACTCGTACCTCCGGGCCTCGTCCTCGCTGGTGAAGGCGATGGTCTCGGTGAACGTGCCGTCGTCCTCGATCGCCAGCGTTCCTCCGATGATGTCCGGCCGCATCTCGTGCAGGGCGTCGGTCTCGGAGGACATCATCGCCTTCAGCCGCGCCGGGTCGTCGACCTTGCCGCGGATGATCTGGACGAAGCCGGCCTGGTCGGAGCCGCCGTCGAGGAAGAGGGTGACGTCGTCGCAGTTGTGGAACTCGGCGGGTCCGTCGAGGCACTTCTCCATGTCGGCCCACCACGCGCCCTGCTCGGGGCGGGACGAGTTCTGCATCGCCGACTCCTTCGAGTCGAACCGGACCACACCGACGAACATGTCGTCGTCGGTGAAGCCGTAGGTGCCTCCGAGCCAGCCGACCGAGCCGGGGCTGAGCTCCTCGCGCCACCGGTCGATGCAGGCGCGGGCCTCGTCCTGGCGGGTGCACCGGGCCTGGATGATCTGGATGAACATAAGCGGCCTCCCTCAGGCGTGAGCGGGTTGCTCTCACCTCAAGTTAGACCTCCCCGGAGGCCTGGTCACCAGGGCAAATGAGACACTTCCCGGCATGAACCCCCGCTACCGACGACTGGTGATCCCGGGCGCCCTCGTGCTGCTCATCGTCATCGTCGCCGTCTCGGCGGTCCTGCGTGGCTAGGGCGATCCTGCGTGGCTGAGCCGCTCCTCCGAGCACTGACGCGGGTCCGCGGGCTGGTTCTGGACGACGCGGGCCTCGTCCGCGCCGTCGCGTCCGGAAAGCAGAAGGGCCGTACGCCGCGGTGGCGTCGGGTCGAGCTGCGGTACGTCGACCTCAAGGCGGGACGCCACCTCCAGGTCACGGCGTACGACGAGACCCAGGCGCACACATCGAACCACGTCGTGGGCGAGGTCGCCCGCGACGCCGTCGACGCGCTGCTCGACGAGCCCTTCGGCAACTGGCACGTCGAGACCACGCAGGAGACCGTCCAGGTTCGGGTGACCAAGAAGCTCGAAGCGATGGTCCACGTGAGCGCGCCGGCCTCGGTGGTCGAGGACCGCGAGCACGATCGGAAGAAGCCGCGGCTTCTTCCGGAGGACGACCCGGTGCTGCGGACGCTCGGCATCTCCGACGAGAGGGGCAAGGTCAAGCCCAGCCGACAGGCGAAGTACCGCCAGGTCGAGGAGTTCCTTCGCGCACTCGGCACCGCCCTCGACGACGCGAAGCTGCCGACGGACCGGCCGGTGCGGGTCGTCGACCTGGGCTGTGGCAACGCCTACCTGACCTTCGCGGCGCACCGCTACCTGACCGCCGTCCGCGGCCTCGACATCACGATGACCGGTGTCGACGTGAAGGCCCAGTCCTTCGCGCACAACACGGCGATCGCCGACGAGCTCGGTGTCTCCATCGACTTCGTGCAGGCGCCGATCTCCGCTACCGCGCTCGACGAGCCCCCTGACGTCGTCCTCGCCCTGCACGCGTGCGACACGGCCACCGACGACGCGCTGGCGGCCGCGGTCGCGTGGGACGCCGCGCTCGTGCTCGCCGCGCCCTGCTGCCACCACGACGTCGCGGCCCAGCTGCGCCGGGCGCCGACCCCTGCGCCCTACACGATGCTGACCCGCCACGGCATCCTGCGCGAGCGCTTCGCCGACACCCTGACGGATGCGTTCCGAGCGGCGGTCCTGCGGCTGGTCGGTTACCGCGTCGACGTGGTCGAGTTCGTCGAGAGCAAGCACACCCCGCGCAACACGCTGGTCAGGGCGACTCGGACAGGGGCGGCGCCGAAGCCCGCTGCGCGCGCGGAGCTCGAGCAGCTGATCTCGACCTGGGGCGTCCGGCCCAAGCTCGCGGAGCTGCTGCGTGACCGCCTGGGGTAGCGCCGTAGCCCTCCTCCTCGCCGTCCAGCCGCACGTCGTGCTCACCTTCCAGGACGAGCGGATCGCGGAGTCGAGCGCCCTCGTCGACGGTGGCGACGTCGTCTACACGATCAACGACTCGGGCGACAGCGCGCGTGTCTTCGCCGTGGCGAAGGGCTCCGGCGAGACCGTCGGCGTCACGACGTACTCCGACGACGACGTGGTGGACGTGGAGGCGCTGGCCCCCGGCCCCGACGGCGACCTCTGGGTGGGGGACATCGGCGACAACAACCACGTCCGGGACCACCTCACGCTCTACCGGATCCCGCGGCCCGGCGTCGGGGACACGAACGTCGAGGCCCAGGTGTACGAGCTGGTGTACGCCGACGGGCCGCGCGACGCCGAGACCCTTCTCGTCCACCCGCGGACCGGTCGGGTCTACCTGGTGTCGAAGGGCATTCTCGGCGGGACCGTGTACGTCGCCCCGCCACAGCTGAGGACCGACCGCACCAACGTGCTCCGGCCGGTGGGCAGCACCGGAGGACTCGTCACGGACGGCGTGTTCCTGCGCGACGGCAAGCACGTCCTGCTGCGCAACTACGGCAGCGCGACCGTGCTGCGGACTCAGGACTTCACGCCGGTCGCCACCTTCCCGCTCCCCGCCCAGCCGCAAGGGGAGGGTATCGGGATCTCCGGCCACACCGTCCTGGTCAGCACCGAGGGCGCCCGCACCGCCGTGCGCGCGCTGCCGCTGCCCCAGCGGGTGGTCCGGCTGCTCGACGGCACCCCGACGGCGAGCGCCTCCCCTGTTCCCGGCCCTGGTCCCGGCCCTGTTCCCGGCGCCGCCCCCGACGACGCCGGGAAGGCCGACGGCCCCTGGGGAGGGAACGTGGTTCCGCTCGCCCTCGGGGCCGCCTGGGTCGTGCTGCTGGTGCTCGGGATCAGAGCTTTTCGACGACGTAGTCGACACACGCCGTGAGCGCCTCGACGTCCGCTGGGTCGATCGCCGGGAACATCGCGATGCGCAGCTGGTTGCGGCCCAGCTTGCGGTAGGGCTCGGTGTCGACGATGCCGTTCGCACGAAGGGTCTTCGCGATGGCCGTCGCGTCGATCGCGTCGTCGAAGTCGATCGTGCCGATGACCAGGGAGCGCTCGTCGGGGTTCGCGACGTACGGCGAGGTGTACGACGTCTTCTCGGCCCACTGGTAGAGGCGGTTCGAGCTGTCCGTCGTGCGACCGACCGCGAAGTCCAGGCCGCCCTGGCTGTTGAGCCAGTCGAGCTGCTCGGCGAAGAGGAACAGCGTCGAGAGGGCAGGCGTGTTGTAGGTCTGGTTGAGCAGGGAGTTGTCGATCGCGGTGACCAGGTCGAGGAAGGCCGGGATGAAACGGCCGGACTCCTTGACGGAGCGCGCACGGTCGAGCGCCGCGGGCGACATCGCGGCGATCCACAGCCCCCCGTCGGCCGCGAAGTTCTTCTGCGGCGCGAAGTAGTACGCGTCGACCTGGCTGATGTCGACCGGCAGGCCGCCGGCGCCGGAGGTTGCGTCGACCAGGACGAGGGCGCCCTCGTCAGCGCCCTCGACGCGCTGGACGGGAGCCATCACGCCGGTCGAGGTCTCGTTGTGCGCCCAGCCGTAGACGTCCACGCCGGCCTCGGCCTGAGGGGCGGGTCGGGTGCCCGGGTCGCTCTTGATGACGCTCGGCTCGGCCAGCCACGGGGCTGCCTTGGCGGCGGAGGCGAACTTCGACGAGAACTCGCCGAACGACAGGTGCTGGCTCTTCTCCTGGATGAGCCCGAAGGTGGCGATGTCCCAGAACGCGGTGGCGCCGCCGTTGCCGAGGACGACCTCGTAGCCCTCGGGGAGCGAGAACAGGCTGCTCACCCCGTCGCGCACGCGGCCGACCAAGTTCTTGACCGGGGCCTGCCGGTGGGACGTGCCGAGGAGGGAGGTGCCAGTGGCGGCGAGGGCGTTCAGGGCTTCCACGCGCACCTTCGACGGGCCGGCTCCGAACCGGCCGTCAGCGGGCTTGAGCGAATCAGGGATGGTGATCGCGTCGGTCACGACGTGTACCTCGTTGGTGTGTCGATGGGGGGTGACCTGACTGCGTTGTCAGCGGCACTCAGCCTATCCTTTTGCCCGTGAGCCAGCAGCAAAGCATGTCCACGGCGGGACTCTGGACGGTACTCGTGGGACTTGCCCTCGCAGGCGCCGGTGGCGTCGGCCTGATCCAGGGCATGAACACGCGGTCGCTCACCCCGGTCGCAGCCATCCTGCTCTTCCTGGGGGCGGTCGCCTTCCTTCTCGGTCTGGGGATGCTCGCCAAGGGGCACTCGGACGAACCGCCTCGATTCTGCAACCGCTGCGGCGGGATCGTGCCGGACGAGGCGGAGACCTGCAACGCGTGTGGGCACGTGCTTGCCTGACGTGCTCGAGCTCCGCCAGGTCACGTTCACGCACCCGGACGCCGTACTCCTCGTCGAGCAGGTCCAGGCCGAGTACGTCGTGCGCTACGGCAGCCCCGACCAGACGCCCATGGAGGCGAGTGTCTTCGACCCACCCTCCGGGGCCTTCTTCGTCGGTTACCGCGAGGACGCGCCGGTGGCCATGGGGGGCTGGCGCCTCCGCCCGGACGTGCACGCCCTCGGGCGCTCGGTGGCCGCCGAGATCAAGCGGATGTACGTCGTGCCCGCGGCTCGACGCGGTGGTCTGGCGCGGGTCGTGCTGAGGCACCTGGAAGAGACCGCGCACACTGCTGGAGCCGACCTGATGGTCCTCGAGACGGGTCTCCGGCAGCCGGAGGCGATCGAGCTCTACACGACAGCGGGCTACGTCGCCATTGACCCCTTTGGCTACTACAAGGACTACCCGAATGCGCGGTACTTAGGGAAAGGTCTCCCGGCCTAGCCTCGAAAGATGGTGGGTGGGAGAACGTCGGTGCGCACAGCGCCCGAGCGAGTACTGCTGGTCGCAGCCTTCGGCGCCTTCCTGGCGTTCCTGGACGCCACGGTCGTCAACGTCGCGTTCCCGGACATCCGGGAGAGCTTCCCGAGCGCGTCGGTGGGCGACCTGTCGTGGGTGCTGAACGCCTACAACATCGTCTTCGGGTCGTTCCTCGTCGTCTTCGGACGGCTCACCGACCTGCTCGGACGACGGCGGATGTTCGTCGTGGGGACGATCGTCTTCACCCTCGCCTCGGTGCTGTGCGCCATCGCGCCGTCGCTGGGCATGCTGATCGTCTTCCGCGTGCTGCAGGCGCTCGGTGCCGCGCTCCTGGTGCCGGCCTCGCTGGCCGTCGTCGTCGAGGCGTTCCCCGCCGACCACCGCAGCCACGCGGTCGGGCTCTGGGGTGCGTCCGCGGCAGTCGCGGCCGGTCTGGGCCCGCCCGTCGGCGGTGCGCTCGTCGAGCTCGGGGGCTGGCGGCTCGCGTTCCTCGTGAACCTGCCGATCGGTATCGCTGCTGTGGTCACCATCCGCCGGACCCTGGTCGAGAGCCGGGCGCCCGGCCGCCGCAAGATGCCCGACCTGGTGGGCGCGCTCCTGCTCGCCGGTGGCCTGGCCGCGCTCACCACCGTGATCATCCAGGGCAACGAGTGGGGCTGGATCAGCCTGCCGGTGCTGGGCTTCGCGGTCGTTGCCCTCCTCCTCGTCGGAGGTTTCGTCGCCAGCTCGGCGAGACATCCGCAGCCGATGCTCGACTCGACGCTGCTCAGGATCCGGGCGTTCTCCGTCGGGAACCTGACGACACTGGTCGCGGGCATGGGCTTCTACGCCTACATGCTGACCAACATCCTGTGGCTGCAGTACGTGTGGGGCTACGACATCCTCCAGGCCGGCGCCGCGCTCGTCCCGGGCGCCCTCGTCGCCGCGGTCGCCGCAGCCGTGCTGGGAGAGGTCGCGCAGAAGCACGGCTACCGCCGCATCATCGTTCCCGGCGCGCTCATCTGGTGCGCGGCCTACCTCTGGTACGCGCTCGTGGTCGACGTCGAGCCGGCGTTCCTGAGCCAGTGGCTGCCCGGCCAGGTCCTCAGTGGTCTCGGGGTCGGCGCCACCCTGCCGCTGCTCTCGAGTGCGGCGCTGACCGTCGTGCCAGGTGGGCGGTACGCCACCGCGTCGGCCGTGCTCTCCAGCACGCGGCAGCTCGGCGGTGTTCTCGGCATCGCGCTGCTCGTCGTCATCCTCGGGACTCCCACGCCCGCGACCGCCGAAGGTGTGCTGCGGGACGGCTGGATCTTCTGTGCGGTCTGCTTCGGTGCGTGCACGCTCGGTGGTCTGCTGCTCGGACGCGTCGACGCGCAGGCGGAGGTAGCCGAGCCGGTAGGCAAGAGCGGCGCGCTGCACCTGCCCGAGCAGCGGAGCGCCGAGACGGCCGAGCTGCTGCGCCCAGCCACCCGCGTGGGGTCGTTCCTCGACCGGCTCCCTGCAGACGTCCGCGCCGAGTTCGAGGCCGCCGGGACGCGCCGTACTCTCCAGGGCGGCGCCTGGCTCTTCCGCGAGGGCGACGCCGGGGACTCCATGTTCGTGGTCAGCAGCGGGCGACTCGAGGTCCTGGTCGGCGGCCGGGTGGTCCGGGAGCTCGGCCCCGGTGCCGTTCTCGGCGAGCTCGCGCTGCTGACCGACGGGCGTCCCCGGTCGGCGTCGGTGCGCGCGCGCCGTGACTCCGAGCTGATCGAGGTCGACCGCCGGGCGTTCTTCGCCGAGCTGCGTCGTGGTCCGGACGCGCCCATCGCCCTCGCCACCGCGCTGGCCGAAGAGCTGCGTTCGGCCGCCCCCGAGCCGGACCTGACCAGCAGCACGCCGACCCTGGTCGCGGTGGTCGGCCTGCATGACGGCGCCCCCGTCGACGAGGTCGCCCTCGTGCTCGAGCGCGGGCTGGCTCGCGACCTGCGTGTGGCCGTGACGCGTGATGCCACACCCGAGCAGCTCGAGCGCATGGAGCGCGACCACGACCGGGTGCTGCTGGTCGCCGGTGAAGTGGGCAGCGCGTGGTGGCAGGCCTGTGTGCGGCAGAGCGACCGCATCGTGGCCGTGGCGTCGACGAGGGCACGGCCGGTCGCGTGGTCGGGACCCCCCGGCGCAGACCTCGTCCTCGTCGGCAGGTCGCCCGGGACCGACGAGCTCCGGGCCTGGTCCAACGCCCTCACGCCCTGGCAGATGACGCTCGTCGACACCGTCGACACGGCGTCGCTCCGCGCACTCGTGTCCCGGCTCGCCGGCAAGGCACTCGGCCTCGTGCTGGCCGGTGGCGGCGCACGCGCCTTGACGCACGTCGGGGTCCTGCGCGAGCTGGAGGAGGCCGGGTTCCCGGTCGACCGCGTGGCCGGCACCAGCCTCGGAGCCGTTGTCGCCGGGGCCTGGTCGCTCGGTCTGGACGGGCCCGGTCTCGAGGACCTGCTCTACGAGCAGTTCGTGCGCGGCAACCCGGTCACCGACTACACGTTCCCCAGCAAGGCGCTGACCAAGGGGCGCCGTACGCCGGACGCGCTACAGCGGTCGTTCGGCAAGGACAACCTCATCGAGTCGCTTCCCCGCCAGTTCCGCTGCGTGTCCGTCGACCTCTACGGGCGCACCCCTGTGGTGCACCGAAGCGGGCTGCTCTGGGAGGCGGTCACGGCCTCCTGCCGGCTGCCGATCCTGTACCCGCCCTGGCAGTCGGACGGCACCCTGCTCGTCGACGGCTGCGTCCTCGACAACCTGCCGGTGCCCGTCCTGCAGGAACGCAACGAGGGTCCGATCGTGGCGGTGAACATCGGTGCCGGCGAGAAGCCCGCGCGACGCGAGGGAGCACCCGTGCGCGTCCCGCCGCTGGGTGACACGCTGCTGCGCGTGATGACGATCGGTGGCGAGGGCACCACCGAGCGCGCGGTGCAGCTGGGCGCCTTCGTGATCACGCCGCCGTCGATGGGCGTCGGGATCATGGAGTACCACCAGCTCGACACGATGGTCGAGGCCGGTCGACGTGCTGCCCGCGCACTGCTCCAGGCGACGGGCGGCGACCTCTCCTCGGCCGCTCAGGCCCAGGCGGAGTTCCAGCCCTCGACCTCTTCGGGCTTGCGCGACGGCGGGCCCGCGTAGATCGCGGAGGGGCGGATCAGGCGACCGGTGCGCTTCTGCTCGAGGATGTGCGCGGCCCAGCCGCCCGTGCGCGCACAGGTGAACATCGACGTGAACATGTGCGGGGGCACCTCGGCGAAGTCGAGGACGATCGCCGCCCAGAACTCGACGTTGGTCTCCAGGACGCGGTCGGGACGGCGGGCGCGGAGCTCGTCGAGCGCCGCCTTCTCGAGCGCCTCGGCGACCTCGTAGCGAGGAGCGCCGAGCTCCTTCGCCGTACGACGCAGCACGCGGGCGCGTGGGTCCTCGGCCCGGTAGACGCGGTGGCCGAAGCCCATCAGCCGCTCACCCGAGTCGAGCAGCTCCTTGATGTAGCCGACGGCGTCGCCACGCTTCTCGACCTCGTCGATCATGTGCAGCACCCGGCTCGGGGCGCCGCCGTGCAGCGGGCCGCTCATCGCGCCGATGGCGCCGGACAGCGCCGCGCCGACGTCCGCACCGGTGGAGGTGATGACGCGCGCGGTGAAGGTGGAGGCGTTCATGCCGTGCTCGGCGGCGGAGGACCAGTACGCGTCGACGGCCTTCACGTGCTTGGGGTCCGGCTCGCCCTTCCACCGGATCATGAAGCGCTCGGTGATCGACTCGGCCTTGTCGACCTCCTTCTGCGGCACCATCGGCTGACCGAGACCGCGTGCCGCCTGGGCGACGTACGAGAGGACCATGACCGCCGCGCGGCCGAGATCCTCGCGGACCTGCGTCTCGTCGATGTCGTAGGTGGCGTGCAGGCCCCAGACCGGCGCGAGCATCGCCACCGCGCTCTGCACGTCGACGCGGATGTCACCGGAGTGCACCGGGAGCGGGAACGGCTCGGCGGGCGGGAGACCGGGCGTGTACGCGCCGTCGACGAGCAGACCCCAGACGTTCTCGAACGGGACACGACCGACCAGGTCCTCGATGTCGACACCGCGGTACCGGAGGGCGGACCCCTCCTTGTCCGGCTCGGCGATCTGGGTCTCGAAGGCGACGACGCCTTCCAGGCCGTGGTGCACCTCGGTCACGGTGGACTCCTTCGTCTCTGCGCGTTCGTCATGCATTCTGCACCACGGGTCCGGTTACAGTGCCCGCATGCTGGAGGGATACGTCCACCCGTCCTTTCGCGCCGTGGCGACCGCGTTCGAGCGGCAGCTGCCGACCGAGCTGCCCGGCGGCGGCGCGCTGACCGTCCGTCACCGGGGCGAGGTGGTCCTCGACATGTGGGGCGGCCGGCGCTCGCCCGACGAACGGTGGCAGAAGGACACGCTCGCCACCTCCTTCTCCACCAGCAAGGGCGTCGCCTCGACCTTGCTGCACCTGCTCGCCGACCGCGGGCTGGTGGACTACCGCACTCCGGTGGCGCACTACTGGCCCGAGTTCGCGCAGAACGACAAGGGCCGGATCTCGGTGCGTACGCTCCTCTCCCACGAGGCCGGGCTGTACGACGTACGCCACCTGGTGCCCGACGCCGCGGTCCTCAACGACTGGCCGAAGATGCTCGAGCTCCTGGCGGCCGCACGGCCGGCACACCGACCCGGACGACGGCACGGCTACCACGCGTGGACCTACGGGTTTCTCGTCGGCGGCCTCGTGGAGCAGGTCACGGGCAAGCCGCTCGCCCAGGTGCTGCACGAGGAGCTCGTCGAGCCGCTGGACCTCGACGGCGCCTACCTCGGCCTGCCGGAATCGGAGCACCACCGGGCCGCGACGCTCGTCCTCCCCGAGCCGCGCGACGCCGCGATCGTCCCGGTGCCCGGCCTCGCGTCGCGCATGACCCGCAGCGCCGTCCGGTCCCAGACCCGGGAGCTCCGCCGCGCGCTCGTGCCGCACGGCATGCGCGACTTCGACCTCAACGGGCCGGAGTTCCGCTCCGCGTGCAACCCCTCCGCCGGGGGCATGTTCACCAGCCGCTCGCTCGCCAGGATCTACGGGATGCTCGCCGAGGGCGGGACCGTCGACGGCCACCGCTTCCTCAGCCCCCGCACCCTCGCTGCGATGGGCACCCGGCAGAGCAGCACCCCGGACGTCGTCCTCAAGCTGCCTATGCACTGGCGGCTCGGCTACCACCGCGTCTTCTCGCTCAACCCGCGGGCCCCGCACGCCTTCGGCCACTTCGGGTGGGGTGGTTCGGGAGCGTGGGCGGATCCCTCCCGGCGGCTCTCCTTCGGGTTCACCTGCAACAGCGGCACCGGGTCGCCGGTGGGGGACCTGCGGATCATGCGGCTGACGTCGGCGGTGCTCAAGGCAGCCGACAGCCGCTGAGGCCGGCTCCCCGGGGGCTGTGGATCGCCGAGCGCGGGCTTCGCTCGTGTGCGCGAGGGTTGGCGGGTGCACGTCACCCAGGTCCTCGCGCGGCTCGGTGGTGTTGCCGATGCGGGGGAGCTGGTGGCAGCGACGTCCAGGCGGCGGGTTCGGGTCGCGTTCGAGCGCGGCGACATCGTGCGAACCGGCGGCGGAGGATACGCGCTTCCCACCGCGTCCGACGCGCGCAGAGCGGCTCAGGCGATCCACGGTGTGATCACAGGCCCCAGCGCTGCGGCCTACTGGGGATGGGAGCTCAAACGCCCGCCGCAGCTCCCGCACGTGACCGTGCCCAGAACAAGGAAGGTCGATCCGGCACGCCGCCCTGGCATCGACGTTCACTGGCGCGACATCGATCCGGCCGACGTCTACGAGGGACTCGTGACGCGCCCGGCCGCGACGGTCATCACCTGCGCACGTGACCTGGAGTTCGACGAAGCCCTCGCCGTCGCCGACTCCGCTCTGCGACACGACGACGTCACGGTGGAGGAGCTCGTGCTCCTGGCATCGCGGCTGCCTCGTGGGCGTGCCAAGGTGATGCGAGTCGTGCGGGCCGCGGACCCACGCGCTGCCAACCCTTTCGAGTCGGTGCTCCGCGCGATCGCCCTGGACGTTCCCGGGCTCTGTGTGACCCCGCAGGTGGAGATCGACGACCGCGGGTTCTCCTGCCGGCCCGACCTCGTCGACGTGGAGCGGCGCATTGTCATCGAAGCGGACTCCTTCGAGTTCCACGCAGGGCGAGAGGCGCTGAGGAGGGACTGTCGTCGGTACACCGCTCTCGTCATCCGCGGTTGGATCGTCGTGCGGTTCAGCTGGGAGGACGTGATGCTGCGTCCCGAGTACGTCCGGCTCACCCTCGGTGCCTTGGTCGGCGGACCGGTGGGGCCAGAACGACATGCACTTCTCGCCAAACAGGGGCTCTGAAACGCGTCAGCCGGAGAACTGCATGTCGAAGTGGCCCTGCCTCTCCGGCAACTTTGTCGAAATGTCCGAATTGCGAAGTAAAGAGTGCCACGATGACGGCATGAAGCTGAGCCTCGGAGCAGCGACCTTCGTCGCCACCACCTTGTTGATGGGCGGCGGAGTCGCCTACTCGCTCGTTGCCGACGAGCCGACCGACGACGTCGTCGTCACGGAGCCGACCACCGACGAGCCGACCACGGACCTCCCCGAGGTCGAGGAGCCCGAGGGCGTCGACGTGGACGGTGACGTCGAGGGCGAGGAGCCAGAGGGTGGTGAGCCCGAGGGCGACGACGTCGAGGGTGACGAGAAGCCTGGAGGGGCGGAGGCTGCGGCCGAGCACCGAGAGGCCATGGCCGCCTGGAAGGACTGCGTCGACGCAGCGGTCGAGGCTGCCGGTGCGACCGAGGAGCCCGTCACCGAGGAGCCCGTCACCGAGGAGCCCGTGACCGAGGAGCCCGTCACCGACGTGCTCACTCTCTGCGGCACCAAGCCCGCCCCGCCCGGCAAGGCCCTGGGCTGGGACGGCGAGAAGGTCTCCAAGAGCGCACAGAAGAAGGTCGACAAGGCCGCCGACCGCGCTTCTGGCGACCACGGCAAGCCCGAGAAGGAGCCGAAGGCCGAGAAGGCGCCGAAGGCCAAGAAGGGCAAGGGCCACCAGCGCTAGCAGACCAGCACCGACTGAGCAGACCAGGACTGGCACAGAACCTCTCCGGAGCCCGGCTAGGGTCGTTCGCATGAACGACCTGGCCGGGCTTCGTCGTGAGTACGCCGAGGGCGGGCTCGACGAGAGTGATGCAGCTGCCGACCCGATGACGATGTTCCGGCGGTGGCTCGACGACGTCATCGTCACGCCGATGCACGAGCCGAACGCCATGGTCGTCTCCACTGTGAGCGACGGCCAGCCCAGCAGCCGCCTGGTGCTGCTCAAGGGGCTGGACGACGGCTTCGTGTTCTACACGAACTACGACTCGCGGAAGGCGCGCGAGCTGGCTGCGAACCCACGCTGCTCGCTGCTCTTCCCGTGGCACCCGGTCGGCCGGCAGGTGCGGGTCGAGGGTGTGGCGAGCAAGGTCGCCGAGGAGGAGAGCGCCGGCTACTTCGCGAGCCGTCCGCGTGACTCCCAGCTGGGAGCCTGGGCGTCACCCCAGTCCACCGTGGTTCCCGACCGCGAGTCGCTCGACCGGCGGCTCGCGGAGGTGACGGAGCGGTTCGGCGGTGAGGTCCCGCTGCCCGACTTCTGGGGCGGCTACCGGGTCGTTCCGCACGTCGTGGAGTTCTGGCAGGGCAGGTTCGGCCGGCTGCACGACCGGCTGCGGTACCGCCGCGACGGTGAGGCATGGGTGCGCGAGCGGTTGGCGCCGTAGACCTGCACTAAGCATTTGTGAGTGAGTGCTCACTCACGTAATCTCGACGCATGATCCAGCGACGGGGCCGCGCCACGCCCATGGCGCCCGACGAGCGACGCAAGGCCATCATCGACGCGGTCATCCCGCTGCTCGTGCAGCACGGGCCGACGGTGACGACCAAGCAGATCGCCGAGGCTGCGGGCATCGCCGAGGGCACGATCTTCCGAGCGTTCCCGGACAAGCGCGCGCTGTTCCTCGCCACCGCTGCGGAGACGATCAACCCCGAGGGCGGTCGTGACGCCATGGCCGCGGCGCTCGAGCCGGTCGCCGACCTGCGGGGCAAGGTCGTGCTGGTCTCTGGCCAGATGATCGAACGGATGCACCAGGGCATGCTCGCGATGATCGCGCTGCGCACGGTGTTCATGAAGGAAGGACCCGCGGACGCGGACCGCGATGCTCCTCCCGGGCCGCCCCAGTTCATCGTCGACGCCAACGTGGCGCTCCTCGAGGCGCTGACCGACCTGGTCTTCGAGCCGCACCGGGCCGAGCTGGCCGTCGAGCCGAGGCGGGCGGCTCTCGTGCTGCGCAGCCTCGTCTTCGGCACCTGGCACCCGGGGATGCACGACGAGGAGCGGCTCGCCCCTGACGAGATCGCCGACGCCTGTCTGACCGGCGTCACCCGCACCGGAGGCCAGGGGGGCTGACATGCTGATCCGACTCCTCAAGGAGTACCTCGCGCCGTACCGCCCGTGGCTGAGCGCCGTTGTCACGCTGCAGTTCGTCGGGACGATCGCGATGCTGTTCCTGCCGAGCATGAACGCCGACATCATCGACAACGGCGTCGCACGCGGCGACACCGGCCACATCCTGCGCATGGGTGGGCTGATGCTCGCGGTGTCGTTGGTGCAGATCGCCTGCAGCGTCACCGCGGTCTACTTCGGGTCGCGCACGGCCATGGGCTACGGCCGCGACCTGCGCGCCACGATCTTCCACCGGGTCGGCTCCTTCTCGAGCCGCGAGGTCGCGCAGTTCGGCGCACCCTCGCTCATCACGCGCACGACGAACGACGTGCAGCAGGTCCAGATGCTCGTGCTGATGTCCTGCACGATGATGGTGACCGCGCCGATCATGATGGTCGGCGGCATCGTCATGGCCATGCGCGAGGAGCTCGGACTCGCCTGGCTGCTGGCGATCTCCATCCCCGCGCTGTTCGCCACCGTCGGTGTCGTGATCAGCCGGATGGTCCCGGGCTTCCGCTCGATGCAGGAGCGGATCGACGGCGTGAACCGCATCCTGCGCGAGCAGATCACCGGTATCCGGGTCGTGCGCGCGTTCGTGCGCGAGCCGTACGAGACGGCGCGCTTCCGGCAGTCGAACCGGGAGCTCACCGACGTCGCGATCTTCACCGGCCGTTGGATGGCGACGATGTTCCCGGCGGTCATGCTGATCATGAACGTCTCGATCGTCGGGGTGTTCTGGTTCGGTGGGCACCGCGTGGACGACGGGCAGATGGAGATCGGCGCCCTCACCGCCTTCATGAGCTACCTCATGCAGATCCTCATGTCGGTGATGATGGCGACCTTCATGCTCGTGATGGTGCCGCGGGCGGCTGTGTGCGCCGACCGCATCGTCGAGGTGCTCGACACCGAGACGTCGGTCCGTCCGCCGGCGCACCCGGTGACAACGCTCGAGGGCCGCGGCGAGCTGGTCCTCGAGGACGTCTCCTTCAGCTACCCCGGCGCCGACGACCCCGTCGTGCGTGACGTGTCCTTCACCGCGACCGCCGGTCGTACGACGGCGGTCATCGGCTCGACCGGTGCTGGCAAGAGCACGCTGGTCGACCTCGTGCCCCGTCTGTACGACGTCACGGGCGGCTCGGTCCGCGTGGACGGGGTCGACGTACGTGACCTCGACCCCGACGTGCTCTGGTCGACGATCGGGCTGGTGCCGCAGAGGGCGTACCTCTTCTCCGGCACGGTCCGCAGCAACCTCCAGTACGGCAAGCCCGATGCGACCGACGACGAGATGTGGGCCGCCCTCGAGATCGCCCAGGCCAAGGACTTCGTGGCGGAGCTGCCCGAGGGGCTGGACGCACCGATCGCCCAGGGCGGCACCAACGTCTCCGGAGGTCAGCGCCAGCGCCTGGCGATCGCGAGGGCCTTGGTGAAGCAGCCGGAGATCTACCTCTTCGACGACTCCTTCTCCGCACTCGACGTCGCCACCGATGCGCGCTTGCGCCGCGCGCTGAAGCGGGTCACTCGGGACGCGACGGTCGTGATCGTCGCCCAGCGGGTGTCGACGATCATCGACGCAGACCAGATCGTCGTCCTCGAGGACGGTCTCGTCGTCGGGATCGGCACCCACCAGGAGCTCCTCGGCGCCTGCCCGACCTACCAGGAGATCGTCGCGTCCCAGCTGACCGAGGAGGTCGTGGCATGAGCGCGCCCACCAAGAGTCCGGGGACGCTGAAGGAGACCGAGCGCGTCGTCCAGGGACCCGGCCCGGGACGCGGGCCGTTCGGCGGCGGCATGGTCGGCCAGAAGTCGATGACGTTCTGGCCCTCGGCCAAGCGGCTCATCGGCCGGATGGGCCCCGACGGCGCCAAGGCGATCGCCTGTGTCGCGCTCGCGGTCGTCTCGGTGGTCTTCGCCGTCCTCGGCCCCTGGATCCTCGGCATGGGGACGGACGTCATCTTCGACGGCTTCCTCGGTGTGACCGACGGGGTCGACTTCGACCGCCTGGCCCGGCTCCTCGGCCTCGTTCTGGCGGTGTACGTCGCCTCGTCGCTCGCGGCCTGGCTGCAGGCGTACCTGCTCAACGACGTCGTCCAGGGCACCGTCTTCCGGATGCGCGAGGAGGTCGAGGAGAAGGTCAACCGGCTGCCGCTGCGCTACTTCGACCGGCAGCCTCGCGGCGAGCTGCTGTCCCGCGTGACCAACGACATCGACAACATCAGCCAGACCCTGCAGCAGACGATGAGCCAGCTGATGCAGTCGCTGCTCACCGTCGTCGGCGTACTGGTGATGATGTTCTGGATCTCGCCGGTCCTCGCACTCATCGCCCTGGTCGCCGTACCCGTGACGATGGTCGTCAGCGGCGGCATCATGAAGCGCTCGCAAGGGCTCTTCATCCAGCAGTGGCGTCGCACCGGCAAGCTCAACGCGCACATCGAGGAGGCCTTCACCGGCCACTCGCTGGTCAAGGTCTTCGGTCGCCGGCACGAGGTCGAGCAGGCCTTCGAGGAGCAGAACGACGAGCTCTTCCAGGCATCGTTCGGCGCGCAGTTCGTGAGCGGCCTGATCATGCCGGTGATGATGCTGATCGGGAACCTGCAGTACGTCGCGATCGCGGTGGTCGGCGGTCTGCGCGTGACCAACGGCTCGATGTCCTTGGGCGAGGTGCAGGCCTTCATCCAGTACTCCCGGCAGTTCACCCAGCCGCTCACCCAGGTGGCGTCGATGGCGAACCTGCTGCAGTCCGGCGTCGCGTCTGCCGAGCGGGTCTTCGAGCTGCTCGACGCCGAGGAGGAGCTGCCCGAAACCGACGTGGCCGGCGCCGAGGTGACGCGAGGCGAGGTGGTCTTCGACCACGTCTCCTTCCGCTACGACCAGGACAAGCCGTTGATCGAGGAGCTCTCCCTCACGGTGCACCCCGGCCAGACCGTCGCCATCGTCGGTCCGACCGGCGCTGGCAAGACGACCCTGGTCAACCTGGTGATGCGCTTCTACGAGGTCGACAGCGGCCGCATCACGCTCGACGGCGTGGACGTCGCGGCGATGCGTCGAGGCGACCTGCGTGGTCGGATCGGGATGGTGCTGCAGGACACCTGGCTGTTCGAGGGCACCATCCGCGACAACATCGCGTACGGCCGTCCCGGTGCCACCGACGACGAGGTCCTCGCCGCTGCCCGGGCGACGTTCGTCGACCGCTTCGTGCACACCCTCCCGGAGGGCTACGACACGGTCATCAACGAGGAGGGCTCGAACGTCTCGGCGGGCGAGCGGCAGCTGATCACGATCGCGCGCGCCTTCCTCTCCGACCCGGCGCTGCTCATCCTCGACGAGGCCACGTCGAGCGTCGACACCCGCACCGAGCTGCTGCTGCAGCAGGCGATGGCGTCCTTGCGAACCGACCGCACGTCGTTCGTGATCGCGCACCGCCTGTCCACCATCCGCGACGCCGACCTGATCCTGATGATGGATCGCGGCCGGATCGTGGAGCAGGGGACCCACGAGGAGCTCCTGGCCGCCGGGGGCGCCTACGCGGCGCTCTACGCGGCGCAGTTCAACGCGGCCGACGAGGCCGTGGCATGAGCACGACCAGGGCATGCAAACGGCCCGCAGGCGGTTCGTGTCTCCGGTGGACTTGCCGGAGCGCCTGCGGGCCGGGTGACTGCGTGTGGATTTCGCAGGGTGCTGCTACGACGCAGCCACCTCACGTGTCCTAGAAGACTTCATCTGTCGGACCACCTCCTTTCCCGTGTGCCGTAAACGGTACGTCCCGCTCAGGCGTGGAACAAGGGAATTAGGGTGGGGCCGGTGAGCTCGCGACGCACCCTCCTGCGGGGCCTGCTCACCGACATCCGGCCGCTCCAGGTGAGCGCGCCGTTCCGCCGTTTGTGGTTCGGCAGCTCGATCGCCCAACTCGGCCAGCAGATGTCCGCCGTCGCGGTGGCGATCCAGGTGTACTCGATCACCGAGTCGTCCTTCTACGTCGGCCTCGTCGGTGTCTTCGCGCTCGTCCCGCTCGTCGGACTCGGCCTGTACGGCGGCGCGATCGCGGACGCGATGGACCGGCGTACCCTCGCCCTCTTCGCCAGCGCCGGCTTGTGGGCGGTGTCTGTGGCGCTGGCGGCGCAGGCCTTCCTCCACCTCGACAGCGTCTGGGTGCTCTACGGATGCATCGCGGTGCAGTCCGGGTTCTTCGCCCTCAACAACCCGGCGCGGTCGGCGATGATCCCCCGTCTCCTCGACAAGGAGCTGATCCCCGCAGCGCAGGCGCTGAACATGGCGACGTTCAACCTCGGCTTCACCCTCGGTCCCGTCCTGGGAGCGCTGGTCATCAAGTGGCAGGGTTTCGAGGCGGCGTACTCGATCGACGTCCTCACGTTCGCCGCGGCGTACTACGCCCTCCTCCGCCTGCCGCCGATGCCACCGGCTCACGACAGCCCACGCGCCGGCCTGAAGTCCGTTCTCGAGGGCCTGCGGTTCTTGAGGAACGCTCCGAACCTCCGCATGACGTTCGTGCTCGACCTGTGCGCGATGGTGCTTGCCCAGCCGAGGGCGCTCTTCCCGGCACTCGCCTACAAGGTGTACGGCGGCGGCGCGGCCACGGTTGGCCTGCTGCAGGCCGCTCCCGCTGCAGGTGGGCTCGTGGCGTTCCTCGTCTCCGGGTGGATCAGCAAGGTGCGGATGCAGGGCGTCGCGATCGTCGTCGCGATCCTGGCGTACGGCGCCGTCGTCGGCGGGGTCGGGCTGACCAGCATGCTGTGGCTGGGCGTGCTGTGCCTGGCGCTGTCCGGTGCGGCCGACATGGTGAGTGCGGCGTACCGCTCGACCATCCTGCAGGTGGCCGCGCCCGACGAGCTGCGGGGGCGACTGCAAGGCGTCTTCATCGTCGTCGTCGCCGGTGGACCCCGTGCGGGGGACTTCCTGGCGGGGTCGGTCGCGTCGAGCGTGGGGGAGCAAGTGGCGCTGGTGCTGGGCGGTGTCGCGTGCATCGTCGGCGTGCTGCTGGCTGTCACGATCCAACGACGATTCCTCGCGTACGACGCCCGGAACCCCCGTCCGTAGCGTTCGCTCAGGATCCGAGACACGCCGCCGAATTCCCTTGTAACACTGGCGAAACGCCGAGCGAACACTCCACTATGGGGAGCAGAGGCGATGTTCACGCGCCTCACTGTTGAATCGAGGGTCGTATGACGAAGGCGTCTGACACGGATCCGGTTCGCTCGCTGCGCGTGGGGCGCGGCGAGCCTCTCGTCCTGATCCACCCGTTCACCACCAACGCGCGCATCTGGCGGGGCGTGGCCGAGGAGCTCTCGGACCGTTTCGACGTGCTGATGCTGACGCTGCCGGGACACTTCGGCGGCGACAAGGTGCCGTTCGGTGACATCACCATCCCGAAGCTCGCGGACTTCGTCGAGGCCGAGATGGACGCGGTCGGCTGGTCCACCGCGCACGTCGCCGGCAACTCCCTCGGCGGGTGGCTTTCGCTCGAGCTGGCAGCCCGCGGTCGGGCCCGCTCGGTGACGGCGTTCGCGCCGGCCGGCGGCTGGGGCAACCACTTCGACCTTCGGCGAACCGTCCCGCTCGGCGTCAAGTTCCTCGGCATCGCGCCGCTGGCGCTTCTGGGCCGCTACGCCTACCCGATCTTCAAGGACCTGCCTCTGGCGCACCAGGTCATGCTGTCGATCGTCGCCGGTGACTGGCGCAAGGTCGAGCTGCGGGACTCACAGGCGATGATGCGCGCGTCGACGCACTGCGCGGGCTACCTCGCGGTGCTCCTCAACGGCTTCCGGCACGGCGGCATGGCGGAGATGGAGGACGTGGCGGCCCCGGTGCGCCTGGTGCTGTGCGGCAAGGACGTCATCATCCCGCCAGGCACCTACGGCTCGCTGTACGACGAGCGGCTGCCGAACGTCGACACGGTGCTCGTCGAGAGCATCGGCCACGTGCCGATGCTCGAGGCGCCCGAGCTGTGCGCGGACCTCATCGCCGAGCACGCCCTGGCCTACCAGTTCCCGGTCGCGATCTGAGCGCTCAGCCGAAGAGCGACGGGTCGACCTCGATCCAGACGGCTCCGGCGCGCGCCACGATGCGCCCGTCGGAGTCGTACACCGTCGACAGCGTGTAGGTCTTGCGACCGTCCTTGCCGAGGTTGCGACCCACGACCACGTGCGGCTCGCCCACCTGCGGCAGCACGTCGACCGTGGCCGCAAGGCGGCCGAGCACGGACGGGCGTCCGTCGGAGAGCTCGCCGTTGGCCCACCCGCTCGCGCAGTCCAGCGCAGCCCACACCACGGGGATGCCGACGCGGTCGGTGTCGGTGAGCGAGGCGTCGGGTGTCCACGGGGTCGCGACCCGGCGTGCGTCGACCCGTCCGGGGTAGATCCCGAGCCCGTCCTTGCGGGCAGGGCCGCAGGCGAAGCATCGCGGGAAGGGGTGGCTCTCGAAGCCCGGGTAGCTCGTCGACGCGGCCACCGCCTCGTCGTACGACACCGGCTCGACGATCTCGATGTCCTCCTCGAGGAGCGTGGCCTCGAGGATCGTCTCGCCGTGGTGGATCGCGCTAGTGCGGTCCTCCGTCAGCAGCATCGGTACGGCGAGGGGCGGCGGCTTGCGCAGGGTCACCTGGACGGCCCCGGCCGCGCCGTCGAGCAGCGCCTCCGCGAGCAGCCCGGCGGAGTAGCCGCCGTTGCCCGAGGAGTCCGGGCCGTTGAACCGGGGCTGGATGGTGAGCTCGCCGTACATGGCGCCCATCATCCCTTGATGGCGTCCAGTCTCCGCAGAGCCTCCACCCGCTCCGCAGCGTGGTCGACGACGGGCGCCGGGTAGCCGGCCACCGGACCCGGCTCGTGGATCTCCTTCGCCGACAGCTCGCGCAGCTCGGGGACCCAGCGCCGGATGTAGTCGCCCGAGGGGTCGAACTTGCGGCTCTGCGAGGTCGGGTTGAAGACGCGGAAGTACGGCGCGGCGTCCGTGCCGCATCCTGCGACCCACTGCCAGCCGTGCTGGTTCGACGCGAGATCGCCGTCCACCAGCTGGCTCATGAAGTGCCGGGCGCCGTGCTGCCACTCGAGGTGCAGGTCCTTCACCAGGAAGCTCGCCACCACCATCCGGACCCGGTTGTGCATCCACCCCGTCTCGGCCAGCTGTCGCATCCCGGCGTCGACGAGCGGGTACCCCGTGCGGCCCTCGCGCCAGGCGTCGAACGTCTCGCCCGGCTCGTCGTACTCCATGCGCGCGAAGCGTGGTGCGTAGTACTCGCGCACTGTCTCGGGGCGGCGGGCGAGCACGTCGGCGTAGAACTCCCGCCAGGCGAGCTCCTTGCGGTACGTCGCGGCGCCGTCCGACCGTTTCGCGGCCAGGTCGGCCAGCATCGTGCGGGGGTGGATCTCCCCCCACTTGAGGTGGACCGACATGTGCGACGTGCCGTTGGTGCCGGGCAGGTCGCGCTTGTCGGCGTAGTCCCCGACCCGGCCGAGGAAGTCGTGCCAGCGGTCAAGGGCGAGCAGCTCGCCGGCCCTGACGTCGGCAGCAGCGGCCGGGAGCTTGTCCGTCCGCAGCGACGCCCAGGTCACGCTGGGCAGCTCTGCCGGCTTGCGCCACCCGTGTTCCACCCACGCCCGGTAGAACGGCGTGAAGACCTGGTAGCCCTCGCCGGCGCCGGTCAGCACCCGCCCCGGGGCGACGGCGTACGGCGACCCGAGTCGCTCGAGGGGGACGTCCAGCGCCTGCTCGACAGCTTCGTCGCGCCGGACGCCGTACGGGCCGAAGTCGGCGGCCATGTGCACCGCCGATGCCTCGGCCTCACGCACCACCGTCGGCAGCACCGTGACCGGGTCACCGTGCCGGACGACGAGCTTGCCGCCCGTCGCGTCGTCGAGGGCGCGCAGAGATGCCGCGAGGTAGTCCCGGCGCGGCTTGCCGGCTCGGTCCCACAGCACCGGGTCGACCACGAACAGGGGGACCACGTCGCCCGCCGCAGCGGCCGCCGTCAAGGCCGGATTGTCAGCAAGCCGAAGATCTCGTCGGAACCACATCACGGAAGGAGCAGACACGCGCCCACTGTAGGTTTGTCCCTGTGAGTGACCTCATCGACACCACGGAGATGTACCTCCGGACGATCTACGAGCTCGTCGAGGAGGGCATCACGCCGCTGCGCGCTCGGATCGCCGAGCGCCTGCACCAGAGCGGCCCCACCGTCTCGCAGACCGTCGCCCGCATGGAGCGTGACGGCCTGGTCACCGTCGAGGGGGACCGTCACCTCGAGCTCACCGAGGAGGGGAACCGCCTCGCGACGCGCGTGATGCGCAAGCACCGCCTGGCCGAGCGGCTGCTCACCGATGTCATCGGGCTCGACTGGGAGTTCGTCCACGCCGAGGCCTGCCGGTGGGAGCACGTGATGTCCGAGGCCGTGGAGCGTCGCCTGCTCGAGCTGCTGGACCACCCGACGGAGTCGCCCTACGGGAACCCCATCCCGGGTCTGGCCGAGCTCGGGGAGACCAACGGTGGCGAGCAGTTCATGGAGGGCGTCGTGTCCCTCGACTCCGTCGTCAAGGACGACGACGACGTTCGCGTCCGGGTGGCGCGGATCAGCGAGGAGGTCCAGAAGGACGAGTCGCTGATGGCCGCCATGCGACGCGTGGGAGCGCTGCCGGACCGCGAGGTCGTCGTTTCGCAAGGTGCCGAGGGTCTGCTCATCGGCAGCGGCGGTGAGACCGCCGAGATCGAGTCAGACGTGGCTGCCCACGTGTTCGTCCGTCCCCTGTAGCCCGCCGGCAAGCTTCCCCAGGAACTCGCTCGTCCCCACCTCGAGCTTCACGGTCGCGAGGTCGTCGCCCCGAGTCTGTCCGCGGTTCACGATGACCACCGGTGTGCCCTGCTTCGCGGCCGCCTTCACGAACCGCAGGCCTGACATCACCGCCAGGGACGACCCGAGCACGAGCAGGGCCGGCGCCTCCTCGACCGCCGCATAGCAGCGCAGCACCCGGTCCCTCGGGACGTTCTCGCCGAAGAACACGACGTCCGGCTTCAGCGGGCCGCCGCAGTGACAGGTCGGCACGGTGAAGCCGGCGGTGTCCTCGAGCGCCACGTCTCCGTCGGGCCGCACCTCGACCGAGGCGTGCGCCGCCGCCCAGCCCGGGTTGAGCTCCTCGAGGCGGGCGTGCAGGGCGGCGCGGCTGCTCGTCGTCCGGCAGGACAGGCAGACCACGTCGGAGATCCGGCCGTGCAGGGCACAGACGTGCTGCGACCCGGCCGCCTCGTGCAGGCCGTCGACGTTCTGGGTGATCAGCAGGCGCACCTGGCCTCGGGCCTCGAGCCGGGCGAGGGCGTGGTGTCCCGCGTTGGGCTCGGCCCGACGCATCCGGGACCAGCCGAGGTGGGAGCGGGCCCAGTACCGCTGCTGCATCGCGTGGCCGGACACGAAGTCCTGGTAGGTCATCGGCTGCCGCGCCACCGAGCCGGGGCCGCGGTAGTCGGGAATGCCCGAGTCCGTGCTCACGCCGGCGCCGGTGAGCGCGACGAAACCGTCCGAGAGCAGGTCGCCCGCGAGACGGTCCACTGGGTCAGCCACCCTTCAAGGGTACGAAGGAGTACCTACCGTGCTCCTCGTCCTGGACCTGATCGGGCTGCTCGCCCTGCTCGAGCCGGTGCATGACCCCCAGGATCGGCACCACCATCACGCCGCCCGGCCCGAGCTGGGCCAGCAGCTCCACAGGTCGGCGGCTGGCGGCCGCGGACACCAGGATCCGGTCGTACGGCGCCCGGTCGGGCCACCCCAGGACGTCGGCCAGGGCTTGGTGCACGGAAGCCTGGGGGTAGCGCCGTCCCAGGTGCTCGAGGCCGAGCTCCACCAGCTGCGGCACCCGCTCGACGGCGACGACCTCGCCGTCGGGCCCGACCAGGTGGGCCAGCAGTGCGGTCGTCCAGCCCGACCCGGAGCCGACGTCGAGCACCCGGTGGCCGGGCTCCACGTCGAGCAGCTCCAGCATGTTCCGCACCGTCGTCGGCTGACTGTTGGTGGCGCCGTACCCGATGTCGAGGGCGCGGTCCTGCTGCGCGTAGCGACGCTGGCTCGCGGGCAGGAAGTCCTTGCGGGGCACTGCCTCGAAAGCTCGCCCGACTCGATCAGACACTGGCCCGACCGGACATCAGCCGAACCGCGCCACCGACCGCGCCCTGGCCTTCGCGGCCTCGATCTCACGGTCCTTCGGGGGAGCGGTCGTCACCAGGGAGTCGAGGAGCCGCTGCGTCGCCACCGCGATCTCCTGCACCGCGTGGTCGAACGCGTGCTGGTTGACCAGGGATGGCTTGGTCGCGCCGCTGACCTTGCGGACGTACTGCAGGGCGGCGGCCTGGACCTCCGAGGTCGTGGCCGGCGGCTCGAAGTTGTTCAGCGGTCGGATGTTGCGGCACATGCTTCGAGACTACCCAGCAGCGCCGACAACGGCTCCGGCTCGCGACCGGGAGGGAGCGCCTCGGTGAGGAGTACGGCGTACTTCGCCTTGCGGCCGGACCGAACCCCGATGAAGCGTCGCAGGAGCTGCTCGCGCGACCAGCCGCGCTGGGCGGGCATCCCGGAGAGCAGCCGCAGCGAGCGGGTCTCGCCGGCCGCCTCGATCACGGCCTCGACCGCCTCGAGGCCGAGGGCCCGGATCAGCTCGTCCTCGAGATCGGCCGTGCAGCGGAAGAAGTGGGTCGGCTCCACCCCGGCTGTGGCCAGCCCCCGACGCAGCTTGTCCTCGTCGGCTGCGTCGTACAGACCGGCCAGGGGTACGTCGAGACCGTGCGGCCCGTAGCGCAGCGCGAAGGACCGTGTGTTGGTGATGCCCCCCATGGCGACGACCTCGATCCCCTCAGCCGCGAGGTCGCGGCCGCGCCGAGCGGCGAGGGTGAGGAGCGCGGCGCGGTCGCTCTCACCCTCGACGAGCACGACGGCACGAGGGCGGGTCATGCCTCCATTGTGAGGTCAGATCGTGAGGTCAGATCGTGAGGTCGGATGGTGGGGTCAGTCGGCCAGGAGGCGAATGGCGTCGCCGACGAGCGCCACCCGGCCGCCGTCGATCGGCAGCACCCGGGCGTCGTACCCGGCCTCGTAGGACGCGACCTCGCGGAGCCCACCGTCGACGGACAGCTTGAGGATGCTCGTGCTGCCCCGGCGGTTCCACGAGTGCGCCAGCGTGTAGACGTGCTTGCCGGTGAAGGTGAACGCGTGCGGGTCGTAGCGAGCCGCCAGCTCGTCGATCTCCGGCAGCTTCAGCAGCGAGATCTGCTGCGGGTCACGCAGGGTGGACAGGTCGAAGATCGCGGCCTGCGACCCGTGCGTGCGGCCCTGCAGGTCGGCCGCAGTGCCGAGGCCGAGGAGGAGCCGGTCGCCGAGGGGGTGCAGGTACGACGAGAACCCGGGGATCTTGAGCTCGCCGAGCACGCGCGGACGGGACGGGTCGGTGAGGTCGACGGTGTAGAGCGGGTCGACCTGGCGGAACGTCACGACGACCGCGAAGTCCTCGAACCAGCGGACGGACTGGATCTCCTCCCGGGGGCCGAGGCCGCGCACGTTGCCGACGACGCGGAGGGTGGAGCCGTCCTCGCGCAGCACGGTCACCGCGTTGTCGGTGGTCGCCCACTTGTCGTGATGCGCCGTGGCCACCCGCAGGTAGCCGTCCTGCTCGTCGAAGGACCAGCGGTCGCGGATCGTGCCCTCGACCTTGCCCGAGGCGAGGTACGCCGTGCCGTCGTCGGTGAGCTCGAACGCGTGGACCATCGTCTCGTCGGGCCACTCCTCCGGCGCGACGCCTCGCATCATGTCCTCGTAGGACTGGACCTCGGGCTGCACCGGGGTGGCGACGTACAGCCGGTCCGTGGAGGAGTAGGCGAGGCTGCCGCTCGTCGCCACGCCGACGGAGGTGTCGTCTCCCGGGTCGTCGGCACGGAACGTGACCACGCTGATCGTCCCGAAGCCCGCGTCGAGCCGAGGGTGCCGCACGTCCTGGCAGTCGAGCAGCGTGGAGCGCCTGCCGTCGTGCCGCACGAAGGGCAGCCAGTCCTCGATGGTGCTGCTGCGGACGATCTCCCGGTTCTCGCGGGTCGCCTCCTCGTCGGATCGGCGCCGCCCCGGCTGGACGAAGTCGAGCTGCGGGAGTCCGGTCTGCACGACGAGGCGCACCAGGTCGCCGTACTGACGGGTCTCGACGAGCGTGCCTTCGTACTCGTGCTCCGAGACGAGCTCGGGGTCGCGCGGGACGCTCACGTCGTACACGGCGAGCTTGCTGTTCACCGGCCCCGCCACGTAGATCGAGTCGATCATGATGCGCGGCATCCCGCCGCCGTAGCCCCCGTAGCCCGACGCCGTGACGAGCACGGTGTCGCCGACGAGCAGGAGGCCCTGGGCCGCGAAGTCGTCGGGCAGCTTGGTCCGGCTCAGCTCGCGAGGCTCCGCACCGGAGACGTCGGTGACCACCAGCTCCCGCTCGTCGAGCCGGAAGACCAGCCTGCCGTCGGTCTTGGCGACGTCCGGCTCGTCGATGCCGATCTCCTGCACGTTGGTCCCGGTGCCCCCGTTCGTCACAGCCCCGTCAGCCGCCTCCGCCAGGGGCAGGCCCCCCGAGGTCTGCGGGATGCCCATCGAGGCGTCCCCGCTGCTCAGGACCCGGAGTCCCTCGGTGGCGTAGTACATCGGACCGCCGTACCCGAACCCCCAGGGGCCGACCTGGGGCAGCGCCTGGTCGACGTACCAGTCCCGGAGCTCGGCGCAGTCGGCGAAGGCAGGGAGCTCACCGGCGGCGGCCCTCGGGAGGCCGAGCGGGCTTCCCGTCGACCCGGCGATGCCGTTCACCGCGACGGACAGGCAGGCAGTGGTGGCGGCGAGTGCGGCCCCGAAGGCGAGCTTTCCCATGCGCCGTTGGACGCATCTGGGGTCGCGGAGGTTCCGGCGGTAGCGTGAACCCCATGCCTCAAGGCCGCGACTTCGACATCGTCCTGTTCGGCGCCACCGGTTTCACGGGCGCCCTCACCGCGGAGTACCTCGCCGCCAACGCCCCGTCCGGGTGCCGTTGGGCCCTGGCCGGGCGCAACCCCGCCAAGCTCGAGGAGGTTCGCGACCGCCTCGTGGCGATCAACCCGGACCTGGCGGACCTGCCGCTGCTCCCGGCCGACAGCACCGATCCCGAGTCGCTGCGGAAGGTGGCCGAGGCGGCGCGGGTCGTGATCACGACCGTCGGGCCCTACCTCAAGTACGGCGAGCCGCTCGTCGCGGCCTGCGCGGCGGCCGGCACGGACTATGTCGACCTCACGGGGGAGCCGCAGTTCGTCGACGAGATGTACCTCAAGCACCACGAGAAGGCGGTGGAGACGGGCGCCCGCATCGTGCACGCGTGCGGCTTCGACTCGATCCCGCACGACCTCGGTGCCTACTTCACCGTCCAGCAGCTGCCCTCGGACCAGCCGATCACGATGCGCGGGGTCGTGCGCGCCGGAGGCATGTTCTCCGGCGGCACGTTCCACTCGGCGATGAACCAGTTCACCAGCCTCCGCGAGTCCGCCCGGATCGCCGGTGCGCGCAAGAAGAAGGAGGGGCGGCCGGAGGGCCGTCGCATCCGGGGCGAGGGCAAGCCCACCCGCGACAAGCAGCTGGGGCTGTGGCTGGCTCCGCTGCCCACGATCGACCCGCAGATCGTCCTCCGCTCCGCTCGCGCGCTCCCGGCGTACGGCCCGGAGTTCAGCTACGGGCACTACGCGGGGGTCAAGCGACTGGTCACGGTCGCCGGCGCCGGAGTCGGCATCACGGGTCTCGTGGCTGCCGCGCAGATCCCGCCGCTGCGCAACCAGCTGCTCAAGCGCGTCCCCGCGGGCGAAGGCCCGTCGGAGGCGAAGCGGGCGAAGTCCTGGTTCACGGTCAGCTTCCTCGCCGAGACGCCGGACCGCACGGTGCGCACCGAGGTGTCGGGAGGCGACCCGGGCTACACCGAGACCGCGAAGATGCTCGCGGAGTCGGCTCTGTGCCTCGCGTTCGACGACAACCCGGCCACGGCGGGGCAGGTCACGACGGCGCAGGCGATGGGTGAAGCGCTCATCGACCGGCTCGTGAAGGCCGGGATCTCGTTCACCGTCACCCGGGCGGAGTGACCGGCGCCCTAGCCCGTTCGGGCTAGCGTTCGGACCCCGTTCGGGTAGTTGTCGCCCATTGGGCGGGTGCGGTCCACGCAGTCTTCCTAGCCTCGGGCCGTGAGGAGTCCGCGCACCCACGGAGCCGTCGTCGGCGCTGCGCTGCTGCTCACGGTCATCCCGGTCGCCGCCGGACTGACCCAGCCCGAGGCGTCCTTGGTCTCCTCCGACGTGCTCGCCGAGCCGCAGGTCTTCACCGTCGTCCAGCCTCCGGCCACCGAGCCGGTGACGCTGATCAGCCGGCAGACGAAGGGCAAGGAGCGGTCGGAGCGGGGTGACCGATGGGCAGAGATCTCCGCCACCGGGAGCAACGACGTCCCCGAGGCCGCCTTGCGCGCCTACCGGAACGCCGCCGACCGGCTGGCAAGCACACGGCCGGGCTGCCAGCTGCCCTGGACCCTGCTCGCCGGCATCGGCCGCGTCGAGTCGGATCACGGCCGGTACGGCGACTCCGAGCTCGGCTCGGACGGGGTGTCGCGGCCGGCGATCATCGGCCTCCCGCTGAACGGCGTCGGGCCCGTGGCCGCGATCCACGACACCGACGACGGGAGGCTTGACGGCGACCGGGTGTGGGACCGCGCGGTCGGGCCGATGCAGTTCATCCCGAGCACCTGGCGCATGGTTGCCGCGGACGGCGACAGCGACGGCCGGGAGTCCCCGAACGACATCGACGACGCGGGGCTGGCAGCCGGCCACTACCTCTGCGCCGGTGGGTTCAGCGTCGCGGACACCTCCGGGATGGCTCGCGCCGTCTTCAGCTACAACCACTCCGACTACTACGTGGCCCTCGTGATGGCCTTCCAGCGTGGCTACGAGACGGGCGTGTTCGTGATCCCCTCGCCTCCGCCACCCCCGGGTGAGGAGGCGGAGGGCACGAAGAAGACGGAGGGCACGAAGCACCACTTCTCGGAGCCGGACAGCGACGGTAAAGCCGGTGACGGCAAGACCGGTGACGGCAAGACCGGCGGAGGGACCACGGACGGCGGGAAGGCCGGCTCGCCACCACCGCCACCACCTCCTCCACCCGCGGACGACCCCACGTCGCCACCGCCACCCACGGTCACGCTGTCGTTCGAGGAGGCACCCCTCGTCGCCTGCGACACCGGCTACTGCCTGGGCACCCGCAAGCTCGACCTCGGTCCGGCCGAGCAGCTCGCGCGCCAGGCCGCGAAGGACTACGACGGCGACGGCACGGTCGAGACCAACGCTCTGGAGCTCGACGGCCTGGTGGCCGGTGCAACTGTCGTGCGCTGGGGCTACGAGCCCCGGCCCGATGTCTCGGTCGTCTACGTCATCGGGACGACCGACTACCGGTTCGCCGACGGCACCTTCGCCTGAGCCTGGTCGGCGAGACGCCGAGGTCCGGCCCTACCCGTGGGGTGGTGGGGCTCTGCTGCCGTTACCCTTGCCGTCGGCCCCAGTAGCTCAGTGGATAGAGCAGCCGCCTCCTAAGCGAAAGGTCGCCAGTTCGACTCTGGCCTGGGGCACCCCAACTGCCGCCGTCAGGGACTAGCGAGAACGCGTTCTAGTTTCTAGAGTTGCGGCGTGACCCGACCCCTCCACATCGCCGACGTCATCGAGGCGATGGCTGACGCCGTCCCGGACCGCATGGCGGTCGTGACCCTCGACCGCGACTACACCTACGCGGAGGTCGACGAGCGCTCCACGCGCCTGGCCAACCACCTCGTGTCTCTGGGCATCAGCCCCGGCGACCACGTCGCCGTCCACTCGGCGAACCGAATCGAGTGGGTGGACGCGTTCTACGGGTGCCTCAAGGCGCGAGCGGTCCCGATCAACATCAACTACAAGTACCTCCACGACGAGCTGGCCTATCTCTACGAGAACGCCGACTGCGTCGCGGCGATCGTCGCGCCCGAGCACGTCGACGCCGTGAAGGCGCTGGACCTGCCGAACCTGAAGCACCTGATCGTCCTGGGCGAGGAGTACGACGCCGCGCTGGCCGCGGCCTCGACAGAGCGGCTCGGCGGACGCTCGCCGGACGACCACTACGTGCTCTACACGGGCGGCACGACCGGCAGCCCCAAGGGCGTGATCTGGCGCAACGAGGACATCATCAAGGCGGCCCTGAACGCCGGACGCTTCGGTGCGCCGATCGAGTCGGTGGAGAAGCTCGCCGAGGAGGCGGCCGCCAACGAGACGCCGATGACGATGCTCGCGTGCGGGCCCATGATGCACGGCGGCAGTCAGTGGATCCTGGGCAACGGCCATGTGTCGGGAGCTCGCGTCGCGCTCTTCACCGAGCCGAACTTCAGCGCCGAGCGGATCCTCGACCTGGTCCAGAAGGCGGGGGTCAACTCGCTCACCTTCCTCGGTGACGCCATGGGTCGTCCCGTCGCGGAGGCGATCCTCGCCGAGCCCGACCGCTGGGATCTCTCGAGCCTCGTGGCGGTGTCCAACGGAGCGGCGCCCCTCACCGAGGGTGTTCGGGAAGAGATCCGGCAGGCCCTGCCCGGACGGTTCATCCTCGACTCGTACGGCGCCTCGGAGTCCGGGGCCACCGGCTCCCGGATCGACGACGGCACCGAGGGCGCCGCGGGTGCGCCGAAGTTCGGTGTCGGTGACGACGTCGAGGTCTTCGACGAGGACCTCAAGCCGTGCCCGCCCGGCGTCGACGGGATGCTCGGCCGCTCCGGCGCCATCCCGCTCGGGTACTACAAGGACCCCGTGAAGACCGCCGCCACGTTCAAGGAGATCGCCGGCGTCCGCTGGTCGATTCCCGGCGACCACGCACGCCGCGAGCTGGACGGCTCGGTCACCGTGCTCGGCAGGGGTTCGGTGTGCATCAACACCGGCGGCGAGAAGGTCCACCCCGAGGAGGTCGAGGCAGTGCTGCTGCGGCACGACGACGTCTTCGACGCGGTGGTGGTCGGCACCCCGCACGAGCGCTGGGGCCAGCAGGTGACTGCGCTCGTGCAGCGCAGGGACGGATCGACGGTCTCGGAGGAGGAGCTGCGCGAGCACGCGCGGTCGCTGATCTCCAACTACAAGGTGCCCAAGCAGGTGCTGTTCATCGAGCAGGTCCCGCGCACCCCCGTGAGCAAGGTCGACTATCCCGCCAGCGCGGAGCTCGCCCTTCGGCTGTTGGGCTGACGCGAGAGACGAGGCTGAATAGCCTGGGGCGCGTGAGTCTCTTCGCCACCGTCACCTTCCCCGTCCGAGCGGTCATCGCCTTCGGCAACGCCAGCATCGAGGTCTCCAAGCTGGTGGCGCCGGACGGGCCGGTGCGGCTGATCTACATGCTGTCCTCGGTCACCGGTCCCGAGCGGCCCCTCGGCCAGGCGCTGGAGCCGGGCGGCATCGCGGACCGCATCCTGGACGAGGACGGCGTGCTCTCCCGGCTCAGCCAGCCGGGCGGTGCGCTGGACCGCGTCATCGCTCCCGGAGGACTGATCGACCGGCTCCTCGTCCCGGGCGGCACCGTCGACCGGATCCTGGAGCCGGGCGGTGCGCTCGACCGCATCCTCGAGCAGGAGGGCGCGATCGACCGGATCCTGCAGCCCGGTGGGGTCCTGGACCGGCTGCTCGACCGGGAAGGCCTGCTCGAGCAGCTCGTCGCCGAGGGCGGCATCATCGACAGCCTCGCCGGGCTGATGGAGGACATCCGGCACCTCGGGCCGCTCATCGAGGCGCTCCGCCCGATCATCGACTCCGTGCGCGAGGCGGCGAGCGGTATCGACATGTCGGCGCGCGGCATCGACCGGTCGGCGAGCGGCCTGGACGAGTCCGCACGCCAGCTGGTGCTGATGCTCGAGCCGCTGGTGGACGTCGTCTCCCGGCTGCCCGGGGCGAAGAAGCGCCGCGCGGCAGCCCTCGAGAGCACCGAGGATCAGAGCACCCCGGCGATCGCCTCGACCTGACGGAGATCGGAGCTCGTCGGGATCAGCTGCACCTCGTCGGTGCCGATGTCCTCGAAGCGCCTGAGGACGTCGCGGAGCTCGGCGACGGTTCCCGCGAACCCGGTCGTCGGCGCGATCGCGTCGACCAGGCCGGCCGGCAGCCAATTCATGTAGTGCCGCAGGTGCTGGTGGATCTGAGCGCGCGGCTCGTCGCCGACGGCGAACCAGAACGAGGTGGTGAGCCGCGGTGCGGGTCGCTCCGCGTCCGCCCACGCCGCGCGAGCCAGGTCGAAGAGCCCGCCGACCGCCTGCGTGTCGAGGTCGAGAGTGACCCCGGCAAGACCGTCCGCCCAGTGCGCCGCGTGCTTGACCGTTCGGGGACCCATCGTGCCCACGAGGATCTCGGGCCCACCCACCTGAAGCGGCGGCGGCCCGACCGGCAAGGTGGCCTCGACGACCTTCTGGCCCGACCAGACCAGGCGCATCAAACCGACCCGGTCGGCCATCTCCTGCATGGTCTTGGTCCCCGGGTCGGCGCCCGCTGCCCGGTAGTCCTCCTCGCGGCCGCCCACGCCCACCCCGACGCTGAGCCGGCCGTTGCTGAGCAGGTCCCCGGTGGCCAGCGCCTTGGCGAGCCGGACCGGTTGGTGGAGCTGGGGGACGAGCACCGTCGTCGCGATGCGGACACGCGACGTCCAGGCCGCGACTGCTCCGAGCAGTGTCAGGGCGTCGGGGTTGTCGAACGCCATCCGCTCGCCGAAGCACACCGACGAGAAGGGGCCCTCGTCGACGTACCGGGACCACGACTCGAGCACTCCGACGTCCAGCCCCGGCTCCATGACCGGGAGCGTCATCCCCACCTGCATGAGGGACACTCTGCCAGGATGTCGGCATGGTCGAGCCGGGGTCGGGGCCGAGGCACGCGCTGCCGAAGCGGCACCGCGGCCGTCGCGTCCTGACCCGTCTCGGCATCGGTTTCCTGGTGCTCGCGCTCGGGGTTGCCACGGCCGGGTTCCTCTACTACCGCCACCTCGAGGGCAACATCGAGGTCATCGACCCCGACCTGGGCGAGAACCGCCCGGCGCCCGGCCCGAAAGGCCCGCTCAACATCCTGCTCCTGGGCTCGGACGAGCGGGTGTCCGGCGGTGGCGTCCTCGGCGCGGGCGGTGACCTCTCGGACACCACCATCCTGCTCCACCTGTCCGCCGACCGGTCCCGCGCGTACGCCGTGAGCATCACGCGTGACCTGCTCGTCGACCGGCCGGAGTGTCCCGGCGCCGAGCCGGGTGACCCCGACGTCCCGGCGGCGACCGACGTACAGATCAACACGGCGTTCCAGGTCGGCGGCCCCAACTGCACCTGGCGCACGGTCGAGGCGCTGACCAAGATGCGCGTCGACGACACCGTGGTCGTGCAGTTCGACGGCTTCATCCGGATGGTCGACGCGCTCGGGGGAGTGCCGGTCTGCGTGCCGAAGGAGATCGACGACCCGGACCGCGGGATCTACATCCCCGAGGGCAGCTACGACGCCAAGGGCGACCAGGCGCTCGACTACGTGCGCGCCCGGTACGGCATCGGAGACGGCACCGACATCGGTCGGCTGAAGCGGCAGCAGGCGTTCCTCGCGTCCATGACCAACCGGGCCATCTCCGCCGGCACCCTGCTCAACCCCCTGAAGCTGATCCCGTTCCTCGAGGCCGTCACGGAGTCCATCGAGGCGTCGCCGGGGCTGGCGAAGCTCAGCCAGCTGCGCGGGCTGGCGAACCAGCTACGCGACATCGGGCTCTCGAACGTGAAGTTCCTCTCCATGCCCGTGTCGATCCCGCCGGAGGACATCAACCGCCGCATTCCGGCGCCCGAGGCAGCAGCGCTCTGGGACCGGATCAAGCGCGACGTGAAGCTGACCCCGGCGCAGCTCGCCGGAGCCATCGACGCAGGTCAGGACCCCAATGGCCGGCCCGGCGACACGGTCAGCGGCACGCCCACCCCGACCCCCACGACCGAGACCCCGACCCCAGGGACTCCGACGGCGACCCCCACGCCCACCGAGGACGCCGAGGCCGCGGCGCGCGAAGCCGTTGGTCTATGCGCCTGAGGCGCCGATTTCCGCCTGAGCGCCTGCTCTTGGCATCATGGGTGCGCTCGCGCTCCCGACTACCGAGGACTGCATGGGGTACGCCGGTAAGCACCGCGACGTCAAGCCGAAGCGGCACGTCGTCCGGACCATCGCCCTTTCGACGGCGGTGGTCCTTCTTGTGCTTGCCACCGGCGGCTACGCCGTCTACCGGCACCTCGAGGGCAACATCACCGCGTTCGACATGGACGGCGTGCTGACCAATCGCCCGGACGAGGTCGACAAGCCCGGAAAGCCGCTCAACATCCTGTTGCTCGGCTCGGACACCCGGGTCGGCCAGAGCCAGATCGGTGGCGACACCGGATCCGGCCTGTCGGACACGACGATCCTGCTCCACCTCTCCGCGGACCGGAAGCGCGCGTACGGCGTGAGCATCCCGCGTGACCTGATGGTGACGCGGCCGGAATGTCCGGACGAGGACGGCGGCACGATCCCTGGCGGACTCGCGATGTGGAACGCCGCGTACTCCTACGGTGGCCCCGTCTGCACGGTCGCGCAGTTCGAGGCGATGACCGACATCCGGGTCAACCACACGGTGGTCGTGGACTTCACGGGCTTCAAGAGCATGGTCGACGCCCTGGGCGGGGTGAACATCTGCGTGCCGCGCGAGATCGACGACGAGATCGGCCGCATCCACCTGCCGGCGGGCACCTATGAGGTCAGCGGCAGCCAGGCGCTCGACTACGTGCGCGTCCGTCACGAGATCAGCAACAACGGCGACATCGGCCGGATGAAGCGCCAGCAGACGTTCCTCGCCGCGATGGCGAACAAGGCGATCTCGGCTGGCACGCTGCTCAACCCGGTGAAGCTCTACAAGTTCCTCAACGCCGTCACCCAGTCGGTCTCCACCGACTCCAAGCTGAGCAAGCTCAGCAAGCTGGTCAGCCTGGCCAACGAGTTCAAGGGCATCGGTCTGTCGAAGATCCAGTTCCTGACGATGCCGATCACCAGCTACGCGCCCGACCCGAACCGGCTCGCTGCCGGGGAGGGTGCTGACGAGCTGTGGCGGGCGATCAAGCTCGACAAGCCGCTCACCAAGGCTCTGCGCGAGGGAGTGACCAAGGCGTCGGACCCGACGCCGGGCGACCAGACGCCGACGGAGACGCCGACCGGTGGGACGACCTCGACCCGCGCCCAGGAAGCAGCCGAGGAAGCCGAGCGCAACGGGCTCTGCGCGTAGTCCTAGACGCGCACGCCCTCGAGGCCGCGCACCGTGGCGTGCCGCTCGAGGTAGGTCGTGACCAGCTCCTTGGCCTCGGCCAGGATGCGGGGCTCGCCGCCCATCGAGGACTCGAAGGACAGCTGGAAGCAGCGGTCACCCATCTCGATCGCGATCTCGGCGACCAGGGCGTTGGTGCCCGTCTCCACGAGACCGGTGTTCATGCAGAGTGTCAGGAGGTCGGCGGCCACCTGCTGGTTGTGCTCGCGGACGTACTCCTTCACGGCCTGGTTCGTGCGACCGCGTAGCCAGATGGTGACGAACGCCGGACGCTCGAGGAAGACCTTCACCCAGGCGTCCATGGTGGCCGCGACGACCGATCGCACGGAGAGCTCGGTCAGCTCCGCGATGTCCGCGGCAACCTGGGCGTCCATCTCCTCGATGTCGCGCTCGACGAGGGCGAGCAGGATCTCGTCCTTGTCGGCGAAGTACTGGTACAGCGAAGCCACCGGGATCTCGGCGCGCTCGGCAATGCCGCGCGTCGACAACCCCTCGACGCCCTCCTCGCACACCAGCGAGGCGGCAGCGTCGAGTATCCGCACCACTCGGTCACGACTACGGCTCTGCTGCGGCACGCGTCGCTTCCTGGCGCTGACGCTCGTCGTCAGGTCCACGATGTCCCCACACTGTTCAGCTGTGAACGCGACAGACCTCGCCGCACTCAATCCCCGGCCTAATCCCCGTACTGAGGATCTTCCCCTGTAGGGACAAGCGAACCATGGATCTGAGCATGAACACGCCGGGATCCCACGGAATTTTGCCTGGCGAGCCACTCGGCAGCGCCGGATTGGTGACGAAGGGGCGCTGCGGAGCGCGGTCCTTGCGGCACTCAAGGGGTTGGCGGGCCAGATCTTAAGGCGCATAGCGGACATTGCGTGAAGATTTCCCGGCTGCGAGTCAACCGCTGACTTGCCGTTACGGGTCTGTTATCACAGACTGGGCGGCGAACGCCTTGTCAGAGCGAGAAGGAAGGGCGTCCTTGAGGGTCGCAGTCACCGGTGCCACCGGCGTGCTCGGGAGGGCAGTACTTCCAGCGCTCGTGGGTGCCGGCCACCAGGTGGTCGCGCTGACGCGCACCCCTCAGAAGGCCGTCGTCGCCGAGAGCATGGGCGCGGTCGCCCGGGTCGGCAGCATCTTCGACGGCGAGGTCCTGCCCGCCCTGCTCGAAGGCTGTGACGCCGTCTGCAACTTCGCCTCGCACGTGCCGGTCGGCTACACCACGGCCCTGCCCTGGGCCTGGAAGGTGAACGACCGGCTGCGCACCGAGGGCGTGCGCCGCGTCGTCCAGGCGGCCAAGGCGGCCGGCGTCCGCCGCGTGGTGCAGGAGAGCGTCTCCTTCCTGTACGCCGACGCCGGCGACGACTGGATCGACGAGCGCTCGTCGCTGGGGATCAACCGCGCCACGGAGCCCGCCTCCGTGGGGGAGTCCCTGGTCCAGGACTACACCTGCGGCTCGCGCACCGGCGTCGTGCTGCGCCTCGGGTCGGTCGTCGGTGACGACTCCCTGACCCGCGACAAGCTGCGCGCGGCCCGCAACGGTCGTCCGATCGGCATCGGTGCCCCGGACGGCTGGGCCCATGTCGTGCACACCGACGACGTCGGCCCGGCGGTGGTCGCCGCCCTCGGCGCACCCAGCGGGGTGTACAACGTCGGCGCCGCGCCGGTGCGCCGCGGCGAGCTCGTGCAGGGGTACGCCGAGGCCGTCGGGCGGGCCAGGGCCGACTTCCTGGGCCCACTGATGCTCCGCCTGGCGGGACCGCGCACGGAGCCGCTCACCCGCTCCCTCCGGGTGTCGTCCTCGACCTTCACCAGCCACACCGGCTGGGCCCCGGCGCGACCGGAGTTCGACGTCTCGTGGCTGGCGGCTGCTGCGCCCGCTCCTGCGGGCCGGTGACTCCGAGCCGGTGACGGAGGACGAGAAGGCGCGCGCCGAGAAGAAGCGGCGACTGCGCGAGAAGGTCTTCGGCGACGTCCTCCCGGACACGACCCGCGACGAGCGCGGGGACGAGCCCGGGGAGGAGTCGACCGACGAGTGGCTGAAGCGGAACGTCCCGCCGCACCACGGATAGATCTGGCCGAGCGAGTCTCCGGGAGAGGCGAGCGAAGAGCGATCGGAGATCGCCGAGGCTCGCGTGCCTCCCGCCTCGCCGCCGGCCCTAGACGAGTAGGTCAGACGCCGCCCTTGTTGGCGACGATCGCGTCGCGGATCTCGGTGAGCAGCGCGATGTCGGCGGGGGTGCCGGGCTCCTCGGCCGGGAAGAAGCGCTCCTTGGCCCTCGTGTACGGCACGACCACGAAGAAGTAGACGACCGCCGCGAGGATCAGGAAGGCGATCAGCGCCGTGAAGAACGGGCCGACGAGAACGCCTGAGCCAGGGATGTCAGCGCCGGCCGCGTCCTGCTCCTGGAACCACTCGATGCTGTCGAAGTTCGGCGGCCCACCGCTGGCACGGGTGATCGCCGACAGCACGACGTTGGTGAACGAGGTCACGACGGTCGCGAAGGCACCGCCGATGATGAAGGCGACGGCGAGCTCGATGAGATTGCCGCGCAGGATGAAGTTCTTGAAACCAGTCATGTCTCTCCTCCGAGGGCCCCGAGTCCGGGCTGGTGTCCGGTCCGTCCGGACCCTCGGAACGCTAGCGGTTCAGCACCACCGAGATGAACGATGAGACCGCTACTTCTGCCAGATGGACGGCGGACTCCTCCGGGACGGCAACGACCATCAGGCGTCCGCCCGAGGCTGAGAGGTCAGGAGCGGTCGCCTTGCCGCCGACCCGCGGTATCGCGAGGACCGGCGCGTCCCGGGCCACGACCTCAGCTCGGAAACCCTGCGCGTCGGTGGCCAGCAGGTCGATGCGGTCACCGACCCGGAGCAGAGACACCGCCGCGGCGTCGCCGACCCGCACCGGCGCTGCGACCAGGCCGGGGTAGCCGGCGAGGAGGGGGCGGTGCACGACGCGGGCGTCGGTGATCGCCTCGCCCACGCGCAGCGGACCGGTCGTCGTCCGCCCGATCAGCGCGTCGCGGCCGAGCGTCCCCGCGGGTACGGCGTCCGGCGGCAGCTCGAGGTCGCGGAGGTCGGAGGCGCGCAGCACCGAGCCGGCCGCGATGTCGCGAGCCGCTGCGACGACGGTCGTCGTCGGGGGCGGAGGCCCTGCCACCGCGTGCAGGCCGGCGGCGACCGCTACCGCGGTGAGGAGGGCGGCGAGCAGGCGGCGGCGGCCCAGCACCGCGCGTCGTACGGCGCGGGGGACGGTGGTCGCGTCGATCATGGTGCGACCGTAGGGCGATCGACGGTGGCCGGCGGACGGTCATCCACAGCCCCGACCGTGGGCTACGATTAGCAGTCGAACAGCGAGAGTGCCAGACCCCGAAGGAGGGACCGTGCCCACCTACCAGTACGCCTGCACCGAGTGCGACCACTTCTTCGAGCAGTTCCAGAGCTTCTCCGACGACGCTCTGACCGTCTGCCCGCAGTGCGGCGGCAAGCTCCGCAAGGTCTTCAACGCCGTGGGCGTCGTCTTCAAGGGCTCGGGCTTCTACCGCACCGACTCTCGCTCGACGAAGTCCAGCAGCGACACGGCAGCTCCGGCCAAGAGCGAGAGCCCGAGCAGCTCGTCCGCGGGCGCGAGTGAGAGCACTTCGTCGAGCGCGCCGACCACCACGCCCGCTGCCTGACGGCTGACCCCGTTAGGTTGGGGCGCGTGCCTCTCGGTCGCACCTTCCGCTCCTGGCCACGCTTCGCCCGCTGGTCGACGTACGCCGTCGTGGTGCTCGTCCTCGCCCTCGTGGCGAGCGCGACGAGCGCGGTCGTCATCGTCCGCAAGCCGTTCCCGCAGACCGAGGGACGCATCGAGCTGACCGGCCTCGACTCCGAGGTGAGGGTGCTTCGAGACGCCTACGGCATCCCGCAGATCTACGCCGAGACGAGCGACGACCTCTTCTACGCCCAGGGTTTCGTGCAGGCGCAGGACCGCTTCTGGCAGATGGACGCCTGGCGGCACATCACGGCGGGGCGTCTCTCGGAGCTGCTCGGGGAGGACGCCCTCGAGGTCGACAAGTTCACTCGCACGATGGGATGGCGCCGGGTGGCGGAGCAGGAGCTCGCGCTCCTCGACCGCGACACGGTCGCCCATCTCGAGGCGTTCAGCCGCGGGGTCACGGCGTACCTCCGCAGCCAGAGCCTCTCGGAGCTCTCGTTGGAGTACTCCCTCCTCTCGACCGTCGGCCTCGACTACGAGCCGGAGGACTGGTCGCCCGTCGACTCGCTCGCGTGGCTGAAGGCGATGGCCTGGGACCTGCACGGCAACACGCTCGACGAGCTGACCCGCGCGACCCTCTCTGCCCGCTTCACCGCTGAGCAGATCGCCGAGCTCTACCCGCCGTACGACGACACGCGAGCCGAGCCGGTCCTCCGAGCGACCGCGTTCCAGGGCCGCCCCGCAGCCGCGGCCGCGATCGACCGCGCCAGCCGAGCGCTGGAGGCCTTCCCGCAGCTGATCGGCCGAGGCGACGGCATCGGGAGCAACGCCTGGGTGGTGTCGGGAGCACGCAGCAGCACGGGGTCACCGATCCTGGCCAACGACCCGCACCTCGCCCCGAGCCTGCCCGGCATCTGGTACCAGATGGGCCTGCACTGCACGACCGTCACGAGCGCCTGCCCGTACGACGTCACGGGCTTCACGTTCGCCGGGGTTCCGGGTGTCGTGATCGGCCACAACCAGGACATCGCCTGGGGCTTCACCAACCTCGAGGCCGACGTGTCCGACCTCTACCTGGAGAGGGTCGAGGGCCACGACTACCGGTACGGCGGAAAGCTGCGGCCCCTGGTGGAGCACGACGAGGAGATCGAGATCCTCGGCGAGGACGAGCCCTTCCGCTACACCGTGCGAGCCACCCACCACGGGCCGTTGATGTCCGACATCGACGCGGACTGGTCGACGGCCGGCGCGAACGCGACCGTCCCCGAGGGTGCGCCCGAGCGGGAGAACGGGTACGCCGTCGCGATCCAGTGGACCGGGCTGATCCCCGGCAAGACGATGGACGCCCTCTTCGCCCTCGACCGGGCCAGCGACTTCGACAGCTTCCGTGAGGCGGTCCGCGACTTCGCCTCCCCCTCGCAGAACATCGTGTACGCCGACCGCGCCGGCCACATCGGCTACCAGGCCCCTGGCCTCGTCCCGATCCGCAAGCCAGGAGTGAACCCCGACTACCCGTCACCCGGCTGGCTGAAGCGCTATGACTGGACCGGAAGGTTCGTGCCCTTCGACGCGATGCCCTACGAGCTCGACCCGCACCAGGGGCTGATCGTGACCGCGAACCAGCCGGTCGTGGGGGAGGACTTCCCGCACTACCTCGGGGACAGCTGGGACTACGGCTACCGGAGCCAGCGGATCCTCGACCTGCTCGGCGGGCAGGGCGCCCTGTCCCCGGCCGACATGAGCACGATCCAGCTCGACGACTGGAACGGCCTCGCGGCCCAGCTGGTGCCGGTGCTCATGGGCGTCGACCTCGGCCCGCACTTCGAGTCGCTCGGGCAGCGGCTGCTCGCCGACTGGGACTACACGCAGCCCGTCGACAGCCCGGCGGCGGCGTACTTCAACGCGGTCTGGCGGAGCCTGCTGTCGCTCACGTTCCACGACGACCTCCCCGAGGACCTCTGGCCGGACCGCGGGAGCCGCTGGTTCGCGGTGATGACCCGCCTGGTCGCGCAGCCGACCAGCCCCTGGTGGGACGACCGGCTGACGCACGACGTGGTCGAGACGCGCGACGACATCCTGCGGGCGGCACTCCTGGAGGGCCGGGACGAGCAGATCCGGCTGCAGGACCGCGATGCGACGAAGTGGCGCTGGGGCAACGAGCACGTCCTCGAGCTGAGGAACCAGACACTCGGCTCCGGGGACAACCCGATCGCGAACCTGCTGCTCAACCGGGGGCCGTACGCCGTCGCCGGCGGCGACTCGGTGGTCAATGCCGTCGGCTGGGACGCGACCGAGGGGTACGGCGTCGTGTGGGCGCCCTCGATGCGAATGGTCGTCTCGCTGGCCGACTTCGACGAGTCGACCTGGATCAACCTGACCGGCGCCTCGGGGCATGCCTACTCCGAGCACTACACCGACCAGACCGAGCTGTGGGTGGACGGGCGGACGCTGCCCTTCGTGTACTCGCGCGACGTTCTCGAAGACCGTGCGGAGGACGTGCTCGTCCTCGTTCCCGACCTGCCGGCCGGCTCCTAGGACGACACGCCTAGAACCACGCGATCCCGCGCGGCGTAACCGCCCCGGACACGCGCCGGTCGTGGTCGCCGTACGGCACCTCGTCGAGCAGCTCGTCGTCGTACAGCAGCGTCAGCACGGGAGTGCCGACCGGCACCCGTGCGAGGGCGCGGTCGTAGGACCCGCCGCCGCGGCCGAGCCGCATCCCGTTCCGGTCGACGGCCAGGCCGGGTGTGAGGACCACGTCCGCGGTGGCGATGGCGTCGAGCCCCAGGGACTCGCCGAGTGGCTCGAGCAGCCCGCGCTTGGCCGGAGCCAGCGAGGTCGGCCCGCGGTAGGTCGCCCACTCGAGGTCGTTGTCGGGGCGCAGCAGCGGCAGGATCGTCCGGCGGTCCGCCTCGAACCAGGCGTCGATGAGCGGACCGGTGCCGGGCTCGGACCCGATCGAGACGTACGCCGCGATGGTCGCCGCGCGCTGCATCACGGTGGTCGCAAGCAGGTGGTCCGCGATCGCCTGCGCGGCCTCCCCGACCTCGATCAGCGAACGGCGGCGCCGTGCCGTGGTGAGCTGGTCTCTCAGGGCCAGCTTGCGGGCACTCAGGGCGTCACCAGGGGTATCGTCCACGCACCCTAGGATGCCCGCATGAGCGACACGGGGCTGCAGCAGGCGCGGGACAAGATGGCCGCCGAGGGGGTCGACCCCGTAGCGATCGAGGTGTTCGCGCACTACTACCGCCTCGTCGAGAGCGGCGAGACCGGCATGGTCCCGGAGAGCACGATCGAGCCGATCGACATCCCTGCGCTGAGCGATGTCGAGGTGTCCGAGGACGCGGCCCGCGACGCTCTCGCCGGCACCGTCGTGATCAAGCTCAACGGCGGCCTGGGCACGTCCATGGGCCTCGACCGCGCGAAGTCGCTGCTGCCCGTCCGCGACGGGCTCACCTTCCTCGACATCATCGCCCGGCAGGTCCTCGCCCTGCGGAAGCGGTACGACGCCCGGCTGCCGCTGGTCCTGATGGACAGCTTCCGCACCCGCGAGGACACGCTGGCCGCGCTCGCGCCGTACGGCGACCTGGCTGTCGACGGGCTGCCGCTGGACTTCCTGCAGAACAAGGAGCCCAAGCTCCGCTCCGACGACCTGACGCCGGTGTCGTGGCCGGCCGACCCGTCGCTCGAGTGGTGCCCGCCCGGACACGGCGACCTGTACACCGCGCTCCGCGGGACCGGCATCCTGAAGCAGCTGCTCGACGCCGGCTACGAACGCGCGTTCGTCTCGAACTCCGACAACCTCGGTGCCGTTCCGGACGCCCGCGTAGCCGGCTGGTTCGCCCAGTCGGGTGCTCCGTTCGCGATGGAGGCCGTGCGCCGCACCGAGTCCGACCGCAAGGGTGGGCACCTCGCTCGCCGTACGTCGGACGGTCGCGCGGTCCTGCGCGAGACCGCCCAGACCCTGCCGGAGGACCTCGAGGCCCTGGCCGACCTGGCGCGGCACCGCTTCGCCAACACGAACAACCTGTGGTTCGACCTCGCTGCGGTGGACGCCGAGCTCGACAAGCGTGACGGGGTCCTCGGGCTCTCCCTCATCAAGAACACGAAGACGGTCGACCCGTCGGACCCGACCAGCCCCGAGGTGATCCAGGTCGAGACCGCGATGGGGGCGGCCATCGAGGTGTTCGACGGGGCGACGGCGATCGAGGTCGGACGCAACCGCTTCGTGCCGGTGAAGACGACCAACGACCTGCTGGTGCTGCGCAGCGACTGCTACCGCCTCGACGACGACTACGTCCTGCACCAGGTGTCCGACGCGATCCCGTTCGTCGACCTCGACAAGCCCTACAAGCTCGTCGGCGGCTTCGAGGAGCGCTTCCCCGAGGGGGCGCCGAGCCTCAAGGACGCGACTCGCCTCGTGGTGAAGGGGGACTGGATTTTCGGGCCTGGCTACGTCGTCAAGGGTGACGTCGTCATCGAGGCCGAAGGCTCACCCGGCCGCGTCGGGTAGCGCGAGCTCGGTCCCCTCGTCGATCGGCAGCCCGAGCTGGTCGACCAGGTCCTTGAAGACCAACCAGACCTGACGGGTCAGCCGGTCCACGACCTCGCGCTGCTGTTCGTCCTGGTGGTCGAGCCACCAGATGATGCTGGCGTCGACCATGCCCATGAGCCCGGCGAGGATCCCGTCGGGCACCTCGTCGGTCAGCTGCTTCGCGCGGAGGTACGCCGACGACGCGTCGACGATCTCGCCGAGGAAGCGGCTGCGACCGACGCGGGCTCGGTGCATCGCCTTCGTCTGCTGCCGCGCTGCCATGAATCGGTAGAGGTTGGGGTGCTCGGCCGCCCAGCCGACCGCTTCCTCGATGACGCCTCGAATGATCTCGGGCGGAGTGCCGGTCCGCACCATGGGGGGGCGCACCCGCGCCACGAGCTCGGCGGCGGCGTACCGCGCCACCTCGTCGTCGAGGTCGTCCTTGCTGTCGAAGTGTCGGTAGACGTGGGGTCGGGCGACCCCGGCCCGGTCGGCGATCTGCGCGGTGTTGACCGCGAGGCCGTGCTCCTCGATCGCGTCGGTCGCGGCGAGGACGATCTGCGCGCGCTTGGGCGCGCGACGGCTCGAGTCCTTGGTGGCACGACGTACCGCCGTCGTGTCCACCCACTTGCCGACGTCGACCACGACTGCACCCTACCCAACGGGTACACCTTGTACCCAGAATGTGGTACACGTTGTACCCGCTCGTGTTCACCGAGCCCGTCTGGAGGATTTCTCATGCCCGCTCGCCGCTCGCCCTGGATGGACCAGGACCTCGACGACTTCCGCGATCTCGCCCGCACGTTCTGCGAGAAGGAGATCAAGCCCAACACCGAGCGCTTCATCAAGAACAAGCAGGTCGACCGCGAGCTGTGGAACAAGGCCGGCGCCCTGGGCCTGCTCTGCGCCTCCGTTCCCGAGGAGTACGGCGGCGGTGGCGGCAACTTCCTCCACGAGGCGATCCTCATCGAGGAGCAGGCCCGCGTCGGCGACAGCAGCTGGGGGGCCTCGCTGCACAGCGGCATCGTCGCCCACTACGTGCTGCACTACGGCACCGAGGAGCAGAAGCAGCACTGGCTGCCGAAGATGGCCAGCGGTGAGGTCGTCACCGCCATCGCGATGACGGAGCCCGGCACCGGCTCCGACCTGCAGAACGTGAAGACCCGCGCCATCCGAGAGGGCGACGACTACGTCATCAACGGCGCCAAGACCTTCATCACCAACGGCGCGCTCTGCGACATGGTCCTGGTCGTCGCGAAGACCAACCCCGAGGAGGCGGCTGCCGGCGTCTCGCTGATCATCGTGCCGACCGACACCGCCGGCTTCCGCCGCGGTCGCGTGCTCGACAAGATCGGCATGAAGGGCCAGGACACCTGCGAGCTCTTCTTCGACGACGTGCGCGTGCCGGCGGCGAACCTGCTGGGCACCGACGAGGGGCAGGGCTTCTTCCAGCTGATGATGCAGCTGCCGCAGGAGCGCCTCATCGTCGCGGTCAGCTGCGCGGCGTCCATGGAGCTGATGCTCGACCTCACGCACGAGTACACGCTCAGCCGCGAGGCCTTCGGCAAGCCGATCTTCGGTTTCCAGAACACCAAGTTCAAGCTGGCGGAGGTCGCCACCGAGGCGCGCGTGTGCCGCTCGTTCATCGACGAGTGCCTTGAGCTGCACGTTCGCGGGGAGCTGGACATCCCCACCGCAGCGATGGCGAAGTACTGGGCCTCCGAGCGCGCCCAGAAGGTCGCCGACAAGTGCCTGCAGCTGCACGGCGGCTACGGCTACATGGAGGAGTACCCGATCGCGCGGGCATGGGCGGACCTCCGGGTCAGCCAGATCTACGCCGGCACCACCGAGATCATGAAGGAGATCATCGCTCGTTCACTGCCGACCCCGACCTAAGCCGGCTCTACGCTCCAGAGCTCATGGAGGCCGGAGAGTCCCTTCAGCTCGATGGCCTCGAACGGGGTGAGCACGAACTCGTCGTACTCGTCGAGCGCCATCCGCACCTCGTCCGACACGACGATCTCGCCGCCGGCCGCCTGGGATGCCACCCGGGCGGCCATCGCGACGTTGCGGCCGAAGTAGTCGCCGTCCTTCGACACCACGGTTCCGGTGTGGACGCCGATCCGCACCCGGATGCGGTTGCGCCGGACCCGAGGCGCCGCCTCGAGGCCGCGTTGGATGTCGAGGGCCGCGCGCACTGCTTCGGGCGGGTCGCGGAACACGACCATGAACCCGTCGCCCTGCGTCTTCACGACGTGCCCGCCGTGGCGCCGGATCTGCTCGCGCACGATCCCGTCGTGCGCCTCCAGCACCCGCATCCAGCCGTCGTCACCGAGCCGCTCGTTGAGCGCGGTCGAGTCCTCGATGTCGGAGAAGAAGATCGTGACCGTGCCGTCGGCGGCGGCGACCTTGACGATCTCGGCGCGGTCCTCGAGCGCCCACCGGGTGAAGTCCTCGATCGACGACATCAGCAGTCCGGTGACGCCGCCCTCGCGCACCCGGTTCGCGGTCTCGAAGACGGCCTTCACGGCCTTGCGCGCGACCCGGCGGCTGCGCGGGTGGTCGGGGCGGGGCACTTGGGTCTCGAGCGCCTCGATCCGCCGGTGCGCGCGACGCAGGCGAAGCCGTGAGACGAGCACGTCGACCAGTGCCAGCACCAGCAGGACTGCCAGCACCGCGATGGTGATCACCTCGCCGGTCACCCAGCAAGGATTCCATGTCGTCGTCGCATAGGTTTGGCCGCATGCCCGCACCGATCTCTGTCGACCAGCACCTCGAGCGGATCCTGGCCGCGATCGAGCCGCTGCCGCCGTACGACCAGCCTCTGATCGAGGCGCTGGGCCTCCCGGTGTGCGAGAACATCACCGCGGCCATGGACCTGCCGATGTGGGACAACTCCGCGATGGACGGTTATGCCGTCTGCTTCGCCGATGTCGCCAGCGCGACGAGCGACCACCCGGTCCATCTGCCGGTCGTGGGGGAGGCGGCCGCGGGGCAGACGAAGATCTTTGCGATGTCGCCCGGGACGGCGGTCAAGATCATGACCGGTGCTCCGGTCCCGCAGGGTGCGGACGCGGTGGTCCCGGTGGAGTGGACCGACGCGGGCGTCGCGACCGTGCGCATCACCCAGGCCCCCAGCGAGGGCCAGCACATCCGGCGTCGGGCCGAGGACGTGAAGAAGGGCGAGGTACTGCTGGAGGACGGGCGGGTGCTGGGTGCCCGACAGATCGGCCTGCTTGCCTCCGTCGGTCGTGCTCAGGTCAGCGCCCGCCCGCGTCCGCGCGTGGTCGTGATGTCGACGGGCTCTGAGCTGCGCGAGCCCGGCACCGCCTTGGGCCACGACTCCATCTACGACTCGAACAGCTACATGCTCGCCGCCGCCATCCGGGGTGCGGGTGCGATCGCCTACCGCGTCGGCATCGTCTCCGACGACCCGCAGGAGTTCAGCGACGCGCTCTCCGACCAGCTCGTGCGCGCCGACATCGTCGTCACGAGCGGCGGTGTGAGCAAGGGCGAGTACGACGTGGTCAAGGAGGTGCTGTCCGAGCTCGGCACGGTGCAGTTCTGCGAGGTCGCGATGCAGCCGGGCAAGCCGCAGGGCTTCGGGTTCGTCGGTGAGGACCGCACGCCGATCTTCTGCCTCCCGGGGAACCCGGTCTCGTCGTACGTCTCCTTCGAGGTGTTCGTGCTGCCGGCGATCCGTCGGATGATGGGCAAGCTCCCGCACAAGCGCCCCCTGGTCCGGGCGCTCGTGTCGGAGGGGTTCACCTCGGCACCGGAGCGCAAGCAGTTCGTCCGCGCCCGGTTCGACATCGACGCCAAGGGGGCGCACGTGGCGCCCGTCGGTGGTCATGGCTCGCACCTCGTCGGTGACCTCTCCGAGGCGAACGCGCTGATCGTGGTACCCGAGGAGGTCACGTCGGTGAAGGCGGGGGAGCAGGTCCAGGTGCTCGTTCTCGACAGAGACTTCTAGCCACATCGGACGAGCGCGTCTCCGGGAGAGGCGGGCGGAGAGCGATCGGAGATCGCCGAGGCCCGCGGCCTCCCGCCGCGCTGCCGTCTAGAGTTCCGCACATGACCGAGTTCACGCACCTCGACGAGACGGGCGCCGCCCGCATGGTCGACGTGTCGGAGAAGCAGGTGACACACCGGGTGGCCGTCGCGACCGGACGCGTGCTCGTCAGCCCGGAAGTCATCGCGCTGCTGCGCGGCGACGGTGTGCCGAAGGGCGACGCGCTCGGCGTCGCGCGCGTCGCCGGGATCATGGCTGCGAAGAAGACCCCGGAGCTCGTGCCGCTGTGCCACCCCCTCGCGATCAGCGGGGTGACCGTCGACCTGTCCGTCGCGGACGACGCGGTGGAGATCACTGCCACCGTGAAGACGACGGACCGCACCGGCGTCGAGATGGAGGCGCTGACCTCCGTCTCCGTCGCGGCGCTGACGATGATCGACATGGTGAAGGCTGTCGACAAGGCGGCGAGCATCGTCGACGTACACCTGGTGTCGAAGACCGGAGGCAAGTCGGGGGACTGGCACCGGTGAAGGCGACCGTCATCTGCGCCTCGAACCGGGCGGCGGCAGGCGTCTACGAGGACACCACCGGACCGCTGATCGTCGACGCGCTCGTGGCGGCCGGGTTCGAGGTGTCCGGGCCGGTCGTCGTTCCCGACGGGGAGCCGGTCGCCGATGCGATCAGGGCCGCCGTCGAGGGCGGTGCTCGCGCGGTGCTCACCACCGGCGGCACCGGGCTGACGCCGACCGACCTCACCCCTGAGGTGACGCGGCCGCTTCTCGAGCGTGAGGTGCCCGGCATCGCCGAGGCCATCCGCGCGCACGGCGTCGCCAAGGGTGTCGGGACGGCGGCGCTCTCGCGCGGCCTGGCCGGCGTCTCGGGCCAGGCCCTCGTCGTGAACCTCCCGGGCTCGAGGGGCGGTGTCAAGGACGGGCTCGAGGTCGTCGTACCTCTGCTCACCCACGCTCTCGACCAGATCCTCGGGAGCGACCACTGAACCTCGCGTGGAAGTCCATCGACCTCAAGCACGGCGACGTCGGAGTCCGGCCGCTGCAGCCGTCCGACCACCGCGCCTGGAAGAGCGCACGGTCGGCCAACCGCGAGTGGCTGCGGCAGTGGGAGGCCACGGTCCCGGCCGACGACGAGTCGCTGCCGCGGACCTTCCGCGGGATGGTGAAGGACCTGCACAAGCAGGCTCGCGAGGGGCGCGCGCTGCCGCTGGTGGTGACCGTCAAGGGCGACTTCGCGGGGCAGGTGACCGTCACCGGCATCATCGGAGGCTCCGCCCGGTTCGGCCAGATCGGCTACTGGATCGACGAGAAGTACGCCGGCCGCGGGGTCATCCCGACCGCCGTGGCGATGGTCATCGACTACTGCTTCGTGATCGTGGGGCTGCATCGAATCGAGATCGCCATCCGGCCCGAGAACACTGCGTCACTGCGGGTCGTGGAGAAGCTCGGGCTGCGCGAGGTCGGCTTCGCGCCGCGCTACCTCCACATCGACGGCGACTGGCGCGACCACCGGCTGTTCGCCGTCACCGCAGAAGAGGCCCCTGGTGGACTCCTTCGCCGATTGATAACTTGAGTCACACAAGTCGCATTGCGACACACCGGTTCACCTGCGACACACATCCGTAACCCGGTTTTACGGTTTGCCTGTGGATATGTCTGCCGGAATCTTTGTCGTACTCGCTGTGGGGTGGGCGGGCTACCTGATCCCCAAGGCGCTCAAGCACCACGAGGAGATCGCTCGGACTCGATCGGTGGACAAGTTCTCCCAGACGATGCGCGTGCTGTCCAAGCGCGAGGTCGTCGCCCCCGCCCGCGCTGCTGACAACCCGCGAGTCGTCGTACCCGCTGACCGGCCGTCGCGGGTCCGCCTCCAGGCCCAGCGTGCTGCCGCAGCGGCCGCCGCCCGGCGCCGGCGCCGCATCCTCATCGTCCTGCTGCTCGCCAACGTCGCGGTCGGCACCCTGGTCTTCCTCGGCAACCTCGAGCGCTGGACGCTGTCGATCCCGGCCGGCCTCACCCTCGTCTACCTCGTTCTCTGCCGGACCCTGGTCAAGCGCGAGCACTCCGCCTTCGACGCCGAGAAGGCGCGCGAGCGCATCCGCGAGCGTCAGGAGGACGCCGAGCCGTCGGTCAAGATCCGCCGTGGGGTCGAGGAGATCTCGGCCGACGAGGACACCGTCGCCGTCGACGTCTCTGCGGTCGCTCGCCCTGCCGCCGACGGCGCCTCGCTCTGGGACCCGCTCCCGGTGACGCTACCGACGTACGTCTCGATGCCGATGGCGTCGCGCACGGTGCGCACGATCGACCTCTCGGCACCCGACGTCTCGAGCTCCGGCCGCGACGCTGCGGACTCCGAGCTGGTGGCCCAGGCCGAGCAGCCCGCGACCGGGACCGACGTCCCCGAGCAGCGCGCCGTCAACGGCTGACCCGGCAGATCGTGACGCTCACCGGCGGTCGACCCGGCAGGTCCTGACGCTCACCGGCGGTCGACCCGGCAGGTCCTGACCGATTCACGGGTGCCCGAGGACGGATGGTATGTTTTCGGTCGCGCTCTCCGGAGCGCACCTGGGGCTGTGGCGCAGTTGGTAGCGCGTCTCGTTCGCAATGAGAAGGTCAGGGGTTCGAATCCCCTCAGCTCCACAAACCGGAAACCCCGTCTGACCTGGGCTTTTGTCCCCAGCGAGGCGGGGTTCTTGCTTTGTCATTCAGCGTTCCTTCGCTCCTGCGCACCCCCCGCGCCCCCCAGGTCGTTCAGGCGGTCCAAGCCGGCCCGATCCGCCGAGCTGCCGAGGTGATGGAGGTAGATGTTCGTCGTCGCGATCGAGGCGTGCCCGAGCCAGGCCTGTACGGTCACCGGGTCGACGCCCTTGGCCAGCCACAAGCAGGCCGCGGTGTGGCGAAGGTCGTGGATGCGTCGACCCGGTGCCGAGCTTGACCAGGAGACTGACCGCTTGACGGCGGTGGCGTGCAACTGGTGGCCGGACCTGGTGGTGAACAGCAACTCGTCGGGGCCCTTGCCCTCCGCGCAGGCCAGCACGAGGGGGAGCACCCGGTTCGCGACAGGCACCCGACGAGACTTGCCGGACTTGGTGACCTTGGCCTCCCCGCCTTCGGGAGCCGCCCGGCTGACCAGCAGGACCGGCATCGGCACCCGGACGAAGTCCCGCACCCGAGCCTCCCGGAGCTCCGACCAGCGCATCCCGGTCCAGGCGGCGATGAGCAGGACGTCCGCGAGATGACTGTCCCGTCCGGCAACCGTGGCGTGGAACGCCTCGAGCTCGTCCTCGGCGAAGGGCCGGATCTCGGTCCGCGTCCCCCGACCCTTGGGTACGCGTGTCGAGGTCACCGGGTTGGCCACGATGAGGCGCTCGCGCACCGCCCACGCGAAGAACGCCGACAGCGACGCCCGGAACCGCTTCACCGAGGACTCCGCCAACCCTGACCGATTCAGGGCGATCAATGCTCGGGTGACCTCCCGGTCCGTCACCGCCCCGATCTGTAAGGCTGCGAGAGCCGGCGGCACCAGCCGCATCAGTGCCTTGTCGGCGATGTAGGTCTTGCGCGTGACCGAGTGCTCGCGTTCCTGCAGCCATTCCGGCAGCAGCACGCGGACCGTCCGACGCCCCGCCCGCGGATCCACGCCGCCGGCAATCGCCGCCCGTTCCCGCGCCACCCACGCGGTCGCCTCACGTCGGGTGTCGAAGGTCCGGCTCGCGACCTGCTGCCGACCGGACTTCACCACCCCTCGCCAGCGACCGCCGGGTGTCTTGCGGACGGTCATGCCGCGTTCCGTTCCAGCCACTCGAGGATGTCCTCCTCGCGGTAGCGCGGCGTGGCAACAGCGAGCCAGTACACCCGCGGACCGATCCCTTGGGCCCGCCAGCGACACAGCGTCGACGAGCTGATGCCCAGCTTCTCGGCCACCTGCGACGTGGTGAGCATCTTCGGAAGCCCACTTGCCATCCGGTCAAGATTCTTGGCTGCCATCACCTGTTCCCTTCTCCCTGCGTGTGTTCTCTGAGTTGTTCGTTGCGTTGTTCCCTGCGTTGTTGTGCTTGCTCCTGGGCGTACTCGCGAGCCCTGGCGGCGGCCGCGACGGCTAGGACGCGTTCCCCGTCGGTCGACCAGCCAGACCCGAGGTACTGCCAGGTGCCGACCACGAGCGTGGTCTCCGCTTCGTCGTCAGCCAGGAGGTCAGCCTCGAATGTGGACAGGTCCAGGGGTCGTCCTTCTGCCCGGTGCGCGGCGATGAGCACCTGGGCACGGCGACGAGCCCGACGCAACGCGCGCAAGGTCACCGAGTAGCGGCGTGACTTCGATGCGAAGTGGCCGCGGAACCCGAGCGTGTGCACCCACTTGCCGAGCAGCCCGTACGGCGCGCCCTCGGGCTCCTCGGCCGCGGTCGCTCGGGCGGCGAGGTGCCGTGCGGCTGCGCGTAGTCGGCGGTGGTGCGAGTTGTGCGTGGTGGTGCTGTCGTCAACGGACTTGGTGGCGTACTTGGCCAGGTAGCCGGCGACCTGCTCGGGGCTCAGGCCGCGTTCGGGATCGTCAGTGCGCCGCCCGGTGTGCACGGCCCGTACGTCGAGCTGCCGACCGAACGCCAGGACGCGGCTCGGATCGTCGTCATCGACCCCGGGCGCGGTGAGCCTCACCGCCGCAGCCGCCTGATGCACGAGCAACGCCAACGCGGCCGCATCGATACCTGCAGGTGCCGGAGCGAAACCGTCTGGCGTCCGCGGCCCGTCGAGTCGGACCAGTGCATGGAAGTGGATAACCCCACGCACCTGATACTCGGCCACCTTGGCGTACTGAACCGTCGCTACCTCGCCCACCCGGGTCGCCGGAACGCCGAGAGCCTTGGCGACCGCGCGGCGCAGCGCGATGGTGAAGCGACGCCACAGGTCGGGCGCCCACCACTGCCACACCACGTGCGACTCGTGGTCGTAGCAGTCACCGCACAGCGGCTGACCCAGCGCGAGGTCATCCTCGCCGTGACGCTCGTGACAGCTGCGGGACCGGCCGTGCTCGCAATGCCCCGTCGGCCCGGGCCGACAAGGTCCTCCTTCGCGACGCCCGTGCACCGGTCCGAACGACGGTGCAGTCAGGGTCGCAAACACCAACGGGTTGTCCGCCACCGACCGCGGGACAGTCTTGCCGCCACAGACGCCGGCGCGGAGCAACTGGAACATGTCCGCCGCGTACAGCCGCGAACACGACGGGCATCGACTCGCGCGACGGTTCCCGCATCGCACGTGTGTGACCCCGAGCGGCTCATCGTCGCTGGCGTAGCTCGAGATGATCTCGCCGGTGGCCACGTCGACGGTCTCGGACCGTCCCCGAAGTCGGATCGGGTGGGCGCAGTTCCCGACCCGGTCCAGCGCCTCCGACCAGGAGTCAAAATCGGCCGACCCCAGCAGCTCCAGGATCTGCCGCTCGCTGCTCGGGTCAATCAAGTCGACGGGAGCCATTGACGCCCAACCCGGCACCGCCTGGGGGAGCACGGCGGGCAAGACGTCGTAGACGCGGGAACGAGTCCGCGTGCTCATCACCGTCACCACCCACAGAGGGTGTGCCGCGCGACTGTTGCGATCCCGCCGCGCGGCACACCCAGCTCAGGGGAGTTCCGCGATCATCTACTCGAGGGAAGCCTCAACGCGGGGATCGCGACAGCGCCGAGACACGACAAACCACTGCGGACGGATTCGCGTTTCATACGGCGCTGCTTGTGTACGGCCACTGGCCAGGGTGGGGAGCCGACCCCCAGGGGAAATTGCCCCATCAGTCATCAAGTTGTCCGCGATGACGAGGATGACACAAGGCTCCGACAAATCAAGGGACGGTTCGGCCAAACTGTGGAGCACGTGGTCAACTGATGGGCCGTGGACGCAACGACCCCGGGCAGTCGGGCGCGGCGCTGACAACCAATGTGCAGACTCGTTCCGTCTTGTGCGTGAGAATGCTGACCTCACCACGGAGGAGGCCGGGTGGCGCGCGATGATGCCGAGTTCACGGCGTTCGTGGTTGCGCGCAGACCACACCTGAGGAGGGTGGCCTTCGCGTTGTGCGGTGACTGGCATGCGGCGGACGATCTGGTTCAGACGGCGTTGGCGAAGTTGTACGTCGCGTGGCCGCGGATGCGTAAGGTCGACTCGGCCGAGGCGTATGCGCGACGGGTGATCGTGAGGGCAATCGTCGACGAGTCGCGGCGACCATGGCGGAGAGAGCACGCCACGCAGGCTCTGCCCGAGGCCGCCACGCACGATGTCATTGGTGAGCACGACGACGTCGTTGCCGCGCTACAGCTGCTGCCGTCCATGCAACGACGATGTGTCGTCATGCGGCACTGGCTTGACCTCTCGGTCGAGGAGACCGCCCGCGAGCTCGGCATCTCATCCGGCACGGTCAAGAGCCACACGTCACGAGCGCTCACCCGCCTGAACGAGCTCCTGGCCGATGAGGAGAGGAGCGCGCCATGACCCCACTTGATCCCGCTGACTTCCGGGCCCGACTGGAGGCTGCTCTGGCAGACGAGCCAGCCGGCTCTTTTGCCGCGGACGACCTCGCGGCCGGGAAGCGGCTGCTCCGGCGGCGGCGTTCGACATGGGGCGCTGCCCTGGCGACGCTCGCTGTCGTCGTCGGCCTACCAACCGTCTTTTGGGCTGCTGGAGTGGAGCCGGGCAACGGTGACTCCAGCCCTCGGCCCGTGACGACGCCTGCCCCGCAGCCTGACCCTCCACCGCATGGCTGGCGTTGGGAGTCCTATCGCGATGCGACCTTCCAAGTACCGGACTCGTGGGGCTACGCCAGCTCGACCGGCTGGTGTCTACACCCCGAGCCAGCCGTCAGGCGACCCGCTGGTGCGACGCGCTCGATTGCCTGCCCAGGCGGGCCGGGCTACGGCGTGCAGTTCTACTCGGCAGCCCTCTACGACGCGGGCAACGCGGCGGGGACCCTGGTGGGTGTCGACGGTGCCCGTCCCGGATGGTTCGGGCACGCGGTCGCCGGGGCCACCGTTGTTCAGGTCTTCGCCGAGTCGCAGGCCGTTGCCCAGCAGGTCCTCGACTCAGTGCGCCGCATCGAGGGCCAGGATGCCAACGGGTGCACTCCAACGGCCGACACTCAGGCCCACCACGACGATCCGCCGGTCCTCGACACGATGGAGTTCGTTAAGTCCCTATCGATTTGCCGCTACGACCTCGCACCGGACAGCAGCGACCGCGCTGGCCTGGTGCAAAGCGAGTTGCTCACCGGCGTCGACGCCTCACGTGCACTCGAAGCTCTCCGAGCCGCACCAACTGCCGACCCCGTGAAACTGGCCTGCACCAAGCCGCCCTCAGGCGAGACGGTCAGGCTGCTTCTGGACGGTCAAGCTGTGTTGGTCAACTGGGCCGACAACTGCCAACCCATCGGGGTGCTGGACGGGAAGACCGTGCGGGCACTCACAGCCGATGTCATGCACTGGGTGCTATCGCCGGGATGGTCGGGAGCGTTCCCCGTAGCCCAAGTCGCCGACCACGACTTGTTCACGCTGCGCTCCCTGAATGGCTCGTCGACGCAGGGCGACAATTGGGAGCAAGTGACCCACCACGGCGTGCGGTTCGACGTGCCGCCGAAGTGGGAGCGCCAAGCGCCCGACGACTGGTGTATCCAGGCAGGTCGACCCGAAGCCAGCATTCCGCGAGTCAGCCTGCCCGGCATGAGCTCGCGCGACATCCTGTGCACCCCTCGACATGCCTACGGCGTCTCCGTGGGCTCAAGCGCCGCAGTCAGCCTCAAATATCCCAGCGGCCATGTCTGGCAGTACGGCAACGAGGGCTTCTACCCCGAGGGCGCCTGGTTATCGATCGTGTACAACGACACCTGGTTGGTGACGATCAGAACCCCCGATCGCCACCTCACCGAGCTCATCGCGGCGTCAGTGGAACTAACTCCCTGAGTCCGCCCCCACCGCGCGACCTGCGGCAATAGCTTGCATTTGCGAGCGCGCGCAGACCGGCGTGAGAGTGCGGCGGTGCCTGTCCGCGCTCAAAGCGCCCGGCAACGACGAATCGCCGATGCGGAACCGGGGATGGCGCAGATTACTCGTGCCATAGTTCCAAGATGGAGGGTCAGCGCGATTCAGAACCGTCCGAAGTGCGCATTGGCGACTTCGAGCGAGAAGCGGTCCTCGACGCGTTGAGCGAACATCACGTGAAGGGCCGCCTTGAAGTAGAGGAACTCGATCGTCGTCAGCGCGCCGCCCTCGCCGCCCAGACTCAGGCGGACCTGGCGAAACTTCTCGTAGATCTGCCTGAGCTGCCACCAGCGAGACCGTCGATGGATTCCACGGGGCCGGTGCCTTCCCGACCGACGCTGGGGCAGCGAGAGGAAATACAGGCGCTTGTCACTTGGGGTCCGCCCACTGGTGTGACGCTCGCGGGCGCAGCCTGGGTGGCGACCGCCGGCCCATTTCCTGACGAATCAAGCCAGTTCGTCATGGCCATGGGAATGGCGGCGGTGGGTTTCGTGAGCCACTGGTGGATTACGAGGCGACGCGACTGACGCTTGCGTGGTTACGACCGTGACCCCACTCCGGGCGACCTTGAGCAAGTCGAAGGCGCTCTCATCGCAAGCAGGGGCCGTGCGTTAAGGACCGAGCAGGAGGCTAGTGCCGATCCTGATGGAGTTGCCCGTTGATCGCGGCAGCTTCTCACGCAGGCACACCTCGCACTGGAAGTAGTCCGGGACGTCTCTGGGCTTAGCCCGCCGGTCGTACCTGGTCACCAATACCGTGGCCTGCCAGCCATGCTGACTGCACTCAACACGGGGGTAGGGCCACAGGTCCACGAGGCGAGGGTACGCCGGGCGACCTGCGGCCATAGTCGGGCTCCGCCCGGTGTGCGGCAGATCCGGATAGCCGCGAGCGAACGCTATCCGCGGCAAGTGCGAGCACTCCGGGGCCGTTCGGTGCTACCTCGCCAGCCCTGTGCTCCAAAGGCGACTTCCGTGATACTCGGCGGATGCACCCATTGCAGCCGTCGTGGGACCGAACAACTGCCCATCTGAGTGCGGCGAGGGATCTCCTGGCTCTCGACGCGGCGACACTCCAGGACGTCAACGAGTACCTCGATCACAACGAGCTCGGCCTCGCGTTAGAGGTGCTGGTCGATGCTGGGGAGCAGGTCGGGGATGCAGCTATGGAACCCTTCTGGTCATCCCTGAGGGCAGCCGTCGCTGAGATGGAGATCGGCCTCGACGATCCCGCGCACGGCAACGCGGCTCGCGAGGTCATGCGCCACTTGAACCGCTCGTCGTCCTAGCGCCGACGCGCGACCATCGGCACGGTCGCGCCATGACAGCGGATCCGTGCGCGTGTCACGGAAGGACAAGGACGAACTCCGCGCCGTTCGCGGCTCTAAAGATGACGTGCACCTTGGTGGCTTCCGCCACCGACTGCGGTACGTCGACGACCGACGTCGCTGGTGCTACGTCTGCCGTACAGGGGATGCCCTCGCTCTCGTCTCCCTGGCTTCCTTCGACAAGGATCACCCTGTCGCCCGAGTCAGACACAGAGGCAGTTTCGGCGACGGTCGGACACGAACCGGACCCCCAAACAGTCACCTGAATTTTCGACTCACTCTCGGCCCACGAGACGGCCATAGGCGTGATCTGCCCATCCTCGCCGGTCACCGGCTCGGCTCCTCGGGGCATCCCGGCGTACCAGGACACAGGAACTGATTGCAGCGTTGGAGCCCACGTCGCCTCCCGATCGCCATCTCCTGTGGGGTCGCGAGTAGACGCGTCGTCGGAACCACAGATGGCGACGCCCAGGCCGAGCAACATAACCCCTGCGAACGTCGCCACCTGATGCATCAGCACCCCTTCAGATCTGGACCGTCAGAGAGTTTGACTCCCGGCCGCCTCTAGCGGTTCCGCTTTGCTCAGCGTCTCGGACTCACAGAGCGGATGTGGGTGACGTCCCCGGGAGTGGTGTAGTTCCGGCCGCTGAGCATCGTCGTGTTGTCGATGACGTAGGCGGCCATCGTGCAACGGTCAGTGAGACCTAGCGATAGAGACTCACAGATAGGACACGAAGCACGATGGCCTTGGACAATGCTGCCCTACTCGAGGTGCTGGAGGCGATGCAGGCCGCTGGTGTGGATGACCGGGTCCGCACCGCGGCGCAGACGATCTACCAGGCGTTGATCGACGCCGAGCTGACCAGCGTGATCGGTGCGGGTCCGTGGGAGCGGTCCGCGGAGCGCACTACGCAGCGCAACGGGTCACGGCCGCGGACGTTGACCACGACGGCTGGTGATCTGGAGTTGCGGATCCCCAAGCTGCGGTCCGGGTCGTTCTTCCCGTCGTTACTGGAGCGGCGGCGCCGGGTGGACCAGGCGTTGTTCGCGGTGGTGATGGAGGCCTATCTGCACGGTGTCTCGACCAGGAAGGTCGACGACCTGGTCAAGGCACTGGGCGCGGACACCGGGATCTCCAAGTCCGAGGTGTCGCGGATCTGCAAGGACCTCGACGAGGAGGTCGGTGCGTTCCGGGACCGGTCGTTGGCTGAGATCGGGTTCCCGTATGTGTTCCTCGACGCCACCTACTGCAAAGCCCGGGTGAACCGGCGGGTGGTGTCCCAGGCGGTCGTGATCGCGACCGGAGTCACCGCCGACGGCCGGCGTGAGGTCCTCGGCTTCGACGTCGGAGACTCCGAGGACGGCGCGTTCTGGACCGCGTTCCTGCGCTCGTTGAAGGCCCGCGGCCTGGGCGGGGTCCAGCTGGTCATCTCCGATGCCCACACCGGCCTCAAGCAGGCGATCAGCTCGGTGCTGCTCGGCGCCACCTGGCAGCGCTGCCGAGTGCATTTCATGCGCAACGTGCTCGCCGTGGTCCCCAAGGGCAACTCCGAGATGGTCGCCGCAGCGATCCGCACGATCTTCGCTCAACCAGACGCGGACCACGTGCACGAGCAGTTCGAAGTCATCGCCGTCATGCTCGGCAAGCAGTTGCCCAAGGTCGAGCAGATGCTCCGCGAAGCCAAGGATGACCTGCTCGCCTTCACCGCGTTCCCGGCTAGCCACTGGAAGAAGATCTGGTCGACCAACCCGCTCGAGCGACTCAACAAAGAAGTCAAACGCCGAACCGACGTCGTCGGTGTCTTCCCCAACCCCGCCGCGCTGTTGCGCCTGGCCGGCGCCGTGCTCGTCGAGGCCCACGACGAGTGGCAGGTCACCGCCGAACGGCGCTACCTCTCCGAGGGCTCCATGGCACTCCTCGCAGCCAAGAACATCACCAGCACCAAGGAGGTGGCCAAGGCCGAGCTCATGACGGCATGATCAGAACCACTGACCCGCACGGTGTCGAGAAACTCCACCACTCAGCGGGACGTCACCCGGATGTGCCCGCTCATCGGCAGTTGAGGGCGGATCCGCGCTTCCTCCGCTGCGCCCGGTTACGAGTTGCTTCACTGGTTCAAGAGCGCCGGCTTCGCCGGCGCGAAGGCGCTTGCGGGCGGCGCTGGCGCGCCGTCCTCGCGCCACTCTGGGCATGCCGAAGCGCCCGAGTAAGGAAGACATCGGGCGCACTGTCGACGCGGGGCAGCTAGCCGGCCAGCTCACCTCCGAGCCGCCGACCCGATCGCCGAGAGTCTGCACGCCGCCGCCCGGCGTCAACGGCGCTGCGCGTCGCTTCGCGATGACCTTCGGTCACCGTTGACACCGACCGTCGACGAGCAACGCTGCTGTCTATCGGATCGGAGGCTCTCCCGTGGCCTAGCGAAAACGCGCACCCCCTGCGCACCCCCGACTCGGAACGGCGCGCATTCGAGGCACCCAAGCCGAGCGGCCCGGCAACAACCGGGAAGACTCCGGATGCCTTCGCAATGAGAAGGTCAGGGGTTCGAATCCCCTCAGCTCCACAAAACTCGCTGGTCAGAGGCCTGCACGGATCCTGAATTCAGGAGACGGCAGTGGCAAGTCAGCAGAAACTCAGCACAAAGTCGATCCGCGGCCAAGGGCACTCGGCCCGTCTGGGTAGGTCTCGGCCAGGCACGGCACGGCTCGCGCACCTGGTCTGCATGACGACCACAACACCCTCCGAGACGACACTCGGCCCCGTTTTGACCCTGTCCCAGCTCGCCACCCAACTCGGCGTCTCGGTCCAGACCCTGTACGACCTCCGCAGCCAGGGCCGAGGTCCGCGCGGCTTCCGCGTCGGCCGAGAGCTTCGGTTCCGCGTCAGCGAGGTCGACGCCTGGCTCGCGCAACTTGAGAACGACGACGCCGAGCGGCACCCACGCCAGGCCGGCTGATGCGCACCGGACGACCCCGCACTCCGATCGGCACCCACGGAGAGATCAACACCCGACGGGACGGCACGCGCGTCGTGGCGGAGACACGAGTCCGTGACCTGGACGGGCGGCTCCGACAGGTCCGGGCGAGCGCATCCACCGCGGCTGCCGCGCGGGCGCGACTCATGGAGCGCATCCGCGAGCGTCCGTCCCTCCCGAGCTCCGGCGTGCTGCGACCAACGAGCTCCTTCACCGATCTGGCGGACCTGTGGCTCGCCGATCTTGAGCTTCGCGACCTGGCCGGCAACACCAAGGAGAACTACCGCGCCTGTCTGCGCCTCCACGTCCGGCCGGCGTTCCAGCACTACACGCTCGCCGAGGTGACCACCGGCCGGGTGGAGTGGTTCCTGGCCAAGCAAGCGAACGTGTCGCCGTCGCAGGCCAAGCAGACCCGGACCATGCTCAACATGCTCTTCGCCTACGCCCTGCGTCACGACGCCATCGCTCGCAAACCGGTCGAAGGGACGTCCCAACTGCGGCGGACCAAGGTCACGCCCCAGGCGCTGACGATCGAGCAGATCACCGCGATCCGAGAGGCAGCCGCCAAATGGCGCAGCGAACCCGGCCTCCCCGGCCCTAAGCCAGACGGTCAGGTCCGCGACATCATCGAGGTCCTGCTCGGCACCGCCATGCGTCCCGGCGAGGTGCTCGCGCTCCGACCGCGACATCGAGGACCTGCCCACCGGGATGATCGCGAGCGTCAACGGCACCGTGGTGCAGCACAAGGGCAGCGGTGCCCAGCGTCAACCGCGGCCCAAGACCGACGCGTCCGTCCGGCGTCTCCCGGTGCCCGATTTCGCCGCCGCCGTGTTGCGCCGCCGTATCGACGCCATGCCTGAGACCACCCCAATGCGGACGATCTTTGCCAGCCGCACCGGAGGCCCGCTCAGTCCGTACAACGTGCGTCGCACCTTCCGAGAGTTCCTCCAGCTCGCTGACCTTGGCAACAGCGGCATCAGTCTGCGCTGGTACCGCCGGACCGGAGCAACCGTGATCGCCCGAGGTATCGGCACGGATGCGGCCGCTGCCTTCCTCGGACACACCTCGACGGTGATCACCGAGGGCCATTACATCGAGCCCGACCGTTCCGTCGACCCGACTCCCGCCGCTCATCTCGAGCGCACGCTGCGACCGGTGAGACCCGACGGCTCGCTGCTGACGACCACGCCGGCTTCTGGGGAGGGCGAGCTGCTCGACCTCGTCGACCGGGAGCACGACGACGTGGTTGCCTAGGTCAGAGTTGGTGCCGTCGCGGCGGTTCATCGGGTCGCGGTTGCCTTCGGAAGAGCTCAGGCGTGACCCACTCCAGGCCGGCTTCGCGGCGGATCTGTCGCCAGCGGCGCTCGATGTTGTTGACCTGATGCCAGGTGATGTTGCGCGTGGGGAACACGGCGTCCAGATGGTTCTCCCGGATCGTCTTGCGTCGTGACTTGAGGGCCTCGACTGCGGACGTAGGCAACTCGAGCGAGCGCGAACGAGGCAGCAGTTTCCGATAAGTCCCTGTGCCGGCTTCGGTTTTGACCGTGGCGTTGATCTCGATAGTCCGAGCATCGAGGTCGACGTCGCGCCAGCGGAGCGCGAGCACCTCGCCGATGCGAGCGCCCGTGGCGAGCATGAGGTCCACGATGTCGGCCATGTCTCGAGACGACTTCGGCCCGGAGCGCTCCTTGCCCAACCATGCCCGGACCGCTGCACGGACGGCCTCGACCTCCGCGTTCGTCAGCGTTCGCGGGTCGGTCTTGGGTCGGCTGATGCTGAGCGACCCACGCGCCGGATTCGTGCGGAGCGCTGCGTGCGCGAATGCTGCATCGAGCATCGCGCCGAAGACGACCTTGGACTTGCGCTGGGCGTTCAAGCTTTGGTTTCCGAGTTCGCCGAGGAAAACGTTGACTCGCTCGGTGGTGAGCGCATGAAGCCGGACGCTTCCAAGCCGGGGGACGACGAGCTTGCGCAGCACCCGTTCGTACTCGTTGATCGTGGTCCGATCGAGTCGGCCTTCGGCTCGAAGCTGCTCCAGCCAAAAGTCGACCAGGCTGGCGACGGTCGACTGCTCGGTGATCGGCGAGGTCATCGGCTGCTCCTTCGTGACGCGGGCTGGTTGCCCTCGTCCTGAAGGTGTGCCGTTACTACCTAGCGACCTCTACGCAACTTCGACGCGGAAGGTCGCGACCTCAAATCCAGAGGCTGTCGGTTCAAATCTCCAAGCAAGCACGAGAGTGGGCTGGGTCCCGCGCGATGGGTATTTCGTTGCTCACTGCGAGCATTTGAGTGGGGCGATACCCCGGCCGCAGCCCGTGGATAGTCGAGCGGATGCTCCGGCGCCCGTCGAGTCAGCTCGGAATCCACCGGCGACGAAGGCGATGCTCCGTCAGGCGGGCCGGCTCGCTGCGTACGCCGCGTACCAGGCTTCGGGCGGCCGGCCCGATCAGTCCGTGCTGGTGTCGCGGCCCGCCAGGAAAGTGCGGAGCACCGATGTGCGGGCACCGCGCAGGTGGCTCATCTGCTCCCCGCCGTCACAGGAGAACAACCCGATGTCGATCCACTCATCGCTCAGGTGCAAGACCTTCCAGTGGCCGCCGGACCGTTCCCACCTTTGGAGGATCTTCACGAGTCCGCCCGGTGGGCCGACCTCAGGATTGGGGTGCCCTTCGCCGTGCTCAGTCATAGTCACTCCTTCCTGATCGAGAGACCTTCGTCTCGCCATTGTTACCTCCGCGTCCTAGACCTCCGCCGACCGCATCGTGACTGCCGATCTTCGGCACATTCGTGCCCGGGCGTTGGCCGGGGCGACACCTACTCGGCCACCAGGCCACGCGGCAGAGTTGGGGTGAGAGGTGGATTGCCCATCTGAGAAATCAGCCGACCGGTACCTCCCAGCCAGTCGACTCCCCTAGTGCTCACGCAGCCGCGAAGGGGTTGGGCGCTGGTTCCTCCGACGTCGCGAGTCGGGGGGACCAGCCCGCATCAGGGGTGTTTTGGACCGCGGGAAGAGGAGTCGCCGTGAGCTCGGCCGTTCGAGAAGGCGGGTCACACATCGGGGCTCAGGAGCGGCGACCAGACCTCGACCCCGACGAAACCCGAGAGTGGCTCGAGTCGCTCGATGCGGTCGTTGACCACGCCGGTCAGGAAAGGGCTCGGGAGCTGTTGCTGCGCCTTCAGCATCAGGGTCAGCGTCGCGGCGTGCTCGTGTCGGGATGGGGTCCGTCGGACTACGTGAACACGATTCCGGCTTCGGCGGAACCCGTGTACCCGGGGGATGAGGACCTCGAGCGCCGAATCCGTGCGGCGGTCCGTTGGAACGCGGCCATGCTGGTGCACCGTGCGCAGCGGCCAGGTCTCGGGCTCGGCGGTCACCTGTCGACGTACGCTTCGACCGCGACGTTGTACGAGGTGGGTTTCAACCACTTCTTTCGCGGGCGGGACGCGGACGGGGGTGCGGACCAGGTCTACTTCCAGGGACATGCCTCGCCAGGGGTCTATGCGCGTGCCTTTCTCGAGGGACGCCTTCACGAAGGCCAGCTGGACGGCTTCCGTCGTGAGCTCTCGTACGGCGGCCCTGAGGCCGGTCTCCCGTCCTACCCGCATCCCCGGCTGATGCCGGCCTTTTGGGAGTTCAGCACCGTCTCGATGGGGCTGAGCCCGATCAACGCGATCTACCAAGCTCGGTTCAACCGCTACCTGCACAACCGCGGGATCAAGGACACCGGTCGTCAACATGTCTGGGCGTTCCTCGGCGATGGCGAGATGGACGAACCTGAGGCCCTGGGCGCGCTCGGCGTCGCCGCTCGGGAGCGGCTCGACAACCTGACGTTCGTGGTCAACTGCAACCTGCAGCGGCTCGATGGCCCGGTGCGCGGCAACGGCAAGATCATCCAGGAGCTCGAGTCCCACTTCCGCGGCGCCGGGTGGAACGTCATCAAGGTCGTCTGGGGACGAGGGTGGGACCAGCTCCTCGACGCGGACACCGACGGCAGCCTCGTGGGCTTGATGAACACCACCCCGGACGGGGACTTTCAGACCTACAAGGCGGAGTCCGGTCGCTTCGTGCGGGAGCACTTCTTCGGGCGGGATCCGCGTGCTCTTCGCCTGGTGGCATCGATGAGCGACGCGGAGATCTGGGCCCTCAAGCGCGGCGGCCACGACACCCGCAAGATCTTCGCCGCCTACCAGGCCGCCCTGCGACACGAAGGGGAGCCGACGGTGGTCTTTGCCCAGACCATCAAGGGCTACGGTCTCGGTGCACACTTCGAGAGCCGGAACTCCACCCACCAGATGAAGAAGCTCACCCTGGACGACCTGAGGGAGCTGCGCGACCGGCTGCAGATCCCGATCCCAGACCATGCGCTCGATCCCGACCTCCCGCCTTACTTCAAACCCGCCGCAGGCTCTCCCGAGCTGACGTATCTGGACGAGACCCGCATCCGGCTCGGTGGCGCTGTCCCGAGCCGACCCGTCCACAGCCCGCCCCTTGTCCTACCCGGCGACGCCGCCTACGAGGTGGCCGCACATGGGTCGCGCCAGCCGGTCGCGACAACCATGGCGTTCGTTCGCCTGCTTCGCAGTCTGATGCAGGATCCCGCTATCGGGCACCGCTTCGTTCCGATCATCCCCGACGAGGCCCGCACCTTCGGCCTGGATGCGTTGTTCCCCACCAAGAAGATCTACTCCCCGCACGGTCAGCACTACCTCTCGGTCGACCGTGGTCAACTGCTCAGCTATCAAGAGGACACCGCTGGGGTCCTGTTGCACGAGGGGCTGAGCGAAGCGGGCTGCACGGCGTCGTGGACGGCCGCTGGGACGTCGTACGCCACCCACGACGAGCCGATGATCCCGGTCTATGCCTTCTACTCCATGTTCGGGTTCCAACGGACCGGGGACCTGCTGTGGGCGGCAGCCGACCAGCTGACCCGGGGGTTCCTGTTGGGGGCGACCGCTGGCCGCACCACACTCAATGGTGAAGGCTTGCAGCACCAGGACGGTCACTCGCTGCTGCTGGCATCGACCAACCCAGCGTGCGTCGCCTACGACCCCGCCTACGCCTTCGAGCTCGGGCACATCGTCCGGGACGGGCTACGACGCATGTACGGCGAGCACGGTCCTGACGAAGACCCGAACGTCTTCTATTACCTGACCCTCTACAACGAGCCGATCGGGCAGCCCGCCGAGCCCGACGATGTGGACGTCGAAGGCATCCTTGCCGGCATGCACCGCATCTCGCCAACACAAGCCAACACAAAGCCAGGGGCGCAGATCCTCGCTTCGGGCATCGCGGTTCCGTGGGCGCTGGAGGCTCAAGCGGTGCTTCACGACGAATGGGACGTGCATGCCGACGTCTGGTCGGTGACGTCGTGGACGCAGCTCCGCCGACAGGCCCTCGCCGTCGACGACTGGAACCATCTCCACCCCGACGGCCCGCGACGGCTTCCGTTCGTGACCAGCAGACTGCTAGGACAGCGTGGACCCGTGGTGGCCGTGTCGGACTGGATGCGGTCCGTGCCAGACCAGATCGCACCCTGGGTCGACGCCGACTGGTCCTCGTTGGGCACCGACGGGTTCGGGCTTTCCGACACACGCGCTGCATTGCGACAGCACTTCCGGGTCGACCCGTCCTCGATCGTCGTGCGGGTGCTCGAGCATCTCGCCCGTCAAGAGCAGGTCGATCAGCGGGCACCGGACAGAGCCATCGAGCGCTACCAGGCGAGCTCCACCCTGCAGGCCGTGAGGGTGCGGAGATGACCGCCGCAGTTGGGGTTGCCATCGCGGTGACGTTCGTCTGGTCCGGCCTGGTCCTTGCTATCTCGTTCATCGAAACACCGCTGAAGTTCCGTGCACCGGAGGTGACCCTGCGGATCGGGCTGGGCATCGGCCGCTTGGTGTTCCGGGCTCTGAACGTCTTCGAGGTCGCGTTGGCACTCGTCCTCGTCGCAGCAGGGCTGGTCGAAGGCCCGCCCCTGAGCGTGCTCATCACCGGAGCCGTCGCCGTCGCCGCCCTCGCGGTTCAGCTGCTTGTGGTGCGGCCGTCGCTGACGCGTCGCTCGGACCTGGTGCTCGCGGGAGCAGACGCACCCCGCTCGCATGCCCACCACGGATACGTCGGACTCGAGATCGTCAAGCTCACCGCTCTGATCTCGACCGGCACTCTTCTCCTGTCGGCATGAAGAATGTCACGCCGACCCCGAGATGAGGTCGTTGCTGTCGCTCGTCCGGGGAGCGGGTCCTCGGCCCGGAGGCTGGGAGACCGGGGCAACCGGCGCCATGGCGGGGACAGCGAGGGTCACTGGGACGCCGGGCCGAAGGTCGACCGATCCGCCGTGGTGCTCGACATGAACGGCGTCGCCCTCCAAGAGCCGGTAGGTCGCCTGCTGCTCGCCGGCCGCGATGGTCTGGTGGCCCTCGGCCTCGGCGCATGCGGGGCCAGCGAGTCGGTTGACCTCGACCTCCAAGAGGCTCGTGCCCAGCCGCATCCGGAACGCCAGCCGGTCCAGCTGGGGCGGGAGCCGGGGTGCGAATGTCACGTTCCCGTCGTGGTCTCGCATGCCGCCGAAACCCGCGACCGCGACCATCCAGGAGCCCGCCATCGCAGCGATGTGCAGTCCACTGCTCACGTTGCCGTGGAGGTTGTGCACGTCGGTGAAGGCGGTCTCGGCCCAGTAGTCGTGTGCCAACTGGAGGTGCCCGAGCTCGGCGGCAACGATCGCTTGCGTGGCTGCGGAGAGCGACGAATCGCGGACGGTTCGCGCCTCGTAGTAGGCGAAGTCACGCGCCTTCTGCTCCGGGGTAAAGGCATCCCCCCGGAAGTGCAACGCAAGGACGAGGTCAGCTTGCTTGACCACCTGCTTGCGGTAGAGCTGGAAGTAGGGGAAGTGGAGCAGCAGCGGGTAGTCGTCGGATCCGGTGCTCTTGAAGTCCCACTCGTCGTCGTGGGTGAAGCCCTCGGACTGTGGGTGTACGCCCAGCTCGGCATCGAACGGCACGTACATCGCCTCAGCGGCCGCCTCCCAGGCCTCCACTTCGTGAACGGCGACGTCGAGGTGAGCGGCCACGTCGGTCCGGCGTCGGCACGCCGTGGCTGCCTCGCACAGGTTCCGCTGGGCCATCAGGTTGGTGTAGACGTTGTCGTCCACCAGCGCGGTGTACTCGTCCGGTCCGGTGACGCCACGGATCCGGAACTTCCCGGCCATGCAGAAGTGGCCCAACGACATCCACAGCCGGGCCGTTTCCACGAGCAGCTCCACGCCGTACCGGGTTTCGAACTCGGCGTCACCGGTCGCAGAGAGGTACCTGGCTGTTGCGTCAGCGACAGCAGCCGCGAGGTGCATCGCGGCGGTGCCTGCTGGCCAGTAGCCCGAGCACTCCTCGCCGTTGATCGTGCGCCAGGCGAAGGCTGCGCCCCCGAGCCCGAGCTGTTCGGCGCGTGCCCGGGCGAGCGGGAGGGTGCGGTGCCGCCAGCGCAGCGCGCCGGCCGCCGCCTCGGGAAAGGTGTAGGTCAGCACCGGGAGCACGAAAGCCTCGGAGTCCCAGAACGCGTGCCCGTCGTAGCCCGGCCCGGTCAGTCCTTTGGCCGGGATGGCCTCACCCTGGGTCCGGGCTCCGGCCTGGAGCACGTGGAAGGTGGACAGGCGCACGGCCTGCTGCAGCTGCGGGTCACCGCCGATGTTCACGTCCGCCACTCGCCAGAACTCGTCGAGGAACTCCTGCTGTCGCTGGGCCAGTCCGTCCCAGCCCATGAGTGCGGCCACACTGAGGGCACCATCGATCTGGTCCCGGAGCGCGGCGGCGGGACGGTGCCGGGACCAGCCGTAACCGAGCAGCTTGACCACGCGCAGGCTGACCCCGCGCGGGACACACGCTGCCACGGCCAGCCGCGCGAGGTCGGGCGTTGCCGAGAGCGAGCTGACGGCCCCGTCCGGTACGTCGAGCAGGTGCCTCATCCCTGCGGCAATGCGGCGACGACTGCGCGAGGTCCTGTGGACCAGCACCGCGTGGTCGTCGTCGTGGTCGAACAGCTCGGAGACCAGCGGCTGGTCGAGGACCGCCACGTCGCGAGGGTCCGGGGATGCCCCGTTCGCAGGTTCGTTGACGAGCAGGTCCGACTGCAGCGCGAGGTAGAGATCTTCGTCGAGGGGCTTCACCTCGTAGTGGATTGCGGCCAAGGTCCGGTAGGCGAACGAGACGAGTCGCTGCGAGGTCACCTCGACCCGGGCACCACCCGGTGAGGTCCACACCGTCTCTCGAGACAGGATCCCGGTGCGCAGGTCGAGGCATCGTCGGTGGTGCTCCACGGTCCCGTATCGGGTGTCGAAGGGTGAGTCTCCGACGATGAGGCGGATGAGCTTCCCGTCGGCGACGCTGACGACGGTCTGGCTCGACTCGGGGAACCCGTAGCCGGCCTCGGCGTGGGGCAGAGGACGGTCCTCGAAGAAGCCGCTGACGTAGGTGCCCGGCCGCCCGCGCGGGACGCCCTCCTCCAAGGACCCGCGCAGCCCGATGTGGGCGTTCGCCTGGGTGAACAGCGACTCGGTCACCGCCAGGTGGCCCAGCTCCTCCGGTCCACGCTCGAGCCGCCACAGGGCGGCCGGGTCGCTCACCGTTCTCCCAGGAGGTCGGCCAGGTCCGTGACGACCACGTGGGCGCCGCGACGACGCAGTTCCTCGGCCTGGCCAGCCCGGTCCACTCCCACGACGAAGCCGAACCCACCCGACCGGCCGGCTTGGACGCCGGACAGGGCGTCCTCGAAGACGGCCGCGCGTTCCGGCTCGACGCCGAGGGCCTCGGCCGCGGCGAGGAAGGTGTCCGGGGCGGGTTTGCCCCGGAGGCCGTCCCGAGCCGCCACCACGCCGTCGACACGGGTTTCCACGAGATCGGTCAGACCGGCAGCCTGCAGCACCGCCGCGGCGTTGGCGGAGGCGGTCACCACCGCTACCGACAGTCCTGCCTCGCGCACCGACCGGAGAAACCTCTCCGAGCCGCGATAGACCTCAACCCCGTGCTCGTCCAGCTCACGCAGCAGCCGATCGTTCTTCTGGTTGCCGATCCCGTGTACCGTCTGCCGCTCGGGCGGGTCCCCAGGCTCGCCCTCGGGGAAGTCGAGCCCCCGGGATGCCAGGAACGCGCGGACGCCGTCGGCGCGCCGTCGACCGTCGACGTACCGGAGATAGTCCTGGTCGGTGAACGGCGACTGCCCTGCGTCGGCCAGGAGCGGGTCGAAGGTCGCCTTCCACGCTGCCTTGTGCACAGCAGCTGTTTGGGTGAGAACGCCGTCGAGGTCGAACAGGCAGGCCTCGATGGACGACGGCAGGCCGAGTCGACGGAGCGCGACCGCGTCGTGACCACCCACCGAGGAAGGGTGCGCGAGGAGCCTCTGCACGAAACCGGCCCAAGGGTTCACACCGCTGCGAGCGCGGTGCTGGGATCGCGCAGCTGCGAGGTCACCGGTCGTCCGACGATCCGTTTGATCGGCTCGATGGCGTCCCAGTCGTTGATGTGCAGGCCGGCGACAACGATGTCGTCACGCACCCAGAACGCGGTGAGGACGCGCTGGCTGACGTCGCCGCGAATGAGCAGTTCGTCGGCCCCGTCCGGTCCGACGTGGCCGACGTACTCCATGCCGAGGTCGTACTGGTCGGTGAAGAAGTAGGGCATCCGCTGGTACGGCTCGTCGTCGCCGAGCATCGTCCGCGCAGCGTGCTTGCCCTGCTCGATGGCGTTGTCCCAGTGCTCGACGCGAAGCCGGCCGAGCTGGGGGTGATGATGGTTGGCCACGTCGCCGGCGGCATAGACGTGGGGGTCGCTGGTGCGGAGCCGGGCGTCGACCAGGACACCGTTGCCGGTGGCCAGACCGCCGCGGGCAGCCACGTGGTCGCGAGGGCTGGCACCGATGCCGACGACGACCGCGTCAGGAGTGAGACGGGTTCCGTCGGACAGGATGATCACGCCCGCGGTCGCCTCGATCACCGAGGTGGCGGGTCGCAGGTCGACGCCGTGGTCGCGGTGCAGGTTGGCGAAGAAGAGGCCGAGCTCGTCTCCGAGCACGCCGAGCAGGGGAAGCGCGCTGTGCTCGAGCACCGTGACCTCAGCGCCGGCCTGACGCGCCGCGGAGGCGACCTCCAGACCGATCCAGCCGGCGCCGACGACCAGCAGGTGACCGGAGAGGCGGGTCTTCAGGGCGGTCGCGTCCTCGAGGGTGCGCAGGTAGAGGACCGGTACGTCGAGCCCATCGAGGATCGGCAGTCGGCGTGGCTCGGCACCGGTGGTCAGGAGGAGCCGGTCGAAGGCCACTCGTTCGTCGTCGAGGTGGACCTGGCCGCGGTCAAGGTCCAGCGCTGTGACCGATCTGCCGAGTCGAAGGTCGACCTGCTGGTCGTCGTACCACTGTCGGTCGTGGACGAAGACCGACTCCGCGTCCTCGGTACCGAGCAGGATCCCTTTGGACAGCGGCGGGCGCTCGTAGGGGAGGTGTTGTTCGTCGCCGACCAGGACGATGCCGCCGCTGTGCCCCTGCTTCCGCAGCTCCTCGATGGCACTTGCGCCGGCGAGCCCGCCGCCGACCACGACGATGTTCATGGCTTGCTCCTGGTGAGCTCGAGAAACTCGGTGCGGCTGCGCTGGTCTTCACGCAACTGTCCGAACAGGGTGGAGGTGACGGTGCGAGAGCCCACGGCGCGTGCACCGCGCAGGCTCATGCAGGTGTGCTCGGCCTCGAGGACCACCCCGACGCCTTTGGGGTCCAGGCTCCGCTGGAGGTGGTCCGCGATGCGCTTGGTGAGGCGCTCCTGCGTCTGCGGCTGGCGGGCGTGCAGGTCGACCATGCGGGCGAACTTGGACAGCCCCAGGATCCGGTCGCCGGGCAAGTAGCCCACGTGGGCCACCCCGACGAACGGCAGCATGTGATGCTCGCACAGCGACTGCACCGGGATGTCCTGCACCAGGACGAGCTCGTCGTACTCCTCCTCGTTGGGGAAGGTGGTTAGCTCGAAGTCCGACGGGGTGGTCATCTCGATCAATGCCTGTGCCATGCGCCGCGGGGTGTCGGCGAGGTGCTCGTTGGTGAGGTCGAGCCCCAGGGCGGTGAGGAGGTCAGCGGCTGCCTCCTGCGCCGCCCTGGGGTCGGGCCCCGGTCGCGCATGGGTGATGCGCGGCCGGGGGTGAGCAGGTGCGGGCCAGGTGGTGGGGATGGCCGCAGCCGTGCTCACGCCGTTACCTTGGCGTCGTCCGCGTGGTGGTCCCAGGCCAGCAGGGTCAACGCGAGGGCGGCGACGAGGAGCCCGAAGTCGCGCAAGGCGATGTCGTAGAACTCGCCCATCGTGACCAGGTTGAGGATGATGCCGCCAAGCCAGGCGGCGACCAGGGGGCCGCCGAACCGCGGTGCGACAGCGACGACGAGGCCGGCGACGATCTCGATGACGCCGACGGCGAGCATCGCCTGGTGGGCACTGCCGGGGACGATGTCGTTGACCCAGGGCGCGAGGTAGACAGCCCAGTCGTCGGTGAGCAGGTCGAAGAACTTGTCCAGCCCGAACGCGATCGGAGCGATCGTGAAGACGGTGCGCAGCAGCTGGAAAGCGCGCTCGGCGCCGAGCCTCGTGCCGGTGCGGGAGGTGCGGGACGTGGCGATGGTCATGGGACCCTCCTGATTTCTAAAAAGCATTTTCTTTGAAACTAGACCCGCAAATCTGTTGTGTCAATGAGTTTCTGTTTTAGAATTGCCGCATGGACCTGGCATCGCAGGCGGCAGGCATCGGCGCCCTCGCCGACGACACCCGCCGCGCGCTTTACGAGTACGTCGTGGCGCAGCCGGACCCGGTGGGCCGCGAGCAGGTGGCCGCCGCCTTGGGCGTCGCCCAGCACAACGTGAACTTCCACCTCGACCGGCTAGTGTCCGAGGGCCTCCTCGAGGTCGAGTACCGCCGGCTGACCGGGAAGTCCGGCCCCGGCGCAGGCCGTCCGAGCAAGCTGTACCGACGCGCCGACCGTGAGTTCACGGTCTCGCTCCCGCCGAGGCGCTACGACCTGGTCGGCGACCTCCTCGCCGCCGCCGTGAGCCGCACTGCAGAGGGTCTGCCTCTGGAGGAGGCACTGCACGAGGTTGCGCTGCAGGAGGGACGCGTCGTCGGCGACGCCGCGACCGGCGTCGACACCAAGCAACCGCTCGAAGCGATGGCCCAGGTGCTGGCGAGCCAGGGCTACGAGCCACAAGTCGAGGCCGACGTCGTGGTGCTGAGCAACTGTCCGTTCGACACCCTCGCCAAGAAGCACACCGACCTTGTGTGCGGCCTGAACCGCGACTTCGTCCAGGGGGTCGCGGAGGGCCTGGGGTGTGGACAGGTTGCCGCCTGTCTCGAGCCCGAGCCCGGGCACTGCTGCGTCAAGGCGCGCGCCGGAGCCTGACCAGCGGTCAGCCGGAGATCAGCTCGAGAAGCGAGTCGGCCTCCTCGGCACACGCTGCGCAGGCGAGCAGGTGGGTGCGCATCGCCACGTCCTGGGAGGCGGGATCTCGGAGAAGCTGCTCCACGTACTGGTCGAGGCGGTCGAAGCACTCCTCGCAGGACAAATAGGGGTCGGTGTCCGCGAGCAGGCTCGCCACGGCGTCGCCGCGTCGAGGGTGGCCGGGTGGTCTGTGGGTGGTCATGAGGTGCTCCGGTCGGGAAGTTGGTCGAGGTGGCCGCTGGTGACCAGCGAGGTGCGCAGTCGCCGGCGGGCATCGTGCAGGGTCTTGTAGAGGGCGTTGCGGCTGGTGCCGAGGCGCTCTGCCAGTACGTCGATCGGGACCTGGTCGATGACCAGGGCCAGTGCGACACGACGCTGGTGTGGAGTCAGCGCCGTGGCGATCGCGTCCTCGACCGCTCGAGCGAGCTGGGCCGCTTCGGTGAGGTCGGCGGGGGAGGAGCCACGGTCGACGAGGTCGACGTGGTCGGGCAGCCCGATCTCGCGGTTGCGCCAGGCCTGCCGACGAACTTCCACGCCGGCTTGGTAGATCGCGAACTTGTAGGCCCAGGTGGTGAACCGGCTGCGGCCCTCGAAAGTGCTCAGCTGCCTCAGCACGGACACCGCCGCCTCGTCGGCCGACTGCTGCGCGAGGTCCTCCAGCTCGCCCGCGCCTGCGCCGGGCAGCAGGTCGCGCAGCCGCCACACTTGGTGGCGGCTGGCGCGCAGCAAGATGCCATGCAGGTGACGGACCGCCTCTGCGCCGGCCGGACCGTCGCTGGCCAGGTCGACCACCCAGCTCTCGTCGGGCGCTGGAGGCTTCACGCCGGTGGGCGAGGTCTCGTTCGCCGTGGTCATGAGCCGCTCCGCGGGAGTGGAGCCACGATCCGGACGGCGAGCTCGGGCGGGCAGCCGCGGTCCACCAGCTCGAGCAGCGCGTGCAGGTCCAACCGGCCGTCGGTCGCTACCGGGTCGGCCAGCTCAGGCGAGAACCCCGCCTCCAGGAGGCGGCAGCGCCGCCACGCGGCGACATCGAGTGGGGGACCGTTGCTGCAGCCCGCCGTCGCCGGGGACTGTTTGTGAAGGGTCATGCCGTATTGGTGTCGCGAAGTCAGGTGCTTCTTACCTGTTTCGCAATCCGCTGGTAAGAACCAGCGGGCAGTCGACACCCACATGGCTATGACCCTCTCGACGACGCCATCATGGGCAGCCCCGCAGCAGCGGGTCAATGTCCTCGCATCCGACATCGCGGCCGTGGTGTGTGCCACGTCCGCGGGGGTGCACGCAGCGCTGGTGGTGCCACATGCCGAGGAGTCGAGCCGGATGGCGGCCGCGTTCGCCCTCTCCACTGTCGCGCTGGCCGCTGCTGCGGTCATTCTTGCGACCCGACCCAGCCCGGCTGCTTCGGCGGCGGTAGCCGGCCTGTTGCTCAGTGTCGCGGCGGCGTACTTCATGTCGCGCACGACCGGGATCCCCGGACTCAACCACCATCAAGAGCCGGTCGACGTCCTCGGCGTGCTGGTCACCTCCCTGGAGGTGGCAGGTGCTGCCGTCGTGCTCTGGCCGCTCACCCGAAGGAGCAACTGATGACCTTTGCTGAATCGCTCAAGAGCCGCCGGGCCTTCCTGGCGTTCATCGCCGCGGTGGCAGTCGCCGTGGCGTTGGCCACCGGCCTTTTCGACACCGACCACGACGCCTCGGCAACGACCACACACTCGCACGCGGCCGACAAGACGCCTGCAGTCAAGAACGCCAAGCAGGCAGCCTTCCAGGACGACATGCGCAAGCTGTGGGAGGACCACGTCACCTGGACCAGGTTGGCCATCGTCACCTTCGCCGACGCCTCAGCCAGCTTCGATGCCAGCGCCGCCCGGTTGATGAAGAACCAGGAGGACATCGGCGATGCGATCAAGCCCTTCTACGGCAATGCCGCGGGTGACCAGCTCACGACGCTGCTGAAGGGGCACATCGGCATCGCCGTCGAGCTGCTCCAGGCCGCCAAGGCGGGCAACCAGCAGGCCTTCGACAAGGCCAACGCCGCGTGGTACGCCAACTCCAACGAAATCGCGGACTTCCTGGCAAGCGCCAACCCCAAGTACTGGCCCCAAGCGACCATGCGGGCCGCGATGACGATGCATCTCGACCAGACGCTCGCTGAGGCCAGCCACGAGCTGAGCGGAGACTACGCCGCCAGCGTCGCTGACTACGACGAGATCCACCACCACATCCTCGACATGGCCGACGTCCTCAGCACCGGAATCATCCGCGCCTTCCCGAACAAGTTCCACTGACAGGAGCAAGCCGTGGCCGGGCCATCGACAGCCGACTCGATGACCCGGCCACGACAACTCCAGGCAGGAGCAGCAACGTGACCACCGCCTTCGTACTCTCCGGCGGCGGCAGCCTCGGAGCAATCCAGGTCGGCATGCTCAAGGCCCTCGCGGACATCGGCATCAAGCCCGACGCGCTCGTCGGCACCTCTGCCGGCGCGCTCAACGCCGCCTGGGTCGCCGCCCACGGCATGACGAACGACTCGCTCGACAAGCTGGACACGATCTGGACCGAGCTCCGGCGAACCGACATCTTCCCCGTCGACATCCGCCAGGTCGTCCGTGCCGCCCTCGGCCTCAGCCATGCAGTGAGCTCCGCCCAACGCCTCGGCCGCCTGGTCGCAGCCCACGCAGATGTCGAGAACATCGAGGACACCGACGTACCCCTGCACCTGCTGGCCACCGACCTGCTCGCCGGCACGAGCGTCCTGATCGACGACGGCCCCCTGGTCGAAGGAGTGCTGGCCAGTTCAGCGATCCCCGGGATCTTCCCGCCTGTCAACAAGGACAGCCGGCCGCTGGTGGACGGCGTGGTGTCAGGACAGAGCGGAGTAGCACAAGCCGTCGCCCTCGGCGCCACGACGATCTACGTCCTGCCCACCGGAGCGGCCTGCGCTCTCCCCAAGCCTCCGCGGTCCGCGATCGGCGTCGCACTGCACGCCTTGACGACGCTGATCGAACGCCGCCTGGCCAATGAGATGGCGGCGTACGCCGACGCAGCGACGATAAAGGTGCTACCCGCCCTGTGCCCACTCTCGGTCTCGCCGGCCGACTTCGGCCACGCCGCCGAGCTGATCGCCCGCAGCCACCAAGCGTCCCGGGAGTGGATCGCCGACGGTGCCATCGACCTACCCGCTCCCGAACGCTTCCTCTCCGCACACCACCACCGCTCCACCGCGGCACGAGCCCGGCACTAGGCAGTCGAGCAGGGAGTGCACCTGGTCGCCCAGGGCCGGAGCTCGAGCCGCTCCGGGGCAATCGGCTGCTCGCAGCCGGCACAGATGCCGTACAGCCCGAGGGCGAGCCGCTGCCTGGCTGCCCGCACCTCGTCGACGATCTGCTCGACAGCTGTGCGATGGGCAGCGGTGACCGGATCGAGTCCGTGGTTCGGCAGCGCATCGAGCTGACGGCGCCGCGCAGCCTCGACGGTGGCGAGGTAGTCGTGCACGTTGGTCGGTGCGGACAAAGATGAAGTGTTCACAGAGGTCATGACTGGTCCTTGACGATGCTGAAGGGGTCGCGACGCCGTTGAGTAAGCCCATCGGGCGCTGGCGCGCGAGGAGGAGAAGCGGGTGTCAGGGACGAGCAGGCGGCGCGCGGTCGACGCTGCGTCGCAACACGTCGAGACCGCGAATGCCGCGGGCCTCTTCATTGAGCTGCAGCGCGAGCAGGGCTGCGCCAGAGGGGACGTGAGACGGCAAGTGGCAGGGCGTCACGCAGACGCCGGTTGCCGACTCAGACCGCTTCACCATCCGGCCATGGTAGTCAAGCAACTGCCCGATTCAACTTCTTTAAGGCCGGCATTAGCCCTGGCACTATCAGCGCAGCGAATGCGCCCGGGACCTGGCCTGCAGTTCGTCGAGCACCTCGCTCAGCGAGGCCTCGAATGCCGCGATTCCCTGGTCCTCCAGCGACTGACCGACTTCTTCCAGGCTGATGCCCAGGCCCGACAGTGCACGCAGAACGCCGAAGGCGTCCACGAGCCGTGTGTCGATGCTGCGTGCCAGATGGCCGTGGTCCTCGAAGGCCTGAAGCGTTCTCTCCGGAAGGGTGTTGATCGTGTCAGGCCCGATGAGGTTGTCGACGTACATCGTGTCGGGGTAGTGGGGGTTCTTGGTCGAGGTCGAAGCCCACAACGGGCGTTGCACGCGGGCGCCGAGCCTGGCCAGGCGCGCCCATCGGCCGCCCGAGTGTGCGTCGCGGAACATCTGGTAGGCGAGCTTGGCCTGTGCGATCGCCGCCCGCCCGCGAAGGGCCAGCGCCGCCTGGGTGCCGATCTCCTCCAAGCGTTGGTCGACGACAGTGTCGACTCGGCTGACGAAGAACGAGGCCACGCTGTGCACCGAGGCCAGATCGCCACCGCGGCGTGCGAAACGCTCCAGCCCGGACACGTAGGCATCGAGGATCTCGCCGTAGCGGGACAAGGAGAACAGGAGGGTGACGTTGATGCTGCGGCCCTCTGCGATCATCGCTTCCACCGCCTCGACGCCCTCACGCGTCGCCGGGATCTTGACCAGCAGGTTCGGTTTCCCGATGCGCTCGTGGAACTCGCGTGCTTCCTGGATCGTCGCCTGGGTGTCTCGGGCCCAGCGAGGAGCGACCTCGATCGAGACGAAGCCGTCGCCGCCGTGGCTGTGCAGGTAGGTGGGTCGGAGGATCTCGAGGGCGTCGGAGACGTCGGTCAGCGCCATCTCCCAGTAGGCGTCCCCGACGCTCGAGCCGGTTGCCAGCAGGGCGGCGAACTGCTCGTCGTATGCATCGGTGGAGGCGATCGCCTTGGCCACGATGCTCGGGTTGGCCGTCACCCCGCGCACACCACTGGCCACGAGCCGGCCGAGCGTGCCGTCTCGCAGCATCGGTCGCGTGAGGTTGTCCACCCATGGGCTCTGTCCTTGTTCATCGATGAGCCGGTCGAGTCTGGTCATCGGTCCTCCTGGCGCAGGTCGTCGAAGCCTTGGCTGAGATAGGGCATCGGATCACCACCGCCGGTCGCCGCCGACACAAGCCACACCCCGACCGCGAGCGGATGCCGTCGCTCGAGCTCATCGAGGTAGGCACGGCGTTCCTGCGCCGAACACGCCAGCTCACGCGCCGATCTCGCGGCTCGCACCGTCTCGTAGCTGGCACACCACGCCTGGCAGAGCTCCTGGTCGGAGAACAGGCGCGGATCGGAGATAGGCGGGAGGTAGGCGAACCCCGGACTCGCATACGCCAGGGCGCGAAGCGAGGCATCCCAATGGTTCTCCGACGCTGTCCCAGGCCAGACCCTCGGTTCCCGGACGGCTCGGACTGCTCGCCGTGCACCGGTCACCAGGACGAGCGCCATGAGGACGCCTAGTACGGCGAACAGCACCACCATCACCTTGGAGACCTCCTGTCTCCACAGTGCGGGCTGCTGCAGCGCACGTCATCGGCTCCGACCGGCCGATAACCGCACGCCTTCCTTGCCGGGGCGCGGCACATAGAGCCGGAGTTCTCGTCCGATGTGGCCCGATGTATCGCTACTGCGCGTCGGGCAACCATGCGGTGGCGCTGTCTGTGGGAAGGAACGATGAGTACTCGACTGGACGTTCGCTTGCGCGGGATCTATGACGACCCCCATACCGATGACGGGATCCGTGTGTTGGTCGACCGGCTGTGGCCGCGGGGCGTGAGCAAGTCACGGGCCGCTGTCGACGAGTGGTGTCGTGCGGTCGCACCGTCGCATGGTCTGCGCACCTGGTACGGACACGCGCCGGAGCGGTTCGACGAGTTCGTGAGCCGCTACCTGGCGGAGCTCGACGACCCTGAGAGAGCCGCTGCCCTGCGACACCTGGGAGACATCGCGGCGTGTGGACGGCTGACCCTTCTCACCGCGACCAAGAGGATGGAGCTGAGCCATGCGGCCGTTCTGGTCCGGCAACTACTCGGCTGAGGTCCGGGGCCAAGCTTCGCCGCCAGGGTTGCCGAGTCTCGGCAACTGCCGTCGGGTCAGTGTGGCTGGTCTCGGCCCTCGTTTCGATGACCGGAGGCGGCGCAACGTTTGTATCCGTAGACGGATCTCGGAACGGAGTCTGTGATGGCCCTTCTCACTGTGGTTGGCGTACTGATGGTCACGGTCGGGGCGCTTTTGGCCATGAGCGCGCGGGTGGTCAAGCAGTACGAACGTGGCGTTGTGTACCGGTTCGGACGAGTCCTCCGACAGCCACTGTCCCCGGGTCTTGCGCTGATCGTTCCCTTCGTCGACCGGTTGCAGAAGGTCAACATGCAGATCGTCACGATGCCGGTACCAGCCCAAGACGGCATCACCCGTGACAACGTCACAGTTCGAGTCGACGCGGTCGTGTACTTCCGGGTCATGGACCCCATCCGCGCAGCAGTCGATGTCCAGGACTACCTGTCGGCAGTTGGGCAGGTTGCCCAGACCTCGTTGCGGTCGATCATCGGCAAGAGCGACCTGGATGACCTGTTGTGCGACCGGGAGAAGCTCAACCAGGGCATGGAGTTGATGATCGACAGCCCTGCCGTGGGTTGGGGCATCCACATCGAGCGGGTGGAGGTCAAGGACGTGGCCCTGCCCGAGTCGATGAAACGCTCGATGTCGCGCCAGGCCGAAGCAGAGCGTGAGCGGCGAGCCCGCGTCATCACCGCCGATGGTGAGCTCCAGGCGTCCGAGCAGCTCGCCCAGGCAGCCGAGGTGATGGCCGAGCATCCGGCGGCACTCCAACTGCGGCTGCTGCAGACGGTTGTCGAGGTGGCCGCCGAAAGGAACTCGACACTGGTGCTGCCGTTCCCCGTCGAGCTGCTGCGCTTCCTGGAGAGGGGGACACCGACCGAACCCGACCAGGGGCGGACGGCCGAGACTGTCGCCACTCGCCCGACGGCGCGCACCCTCGACGCCGTCGGCATGAACTCGGAACAAGCGCTGGCGCATGTTCCCATCCCAAGCCAGGCGTTGGTCAAGGAGCGCACTCTGGGAGTGATGCCCGGCCAGTGCGGCTGAGACCGGCTGGCCGGCCGTACTTGCCGGGGTCCGGCACGCTGGCGTCTACTGGCTGAGAGGCCGAGACACCACGGAGGCGACGCACGGATGAGGAACAGCAACCCTCCCCAACGTCGCCGGCCGGCTGCGCAGGGCTCCCCGGCCCCAGGTGACGAGGAGTGGCTGATGCGGGCCGCGGAAGGCGCCAGCAAGGATGCCGGCGGTGTCCCCGTTGAGATACTCGGCGACTACCTGCCGATGCTGGCCGACGCCGCGACCTACGGCCAGTTCCCAGGAGCCAACCAGATCGAAGCCGTTCGAGACCAGGGTCGTCGCGCCGCCGAACGAGGCATCTCGGTCGGTCGTGGCGTCGATCTCTACCTGTCGGCAGCACGCCGTGTCTGGGCAGAGCTCCCAGCAGTCACCAGGGAGCGCGACCGGACCGCCGTACGTGCGGCGGCAGAGGCTGTCCTGCATGTCATCGACGACGCGGTCGCGGCTTTTGCCGACGGTCACGCCGAAGCCGGCCGCGAGATGGTCCGCCGAGAGGAGACCCTGAGACGTGAGCTCGTCGAGGACCTCTTGCGTGGAGACGCTCACCTCGGCAACCTGGTCGAACGCGCCGAGCCGTTCGGACTGGATCTGACCCGAGCCCATCAAGTTGCGTTGGCTCAACCGGGCACACGCCTCTCGTCGGTCGCGGCCGCGACGACAGCACTGGAGCGGGTGATCCTGGACCGCTTCGGCGACCGCGACGTCCTGGTGGCCACCAAGGAGGGCTGGGTCGTCGTCATCGCATTAGCCGATGCCACGGGCGCCTCACGCACGTCGGCGGGCCTGGAGAGGACGGGGGACCTCGGCAAAATCGTGCACGGCGAGCTGAGCCGTCAGCGACGAGGCCGTCCGTGGCAGGTTGCGGTCGGCCGGGCCCACCCGGGCGCCTATGGGATCGCACGTTCCTACGAGGAAGCACGTGAAGGCCTAACGATGGCGACCCGGATGCAGCTGGACAAGCCCATCGTCGAGAGCCGCGACCTGCTGACCTATCGAGTGTTAGCCCGGGACCAGCCGGCACTGGTCGATCTGGTGGAGTCCGTGCTCACCCCGCTGACGCAGGCACGCGGTGGGGCGGTGCCCCTGCTCGAGACATTGGCGGGTTACTTCGACTCCGGCTGCGTGGCCACCACGACGGCGACCCGGCTGCACCTGTCCGTGCGGGCGGTCACTTACCGACTCGATCGGGTGCACCGGCTGACTGGCTTCGATCCCCTTGACCCAGCCCACCGGTTCACCCTCCAGGCTGCCGTTCTCGGCGCGAAGCTCCTGGGGTGGCCCGAACGTGCGCTTCCACAGCCGTCGGAGCCCCCGCCCGGGTGAAGGCGCGCAATTATCGGCGGGATATTGCCGGAGTCTGGCAACCAACGACCTGAAGACTCGACCGATGCGCCCTCTCACCTTCCGGCCAACGTCGAGCCATTGTGGCAGGTAGCCGCGGGGGGCAGCAGAAGGGAGTCGGATCGTGCCTGAAGCGATAGTCGCGCCCGAACCTGGCCGGCCCTCGCCGGCGCGACACACGGTTGACGTTGCGGCCCAAGCGGACATCGTCGACCAGTGGGGCCGCGACTCGTTTCCGGCTAGCGACCCGCCTGCCAACTGGTGACGCTCATCTCGACAGACCGGAGAGAGACCATGACCGACACGATCGACCACGGCGTCTACGAACCTGTCACCCCGGAGGTGGCGGACCGTCGCCGACAGCTAGCCCCTGAGGCGCACAACGCTTTCGAGCAGTTCAGCCACATCGTCTTCGGGCAGGGAGCTCTGGACCGTCGGACCAAGCAGCTAATCGCCGTGGCGGTCGCGCACGTGACCCAATGCCCCTACTGCATTAGCGGCCACACGAAGCTCGCCCACCGGCAAGGTGCCAGTCCCGAGCAGATCATGGGAGCGATCTGGGTCGCGGCGGAGATGCGGGCCGGCGGTGCCTACGCACACTCGACGCTCGCCCTGCATGCACTCGAGACGGAGCAAGACACCGACGTACCCACGTGATCATGACGCCCCTGACCGCACCCTGAGCACGTAATGACACTGTCGGCAGCGCAGCATCTGGAGCTCGAGGAGCAGTTCTCCGCGCACAACTACCACCCACTCCCAGTCGTCATCGCCCAGGCCGGCGGCGCCTGGGTCACCGACGTTGACGGCCGTCGCTACTGGACTGTCTCGCAGGCTACTCAGCACTGAACTTCGGGCACCGTCACCCCCACCTCATCGCGGCGGCACGGGAACAACTAGACAGGCTGCCCCTGACCAGCCGGGCATTCCACAACGACCGCTCCGGACCCTTCTGCGCCGACCTGGCGAAACTGACGCGCAAGGACGCCGTCCCGTACGGCAACGCGGCAGCCATCCGGAACACGATCGGCCCCGACACCGTCGCCGTCCTTCGCGAACCCATCCAGGGAGAAGCCGGCGCCATCGTCCCGCCGGCGGGCTACCTGCACGAGGTCCGAGAAGCCTGCGACGCCCAAGGCGTCCTGTTCATCGCCGACGAGATCCAATCCGGCCTCGGCCGCACCGGCACCACCTTCGCTTGCGACGCCGAGCACGTCGAACCCGACATCTACGTCCTCGGCAAGGCACTAGGCGCCGGCATCATGCCGGTGTCGGCCATCGCCGCCAACTGGCCCATCCTCGAAGTCCTCGCTCCCGGCAGTCACGGCTCGACCTTTGGTGAGAACCCCCTGGCATGTGCCAAGCGGGCACGCTGTCGTGCGGTTGCTCGAACCTGGTGACTACCAGGCCCGGGCACAGACACTCAGGGAGCGCCTGCTGACCGGTTTGGCCTCCCTGAGGCGGCTTGGCGTTCTCGATGTCCGAGGACGAGGGCTGTGGGCGGGAATCGACTTGGACCCTGCCTTGGCCACGGGGCGGAAGTTGGCCGAGCGCCTTCTCGGGGCCGGTGTGCTCGTGAAGGACACTCACGGGTCAACCGTTCGCATCTCACCACCGCTGGTGGTCAAGGAGCACGAGATCGACTACCTGATCGAGCAGTTCGCTGTAGCGCTCTCGGGCCTCTGACAACGTCGAGGCCGCAACCGACGTCCGTCGCCCCACCACGCGGTTTGGTTGCCGATCTTCGGCAACCAAGGCTTCACGGGTCGGCCGAGGGGAGACCTACTCCGGCAGCAACCTGCTCGACAGTGTTGGCAGTGAGGAAGACGGAGTCGAGCACAGCCTCACAGGTCCGTTGCACGAGAGAGGGAGTGCACAGCCATGTCAGTCCCGAGCAATGACACCGCCGAACACTCCCAACGCCCTTCGCTCTCACACGGCCGAGAAGGGTGGCGCGCTGGCTCCTCGACTGACCCCGACAACGGGAGCCAGCGCGCATCAACCACGCGGAGCGGCAACCGGAGGTCGGCAGGACGCATCGGCCGACCGCTGCCGTCAAGCCAACTGCCCCCCGAACTCGTCTCCCACCTGACCCAGGTCCTACAGGAACAACGAGCATTCCGTCTCGATCAGCTGGCCACGCTGGCCCAGGCACGCCACATGCCTTCCGATCCGGTACGGCGCGAGGTCGACGCGACGCTGCGAGACGCCGCCCGGCTTGTACTCACCGAGATCGAGGCGGCCCTGCGCCGCATCGAACGCGGTCGCTTCGGCCGTTGCCGTCGGTGCGGAGAGGTCATCCCACGAGCGAGACTCGTGGCAATGCCGATGTCCACCTGGTGCGGACCCTGCCACCCGAAGCACGAACGCGCCCTCGTGGAGCAAGCCACGATGCCACAGCGCGATCGCTGGACATGAAGGCGCTTGTGAATGGATGCCTACTCGTTGCACCAGCTGGCAGTCGAGCAGATCGAAACAGCCCGGCACGCCACCAGTGGACGCGCGGCGCGGACATTGCATGGCGGCCACGATGCCGCCCTGCGGCAGACGGTCCTGGCCTTCACGGCTGGACACGGGCTCGGCGACCATGAAGCGCCGGGGGAGGCCACGCTCCAGGTTCTGACCGGCCGCGTGCGCCTCATCACCGCCACGGACTCCTGGGAGGGTGAGGCCGGGGACCACCTCGCCATCCCGACAGCGCGCCACAGTGTCGAGGCGGTCGAAGACTCGGCGGTGCTCCTCACGGTGGCGATCTCCGATATAGCCGGGGCTGCAACAACGAGCGAGAGGGGCTCAAGCCATGAATGAACTCAGCGGAGCAGGCGCGATCCTGGTCGCCTATGACGACTCGCCCCACTCGGTGGCCGCACTCGAATGGGCCGCCGCTACAGCCGCCCTCGAAGGACGACCCGTGCGAGCCGTGTCCGTGACCGACGCCCGGGGGAGCGCGAGCCGCGACACCGATGACGACATGCACTCGCGCGTCGAAGCCGTGCTGGCGGCAGCAGGTGTCGACGGCAAGTTCGAGGTGCTCGCAGGCGGCGTGGAGTCCGTTCTTCTGGATCAGGCTCGCCATGCACATGTGATGGTCGCCGGCACCCGCGGTCGTGGACGGGCAGCCGACACACTCCTCGCATCGGTCAGCCAGCACCTTGCCCGGCATACTCCGTGCCCGCTGATCGTGGCCCGTCCACCCGCCAATCCGGCGGCAGCTCGCATCGTGGCAGGCGTGGACGGCTCCCCCCAAAGCATCGCAGCGCTCGAGTTCGCGTGCCATCGCGCATCATTCACTAAGGAAGTTGTGGTGGCCCTTCATGCATGGAAGCCCGGTCGTGTCGAACTGGGCTACGACGGGCAACTGCCAGCGGCCATCGGTCAACGTTCCGGGGCCGCGGAGGCTCTGTTGGCCGAGTGCATCGCGCAAGTCCGAGACGAATACCCAGACGTCGCGATCGAGCCAGACGCGGTGCCGCTGGCTCCTGGGCTGGCCTTGACCGAGGCATCGGCCTACGCCTCGCTTGTTGTCTCCGGATCGCGTGGACGCGGTATGGTCACCGGACTCCTGCTCGGCTCGGTCAGCCAGCACCTGCTAACTAACGCGCACTGTCCCGTCGCCGTCACCCGCCGACAGTTCCACGCCAGCCCTCGTCAGAGATTGCTGGCGGCCGCGTCCACCGCGTGACCGTCCACGACCTGGTCGAGGGGCACCGTCCGCGGCCGCGAGCTCCGGGTGTCCACCCAGCGGCAACCTCACGGGGGGCACGGCAGAGCCCGGCGTGCCACGTCGTCGCAGCGCAGCGCGACGGGAGTCGAGCCCGCGCGTACCTGGCACGTGCCTTCTTCCACGATCAAGCCGCTGATGATGACGAGCGGCGCGCCGACGAGAGAGAGCGCTAGGTACGCAAGGGTGTTTGCTTCCCCGCGCCGTCCACTCGCGAGCCGTTACGCAGTTGAAAGAGGAGCCAGGCCCTCATCCTGGCCCACTACGGCCGAGTGCCAAGCGCGGCGAGCGACGACAGATGGATGCGGGCGAGGCCTACCGACGGTTGTCAAGCCAGTCCGCAGGGGCGCCAGGGATAGCGAAAAGTCAGCAGAAAGTCAGTCCGAGAAAGGTCGAAGCCACCCCTGTGTTCCGGGTAAGGTCGGACGCGTTAGGCGACGAGATCCATTGCAGGCTTGACGATTGAGCGACTTGCCCCGAGGGCGGCCTAGGAGGTTCGAGCGGTTTCCGCGGCCTGTCCATTGGAGAAGGTCAGGGGTTCGAATCCCCTCAGCTCCACACACCGAAACCCCGTCTCACCAGCGGAAACACCACCGCTGGGGCGGGTTCTTTCGTTGTCAACCGACGTTCCTTCGCTCCTGCGAACCCCCCGCGCCCCCCGCCGTTCAGACGTGCCAGAGCCGCCGAACCTGTCTGCTGAGCTGCCGAGGAGGTGACGACCTTCTCCACGGCGACCTGGGCTGTCGACATGCCACAGGACTGTCACCTATGTCGCGACTCAGGTGTCACCTGTCAGGGGTAGCGATGTCCGGGCTCTGATCGACCGAGGGCCCCGACCTGCGAGCTGCTGCCTTGTCAGGCCGCCGACCCATCGAGCAGTCCCTCCAAGTCCGGCAGCGGCAGGGCGCACAAGGCTTCAGCATCTTCGGCACCGAGGCCGAGCATCAGAAGAACTGCCTTGGTCGCCTGGTCCGCAGTCTCTGCGGCGTCACGCTCGGGCCGGTCGTGGAGCAGCTGTCCGAGTGCGAGTGCCGTGCCGGCGGCAACCGTCAGGCCGACCTCGGCGTCGGCGATCGTGAACCGCCCCGCGTCGATCCCGAGCTGGATGTCACGCATGGCCCGCGGGGCGAGGCCGTGGTCGGACGTGAGCAGACTGGTGCCGAAGGAGAGCAGCACCTTGCTCAGCTCCGGCTGGGCACGGTGCAGACGCCCGGTGATCCGGAAGCTTTGCGCGAAGGCCTCGGCAGGGTCCTCAATGCCCTCGGTGAGCGCGTCCATGAGGGAGCCGTGGATCTCGAGGGCGTCGTCTACGGCTGCTTGGAAGAGCTGCTCCTTGGTCTCGAAGTGGTTGTAGAAGGAGCCCATACCCACGTCGGCCAGCTGGGTGATCTCCAAGATCGCAACGCTCGTGCGGCCCTCGGCCATGAGCTGCTGGGCCGCCCTCACCAGGGCGCTGCGCGTCATCGCCTTGCGCCGGCTGCTACGGGTCGGGGGTGAGTCGACCATGAGCACTCCTGTCGTCGGATCTGACCGCTTGCCGGTGGAGAGTCTTTCAGGTCACAGACCTGACGATTTCCTCAACTATACCTTGACAGCCGATTCCTTCATAGATGACGATTTCGTCAGAAGGAGCGATCAAGGGAGTCGGACAGTGGCAGAGCACAACCAGGGTGGGACGCACAGCGACCTGCACAGCGAGCAGGGCGCCCTGCACGGGGAGCACCCGGGGCGCGCCCGGAACCCCGTCATCAAGGTGGAGGACCTGGCCTGGCTGGAGTTCGAGAAGCGAGACCTGGAGGCCGCTGAGCGCTTCGCCCATGCCTTTGGCTTCGCCACCGCCGCGCGGACGCCCGACGAGCTGCAGCTCCGCGGCGCGTACGCCGGTGCACCGTGTGTGATCGTCCGTCGCGGCGCGCGCTCGCGGTATGCCGGCGCCGCTTTCAAGGCGGCCGACTCCGTCGACCTGCTCCGGCTCGCCGACACCACCGGCACCACGGTGACCAAGCTCCCCGAAAGCATCGGTGGGACGGTCGTGAACCTGACCGACCCGAGCGGTGCCGGGGTTCGCGTGGTGGCCGACCTGCACGAGCTCCCAGCACTGGAGACCCAGGCGGCGCACACGTACAACATGGGAGGGGAGCTGCAGCGCGCCAACGCGACCCAGCGGCCGCTGCGCGTACCGGCCACGGTCGAGCGCTTGGGCCACGTGGTGCTCCAGAGCACCAAGTACGTCGAGACGCTCGACTGGTACCTGCGGCACCTGGGCCTCATCGTCAGTGACTTCAAGTACTTCGACGGCCAGCGCGCCAAGGGCCCGACGATGAGCTTCATCCGGTGCGACCGCGGCTCGCTGCCGGCGGACCACCACACCCTGGCGATGACCTTGGGGCCGCGCAACCGCTACGTGCACTCGGCGTACCAGGTCAGCGACCTCGATGCGCTGGCCGCCGGTGGCGAGTACCTGCTGCAGCAGGGCTACTACCGGTCGTGGGGGATCGGCCGGCACATCGAGGGCAGCCAGATCTTCGACTACTGGCGCGACCCGGACGGCTTCCTCGTCGAGCACTTCACCGACGGTGACCGTTTCGACAACACCCTCGAGCCGGGCTGGTCGCCGATGACGGCCTCGGGCCTGGCCCAGTGGGGTCCGCCGGCCTCGGCCGACTTCATGGGCGTCTCGCCCCGACGTACCGACACCTTCCGCGAGCTCGGGTCGATGGTCTCGGCCCTGCGCGACAGCAACGAGTTCGACCTCACCCGCCTCCGTGGCCTGATGAAAGTAGCCCGCTCATGAGCATCTCCGTTCTCCGCACCAACGACGGCTGGTGGGTCCAGACCGGCACGCGCGCCGCCAGGATCGACACGGCGGCAACCACGACCGCCGAGCTCCTCGCCGACCGCGCCGCGGTCGAGACAGCCGCGGCGGAGCCGGGGACCGAGCTCGTCGACGACCTCGCTCTGGTCTCGCCGGTCACCGCACCCTGTCGCGTCGTGGCCCAGATGACGAACTTCCGCTCCCACGTCAAGGACGCCGGGATGAACCCCGACACGATCCCGCTCACCTTCTTCCGCAAGACGTCGGGCTCGATCAGCGGTCCGTACGACGACGTGGTCAAGCCGAAGCACGTGCAGTTCCTGGACTACGAGGTCGAGATCGGCATCGTGTTCGCCAAGGCGATCCCAGTCGGAACGACGATCTCTGGCGAGAACCTCGCCGAGTACGTCGCAGGTGTGGTCGTCACCAACGACGTCAGCGCACGTGACCTGCAGCTGCCCAAGACTCAGTTCTTCGAGTCGAAGTCCTACCCCACGTTCACGCCGGTGGGTCCTGCCCTGGTCCTGCTGGACGCCGACGAGCTCAAGCGCTTCGCCGACCTCCGGCTCACGCTCAAGGTCAACGGCGAGCTCCGCCAGAACAGCGTCGTTCGCGGCGACATGATCTTCGAGCCGCTTCAGGCGCTCACCGCTCTGACCGGCTTCCAGCGGCTCGACGCCGGCGACCTGCTGCTGACCGGAACGCCCGTGGGCACCGCACTGTCCGCACCTCCCAAGCCCATCGAGATCATCGGCAGCCTGCTGCCCGCACACGTGAAGTGGAAGGCGTTCTTCAAGCGCCAGGCCGGCAACCAGAAGTACCTCCAGGACGGCGATCTCATGGAGCTCACGGTCGCGACCGACGACGGGGCGATCGACCTGGGCACCCAGCGCACGACGGTGCGGTACGCGGGATGAGCGGGCGTGCCGAGGCTTCCTTCCTGTCGGCGATCGCGTCGTACCTGCGCGCCTACCACCGGCATGAGGTGGTGGTCGACGCGATGCCCCTGACGCAACCGGCACTGTTCGTCGCCAACCACGGTTTCGGCGGGGTCGTCGACCTCAATGCCTTGGCGCTGCGCACCGCGCTGGACCAGTTCCGGGGCGAGCGTCATGTCACCTATCTGGTGCACCAGCTCGCCTGGACGGTCGGCCTCGGCGGAGTGGTCGAAGCACTGGGCGGTCGACAGGGCAGTGTCGAGTCGCTGCAGGAAGCCTTCGCCGCCGGCAACCACGTGGCCGTCTTCCCTGGCGGTGACATCGACGCATCCAAGGCCACCAAGCACCGCAACCGCATCACGTTCTCGGGTCGCTCGGGGTTCGCCCGGATGGCCATCGAGCACGGCGTCGACGTGGTGCCCGTGGTCACCGCTGGAGCCGGCGAATCGCTCTACGTCCTGACCGACGGGCAACGCTTGGCCAAGGCGTTGCGTCTCCCTGAGCTGTTGCGCGTCAAGGCCTTGCCGGTGAGCTTGTCCTTTCCGTGGGGACTGAGCGTCGGCGTTGCCGGGATGCTCCCCTACGCCCCGTTGCCGACCAAGTTGGTCACCGCGGTCCTTCCACCCATGAGAGCCCACGACGGCGAGTCTGCCGCCGACTTCGCAGAGCGAGTCGAGGCCGCCATGCAGGCACGCCTCGACCAGCTCACCGAGAACCGACTGCCGATTCTCGGCTGACGTGAGACTGGAGATAGCTGTGACCCTCACCTACATCCTCGGCGCCATCCTGGTGCTTGTCTTCGCCGCTCTCGGGGGAGCCAAAGTGGCAGCGGTCCCCTCCATGCGTGCGCGAGCGGCGCACGTCGGCTTCAGCATCGCCGCCTACCGCGGGATCGGGGCCCTCGAGCTGCTCGCGGCCGTGGGGATCCTGGCTGGCGTGTACGACGAGCGGCTCGCCGCGGCGGCGGCCGTGGGGCTGGTTCTCCTGCTGGCAGGCGCCGTCACCACCCACGCGCGCACGGGCGACGGCCTGGCCGAGGTCGCTCCTGGTCTGGTTCTCAGCGCGGTGGCCGCCGTCTTCGTCGCCCTGATCCTGGCGGGCCAGTCGTGAGCAGGTCCGACGAGCTGGTCCCGGTCGTCATCGTCGGCGCGGGCCCGGCCGGAGTCACGGCCGCGACTCTCCTGGGCCAGTACGGCGTTCAGTGCCTGGTCCTCGACCGCTGGGACGGCGTCTACCCGCAGCCCCGCGCGGTACACCTCGACGACGAGATCTACCGCATCCTGCGTCGCCTGGGCATCGCCGACGAGTTCGCTGCCCTCTCCCGGCCGTCACAGGGACTGCAGCTCCTGGATCGGGACCACCGCGTGCTCGCGGTGTTCGACCGAGGCGGCGACCATGCTGGCGACTGGGGCAGGCACGGCTACCCGAGGGCGAACATGTTCGACCAGCCCGAGCTCGAGCATCTCCTGCGCACGAACCTCAAGGGCCAGGACACCATCACCCTGCGGGGCAACGTCGAGGTGACCGAGGTCGCCCAAGACGGTCTGGGTCGGGTCCGCGTCGACTTCACCGACCGTGTGACCGGAGAACACGAGTCCGTACTGGCCCGCTACGTGCTGGGTTGCGACGGCGCGAACAGCGTTGTCCGCCAGTCGATCGGCACGACGATGCAGGATCTCAAGTTCGAGCAGCGCTGGCTGGTGGTAGACGTGGACACTCCAGTCGAGCTGGACCAGTGGGAGGGCGTGCACCAGGTCTGTGACACCCACCGGGCCGCGACGTACATGCGTATCGGAGAGACCCGCTACCGCTGGGAGTTCCGGCTGCTGCCGGGGGAGACCGCTGCGGACTTCGAGGCGCTCGAGTCCCTTCGGCCGCTCATCAGCCCGTGGGTCGGGACGCTGGCCGACGCCGAGCTGGACCTCGTGCGGGTCGCTGAGTACACCTTCCGTGCTCAGCTCGCCGACCGCTGGCGCGACCGGAACGTGTTCATCCTCGGCGACGCCGCCCACCTCACTCCGCCGTTCATCGGCCAAGGCCTGTGTGCGGGCATCCGCGATGCCATGAACCTCAGCTGGAAGCTTGCGGGTGTCCTGGCGGGTGACCTGCCGGACTCCGCGCTGGACACCTACGAAGCCGAACGCAAGCCACACGTCCGGTCGATCATCGGCTTGGCCAAGCTCGTAGGGGTCTCCATGACCCAAGGCGGTCGCGCCGGCGACGTTCTCCGCCGCTTCATCGCGCCGCGCCTGCACTGGGTCCACGGGCTGCGCGACCGGCTGCTCGACAGCGAGACGCCTGCCCTTCACCGGACGAGCCTGGTGACGAGGCCACGGCTGGGCAGGTCGCTCGCGGGACGGCAGTGCCCGAACGCGCTCCTGGTGGGAGGGGGACGCCTCGATGCGGTCTTGGGTACCGGCTTCGCGGTCGTCTCCACGGTCCCGGTGACCTCGACGGAGCGTGACGCCATCGCCGCGCGTGGTGCGGTGGTCGTCGACGCCACGACCAGTCCCCAGCTGCACCGGTGGCTGGCTGCGGGTGGCGCCCGCGCGGTCGTCGTACGCCCGGACTTCACGGTCGCCTATGCGGGGTCCGACGTCGCTGCGGCGATCCGGGCGCTGCCGACCTTCCGCCTCAGCTCGCGCTGAGCCCACCCGCACCGAACCGCGCGATCTCCAGGGCAAGTCCCACCGGCAGCGTGTTCCCGTCGAGGCCGCGGGGGAGCAGCGCGCGCGCACGGTCGAGCCGCGCCATCACGGTGTTGCGGTGGGCGAAGAGCACGTTGGCCGTGCGGGTGGGGCTGCACTGCTCGCGCAGGTAGGTCCTCAGCGTCTCGCGCAGCTCCGAGGGTGCCTGGGCCAGCTCGCCCAGAGTGCTCTGCACGAAGTCGGCGGCCTTGCTCTCGTCCTGGGTCGCCAGGGCCACCACCTCGACGTCGTCGTACGCCGTGACGAACGTTCTGGTGGGCAGGCGCCGCACTAGTCGTTGCGCAGCCAGCGCCTCGAGGTGTGTACGACGGAACCCGTCCAATCCACCCGCCGGTCGACCCAGGGCCAGGAACGTGTCGGGGGGCGCGGTCAGGCGAGTGAGCTGCCCGAGGTCGGGTGCAGCCTTCCCGGAAATCCAGATCCACAGGGTCGACGGTCCGCCGGGAAGGCTGAGAGACGCGGCCGCTCCCGCTTCACGGGCGAGGGCTTGCGCGGTGGACTCCAGCTCCTCGAGCCGAGGCTCGCCCTCGCTCCACAGGATCCCCGCCAGATGCTGCCGGCTGAGGTCGTAGCGCAGTCTCTCGGTCGCCCGCCGCTCCGAGATGGGGGCGCCCTGGACGATGAGGCTGAGGGTCTCCAAGCGAGCCACGTGAGTGGCGTCGGTGAGCTGGTGACGTTCCTGTCGGATGTGCTCGTCGATGCCCGCCAACGTGTCGTCGATGAGCGCGAAGACCGAGCGGGACAGCACGTCCAAGAGCTCGCGAAGCTCGCTGGGATCATCGGTGACCTGGAAGGCGATCTCCTGCAGGGCGAGCAAGGCGGCGTTCTGGGCGGCGCGGTGTCCCGACAGCAGGGTCCCGTCGAAGCCGTGCCTCACGATGTCGCGCGCCAGGGCGAGTGTGTCCGGGTCGAGGTCCGCCCTCACCCGGTGACCCGGTGCCCTGATGTTCGCCGACACCCAGTGCGTCACGACCCCCCGGACCGAGGCCTTGAACGAGTCGGCCAGTCGTGGCTCGATCTCGAGGAGCTCGCGGTTGGCTTCCAGCACCGCTTCGTCGAGGTCGGCGAGGAGATCTGCGGGAAACTCCATCGCGGTCTGGGCAGCCCGCACGACCAGAGCGGCCACGGTGGGTGAAGGGGGCTCCCAGGCTCGGTCGGACACCAGCTCATCCTACTGGGCTCAAAGCCCACTGCGAGGCCCTAAAAGTGGGCTCGTTGCCATCGCGCCAGGGCCTCGTCGCGGCCGATGCTGAGGGCCTGACCCCGACGAAAGCTGGCGACCATGCTGACCACCAGAGCCCCTGCCGATGTCCCGGTGTACGGCGAGGACATCTACTCACGCTCCGCGATCCTGGACCCCTACCCGCACTACGAGCGGCTCCGCGACCTGGGCCGAGTCGTGTGGCTCTCCAAGCAGCAGGTGTACGCCTTGCCGCGGTACGCCGAGGCCAAGGCTGCCCTGCTCGACGACCAGACCTTCCGCTCGGGCTGCGGCGTGGGGCTCAACGAGCCGACGAACCGGCTGTCGCGCGGAACGACTCTCAACAGTGACGACGAGCTCCACGCCGAGCGCCGCAGCCTCGTCGCACACCGGCTCACCCCTCGCGCCCTGCGGAAGATGGAGGGCGACGTCCAGGCCCGGGCCACCGCGATCGTGGAGAACGCAGTCGCCCTGCGCACGGTCGACGGGGTGGCCGATCTTGCCGTGGCTCTCCCGATGGCGGTCGTACCCGACCTGGTGGGCTGGCCGGCCGAAGGGCGCGACAACCTGCTGAAGTGGGCGGCCGCCACCTTCGACCTCCTCGGGCCCCTCAACGGCCAGGCGGTGCGCCAGATCCCCACCGGGCTGGCGATGAAGCGCTTTGCCGGCACCGTGGTCAAGAAGCGGCTCGTGCAGCCGGGAAGCATGGGCGACGACGTCCTCCGTGCAGCCGACGAAGGACGGATCAGCCACGACCAGTGCCCGGCGCTCATGATCGACTACCTCGCGCCCTCGCTGGACACCACGATCAGTGCCATCTCCAGCGCCCTGCACCTCTTCGCTGCTCACCCCGACCAGTGGAACTTGCTGCGAGACAACCCGGCGCTGCTGTCCAACGCCGTCAACGAGGTCGTCCGCCTCGAGGCCCCCATCCGCGCGTTCACCCGTAAGGTCGCACGCGACACCGAGCTGTCTGGAGTGAGGATCCCCGAAGGCTCGCGAGTGCTGGTCCTGTACGCCTCGGCCAACCGCGACGACACCGAGTGGACCGACCCCGACGCCTTCGACATCACCCGCGACGCGAGCCGCCAGCTCGGCTTCGGCCACGGCGCCCACGGCTGCGCCGGGCAAGGGCTGGCGCGGATGGAGACCCAGGCGATCCTGCGCGCCCTGCTCGAGCGCGTCGAGCGCATCGTCGCCGCCGGCGAGCCGAGCTGGGCGGTCAACAACATCATCCACCGGTACGAGCGCCTCCCGCTCGAGCTCATCCCCCGAGAGGACCCGTCATGAAGATCAACGTCGACTACGACCGCTGCGAAGGACACGGCCTCTGTGCCGAGCAGGCTCCCCACCTCTTCAGCCTCGACGACGACGGGGAGCTGACCTACCACCTGGAGGGCCAATCGGTCCCGGAGGAGCAGGCGACGAAGGCACGTGCCGCCATCGGATCCTGCCCCGTTGCCGCTCTGCGTGAGCTGACGTGAGCAGCCCGGAATCCATCGTCGTGGTGGGCGAGTCGCTCGCGGGTACGACGGCCGCCCGTGAGTTGCGAGCTCGCGGTTTCACAGGCCGGATCACGCTGATCGGCAACGACGCGGACGGCGCGTACGCGCGGCCACCCCTGTCCAAGGAGGCGCTGCGCCCTGGCGCAGGAGACACCAGCACCATCTCCGTCGACGGGCTCGACGTGGAGGTCGACCGTTCCGGAGCCGTCGGCCTCGACACGACGGCTCGGTTGGTGCGCACCGCCGCCCGCGCCGAGGTCTCGTACGACCGACTCATCATCGCCACCGGCGCATCGGCACGTCGGCTGGCCCAACGAGGTCAGAGCGGTGAGCTCGTGCTCCGCACTCGAGGGGATGCCTCTCACCTCGCCGACCGTCTCGACACGGCCAGCCGCGTCATCGTGGTGGGCGCTGGCTTCCTGGGCATGGAGGTCGCCAGCGCTTGTGCAGCTCGAGGCCTCGAGGTGGTGGTGGTCGATGTCGAGCCCCCGTTGACCCGAGTGCTCGGACCCTTCCTGGCCGACCGCCTTGCCGGCTTGGCCGCATCGAGCGGCGTCCGGTTCATCACGGCCTCAGGCCCTGTGGGCCTGGTCGGTGATCCGGTGAGGGGTGTCTGCTGGAACGGGCAGGACGTCCTGCGTGCAGATCTCGTCGTGACGTGCGCTGGCGACATTCCCTGCACCGACTGGCTTGCCGGCACCGGACTTGCTGACGGGACAGGTGTCGGCATCGACGACCGTTGCGCGACGACCGTGCCTGATGTCTTCGCTGCGGGAGACGTCAGCTACCTGAGGTCCTTGGGGCGGCGAACGCCCTACTGGTCCAACGCCATTGCCCAGGGGAAGCTTGCCGCCGCGTCAGCTCTCGGCCAGGCCGGTGACTGCGCGACTGACGACTACTTCTGGACCGAGGTGTGTGGGGTTCCGATCAAGGTCATGGGGCCGCTCGGCCTCGAGGCGGCGCCGGACTCCGTTGACGGGTCCCTCGAGGGGTACGACGCGCTCCTGACCTGGGAGCGGTCGGCTGGCAGGACCGTGGTTGCCTTCGGACGGAAGCTCCCCGTGGGCCGACTACGCACGATGGCCCAGGGGGAGAGCGTCTCTGGCTAGTGGTCCGAGCGGAGCCAGGTGCTCTGGTGAGCTTCTCGCCGTCCTCAGGCCCTGCGCCTCTCGATGAGCGCCGCCCCGGCGGAGGCTGCGACCTCGCTGGCACCGCTGCTGGGAGGCGCCGACACCGAGACACGCCGTGTCTACACCGCGCGCTCCTGGCAGCAACGAGTCAGTCCGAGACTCGAAGAGTCCCCGTTGCTCCCGCGCTACGGACGTGGACGCGGCGGCCCTCCCGATAGGTCTCCTCGACCTGGATCCGCCCGATCGCAGAAGGCTCGACAGTGCGTGGATCCGCATCGAGCACCACGAAGTCGGCGACGCTTCCCGTCCGGAGGGAACCGTGGTCGGGCCCGAGGCCGAGGACGGCGGCCGCGTTGCGGGTGTACAGCGCCAATGCCTCCTCGACCGTCAGGGCCTGGTCGGCGTCGAGAACCTCTCCGTGGGCAGTACGGCGGGTCACCGCGGCCTCGACCGCCGGAAGCACTGCCGGGTCGCTGACCGGAGCATCCGAGCTGCCGGCGAGCAGGACGCCCTGGTCGATCAGGTCGCGAAAGGCCAGCGTGCGGAACTCTCTGTTCATGCCGGTGAGCAGCAGCGGGAAGCCGTAGTCGTGGACGAAGATCGGTTGCACGACCCCGGCGACGCCGAGGTCGGCGATGCGCGAGAGGGAGCCCTCCGCAGGCATCATCACGTGCTCCATCCGGAAGCGCGCATCGTCGGGACCGTGCCTGCGTGCCTGCTCGACCGCTCCCAGAACCTGGTCGATCGCCTCGTTGCCCATGGCGTGGACTGCCGCGGTCAGCCCTTCGCCGACGGTCCGCTGCAGCAGCGTCGCGAGCTGGTCGTCGGGGTAGAACCTGATCCCGGCGTGCAGGTTGCCGTCCGCGCCCAGCCGGGTCCGCGGGGCTGCGAAGAGGCGAGCGGCCATCAGGGAGCGGTAGCGGATCGCGTTGGCCGCCGAGCGCAGCGCGCCGCGCAGGGCACCGCCGAGCGACATGCACACCCCGCACTGCTCGCCGCCATCTGCGAAGAACTTGATGCCTGACAGTGCGAAGCCGTCCGGCCGGTCTTCCGCACCGCGTCCGAGCAGGTCGACGGGCGGACTGAACTTGCCCGCCTCACCCATCCCGAGGCCCACCAGGCGCAGACCGAACTCGGGGTCGGCGGACAGCGCCTGGTAGAGCGGCTGGACCTCGGCGGGAACGCAGGGGTCGCAGATCGTGGTCAGACCCAGTGCCGCGAAGCGAGCCGCGACGGTGTGCGCGGCGTGCAGGCAGGCGTCAGGATCGGCAGTCAGTACGGCGTTGCGGGCGACGACGTCGACCAGCTCGGAAGCCTGCTCGTGCAACAGTCCGGTCAGGCGACGAGTGATCGGGTGCCGCACGATCATGCCGCCCGCCGGGTCGGAGCTCGACTGGGTGATGCCGCCGGCCGCGAGGGCGATCGAGTTGGCCACCGACATGTGGCCACTGGTGTGCTCGATCACCAGAGGGTTGGACGGCGCGATCCGGTCGAGCTCCGCCAGGGTGGGATGCCGGCCCTCGGCGAGCTCGAACTCGCTGTACCCCCAGCCCCGGACCCAGTCGCCGTCCGGGGTCCTGGCGACAACCTCGGCCAGCTTCTCCAGCAGCTCCCTGACTGAACTGACCGGCGGCGTCCGGCAGTCGACGCCGAGCTCGGCGAGGATGCTGAAGACGAAGTGGTTGTGTGCGTCGATGAAGCCCGGGCAGACCACCCGGCCGTCGAGGTCCAACGATGCCGCGTCCGAGCGCGCGGCGGCGCGCACCTCGTCCTCGCCGCCGATCGCGACCACTGCCCCGCTCTCCACGAGCATCGCCGCAGCCGCGGGCCGGACCGGGTCCTGGGTCAGCACGGTGCCACCGTGCACCAGCAGCTGGGTCATCGCGATCGGCGCCGGTCCGTCATCGCCGCAAGCACCTCGGCGGCGGCCCGTTCGCCGGACTCCAGGGCTCCTTCGACGTAGCCCATCGCCGACAGCGCCGTCTCGGTACCGGCCCAGTGGATCGGGCCGACCGGCTCTCGCAGTGCGTGGCCGTAGCCGGTCCAGGCTCCGGGCGGCATGACTCCGGCGTAGCAACCCCGCGTGAAAGGCTCCTGGCTCCAGTCCTGGTCGAGGTACTCGCGCGGGGCGAGCGCGCGATCGCCGACGTGCCGGCTGAAGCACGCGAGCACCTGCTCGCGACGTTCGGCGGACGACAGCCCGGAGGCTGCTCGGGCGTTGCGCCCCTCGTAGAACCCGACGAGGATGCCGGGCCCGGCGGCCTCTGGGGAGGCGTCGATGACCATCGAGACCGGGCCGTCGCAGTCGAGGACCAGGCCCGAGAGGCCGTCGGTACGCCAGAACGGCGTCTCGTAGACCGCGAGGCACTTGATCGAGCTGCCTTGCGGAACCCGTTGGGTGAGCTGGTCTCGCGCTGCCGGGAGTGGTGGCTCGTAGTCGATGCGTCCAGCGAGGGTGGGAGGCACCGCCA